>JBCCLB010000054.1:0-45750 GCA_039027095.1 Myxococcota bacterium
CGGCACCGGCAGAACCGCCGATGGCGCCTGGTTTCACTACCTCAACGACCCCATCGGCACCCCCGAGCGTCTCGTCGACGAACAAGGCCACATCGCCACCGAATACCAACGCCGCGCCTGGGGCGAGCTCGTTGCCAAACCAGGCGCCAAGGCCAGCACGCCCATCCGGCTGCAAGGACAATATAGAGATGAGGAGACCGGACTCAGCTACAACCGATGGCGCTACTACGGCGCTGGCGTCCGATACTGCAGTAGTGATCCAGATGGACTCCATGCGGGAACGTACCAATACTCCTTCGGACCCAATGCTCTTGGCTTCATCGATCCGTACGGTCTGTCGGTTGCGCAAAAGCTCGCCGCAGCTATGGCGGAAGCCGATCGACCGTTAGTGCCTGGGCAAACAGCGCACCATATCGTCCCACGGGAGGGTGGCAAGGAGACAGGTGACAAACTGCGACAGCTCTTGGGTCGAAATAATATTGGCATCGATGATGCCGCCAACGGCGCCGCCCTTTGGGGCACTCAGGACTCCCAGCTCGCGCAGCCAGATCACCCAGGATTCCGGAACTGCGCTGCCTATCACGGCGGAAAGGTCCACTCACAGGCGGCCTACAAGAAAGTGCTCGATGAGCTGCAGCGGGCAGAAGAGCGTGGTGGGGCGAGCGCAGTGCGAAGGCAGCTAGGTAATATTCGCGGGCGAATGCGAGGCGGTCGATGGAACCCCTAGGAGGATTCAGAATGAAGGAAAGATCGAATACGCTTCGGCTCTGGTTTGAGTTAATTGGAGAGTCTTCCTTGGACTACGCAGTCAAAGAAGAATTAGAAAATGGCAACTATCTTCCGAGGGCTCTTTTTCTTCGGGGCGTGGCTCGTTGTGTTTCGGATAGCTCACTCCGCCAACCCGAAGGCCTTGACTACCCCGGTGCCGCCGACGCACTGCGCTCTCTCCTCGAAACAGGTGCCGATATAGACAAACTGTCGTTGGCACTGCGCGGCGCGCAATGGCAAGCCCTTTGGCAGGTTGTAAATCTGCTCGATGACTCGTTGACTGGAGTGGAGGATCTGCAGGCCCAGATAAGCGAGCACGTGCAATGGCGAGTTTTTCGAGTCGACGAGACCGAAGCGGCAGCAGAGCCCTTGCATGGCCTCCACGAAGATCTGGTTCGCTACTTGGATGCGCCGCAACCAGCAAGAAAAAAGCGCACAAGGAAGAAGAGGCAGGCGAAGCGCCCGAACACCATCAAGTCGCCAGCAAAGAAGAACTAACGCAAGCCAGAACTACGCGATCACACCGATTCTCATGATCGCCTTAAATTGGCCAGAGAACGACACGCCGCACACAGCGTTTCGGAAGTGGCGGGGGGAGGCAAATAGGTTTCTCCGCAGTTACACGGGTAACCGTTCCTCCGATTTGCCGGCTCGGCACTGGCGACACGATGAGCGCATTCATCCCCTACCGATCCTTGGACCTGCTTTAGTCCATGAAGAAAGTACAGCGGCGCTTCGACATGCGATTTGCGCTTCGTGGCGGAACCGGAAACTTCCAACCGGAGACCTGTTCGCGCTGTGCGCTACCGGACAGGCGAACTGCTTGGGGTCATTGATAGTTGGCTAACCCCGTGGCCGCCTCATACGCTCGCCTTCGGCGTCGTAGGCGCTGGTGACTTTGCGTCGAGGCTTCCAAGTGCTGTTTGACCAGCCGGACTATTTGTAGTCTGCGTTTGAGGTGCTGCGCCCTCCAGGTTGTGCGACGCGGGACGTGGCAGAGACTGGAGCGGTAATTATTTGGCGGTTTCCGGTTGGGCACGGCGATCGTTGTAGTGGACCGCTTATCCGATGGTCGACTTCACGTCCAAACATCGTACTTGAGAAGGCAAACGCCGCTCACGAGTTCGAGTGATAACAAAATAGCCCAATACGGCTCCCGTCTACCGCAACTACGCCTATCGCTACATCCTCAAACAATACTGCTGGCTGCACCGCGAGAGCCAGCACGTCTTTCGTATCGAGATCCACATCAGCCGGTACGTTCGTCATGTAGGAACATGAGGAGGTCCAACAGGACAGCCAAGACTCCATGATAGAAACCATCGGCTACGCATTCGGGCGAGGCTCCCCGTAAGCAACGTCGTACCGGCTAACAACCTCGCAAACACGACGCGCATCCACATGACCGATTGGGCGGAGAACACTCGACGATTCACGCCACAGTTGAAGGCGCTCAAAATAGGCGTCGATAATCGCCATACTGTCCACTGGCGGCTCCTGAACGGAAACATGGTCCACACGCGCAGTTAGCACACGGGCCCACGGCCCGGCGGCAACCCGGTAGGGTTCCACGGCAGCATCGAACCGCTCATCCCGACGAAGGGTCACTTGTTGAGGGTAAGCTTAGCGGAGATGAAGCTCAACGGTTTGGCGCGGGTTGCAAAGACTGCACTACGACACGGCGGGCCGGCTCCGTGGTGAAGACACCTTCGACGGCATCATCACCAGGTTGAAGGCCAGCTTCGTGACGAACGCCTGAGGCCCAAACCGTCTGCCTAGAGACGTTGGGTTGTCGAACCCCGTACCGCAGGCAGCGCGACCGGCGTCGACGGTGGGCTCCTTAGAGGGCGCGACGGCTCCGCGGTGGAGGCTACAATTGGCCCATGGCCGGAGTTGCTTCGAGCAAAGCCACGTACGACGACGTGCTCGCCGCTCCCGCGCATGTCCTCGCGGAGCTCGTCGATGGCGAGCTTCACACCCTGCCGCGCCCGGCTGTGAGACATGCGATGGCCAGTTCGGCGCTTGGTGGCGAGCTGAACGGGCCCTTCAACCGCGGCAAAGGGGGACCGGGCGGTTGGATCATCCTGAATGAGCCCGAGATCCACCTCGCCGGCGACGTGCTCGTGCCCAACCTCGCCGGCTGGCGCCGCGCAACCCTCCCCGAGCTGCCCGACGCTAGGTTTCTCGACGTTCGGCCCGACTGGGTGTGCGAGATCCTGTCCCCCTCTACTCGGGCTCACGACCGGGTCCGGAAGATGCCGATCTACGCGCGGGAGGGGGTGAGCCACGTCTGGCTCATCGACGCAGACGTTCAGCTGCTGGAGGTTTACCGCCTCGACGGAGAGACTTACCGTCTCGTTGCCACCTGCGACGGTGACGCGAGCGTACGCCTCGAGCCCTTCGACGCCATCGAGCTCGACCTCGCCGCCCTCTGGATGCGCTGAGCGGTAGCCCCTCAAAGCGGACCGGGGAGAGCCCCGTCCTACGCGTTTCGACCGCGCTCCATCGGCCTCCACGGCTGGTCGCGACCCACTCGTTTCGCTCTGGTCGAAAAAAAGTACGCAACCATGTGTCCCATCGGGTCGAGGTACCCCTGAACGCGCTCCGAAAGACGAAACCAACATGATGCGGACTTCACTCACCTCCCCTCTCCTTCTTCTCATCGCCACCGCGGCCTCCACCCTCGGGGTAACGGCTTGCGGCGACGACGACGCCTCGTCCCCCAGCGGCACCACGTCCACCGCGAGCGGCGGAAGCGACGGCAGCGGCGCCGGCGCCGCGCAGGGTGGGGGCGACGACGGCGGCGGCGGGGGCACCGGCGGCAGCGGGCCGGGCGACACCTGCCTCGAAGACCCGAACCTCTGCGGCGGGGAGCGGCCGGTGTGTGCCCCCGACGGGCGCTGCGTCGAATGCTCCGCCGAAGATACGTCGCAGTGTACCGGCGACAATGCCATCTGCGACACGCTCGCGTTCCGTTGCGGGCCTTGTCGCTTTCACGAGCAATGTCCCGGCGCCGCATGCAACGTGTTCACCGGCGTGTGCATGACCGCCCCCCCGGTCGTCGTCGGTCCCGATCCGGGCGACGATTTCAACTCGGTGGCCGCAGCGGTCGCGGCCGTTCCTGCGTCTGGAGAAGGCATCCTCCGCGTCAAGGAGGAAGGCGGGCCCTACGACGAGTTTTTCGTGATCGACGGGGATCGCGTGGTCGCGATCCTGCCCGAAACAGGGCGGCCAGTCCTCGAGGCCGCTAGCGATGTCTTCGATCAGGTTGGCAGCACGCGCGCCGTGGTGTCGGTCACCGAAGCCACGCTCATGATGGAGGGAGTGGTCGCCCGCAGCGAAAACAATGTCGCGACCCAGGTCATCGACGGTCGCATGGCGCTCGACCGCACGGAGATCCGAGGCAGCGCGGGCTTCGGGATCTTTGCCGACGGCGTCGCGGACCTACGCCTCCGCAACACCATCGTGGCGGGCAATGGCGTGCAGCGATCGGCACTGACGCTCGGCCCCGACGTTGCCCTCGATGTGAACTTCAGCACCCTTGCCGGCGGAGGGGGCGCGGACACCTTTGCCATCAACTGCCAGGGGGCGTCGGTGCGTCTCCGCAACTCCATCGTCTTTTCGGGGTCGAGCGGACCGGCCCTCGGATTTTGCGCCACCGACCTCACGGTGGAGCACACCGCGGCGCCGGAGATGCTGCCCGGGCCGGGCAACCTCGCCTTCGTGGTAAGCGATGGCTTGTTCGCGTCCCGGGCCACCGGGAACCTTCGCCTCACCGCGTCGGGGCAAGGCGCGTTCGAAAACGTGGGGCTCTGGCAGGACTTCGACCCCCGCACCGACATCGATGGTACACCGAGAGCGAATCTCGTCGATTCGAGCCCGGACCTCCCCGGCGCCCACGCAGGCCCTCCCTGAGCGGCCTCGATGTCTCACCCTCGACCAGGCTTGTCTTTTCTCATGTCGTCTCGTGACTTCTTCGGTTCTGCATCGTCTCGTCAACGTCGGTCGCTGGACCGTCCGCTGGGCCGCCCGCGTGCGGCGTGGACGCTGGGCGTGGGTACGCTCGGGCTGGGCCTGAGTGCGCTGTTCGGGAGCGCGAGCTGCGCGGACCTCGCGAGCGACTGCACGCGGCTTGGGACCTGCGGGCCCGGAGGCGACGGCGGGGGGGCCAGTGGCGGTGGCGACGGCCTGCCCTTGGGCGCTGCGTGCGGCGCGCCCACCGAGTGCGCCAGCGGCAACTGCGCCGACGGCGTGTGCTGCGACCGCCCCTGCGACGAGGCCTGTGATGCCCAATGCGGCGGCGACGGCCTCTGCCAAACGACGCCCGCGGGCGAAGCCTGTCCGGACCTTCCCGGTGGCCGGTGCGACAGCGGCGGGCGCTGCGTCACCGGCGCGCAAGACTTTGCCCTCGTCTATGGTACCCCCTCCGCCGATAGAGCCGCCACGCGGAGCGCACTCTTGTCCGACAGCCGCGCCGTCGTGGCCGGTACGGCGCTCAACGACGCCAGCATCACCGTCGCCGGCGCCACCGCCGACGGCGTGATCGGCGGAGGGCCACTCGGGTTTTCGGCGCGGCTCGAAGGGATGAACGCCGACGGGGAGGTCCTTACGTGGGGCGCCGACACCGAGGTGACGCACGTCTACGCCCTGCCCGACGATCGCGTGCTCTACGCCGGCACGTTCGAAGCTGACTTCGACCCCGGCGGCATGGTCAACGACGTATCGAATACGGGCGCCGCCGACGCCTTCGTGGTCTTGCGCGCGGCCGCCTCTGGCGCCGACGAAGGCCAGGCAGAATGGCTCTACCGGGTCGTGTCGACGACGGGGGAGGCGGCGGCGGTCGAGGCGTTGGCGGGAAGTGCGCAGCGTACCGCGGTGGCGGTGATTGAAGCCGACGGCGCGAGCCTCTCGCGGGCCATTCAGGTCCTCGTCAACCAGAGCGGGATTCAGGGGGCGCGGGTCGGCATCACGCTCGGCGCGACGCTGAGCGGAGGCCGCATCGCCGACATGGTGCGCACCGACGACGACGAGCTCTGGGTGCTCGCCGAGTACGTTGGCACCGGTTCGGTCGGCCAGGGAAGCGGCACGCCCCAGGCGCTGCAGAACTCGGGGATGGCCATGAACACGGTCACCAACCAAACCGTGGTGTTCGCGTTCGACGACGCTCTCGACGTCACGAAGGGCCCCGTCTACCTCGGCGAGGACTTCGACGTATTCGCGGGCGGCCTCGCGGTGACCGACGACACCGTCTACGTCTCCGGGGGCTGGGGCAGCAGCCTGGCCGCCGCCTCGCAGACCTTCCCCGGCCCCGACGGCGAGGTCGCCCTCAACGCCGACCAAGCCGGCACCGATCCTTTCGTCCTCGCCCTCGACCGCGCCGACCCGCAGCAAGCCCGCTGGGGTCGTGTATGGCCCGCCGACGGCGACGCTCGCGCCGTAGATGTCGCCGCCGTCCCCCGCGCCTCCGATGGCGACCCTGGCGTCGACGTGGTGGTCGCGGGCAACTTCACCGCCGGCCAGGTGAACTTCGGCGACGGGCCCGTCCAATCGAACAACCTGGCCACCGGCTACGTCGTTAAGGTCGCCCCCAACGGCGCCCCCATCTGGGTCAATTCCGCCGCGGACCCCAACTCGGAACTGACCCTTCGCTGGGTCGGCGTCGCCCCCGACGGCAACGTCTGGGGCTCGGGCAGCATGGCCGGCGACTTCGCCTTCGGCGCATCCGGCCTCGGCGACCTCGACGCCTTCGTCGTCCGCTTCGCCCCCTGAAAAGAGAAAAGCCTCATGGCCGACTTCGCCCACCTCAACATCGTCGTGTGTCGTAGCGGCCGATAAGATTGACCCCGTCCACCGCCTCATACGGCGAGAAACGACGGAGCATCGTCGACACTCCGGCGCGGATGGCAGCGGGTGTCATGCGTTTGGCGTTCCACGTCTGCCGGCGAAGGGGGCCTCCCGACATGATGGGGGCATGAAACGAGGGCATGGCTTCTGGACCTTTGCCACCATCGCGTTCGCCACGGGTTGCGGGCCGAATCTCCAAGCCATCGAGCAAAGTCGAAGGTACCCGGAGCGGGTGCGTTGGCCGGCCGAATACACCCCGGAGGAATCCAGCTTCTTCGTGCACAACGCCATCCGCGTGCGTGCGCCCGCGGAAGACGTTTGGGCCGAGCTCATCGAAGCCGAGGCCTGGCCCACTTGGTACGAAGGGGCAAAGAACGTCGTCGTAGAGGGTAGAGGCCGGCGCCTGGAGCGCGACGCCATCTTCACTTGGACCACCATGGACCTCGATTTCGTGTCGACGATTCGAGAGTTCGAGCCTCCCTATCGCCTCGCGTGGGAGTCGGAGAAGAGCATCATCCAGGGCTACCACGCGTGGCTGATCATCCCGACCGACGATGGCTGTATCGTGATCACCGACGAGGCGCAGAAGGGGTTTCTCACCTTTTTCGAGAAGATCTTCGTCCCGAACAAGTTGCGTGAGCTCCACGACGTCTGGCTCGCCCACCTCAAAGAGCGTGCGGAAGCACGGGCCCAAAAGACCCGGCGCAAGGCCGCCCCGTCCCATGGGGCGCCCACATAGCCTCCTTACATGGTCTCCTTCGGGGCCCGCCGAGCTTTCTCCAGGACGTGGGGTTTGATGAGGTACCCAAAGCCGGCCTTTTCGAGACGCACCAGGAACTGGGGTTTGGATTGCTTGAAGAAGGCGGCGGTGTCGTCGAGGTTCCAGTCGTGGGCCTGGAGCTGGACGAGGAGGTAGGCGCGGCGCACCTGGGCGGCCGAGAGGCGGTAGGTGTGGGCGTATTCGAGGGTGCCGTCTTCGCGCACGATGGCTTCGCCGAGGTGGTTCTCTTCCTTGGGGTCGAAGCCAGTGTGGAAGCGCTGCAGGGAAAACGGACCGCAGCGATAGACCTCCTCCGCCTGAAGGGGGCGCTCGAGGAGCGGGGCCGCCATGAACGCCTGAAACGAAGACCATTGCCGTCGCATGTCGGCGACGGCCTCTTCGAGGTCGGCGATCGACGCGATTTTGCTCGCGTCGAGGGTCGGAGCGAGGGCGCTCACCGCAGGGTAGAGAAGGCCGTACTGGTAGAGGAGCTCCCCGTAGAAGTCGTCGAGCAGGCTGAGGTGGAGCTCCCGGTAGTCTTCGGGGTGGCTCACCACGAACACCGAGGCGAGGGCGTCGGCCACGAAGAGCATGCAGCCCACCTGGTGGTCGTGGATCTCGAACACGCGCAGGGCATCCTCGAGTCCTGACAGGCCGCGCCCGCGCACCATCCATTCGCGACGAAAGGAGATCCCGCGCTGCTTCGCTTCGTTGGTGTACTCGGGCCATCCGACCGTGGGCGCGCCGAAGCAAAGCGAAAGAAATCCCTCCATCGACAAGTGCAGGGGAAGAAAGCGGAGCTGGCGCTCACCCTGGCGCTTGGCCATACGGTGGTGGAGATGAGCCACGTCGCCGATGCGCTGGCCGTCGGAGGTGGCGAGGCTGGCTCCGCGCGTCGCCCTCGTGCCGTCATCGGTCCACGTCGCCACCATGCCGTGGGGAACGTACGAAATGTAGTGGGCGCGCGATTCCAGGCGCACCACCCCGAGCGGAGCGTATTCGCGACGCATCAGGCGCAGGTCGCCGGGGACCTTGCGCCGAAGCAGAGGTACGAGACGAATGGCACCAAAGACCTGCGACGAGCCAACCTCGAGCTGCCGCAACGAGGGCGCCAGGGCAGGGAGCAACCTCTCACGCATCGTCCCCTCCGACGTACGCCCGCACGAGATCGCCCAGATAGGTCTCGAGCGGCGTCGCTCCCCGCCGGCGCGGCTCCCGGGAGGCGTCGCGCTCCGATGCGGCTGGGGCCGACAAGCGGGCGCCCCACGAGAACGCCGCAAATTCCAGGACCGTGGGCAGGTCGGCGGCATCGCGGATCCCCACCGTGGGGAGATCGGCGCCCAAGGCCCGCGGTACGAACCGCTCGGCGTCGAACACGGGGTTCACGTGGACGAAGGCGACCCGCGGGTCGATGCGTTGGCGGTACGCACGCACCACCTGGGTGGCGGCGCCGGGGGGATCGTTTTCGTAGCCGTCGGATACGAGGACGACGAGATCGGGTCGCCAGCGGAGGGCGCGCAGCAATGCATCGGCGAGGTTGGTGGGCCCCCGGGCCGCGGCGAAGAGATCGGCCTCAGGCCGGTCACGCTCGAAGCCAAAGCGCTCTTCCTTCGTCAACCGGGGGGTCCAACAGGCGAGGTAGGCAGCCGCGGCGCGGCGCAGCATGCGGCTCACCGCCAAGGCCACCGCGAGCGGCCGCCGACGCCGCTCGAACGACCCGGAGCTCGAGTAGCTGCGGTCGAGCACGGCCGCCACCCGCCCCAGCGACCAACGCGGCGGACAGGCACGCACCGCCGCCTCGTTCAGGGCGGCGGACAGCTCCTCGCGCCGGTCGGCCCTCTCTTTCCGCGGAAGCGAGGCGACATAGATCGCGAGCCGGGTCAGGGGGACCGCGCCGAGGTCGAGGGCGAGCTCCGCCTTCTCCTCGACCGCGTGGCGCTGCAGGCGGAGCCGCTCTCCCGCCGTGAGGTTGCCCCGCTCGAGCAAGGCTTTTTGGGAGATGCCTCGCTTGGCGGCAAACCCGGTGGCCACCGAATAGGGCAGCTCGAAGACGGCTTCGTTGGTGTACTGGGCGCGCCGAAAGGTCTCGAGAAGGTGGTTGTCGTAGGCCGGCCTCGGCGATCCGAACAAGAACGCGCCGACCTCACCGTCGCGCGTGGGGGGCTCGGCCTCACGTTGCCGCCCCTCGAGGTGCACCCCGTCGAGATGGGCGTGCCGCGCCATGATCTTCACCTTGCGGCGGTACTTGACCGCGTCGAAGAACGGGTCGCGACGGGCGAAGAAGGCCTTCATCACGGCCCGGGTGCGCCGGTTGTTGACCCGGCGCCCGGCCAGCTCTTCGAACAGGTCGTACACCCGGTGGGGCGGGAGCCGGCGGATGGTGTGGGTGATGAGGGCGTTCTCCTCCCGCCTTTGCATCGTCTCGGCCGGCGCTCCCGCGGCGAGCAGGTTGATCACGATCCGCCCCTGATTGAAGTGGTTGATCCCCGCCGCGAGACACCGCGCGTAGAGACGTCGGTAGTTGCCCAACACGTATTCGTGCACGAACGCGATAGACAGCCGCTGGCCGTCGCCGTCGTCGTAGAACGCGCGCTGCCCGGTGCAGGCAAAGCACGCGTTGATGAACAACACGAGGTCTTCCCGGGCCACGACATCGCCCACCGACGTCTCGGCGGGAGCCTCGGCGTTGGTACGAGGGGCAGCCATCGGAGAAGTCCCTCAATTGCCGACGGCAGGGATACCGTGTCGAAAAGCGCCCGGGGAGCGGCGACCGAGACGAGCTAGCTTCGTGGCAAAAACGACATTCGGAAGTCTCAACCAAGTCCCACGGGCGACCTCGACACGATAGCGCAAACCCGCGAACCGCGCTTCCCGCGGACGAAACGCCTCGACGATGACGGCCATCATCGCGTTCTCCCGATGGCAGCGCGCATCCGTTCAGTCGCTCGTCACTTGCACGAGGAGCGCGGCGACTTTTGCGACGTCCACGGGATCCAGATGCACCAAACCCGGGGACGCCACCAATTGACCGAGGCTGGCGGCGTAAAGAACCTTGGCCCGGGCCGCCGCGTCATCGGGTTCGAGCCCAGCCGCACGCATTGTGTCGACGAGCACCGCCAACCGCTGCTCGTCGACCACCCGAACGACCGCTTCAGCCCGCGCGTCGACGCTGGCCCAGGCGCGAACCTGGCGCTCCAGCTCGAGGTCGTGCTGAAGTGCAGCCCCGATGAGGGCGCGGAGCTGCGCCTCTGGCGTTGTGAGATCGGCAAGGTCGGCCACCACCTCGGACGTCGTCTCGGCCCAGCGCTCGAGCAGTGCTTCGAGAAACGTCTCGAGGCTCTCGAAGTGCCAATAGAACGAACCTCGGCTCACGCGGAGCGCCTTCGTCATTGGAAGGACGCGCACCGCCTGGACGCCGCCGCCGCTGAGCGTGGCCAGACCGTGCCGGATCCACTTGTCGCGCGTCAGTCGGGGCACCAAGACCGTACACTTATGTATTGACGAAACGAGCACAAGACCATAAACCGTACACATGTGTCTTGTTCGGTCAGGTCGCGTTCTGTTCGCGGCGGCGTCCGCGGCTTTCGTCGCGATCGGAATCCTCCACATTTTCGTGCACCTTCGCGAACTTTCGACCGAATCGCTCGCCTCTGACCTCATCGCCGTGGGTCCGGTGCCGCTGGGCGAGTCGACCGTATCGATGTGGCGCCTCTGGCAAGGGGTGAGCCTCCTGATGGGCGCGTTCAGCGTCGCCCTCGGCTGCGTCGACTTGGCCGCGTTGCGCCTCACCGCGCCCGATCGGCCTCCCCCGACCTCGGTCGCGATGCTCAATGTTGCCATGTTGACGGTGATCGCCGGCGTGGGGGTCATGTACCTCGGCCCGATTCAAGCGATTGGCGCGCCCATTGGAATGGCCTGCTTCGTCGCCGCGGTGCTCGTGGGCCGGTCCGCTTCCTCCCGGCGGCTTCCCCACCGCTGACCGAGAGGATCGACCCATGACGGCGACCGAGTTGACGGCCATCGCGATGGCCCTCGTTCTGGCCGCGCTGGCGGCCATTCACGTCTATTGGGCGGGCGGCGGGCGTTGGGGGTTGGCGTACGCCGTCCCTTCACGCCCCACAGAAGCCGGCGGCGAGCACCCGGTGTTCATCCCTCCCCGGACGGCGACGTTCGTCGTCGCGGCCGCCCTCGCCTCGTCCGCTGTGGTTCCGCTGGCGGCTGTCGACTTGGTCCCGCTTCCCCTTCTCCTCCCTCCCGTGTGGACGCGGGGCGCGTTGGCGGCGATGGCGATCGTGTTCTCCCTGCGCGCCCTGGGCGAAGGGCGTTACGTGGGGCTGACCAAGAGCGTTGTCGGCACGACCTTCGCGACATGGGACCGCCGTCTCTACACCCCGCTTTGCGCCGCGATGGCGGTGGCGGCCGCCTTCCTCTGGTCTTCGGCACCTTAGCCCACGGCGTCTTCGGCGGCGGTTTTGGCCGTGAGCGCTCATCGACGATGTCCCGGCGGCCGCGTCGCGGAGACGGCGCCACCCGCGCCCGTTGCGTTCGCCTAGCTTGCGCGGGCTTTGCGATTCGGGGCGACGGCGTGGTGATCGGAGGGGCGGGGGCCGTGTTGCACGGCGCGCCAGGTGTCGGCGTCGAGGCGGTAGAGGACGTGCTTACGCAAGGGGTGACCGTGGGGAAGCCGCGGGTGGTTGAAGTCGTCGGCGGCGTCGTGGGTCATGCCGAGCTTGGTCATGAGGCGGCGGGAGGCGGCGTTGTCGGGAACGGTGAAGCTCACCAGCTCGTCGAGCCCCGCCTCTTCGAAGGCGAAGCGAACGACGCGGCGGGCGCCCTCGGTCGCGTAGCCCTGGTTCCAGTGGGCCCGTGCGAGCCGCCAGCCGACCTCGACAGCAGGGGTGAAGGGCGCCTCGAAGGCCGGGTGCACGAGCCCGATGAAGCCGACGAACGGGGCGACGTCGCGCACCTCCACCGCCCACAGGCCGTAGCCGTGCTCGTCGAAGTGGGCGCGGGTCCGCGCCACGAAGTGCGTCGTCTCCTTGGCCGACATCGACGCGGGGAAGTGCTGCATCACTTCCGCGTCGGCGTTGAGCGCGCTGAAGGGCTCCAGGTCGGAGGCCCGCCAGGGTCGCAGGATGAGTCGATCGGTGTGGAGGGTGGGGGTGTCCGCCATCGTTCGCCGTCAGTCCGTGTTGCGTCGTGACGCTACCCTTCTCGACGCCACATGCAAACCAAGACTGACGGTCGAAGATGTGTCTAAGGATTGACGACGTCGGCGAAGGTGAGGTCGATCTGAAAGCGCTCGGCGTCGCGGCGGAGGAACGGCTGCCGCAGGCCCCGGGTCGCGGCGCGGTGGACCGGCGCATCGGCGGGGCGCCCGAGCGCCTGTCGGTAGTCGCGGCGCGCGTCGTCGCGGCGGCCGAGGCGGTCGGCCGCGCGGGCACGCCATAGGTGAAACGACGCGACACGCTCCGGGTGGGGATGACCGAGCTCGAGCGCCCGGGACATCGCCCCGAACGCCGCGTCGGCGTCGCCGGCTTGCAGGGCGAGCAGCCCGCGGAGGGCGTGAAACAGAGGCTGCTCGGGAGCGCCTTCGCAGGCGGCCTTCATTTCAGTGCGCGCCGCTTCGACGTTCGAATCGTCGACATAGGCGAGATAAGCGCGGCGGTACGCGGCGTACGCCTCGGCACGGGCCTCATCCTCTCGCCCCGCGGGCACGACCGTCTCGTCGGGGAGATGCTGCGCTCCCCGCAGGTCGAAGCAGAGAAAGTCGCGTTGGCTCGTCGGGGTCGAACCGTCGGCGACCCACAGCCGGCCGTCCTCGGGGCGAAAGACGACCGAGGCGACCGTCATGACCATGCTGATGGCGGTTGCGATCCGGCACTCTGGCGTCTCGCCGGGGTCGGCGAGAATTCCCGCCATGGCGGCGGCATCGAAGCCGCCTTCATTCCCCTCGTTCAAGCGACGCCAGGCCTGCCGGTGGCGCCCCAGGTTGTGGCGCCAATAGCTGCCGTAGAGCGCCTTCTCCGTCGCCCCGAGCGCCTCGTCGAGATAGATGTTGGCGTACGCGAAGCGGTCGCCCTCGCCATCGCGCTTCACCGTCGCCTTTCGGTTCGGGCTCTCTTCGAAGCAGAGCACCTCGCGGGTGTTGCCGTCGGCGACGAGGTAGGTCCAACAGCCAATGGGCGTTTGGGCCCGGAGAATGCGCTCCGCGTCGTCGAGGTTACGGGCTTCGCGCATGACCTGGTCGCCTACGCAGCCGATGGGCATGCCGCCGAGGCGGGTTTGGTCGGTGAACATGTGTTGGTGCACGGTGAGGGTCAGCCCCGCTTCGTTCATGGCGGTGACGCCGCCCATCACCACCCCCGCCGCGGCGACCGACACGTAACGAAGGCCCTCGTCGGGCTCGTGAAAGAACACCCCCGCGGTATCGGGCCATACCCCCACCCCGTGGTAATCGAGGTTGCGGGCGTGCAGCAGCTTGCCGTCGACGGTCGCATCGCCCCACGCGATGGCGCTGGTACATCCGAGGCCCAACGCGAGGCGATGCGCGACCGCGGGCCCGATTCGGCGCACGCCCATCAGGCGCGCCGCCACCCACATCAAGGCATCCGGCAGCGAGCAGCCCTCCATGAGCGCATCGAGCGGCATCTCTGCCCCTTCGGCAAGCCCGCGTACCGACTCGAGCGCGTACTCGGGAAAGCCCTCGGCCACCCGGCGCCCGATCGTCTTTTGCAGCAATGGCCACAACAGCGGCGACAACGCTCCGATCCCGCTCCGGCCCATCAGGGTCTCGAGGTACGTACGGTAATAGGGAATGGGACCCCGACGTACTTCATCGCGGAGCATGCGTCCGTGTTGGCGGCCCATCTCGCGCGGGGTCCCCACCAGCTTGAGGACGTGGAGGCCACCGCGGCGCTCGTGCCAGGGGCCCCGACGGGGGCTGGTCTGAGACGGCGGGGCAGGTGATGGGTCGACGGGTTGGATGGGAGCGTTCATGACGGTATTCGTTTCGATTGAAGGGTTCATCGCGGAGCGATGGGCTCGAGCGACAAGGGGGCGCCGCTGGCCAGGGCGGCGGCGGCGAGCACGCGGGGGATCGACCATTGATGCACCGCGCCCACGTAAACCCGGAGGTCGTCGGCCCGCTGCTCGGCGATGAGCTGCACCAAGAACCGCGTCCCGGAGAGGTGCGGTTCGTTGGCCAGCCGAATGAGGGTATTGATGGCGTCGATGTCGGAGCGCACCCGGTGGTGCCATCGCACCAGGGTTTGGTAGATGCGGTTTTGCGTCGCCCGCGCGATCGCGAGCACGAGCTCGTCCATCGTCGCCGCGTAGGCGTCGGGCGCGCCGAGGTGGCGTTCGAGTCGAGCGACGACGTCGTTCATGGCGGCCAGGTCGTCGTCGGTGCGGCGCTGGGCGGCGAGTGCGGTCATCTCCACGTCGAGCGTCGCGCGCACTTCGAGCAGGTCGCGCAACACCTCGGCGTCGTAAACCCCGGGGCTCGGCTCCAACATCGCCCGCAACACGTCGGGTGACGGCGACGCCCGTGGATCGAGCACCACCGTTCCCCGCCGCTTCACCGGCCACACCAACCCGTGCGCCTCGAGCAGGCGGAGCGCCTCTCGCACGACGCTTCGGTTGACTTGGTGCGTCGCCGCCAGCTCGGCCTCCCGCGCGAGCACCGTGCCCGCGGGGATCCGACCGCTCGCGATGGCCCGAAGCAGGTCTTCGGCCAGCCGGTCGGCCTTCTTGTCGCCCCAAATCGCCATCCGGAACATTCTCTATAAGTCGGACTTATTTTCAGTCAACGACTTTCTGGGGTCGCTTGTCGTGCCGGCAGCGGTCGAGGAACATGGCTCCATGGGCGAGGACGACGGGTTTGCGGCGCGCGTCGGCACCCACCTCCGTCGCCGGTGGCGCCTCACCCGACTCATCGGCGTCGGCGGGCTGGCGGGCGTGTACGAGGCCGAGCACACCGTGGGGCGCCGGGCCGCGATCAAACTTCTCCGTCCCGAGGTCGCCGCCGAGCCCGACATCCGCGCGCGCCTGGAGCGTGAAGCCCGAACGTCGAACGCGGTGGGCCACTCCGGCCTGGTCGAGGTGCTGGATGTCGACGAGACCGACGACGGCACGCCGTTCCTGGTGATGGAGTTGTTGCAGGGGCAGACCCTGGCCGAGGTCGGGGCCCGGGATCCCCTACCCGTCGACCGGCTGCTCACCTACGTGGACGAGACCCTCGACGTGCTGGTCGCCTGCCACGACCAGGGCGTGGTCCACCGCGACATCAAGCCGGGCAACCTCTTCGTCACGACGGAGGGCCACATCAAGGTGCTCGACCTCGGCGGGGCGCGCGTCCGGGAAGGCATGACCACGCTCACCGAGGGGCACCTCGCGACGGTGGCGTTCATGGCGCCCGAGCAGGCGGCGGGCGGCGACGTCGACGCCCGGGCGGACCTCTTCGGCCTGGGGGCGACGATGTTCAAGCTGCTCGCGGGGCGGCATGTCCATCTCGCCCCCGACGAGGCGACGCTGGCGACGATGGTGCTCACCCGGCCCGCCCCGCCCTTCACGTCGGTCGCGCCGGCGCCCCACGACGATCCGCCCCTCGGCTGGGTCGTCGACCGCGCGCTCGCGTTCCTGGCCGCCCACCGCTACCCCGACGCCCGCACGATGCGCGGCGACGTCTGGGCCCTACAACGAAAACGCCGTCCGCCCTACGCGTTCGCCTGCCACGAATCGGGGCCATCGCCCCACGCGACGTCGCCCGACCAACCCCATCCCCCCTCGACAGCAGCCGCGGGCGAGCTCCCCGCCACCGATCCCCAATTGCCCGTCTTCCCCGCCAGCACGCCCGGCGAAGAAGCGACCCCGAACGAGGCGACCCCGGACGAGGCGGCCCCGTGAGCCCATCCCCCTCGGCGGGGATGGAGACCCGCGCCGCGCTCAGGTGGCTGAGGAGGTCGACAGTCGGGCTCGTCACCGCCTCGATGCTGCTCCCCGGATGCGGCGACGCCGAGCGTGACGCGGTGCCCACCGTGCCCGTTGCCGCGTCGGCCACCTCACCCGAGGTTGTCGCCAGCGCCTCCGCTGCAACCCCGAAGTGCAGACGAGTCGCCGGCGTCGATGTGCACGTCTCGCCGCGGGATCCGAGCGCCGGCATGCCGCTGCACGTCATCGTCGTCGACCGGAGCGGTGCGGGGGTTCGCGGGCCCATCGCGGTCCATACGTCGACCGACGACCCCTCGTCATCGTCCATCCCCACGACGAGCGCCGACGGGTTCGGCCCTCCGGCGTGGCGCCGCGTCACCGTCAGCGCGCCCTCGGCCGGGGCCTACACGGTTCGGATCCCCACCGACGACGGCCTCCACTGCGCCTCGGTCACCGTCGCCGCGGCCGCCGCCGAGCCCCGCTCCCCGGGCGCTTACAAGGCGGTTTGGCCCTACGAAGCGACCTGGGACGCGCGCTACGAGGGCCTGTTCGGCGCGTGGATCGAGCATCTGTTCGCCGCGCCCCTGGGCGAGGCGCTGGTCTGGCCGGCGCTGTCGGCCGGGCTCCGCGACCCCGCGCGCAATTTTCTCTTCGGCCACTTGGGGCTCGGCGAGGACGACGAGGCGCAGGCCCCGAAGATCGAGCCAGATTGCGCGGATCTTCCGTACACCCTGCGCGCCTACTTCGCCTTCAAGCTGGGCCTTCCCTTTGGCTACTCGAGCTGCACCCGCGGCAGCCGATCGCGCCCCCCCTCCTGCCGCCGCTGGACATCGAGCCAGAAGGCCAACGACGGCAGCTCGGGGGCGATTCGGCGCCTGGGTAATTTCCTTCGGGTGCGGCTCGCGAACGGGGTGCACTCGGGCACGGTTCGCGTGCGCGGCGACGACGATACGGGCGACTTTTACCCGGTGCGGCTCGACGCGGAGAGCCTTCGACCCGGCACCGTGTTCGCCGACCCGTACGGCCACATCCTCGTCGTGGTGAAGCGCGTGCCGCAGACCGCGAACTCCGGCGGCCTGCTGCTCGCGGTCGACGGCCAACCGGATGCCACCGTTTCGCGACGCCGCTTTTGGCGCGGCAACTTTCTGTTCGCCGACGACCCGATTTACGGAGGCCCGGGCTTCAAGCGTTTCCGTCCCGTGGCGGCCGTCGCCCCCGAGGATCCCCGACCCCTGACCAACGTCGAGATCGCGGCCCACCCCGGCTACGGCGACTACGACCTCGAGCAGTACGCCCTCGGCGTCGACGGCTTTTACGACCGCATCGACCGCATTCTGTCGCCACGCCCCCGGGATCCGCGTCAGGCCTTCCTGGAGACCATCACCGCCCTCGAAGAGCAGGTGACGCGGCGGGTGGTCAGTGTCGACAACGGCGTCGCCCACCGCGCACGCCACGGCACCATCGACATGCCCGAAGGGTCGGAGATCTTTCAGACCGAGGGCGACTGGGAGGATTTCTCGACGCCCTCGCGCGACATGCGCCTCCTCATCGCGATGCACGTCACCCGGACCTGGCCCGCCCGCGTGGCCGACCACCCCGAGCGCTGGGCGCACGCCGGCGGCGACCCGCCCGGGCGGCGAGACCTGGAGGCGCTGCTCAAGGCCGAGGCGGAGCGCCGGACGTTCTCCTACACGCGCAGCGACGGGAGCGCCTTCACCCTTTCGCTCGCCGACGTGCTGGACCGCGCTGAGGACTTCGAGATGGCGTACAATCCCAATGACTGCCCTGAGCGGCGCTGGGCCGCCCCCGAGGGCAGCGACGAAGCGTCGACGTGCCGGCTCCGGGCGCCAGCCGATCAGCGTCGCCGCATGCGGCGCTACCGCGCGTGGTTCGCCTCGAGGCAGCGCCCGCCGGGCCGTTGATGCCGCGCGTATTCCCGGTTCGAGTCATGGTTCCGGTCCGACCGAGCTCGCACGGGTTTGCGGCGCGAAGGGTGTTTTCGGACCGTAGGTTACCGTAACCGCGAGCTTACTCGAGGCGCGGCGCCCACGTCGCCCCGTCCCGGGCCGCCAAACTATGATATGGCTCCGGCGTCGGCGCAGGTAATCCCTGCACTTACCTTTGATTGGAAACGACCATGAAGCTCGGACCCACCACGAAAACCCTTCTCGCGGCGCTGTTGCCGCTGTCCTTGATGGCGTGCGCGGCGAGCCAGGTGGACGACCAACGCGACGACGATGACGGCGCCGCCTCCTCGACGGGCACCTCGAGCGGCGAGCCCACCACCACGACCGGCGGCGGCAACGATGGCGCCGGCGGTACGGGCGGTCGCGACTTCGGGCCGTGCGACCAGGACTGCAGCGCAATCGCCGCTCCCACCTGTCTCGAGTCGGTGTGCAACGACGGCACCCACCCGGGACCCATCGGCGAATGCGTGGTGGTCCCGCAGGCTGCGGGCACATCGTGCGACGACGACCAGTTCTGCACGGTCGACGACACGTGCGACGGCGCCGGGACCTGCATGGGCGGCGGGGCCAACACCTGCGGGATGGTCGCCGACCAATGCCAAGAGATCACGTGCGACGAAGCCACCGACAGCTGCGGCATGGCGAGCGCACCCGACGGCGCGTCGTGCACCCCGGCCGACCTCTGCGAGATCGGCGGCACGTGCACCGCCGGGCAGTGCGTCGGCACCCCCAACGATTGCTTCTTCGCGCCGGTGAACAACGACTGCGAGGTCGCCGTCTGCAACCCGCAGAACGGGATGTGTGAGCCGGAGGCCGATCTCTCCCGCGACGGCGACCCGTGCACCATTGGTGACCTCTGCGCGGTCGGCAAGACGTGCAACGCCGGCCAGTGTCAGGGAGGATTGCCCAAGGATTGCTCGGCCTTCGACCAGCCCACCGGCTGCTTCGATGGCGTCTGCGATCCGATGACCGGCCTCTGCGGCCAAGTTCAACAAGCGGTCGGCTCCGCCTGCACGGCGGGCACCGACGCGTGCAACGCCGGCATGTGCGATGCGAATCAGAATTGCGTCTCGATGCCTGTCCCCGACGGCACCTCGTGCACGGACTTCAACTCGTGCACCACCGGCAACACCTGCCAATCCGGGGTATGTGGCACCCTCGACCCGCTCTGCACCGTGCTTTACGAGGAGGGCTTCGAGGTCTGCCCGCCGCCCGGCGGCATCTTCGGCGGCAGTGTCTGGGAGTGCGGCCAGCCCGGAAGCAGCGGACCGGCGAGCACCCAGCAGGGGGTGAACATCGCGGGGACGAACCTCCAGGGCGACTATCCGAGCGGGATGGACTACGCCAACGATTACTTCGAGACGCCGCCCATCGACATCACGAACGGGGTGACGCCCGTGCTGACCTGGTGGCAGTGGATGCACACCGAAGGCTCAACGTTCGACGGTCACAACATCAAGGCCAGCGTCGACAACGGGCAGACGTTTTCGGTCGTGACGAGCGTGACCCCGCCCTACGACCTGACCGTCGCCGGCGAGCCCGCGTACGGCGGCGACGAGACCTCGCTCGGTTGGAACCAACGCTCGGCCGACCTCAGCGCCTTCGTCGGCAGTGTGGTCATTCTGCGCTTTTCGATGCGCACGGACGGCTCGGTCACCGACCCCGGGGTGTTCATCGACGACGTCCGCGTCGAGGAGACGAGCGGCCCCAACGTACCGGTCGTGATTCTCAATCCCTCGCTCCCCAACGTGGAGCAAGGAACGCCTTACTCCGTGCAGCTCACGCGTACCGGCGGCACCGCGGGCGCGACCTGGAGCATCGTGGCGGGCGGCACCAACGACGGCTGGTTGTCGCTCAATGGCGCCGGCCTCCTGACCGGGACCCCGACCGCGAGCGAGGTAGGACCCGTCACCGTGACCATTCGGCTCGAAGACAGCCCCACGAACTTCACGGAGGTTACGTACAACTTCCGGGTGACGGACGAGATTTTCTTCGAGGACTTCGAGGTCTGCCCCGCGGGGTGGACCTACGCGAGTTCGTGGCAATGCGGCGCGCAGACGAGCGGACCCAACGGCGCCGTGAGCGGCAGCAACGTCATCGCCACCAACCTGGCGGGCAACTACACCAGCGGCCTCGCGTGGGCGACGAATACCGCCACCTCGGGCAACATCAACCTCGCCGGAACCGCCGGCCCCGAGCTCGAATTCCAGGTCTGGTTCAACACGGAGGGCTCCACCTTCGATGGCTGGAACGTGCTTGTGAGCACCGACAACGGCACGACCTTCAGCCTGCTCACTACGGTTACGCCGGCCTACCCGCTCACCGTCGACGGGCAGATGTGCTGGGGCGGTGATGAATCAGCGAACGGGTGGCAGACCTACGCTGCCGACCTGAGTGCCTTCGCCGGGCAGACGATTCAGCTTCGGTTCGCGATGCGCACCGACGGCTCGGTCACGGACCCCGGCGTATACATCGACGACGTCCGCCTGCTCGACTGAGGGACGGTCCGGGGGGGGGTCGGCGCCGACCGGCGCACCGAGGGAGTGTTGGCGCCTCGCTCAACGGCGGGTCAGCGCGGCGGTAAAGCGCTGGGCCAACTCGGGATCGGTGCTGAGGCGGGCGGTCCAGGCTGCGTGGGCGCGCAGGTAGGTGCCCAAGGTCGCACCCTCGCGCGCCAACGCTTCGTCGACGGCCCCGCCCCGTTGCACGATCTGCGTCAGCGCCACGTAGCGCTCGAAGCTCATGTCAGGACCGGCTTCGACATCGGCCTGCGCCGCGACGAACGCAGCGGAGAAGGCGGCCACGAGAGGGGGGACCCCTTCGGCGTCGGGGGTATCTCGCTCCGCCGCCTCCAGGGCGTGCGCCCAGTGCGCTTCGGCCGCCGCCCAGTCGTCTTCGTCGAGTCCCGCTTCGGTGAGCACCTCGTCGCGCATCGGGCCCGCGCGGGACAATCGCACCGATAGGCGCGCGAACGTCGATAGGTCTCGGAGGTCGGTCATGAGGGGGACGCACCTTTGCGACGCGGGGCAGCCACGCTATCGCGTGTCGGGTGGCGTGGCACCCCGCAGAGCCGGATCTGGAGCAGGCTCGGCGGGCGTTTGCGACCGGGCTGCGCGCCCTCGAAGCGCCATTCGTGCCCAAGGTAGACCTCAACGACGCCGCCTCGCATCTCGCCGCGGCCCTGACGAGCCTCTTTGATCTCATCGACCGCCGGGGGGATCTCGCGGCCGCCGCCGACCGGTTCCGCGACCATGTGTCGCGGGCCATCGCGGCGCTGGCTCGAGGCGGGGATGCACCTCCTCTGTCCGCGGCTCGCGCCCACCTCGAACGAGCCCACGCGCACGTGGTTCGGGCCCTCGAGCTGGGGGCCACGCAGTTGGCCCCTACGGCGATGGCTCCACTCCGGGCGAGCGGCGACCAACCGCGCCTTCACGACATCGCGAGACCGAGCCTTCGCCCGGAGATCTCCCTCCCCGAAGCGGCGCCCCCCACCCCCCCAACGCCATTGCCCCCGGCCCGTCCCACGAGCTTCGAGGCCCTCGACGCCACCCTCGCGGCCCTCGGAGCCCAGGCCGAAGAACGCCTCGCGCGCCAGGAAGACGATCTGGCCCGCCCCACCGCCCCGCCGCCGTCGGCCGCCATCGCTTCCAGCGAAGAGCTGTTGGCCGAGCCCCCTCCGCCGCCCCTGTCGGAGGCCGCAGCGATCCGCGCTCGCGCCCGCGAACTGTTCGAAGAAGTGACGATGATCGGACTGCAGCGCACACCGCTGCGGGGCGACCCCTGGCGTCATGCGCTCGCCCTCGAGCAGCGGCTGGGACGCGCGGTCGACGCGATCGCGGCGCTGGGCCCCGAGGCCGTCGCGGCGATCGAGCCATTCGCCCGCGATGCGCCGGTCAAGGATGGGATGCACCTCTTCGGCGCGGCCATGGTTTTGGGCTGCATCAGAGGCCGCGACACCATCGCCGCCATCGAGCGGCTGTTTCATGAGTTCGAGCGGGTCGATCCCGAGGTCCGTCACGATCTAACGCGCGCGCTGCAGCTGGTGCCGCATCCCGACCTCGCCTGGATCCTCCGCGGCTGGCTCGCCGACCCCGATCCACGGCACCGCGCGCTCGCCCTGCGCGTGCTCGCCCGTCGCGGATGGGCGAGCCCGGCCGAGCTCGAAGCCGGCGTGGCCGACCACCCCCTCGTGGCCGCCGAAGCGCTGCTCCCGGCCGCGATGGCCCGCGTGCCCATCACCGAGCGCCTCGCGGACGCCCTCGGGGACGACGCCCTCCGCGACGCGGCCTGGCGCGCGGGGTTGGTCGCCGATGTCCCCATCGTGCTCCATGCCCTCCGCGACGCGAGCGGCGAACATCCCAGGGCCACGCGGTACCTCGCCCTCGGCGGGAGCGCCGACGACGCGGCCCTCGTTCTGGAGCGCGCACGGGCGACGGGTTCGGCCGCTGACCTTTACGCGCTCGGTTTCACCGGCTCGGTCGCTGCGATCGCCACGCTGCTCGATGCCCTCGAGGCGATCGCCCTCGACGACGATGACGACGATACGGCGCTCGTCGTTGCGGCCGCCCTCGACCGCATCACCGGGGCCAACCTCTTCGCCGACCACGAGCGAGACGCCGAAGACCTCGACGTCGACGTACCCCCCGATCCCGACGTGGGCGAGCCCCCGCCGCGCCGTCTCGTCCACGCGGTAAGCGACCGTCGCGATCTGCCGCCGGAGCCAGCGCGGGAAACCCTCTGGCTGCCCTGCACCGATGTCGCACGCTGGCGACAATGGTGGGACGAACACGGCGCGGACTTCTCGGTCGGCACGCGGTACCGCCGGGGGCGGCCCTTTGCTCCCGAGCACGTTCGGGTCGAGCTTGCGGAGGCCCTCGCGACCCCGGCGGAGCGACGCGACCTCCAGTTGGAGCTGCTCATTCGCACGGGTTGCGTCGTCCACTTTTGTCCCGACGATTGGGTCGTGACCCAGGAGCGAGCGCTCGCCCAATGGAAAACGAAGACCGAAGGGCAGGATCCCCCTGGGACCTGGCAACGCCGAGCCCCTTCTTGACGGTCACGGCCCGGCGCGGCGACGGCGCCCGCCCGTCGAACCGTAGAGGTTCCGGCGGGATCGACGTAGCCTCCCCGCGTGGTGTACCGGCGGGAGACGCACGAGCGGGAGCGACCGCCGAGCGATGGTCCGCTCTTGGTCGTCGATGCCTCGGGCCGGCGGGGACGGCCCGGGCGCGATGGCGCGAGGGGGGCCGACGGCACCGGCCCCGGCGAGGACGGGGGGCGCGGAGGCGACGCCGCTCCCGCCGAGCCAGGACAGGACGCAGGCACGGTCATGGTGCGGCTCGAGCCCTCGGGGGACGACGCCGTCTTCGTTACCGGGCAAAGGATCACGCCGGAGGGGGAACGGCAGGGCGTGCGCGAAGAAAGGCGATTCGGCGCACGCGGCGCGCTCGTGTTTGCGGCCGTCGGGGGACACGGCGGCGACGGTGGACGCGGCGGCCGCGGCGGTGATGGTCAGAAGGGACACCGAGGGCGTAACGCCTCCCGGTACGCGAGCGCCAGCAACGGAGGACCCGGCGGCAACGGAGGCCACGGAGGCCATGGCAGCGAAGGCGCTGCGGGCGGTCGCGGCGGGTATGTGGTGGTCGAGGTCGACGACGACGCTTCGCATCTCCTGATGCTCGTCGAGCATGCGGTCGAGGGCGGCGGAGGGGGGGCGGCGGGACCCAATGGGCCGGGCGGCCTCGGCGGACCCGGAGGCGACGGGGGCCGGAGCTACCATTGGACCACGACCGAGCGGTACACCGACAGCAACGGCGTCCAGCGGAGCCGCACGATAAGCCATCATAATCCCGGCGGAAGCGACGGGCCTACCGGGAGGGCGGGGGCACCTGGGCGCGCGCGTCTTCATCCGGGCGCGGCCGGCGACCCGGGCCAATTGTCGATCCATCTGAAACACCAGGATCAGATCGCGCAGTACCCGGGGCGCTACGACCTGGAGCTCGTCTCGTTCACCCACCGGAGCGAAAACCGCGACGGGATCTACGAACCAGGGGAGCGGGTCATGGTGGAGAACGTCACGGTCAAAAACCGGGGCGGCATGCCGACGCCCGGCCATTGTGACGTGACCCTCCGCCTCCGACGTTCCGGTTGGGTCTTGCCGGAGGATGAGGCACTGGTGGTACCGCGCCGGCTCGCGCCGGGTGAGACCCATGTCTTCGAAGATCGATCGCTGACCTTTCGTATCGGCGACCATCTCCCCGAGGGGCCCGATGCCCCGCTGGCCCGGCCCGATACGGTGCGGCATCGCGCCGATGTCCCTCTCGTCTCGCGCACGTTCCCCAACTACGAAGGTACGGTCAGCGACGACCAGGGCATCTTCGTCATTCGGTACCCCATCGAGGGTGGCGAGCTGCAATCGCTTCGCTCGTTACCACCCGGGCAGGCGGCCCGCATGAGCTTTCGGATCGGCAACGTTTCCGGTCAGGCGTACGGTCGCGACAGCGCCTGCGCACGCCGCCTCGGGTTTCGGCTGCAGAGGTGGCAGAGCGATCTCGGCGACGAGCACGCAGGCCTGTGGGGGCCCGACGACCGTTTGCTCAGCCTCGAAGAGGGCCACGACGTGGAAATCGACCACCTCGCAGCCGGGGAGACCCGCGACTTCGAGGTGACGCTCGGCATGAAGAAGGACGCCCCGGTCTACAAGAGCGTTCAGCTTCTCCTCACCCTCGGGCTGGGGCAGATCGACGAGCCCGAGCGACTTCGGCCCGTCCAATACCGCAGCTTTCAGACCCGAGTGGCGCAACGCTACCGCTACCACCCGGACGCCGACCTCTTGCTCGTCGTGCACCACCGTACCACCCGCGAAGAGTTGCTGAGCTGGCGCGCCCTCGCCGATGAGCTCGGCTTCACCTTTGGCGTCTGGGACCTCTCTCTCGAGCGGGGCCTTCCCCTCCACCAACAGATCGACGGCCATACCTTGTCCGAAGCGTTCGCCAACAAGACGATCGTTATTCTCGACGACGTCATCGAGACCCCCATCGGGGCCGCCGCCGCGCACCATCTCATCGACGCGGGTGAGGTCTTTACGGCGATGCAGGAAGGGGTGAGCTTCGCTTTCGTCGGCGAGAAGCTGAACCTCCATGAATGGCTCGTCTCGACCGCGGGGGAGCCAGAAGCGCGCGACGACGCGATGGCGCTCGTCCCGCAACGCAGCGAGGTGCCCTCATCGGCCCGCGAGGCCGAGGTCTCGACGTGGCGCTTCTTCGGCCGCAGCCCCGAGGCGTCTTGGCTCCGGAAAAAGGCCCGTTGGCTCTCCCGTTTGCTCACGAGCCGCTTCCCGCGTCTTCGCTTCTGCATCGTCGAGACCTACGAGCCCGAAGTCGTCGACACGTTTCTCTGGATGAAGAAGTACCGCGTCGGTCGGCTGCGCATCATTCCGACCCTGCCCGCGGCCGCGGGATGTCTCGTCAACACCGACGTCGATACCGAAACACGGCAGGACCCGGCGTACATCGGCGGACTCAAGAACCTCCGCACCCTGATGCTCGCCCGCAGCTTCGACGAGAAGCTGGCCCGACTCGACTCGTTGCTCGCGGGGCGGCCGGACCATCAGCTCGTACCGCGCATCGTGGAGGGCCTGCTCGCCGACCTCGCCAACGAGCAGGCCGCTCTTCTGCAGCGTCGGGGTCGGATCCCGAGCGAGGTCCTCCGCGCGGGCACGCCCTACCTCGACCGACTGGCCGGCTACCGGTGGGAGGCGCGCGGGGCGCCCGACGATCCCGCCGGGCAAGCGATCATCGAGATGGTCGCCGCGCTGCGGTTCGGTGGGCGCGCACGGTGGCGCTGGTGGGAGTGGACCGTGTACCCCTTCCGACGCGCGCCGGCGCTGTCGCGACGGACCTACGCGCAAACCGAGCGCGTGCTCGCAAGGTTCTTCCGCTACGGGTCGGAAACGCCGGACGAAACGGTCCGCCGGGCGGTGACCCGCGAGGTCGCTCGGCACGACCGGACGCTGAAAGACGCCTACGTGCGCTACGGTCGCGAATACGGCACGGACGAAAGCGCACATCTGCTCGAGGCGTTCGCGACCGACCACCTGCGGCGCGCCATGCGCGAAGACGGGATCACCACCGACACCGAGGTGCTCGACCACGACGCCGAACGCGTCTTCTCCGAGGCCGACTTCCGCGACATCGAAGCGACCCACCGGCGCGACCGTGAGGCACGAGGCAAGCTCCGTCGCGCCGGCGATGCCGCGGAGAACGCCATGCTTCGGTCGTGGCCCGAGGATTCACGCCGTGACGGGCTCGCGTGAGGTTTCGCAACCGTTAGCGTATGCTTTCGCAGTGACGGTGCCGCCATCCCCCCCGGCGACCACGACGACGCCGGTTCCGGTGTCGCTCGACCAATTCGCCCGACTCACCGCGGCGATGCAACGCGGAGGCTCGCGCCGTCAGCTCCTCGCGGATGCGGGACTCGACGAAGCCGACTGGCTCGCGGCGCAGAAGGAATGGCTCGCGCTCATGGGCCACCTCGGGACGGAGGGAAACCTCCAGCTTCATCGGCGGTTCCTCGACCGGCTCGATGACGCGCACCGAGACGCAGCGCGCTCCGAGCCGGCTCCACCCACCGGCCCTCTGCCGCGCGCGCCACGACCGCGGCGGCTCGTCGCGCGCTCCCCCGCCCCGGCGCCGGACCCAGCCGTGGCGCCCGACAGGGCCGCGGTGCCCGACCGAGCCGCGGTGCCCGACCGAGCCGCGGTGCCGGTCCCCGCCGCGTCTTCAGCCCCGGCGGACCCGTTGGTTCCCGCCTCTCCATGGCTTGCGCGCGCCGCATTTGCCGCCGCCGAGGCGCCCTCTGCAATAGCGCCACCCCGCCCCCGCGACACCACGACGGCCATGCCGGTTTACGTCCCGCCGCCGCCCGAGGACGCCCTCCCGTTTCGGCCCGCGTCGTCGCCCCCCGACGACGCCCTTCCCTTTCGCCCCGCGCCCGCTCGAGCGCGCGCGCCCGGCTCGTTCCGTCCGTCCCACGACGACGGGGCCCTCCCGTTTCGCGCATCCGTGATCCCCGACGACGGAGCGCTCCCCTTTCGCTCGACGCCGCGTTTCACCCTCGAGCAGTATGCGCAGCTGCGTGCGAGCCTGTACCGAACGCCGACGCGCAAGGCCGACGTTGTCGCGGCCCATGGTCTTACCCCGTCCGAAAAGGCCGCGCTCGACGCGTACTTCGAGGCGCAGTTTCGGCAGCGTCCCGAGATGCGCGAGCGGTTCATCGCCCTCATGGCCCAGCACCGCGGGCAGAACGTTTGACCGCCCCCTCGTGGCCCGCGGAATGAGATAACCTGCGGAGGTGGCGGACGCGACGGGACAGTTCCTTCTCCAGGGCGGGCGGTTGCCTCCCGACGCGCTGGCGGTGCGCTACCGCGCAGTCGAGCGTGTGTCCGAACCGTTCCTCGTCGATGTCGACTTTACGACCGCGGCCCCCGGTTTCGACGTCGCCACCTTGCTCCGCACCCAAGTGACGCTTCGGGTCATCGACGCGACAGGCGCGGCGCGGTCCTTCGATGGCGTCGTGGCGCGGGCGAGCTTCGTCGACGTGACCGCTTCGCGCCTCGTCTTTCGCGTCCGCCTCCGGCCCGCCCTCGCCGCGCTCACGCACCGTCAGGGATGCCGGATCTGGCAAGAAAAGACGATTGTCCAAGTCGTTCAATCGATCTTCGACGAGGCGGGCTTCGGGGATCGGGTCGACTGGCGCAACAAGAAGCCTTACGCGCCCCATACCTTCATCGTCCAGTACCGCGAGTCGGAACTCGACTTCGTGCACCGCTGGTTCGAACGGTACGGGCTCTTCTACTACTTTTCGCACGGGGAAGACGGGCACCGGATGGTCATCGGCGACGATCCATCCTCCTTCGAGCCTCGCGACGGCGCCCCCCCCACGCGCTTCGCCATGACTCAGGGCGTCGACCTCGGGGCCGAGCCGCTGGCGAAGTTTCGCCGGCGTCGGTCGCTCCGCGCCCGCTCGGCAATGCTTCTCGATTACGACTTCGAAAAACCCCAGGTGCCTCCGCGGGCGGTACATCCGCCGGAGAATCCATCGGCGCCCGGCCACTTCGACTACCCGGGCGGCTTCACCACCGGCACGCTCGGCGGCCAGCTCGTCGATGCGCGGCTCCGGGGACTGCGCGCGGATGCCGACGTCGTCGAAGGTGAGAGCCGCGCGATCTCCCTCCGCTGCGGGGTGCCCTTCGCCGTGGCGGGCGCGACCGAGGCCGATTGCAATGGGAGCTTCGTCGTCACCGAGCTCATCACGACGGGTGAGCAACAGAGTGACCGCGGCTCCGTCGCCGCGAAAAACCGCTTTTCCGGCATCCCCGCCGACGCTCCCTTCGGCCCTCCGCGAAAAACCCCGTGGCCGCGCATCACCGGCGTGCAAACGGCCATCGTCACGGGGAGCAGTTCGCAGGCCCAAGCGCTCCACGTCGACGAGCACGCGCGCATCAAGGTGCGCTTTCACTGGGACCGCGAAGGGCAGCGCGATCACACCTCGAGTGCTTGGATCCGCGTGGCCCAGCTCGGCCTCGGGGGCAGTGTGATCCTCCCGCGCATCGGATGGGAGGTCACCGTGGCTTTTCTCGATGGCGATCCCGACCGGCCGCTGGTGCTCGGGCGCGTCTACAACGGCGAGCACGTGCCACCGCAAGCGCTGCCCGGCGCCAAGGCCTCGGGCGCCCTCAAATCGTGGTCGTCGCCCGGGGGCGGGGGCTACAACGAGATTTCCCTGTCCGATCAGGCCGACGGACAGGGATTTTCGGTGCACGCGCAAAAGGACTTCAACGTCACCGTCGGCAACGACAAGACGGAGTCGGTCGCCGTCGACGAAGAGGACCACGTCAGCGTCAACGGGTCCTCCTCCGTCGGCGTCGACGAGACGATCAGCGTCGGGGGCAACCAAGCGGTAAGCATCGGGGCCAACCGCACCCACCACGTGGGCGGCGGACAGAGCATTTCCGTGGGGGGCAACGACACCAGCAATGCCACCTGCGACATGACCGAAAAGATCTCGGGAGATCGCGACTACACCGTCGGGGGCAACTTCATCAACATCTCCAATGGCCTTCGCTACGAGGTCACCAAAGACATCACGCGCTCGGTCGCGAGCGCCCAGATCAACGGCTCGATTGCGTCCCTCGCGGATGAAGTGGCCGGAAACTACACGCATTCCGCAGGGGCGGTCACGGTGCATCTCGTCAACGGAAGCCACGGCGAAAATATCGCGGGAGCCAAAACGCAAACGTCGATGGCGGCCGAAGTGCACCTCACCAAAGCCAATCTGGCCCATACCGGGGGCGCCACGGTGACCAACATGATCGGTGGTCTCCACTACCAGAAGCTGGGGGGCGACCTCATCGTCAAGGCGCCGATGGTCACCCTCCTCGGGGGGGTTGGGGTGTTCAAAGGAGGGGGCTCGGAGGTCAAACTCGGAGGCGGCCCCATCGTCATCGACGGAAAGAAGATCTCGGTGAAGGGCGCGATGGTGGTGAAAATGGGTGGCCAATTGAAGATGGCGTGAACATGGCCGAGGTCGAAGCATTCATCGTCCCCGCGCTCGACGTCGAAGGTCGCTCCTTCGAAGTGCTGCACTATCGCGTCGAGGAACGGCTCAGCGAGGTGCCGCGTCTTTCGTGCGAGCTCATCGAAGGCGACCTCGCCCCCTGCCCCCCCGCCGAGCTCGTGGGGCGCCGGGCCACCCTTCATCTCCGGCGCACCGATGGCGCCGATGCGCGGACGTTCGGCGGGCGTGTGATCCGGGCCGCCCGGGCACCCGACGTCGACGGGGTCCGTACGATTCACCTCGACATTGCCCCCCTGCCCTGGTCTTGGTCCCAGCGGTCGGACTGCCGGGTGTTCCAGGGGAAGAACGCGCAGGGGGTCGTGCAAGACGTCGTCGACGCCGCGGGCTTGGAGGGCGACGTGCGCTGGCAACTCGTCGAAGACCATCCGGCGTGGCCCTATCTCGTGCAATACCGAGAGACCGACCTCGCCTTTGCGCAGCGCATCCTCGCCGAAGAGGGCATTTACTTTGCGGTCGAGCACACCGACGAGGGGGAAACCCTGGTGTTGGGGGACGATCCGACCGGTCTCGCCGATGCGCCCGTCGCGGTGTTGCCCTATCGCGCGGGACACGGATTCGAAGAGGCAGCCGACGTGGTGACCGGCGTCGGACTCTGCCACGAAGTCACCCCCGACACGGTCACGTTCCGCGACTATGACCCGGCGCGACCGCAACTGGACGTGACGGCGTCCGCCTCGGCCGACGGGGAGGGCCTGGAGGTCTACGATTACCCCGCGCGGTGCACCGAGCCCCACGAAGCCCAGCGTAAGGCGCAAATCGCACTCGAGCAGCGTCGTTCGACCGGCGAGCGAATCGAAGGTGACACGGGGAGCCTCGGGCTTCGACCAGGGTTGCGCTTCGCGGTCGAGGCGCACCCCTACGAGCCCATCAATCGAGCCTACGCCGTCGTCGCCGTCCGCCTCGAGGGGCGCGCTCCTCGCCTCGGAAGCCAGGCGCCCGAGGCCTTCACGTATCGGTGCCGCTTCGAGGCGATCCCCACCGACCGCCGCGCCCTTCGGCCTCCTCCGCGACCGCGGCAAGCCCACGCCATCGGGCTCTCCACGGCCGTCGTCACCGGTCCCGCCGGGGAGGAGATTCACGTCGACGACACCGCCGCCGTCACCGTGCGCTACCCCTGGGACCGCCTCGGACCGACCGACGACGGCTCGAGCGTCCCCATGCGGACCCAGCAATTGGCCCTCGGCGATTCGATGTTGCTGCCGCGCGTGGGGTGGGAAGTGTCGGTGGCCCACCTCGAAGGCGACCCCGACCGCGCCCTGGTGATGGGGCGCTTCTTCAATGCGACGCACCCACCTCCCTACGACCTGCCCGCGGAGGCCGCCACGAGCAGCCTGCAGACGGCGACCTCCCCCGGCGGGGGGAGCACCAACGAATTTCGGTTCGGGGACGGCAAGGGCGGAGAAGAGATGTTCTTCAATGCGTCCAAAGACATGGCCGTCGAGGTGAAGAACAACGTCACCGAGAGCGTAGGCGCCAACGCGACCCACAGCGTCGGGAGCAACCACACCCAAACCGTCACCAACAGCCTCACCGCCACCGTCGGCGGCTCCCAGGCGCTCTCCGTGGGGGGCGACCAGTCGGTCGCGGTCGAAACCCGCGCGCAAGACGAAGTCGGCGGCGACCACGGCCTCGACATCGGCGGCAACCGCGATCTGAGCGTGGGCGGCGACCACAAGCGCGACGTCGGAGGCGCCGCGCGCGTTTCGGTCGGCGGCATGATGGTCGATCTCATCGTCGGCTCGGCGACCGAAAAGACCCTCGGCAGCTACACCCACGACGTCGGCGCCGCGATCGTCGACATCACGGCGGCGAACCGATTGATCACCGTGGGCGGCAACATCACCGAGTCGAGCGGGGCCGCCAAGATCATCGCCGTCCGCGGCGGACGCGGCATGGCCATCAGCGGCGCCTTCACCCAGCAGGTCGCCGGCGCCATCGCCAACCTCGCCTCGGGCGACAAGGTCGAGACCGCCGCCGCGTCGTACACGGAAGTCGCGGCCGGGGCTCAGATGGCCAAGGCGAACAACATCACCATCGAAGCCGACGGCATGCTCTCCATCGTCATGGGCGCGAGCATGATCAACCTCAACCCGGCCATGGTCACCATCATGGGCGTCTCAATCAAACTAGACGGCGACACGTCGGACCTCGGCGCGCTCGTCATCGACAACTGAGGGTCGCCGTGTCCCGTACTCCCTTCTGCCACCTGTCGATGGGCCGCATCCCCGTCCGCCGGGTGGTTCGCCTGGAAAGCGAAGCGCACGTAGGGCGCCCCGCCCGCTACCGACTGGAGGTTCGACTCGACGTCGCGCCCCCGCTCGAGACGCTCCTCGGCCATGAGGCGGAGGTGAGGCTCGGTTTCCCCGAGGATGAGCATGTCTTTCAGGGGGTCATCACCACCGCCACGGTCCTCGGGCAGGCGCGCTCCGAGGTGAACGTTCACGCGTTCGAAATCGTGGTCGAGCTACCGCTCGCCCTCCTCGCGCACGAGGTGACCGCGGTCATCTACCAGGAGCAAAACGCCTGCGACATCATCCGCACCGTGCTCGACCGTCACGCCCTCGCCTCGGAGTGGCGAATGACACGCGAATACGCCCCCCGGGAAAACTGCGTCCAGTACCTAGAGAGCGACCTCGACTTCATTCATCGACTTCTCGAAGAAGAGGGGATTCACTACTTCTTCGCCGTCGGTGACGAGGGTCCGACGGTGGTCTTCGCCGACGACAGCACCACCGCGCCGGCCATCGAAGGCGACCCGGTGCTGGCGGTGCGACACGGCGATGGCTTCGACATCACCGGTGACCATGCCCGACGACCCGCCGATGCGGCCCGCGTCGTGTCGGGGTCTTTCGTCCGGCGGGACTACGACTTCGAGCGACCCGCGTTGGATTTGACCGCTGAGGCGCAGGCGGGTTTCCACCCGGACCTGGAGCGATACGACTACCCGGGGGGCTACGTCGACCCGGGCCGGGGAAGCGCGCTGGTCCAAACTCGGCTCGAGGCGGAGCAAGCACAGCGCCTGACGGTGGCGGTACCGGTGGTCTGCCCGCGGGTCGGCCCCGGTCGCACGTTCACCCTCGCCAGCGCGGGCGCGCTCGACGGCGACTACTTCATCGTGCGCTGCCGACACCGCTATGAAGACAGCGGCGATGACGGAGACGCGCCGGGTCTCATCAGCGAGATCGACGTCATTCCAAGGGACGCTCCCTACCGATTGCCCCCCGTCACCGAAAAGCCTCGGATCTTCGGGCCGCAAACCGCTACCGTGGTCGCGCCGGAGGGCGCCGAGTCCGAGACCATTCACACCGACGCCCACGCGCGCAGCAAAGTGAAGTTTCGTTGGGACCGGTCGCCAACGACCGACGATACCGCGTCGGCGTGGATCCGCGTCACCCAACTGCAGACGTCGGGCTCGCTCGTGCTCCCGCGCGTGGGGTGGGAGGTCATCGTCGAGTTTCTCGAGGGCGACCCCGACCGCCCGGTCATCACCGGGCGGCTTTACAACGGCGCCTTCATGCCGCTCTACAAACTGCCGGAGGGAAAGACACGGACGAGCCTTCAATCGCGGAGCAGCCCGGGGGGCGGGGGCTCGAACGAGATCCGCATGGAGGATGCGGCGGGGGCGGAAGAGATCATGATTCACGCCCAGCACGACATGCGGATGGCCACGGCCAACAACAAGACCTCGTCGGTGGGCAACAACCGCACGCGTGTGGTGGGAGCGAACCACACGCTCGACGTGGGCGCGGATCAGAAGATTCAGATCACGAAGGGAAACCAAAACACGATCACGGGCGACCAAACCGTGGCGGTAGGGGGCAACCGCTCGGTCGAAGTGAATGCCGTGGCAGGGCTGACCGTCGGCGGAAGTGCGACGACCTCCGTGGGTGGCAATCAATTCGAAATGGACGGCAACCCGCTGGACGCATTGCTCGAGCTCGCGGCGCAGACCGCCCAGGCGTTCCTCGAGGCCGCGGCCGCCCAGGCCATCAACCAGGTCCAGGCCCACGTTCAGGGCGCCGTGAACCAGGTCCTCGGCCCCGTCGACGGCGTGGTGGCGCAAGCCACATCGTTGGGCCAAGGACTGCAATCGATGGGCGACGGCAACCTCGGAGCCCTTCCCGGCGTCGCCGGCGCCGCGGCGGGCATTCCCGGGGCGAGCGCCCTCGCGGGGGCCATGGGCGGTCAAGGCGGCGGCGGCGGCGGGAACATGATTCAGGCCGCGGCCGCGGGGGCTTTACGTAGCCCGCGCATTGCGGCCCAGGCCGCGGCGAATCAAGCCATCGCAGACGGGGCGGGGGCGGCCCATCGCGCGATGCGTAGCGCGCTCGGGGCCGACGGCGCAGGCGGGGGCGGCGCCTCGGGCGACAACGCGGCGGGCCCCGAGGGTGACGTCGGGGGCCAGGACGAGACCGATCGCACCAAGGGGCCAGGCCACAAGATCGGAAAGGTCGCGGGCGCCTACGAAGAGACGGTGAGCGGCCTGAAGGCGGTGGCGATGCTGACGGGGCACGACATCAAAGTCGCGGGAAACATGACCCAAACCGCGGGCGCCGCCCACGTCGAAGTCTGCATCGGAAATCGCTCGGAGAGCGGCGCCGGCACGAAGACCGAATCCCAGCTCGGCCTGGTGGTCTTGAGCCAGGGCGGCGAAAGCGAAACGGTCACCGGGGCCCGGACGAGCCTGGTGGGAGGCGCCGTGGTCGACAAACTCGACGGCAATCACGTCGTCGAGGCGGGGGGGCCCGCCACGATCATGGGTGCCTTTCACAAACTCGAGGCAAAGGGGACCATCACCCTCAAATGCGGGGGAAGCGAGGTCGTCATCGACAGCAGCGGGGTCACGATCTCCTCCGCCATGGTGACGTTCATGGCCTCGAAGCTTCACCTTCCCAAGAAGGTCTCCGAAGTCTGACCGGCGTAGCGAACCGACAAGTACGCAGTTACAGTGCCGGTCAAATCGGTAGATTTGACCGGCCCAAAAAGTAAGGCACTCCCAAGACAATGGAACCGGCCCTGAGGAGCGATGCTCGCCCTCGCCGGCTTGTCGTCGGCGATCGTTGACGTTGTCGGCGAGCATCGCGACACCATCAACGGTTGTGGTCGAGGGTGGAGGGCGCCCCGCGGAACAGAACCGCGGTGCGCGCGCCCGTCGTATCCGAGCCGGTGAGCGACAGCCCCCGGTCGTGAGGCGCAAAGCCACACGGATACGCCACCGACGCCAGCACCAGATGCATGGGCCCGCTGGCCACGCCGAGCGCACCGAGCCGCTGCGATGGAGCATCGGCCCACTGCGGCGCACACCAGAGTCGTGAGGTGCGGGTCATCACCGCCGACAATTCGTAATGGCGCCACCGCTCGGTGCCGGCATCGGTGAGCATCCACCCCGCCCTGCCTCCTTCCGCCTCCAGGGTCGCCCCGACTTCGCGGACGGCCGCGGTCATACCGAGCGCCTCGAATGCACTGTGGTCGTTGTCGGGGCGGGCGGTCTCGAGGTGGGTGGCGACAGCGTCGACGAGCAGGAGAACCGGAACGCCGAGGGAATGGGCCTGGGCGGCGCGCATCAACACGATGAAAGCCGCCCCTTCGCCGGGAACGACCCCATCGATGTTGTCGGGCCCAAAGAGGCGCCCGGCCTCGTACAGCCTGCGAATGCGACTTGGGTGAACGTCGGAATGGGCCGCTCCCACCAACGCGAGGTCGATCGCGTGGCGCTCGAGGGCCTCGCGCGCGGCCGTGAGCATGGGACCTATCGCCGCGGCGCCGCCCTCATATCGGCGGACATCCTCCATGGCGACCGGCGCCAGAGACGATGCGCGGCCGAAAGAGGCGCCGAGGTCGTACGCGGCTTCCGCCCCTTCGTCCGCAGCCACGAAATCGTCGACGGCGTAGAAGAGCGCCGCTCGCATCGAGGGCGGCAGCGCCATCGAGCCCATCGCTTCGTCGAGGGCTTGACGCCCGAGCGTCGCGGCTCGCGCCACCCCCCGTGCTTTCGGGTCGAGCGTGGGCACCGTGCACACCGTCACCGGTTCGCCGTCGGGCGCGGACACCGGCGACGGCTTCATGCCTGCCATCGCGGCTCGGTGCAGGAAGGCGGTCGGCGTCGCGCCCCGGGCGAGGCTGCTGGTCGCCCCCACGCCCACGACGACCATCGCAGACGCGTTCATGGCCCCCCTTCTTCTTGGACCACGACCCTCGCGCGCGCTAGCCGACGGGGCGCGGGCACCGACGTGCGCCAGACCATCTCGATGGCGGGTGGCTTGTCCGCGTCAGTGGCCAACAGGTCGACGAGCACGGTATCGAGGTGCGGCGTCGCGACCGTCACTTCCCCCTCTGCCTCGATCCCGATCTTCAATTCAATGACGGGGAGCACGGTTTCGAGGCCAACGCCGTCGGGGAGGAGATTGAACAGGCGAACGTCCTCCCCACCCCTCAAGGGCTGCTGCGACCATAGCCCGGCGGCACTACAGACGTGAAAGCGGTCGTCGAAATCCACCGGCGGCAACGGGGCACGCGTCTCCTGCCACGTTTGGTCGTACGTACCGGCAAAGTCACGGCGCGGCGCCCAATGGCGACCGACGGCGCCCACCCCCGCCGGGGCTGGCGCCACGCCGAGGTCTCCTAGGAGCGCCCCCGGATCTTCGATTTGCGGCGCCGGCGCATGGGTGAGCTGGGCTCGGTCCCTAACTCGGCCGCGCCCAATGGGATTGCGCGGGTCTTCCACGACCCGCTCTGGATCGCTGTCGTCGAACCCTCCGAAAGCGAGCTCGTAGCGCAGCGCAACCGAAGCGACAGGCTCGGGGTCGGTCATTTTCTCCCCGTCGGCGTACCAAAGACGAGGCCCGAACAACCGAACCGTCTTGTCGACCGGACCCGCCACGACCCGCGCGTCGAAGGAGCGTTGCGGCCCCCCTGGCGCATGGGCTTCAGCGACCACCACCACGTCGGTACCGGGTTTGCGGACGCAGCTGTCGGCGGGATAGGCAATGCTGCTCACCTCGGGCTCGCCCCAGGGGATGTCGGCATCCCGCACGGGACGCATGCGCTCGGGCGGCGCCAGCGACAGCGCACCGTCGGCCCATTCGAACGACGCTTTCACGATCACCACCAACGCCTCGCCACTTCGATCGAGGAGCAGCCGCGGCACCGCGGTAAATTCGGTGCGGTTGTCGACGACGGGCAGCGCCACCGGCGTACGGTAACGTCTTTGCCATGTCCCGGCTACGGGCGCGCCAATCCGGCCGTGGCCGCCCCTTACGCCAGGGTCAGCCGGGCCAGAGAACGACCAGTACCGCGACCAATTGAATCATGTTGATGCCGACGCTGAGGCGGTGACCGCGTTCGAAGCGGCGCGCCGCGGCATCGTCGCCCGCGCGGCCCGCATCTCGCCAGCGATTGATGGCCGGGACGAGGAGTTGGCGGACCGCGAGCGTCGAGAGGGCGACGAGCAGGAGAATGACCGCGTCGCGCCATCGCCCCGCGATCCCCGCGAAAGCCGCGCCTAGCCCCGACGTGGCGATCATGAACGTGTAGTACCGGGGGAAGAGCGCGCGGAGAAACCGACCGGCCGCGTCGGTGTCGAGGACGCGAAACACCATCGGCGCCACGACGCTGGGAAAGAACACCATCCCTCCAAACAGGGATGCAGTCGTGACGAGCAGCAGGGTCGGCACCAGGGACATGCCCTGTTCTGTAGCGACCACCAATCCGAATGGCAGCCGCCCCCGTCGGCCGCCGGTCGGGGAACGGGGCCTACCGGGGGACGGGAATGGTGCCGGAGGTTCCCTCTTCCGCGTCGAAGCGGAAGTTGTCGAGCAGCGTGGTCGAGTCGAGCACGCCGTCGCCAGAATCCCAGATGGTGAAGCGAAGCGTGATCTCTTCGCCGGGGTTTTCGACCGGGGCCGTGGTCTCGAGCCAGCTCGTGGCGGCGGCTCCCTCGAAGCCCGTCCCGCTCAGCTCGGCCGCGCCCAGGGCACAGGGGAAGTTCTTCCCCCCCGCCGTTTGCGGGAGGCACACTTCGAGAAAGCCCGCGTTGACACTGATCGTGTTGCCCAGCCCGTCGAAGGAGATGTTGCCGTCGGGCAGGTCGACGGGCTTGGGGGTCATCAGCGCGACGAAAAAGTCGTTGTAGGTGTCGCAGATGTAGATCGGGAATTCGTAAGTGTAGAAGTTGAGGTTGAAGCGCAGCGACTTGGCGTTGATCGGCGTCTTGATTCTCAGCTCGAGGCCCGCCGAGTCGTAGGGATCCCCGGTGATCACCCCCGGACAGCTCGGCGACTCCTTCGGGTACCCCGGCGGCGAGACGTGCGGAAACGGATCCTTCGGATAGCCAGACACGGGCTCGTAGCCCGCGTCGGCAGGCTGACGCGCGGTGCCCGACGACAGCGCGAGCATGGTCCCGCCCTCCTGGGGCAAGACGTTCGGCCCGAACGACGGCAACACGCCGTGGCCCAGCGCGAGCTGCGCGCCGTCGAGGGGGCTGCCATCCGCCTTGACCCAGCGCGCATCGGTGACGCCCCAGCCGGCCGTGGCCACGTCGGCGCAGAGGCCCATCGCACGGGCGCCGTCCATCGGATCGGCGGCGGCGACGTTGATGCCCTGATCGCAGCCGCCTTGAACACCGGCGTCGATACACCCCACGTCGGTGCATACCGTCGAGCCGCCCCCCACCCCGCCCGTCAAGTCGATGCCGCTGCCGGTGCTGTCGTCGCCCCCGACCCCTGAGGTCCCACCGTCGTCGTCGTCGTCGGCCCGGACGCGCCGGTCGTCGTCGGCCGAAGCGCTGCAGGCGGCGACGGCCGCTCCTGCGACCACGAACGTCGCCCCCCAAATGCCTACCGAACGCCAAGAAAGTCGTGCCATGTCCGCCTCCGCCGGGCCTGCCCGGCCCCTAACGTGTCCTTCTACGGAGAGAGGTCGCCGACCTTCCCTCCCGCCGTTTCCGAGCCCAAGTCGCCACCGCTCCCGCAACGACGCCCGTCAAAGCGTTCGACCCTCCGTTCGGGTCATACCTTCGGCGAGCTTGTAAGGAGACGTAGCCTATCATGCGCAAAAAGGGAAGGCCCAAGCGCTACGGGCGGGATGCACAGCTACCGGGAGACGAGAAAAATCTGCGACGGGGGCACCCATGCCTCGCCCTCGACGCGTGAGGGTCTGGGAGTACGGTTGGATCGCGATCATTCTGGGAGGGTTCGTCGGGTGCGTGGGCGACCTCGGGGCGGGGGTGGCGCCCGACGACTTCGAGCCCGCTCCCCCCGAGGAGCCGTTGTCCGACCCCGCCGACGAGGTCAACGCATACCTTCGTGGTCTCGGACACTTCGATGTCGATCCCGCGGTCGCGAAGACCCAACTCGAATGTGACGGACCGTGCGACGAAGTGCAGGAGGGGGACGAGCTCTGCAGCTTCAAGTCGTTCACCGAGACCCGGCGCTTCGAGGAGTACGCGATCTTCGAACCGAACTCCGCCACCCTGTGGCCGGGCAACGTGGTGCGCGGAGACGATGCCCTGCGGGGCCGGCTCACCCCGATCGGCGTCGCCTTGGCCCCGGTGACCTTCAGTCTCTCCCTCGAGAACCTCGTAGCGAGCCCCCTCGGCGAAATGCCCGAGCCGAGCCTCTCCGCGTTTCGCGAGCTGCGCAATGAGCTGTTGCAACAGGGTTTGGAGGGCTCCGCCGCCGCGTCGCTCCACTTCGAGATCGAGCAGGTGCGCACGGCGGACCAGGTCGGCTCGGCGTTGGGGGCGGGACTCGATTGGCCGGGCCTCGGATCCATCGCCGGCAGCTACGACTTTCTCGCGACCCGAGAGACCACCAAACTCCTGGTCACGTTTTCGCAGGCCTACTTCACCATCGACGTCGACACGAAGATCGCGCCGGCCAACCACTTCGTCCCCGGCACCACGGTGGCCGACCTTCAGCCCCACATGGCCGCGGACAGTCCGCCCATGTACGTGCAGTCGATCACCTACGGCCGCCGGGTGGTGTTCACGGTCGAGACGGAGGACTCCGAGCAGGTGGTGCGAAAGGCGCTCGAAGCGTCCTACGGCGGGATCTTCGACGCCAATGTCGAACTCAGCGCCAACCAGCAAGATGTCTTGTCGCGGTCGACCATTCGCGCCTTCGTGCTCGGCGGGAGCGGCGAATCCGCCAGTGGCGTGATCGACGGTTACGAAGGGATTCGCAAGTACATCGTCGAAGGAAGCGAATACGCGCTCGACTCACCCGGAGCCCCCATCGGCTATCGTTTGGCCTACACCGACAACAAGGTCGCCACGATGGCGTTCACCACCGACTTCGAGGAAAAGGTGTGTTACCCGACCCAAGGTCGCGTCACCTTGAACTTGGAGCGTCTCCACCACGCCGCCGGCGACGAAGGGCCAGAAGTTTACGGGCACGTCGCCATTCGTACGCCCGAGTCCGGCAACCCCGTCGTCAGCTGCAGCAGCGGGGGGCGGGTCTCCTACGCGTGGAACGCGGGCTCCGACGCGTGGTTCTCGATGCCCCGGTACGGAACGTGGATCCCGGCCGCTCCGCTCAGCGTATCGATTGACGACGTTCCGTTTGGCGTCGGGCAAAAAGTCTGCGTCACGACATCACTTCGCGACCACGACGGCTTCCTCAACGGCAACGAGGACCTCGGCGACGCCAGCGTGCTCATCGACTGGGACCAAGGGTGGGAAGGCGAACACGTCCTTTTGACGTTCGGGGAAAAGGGAAACCAGATGGAGGTCACGACCTCGATCGCGCTCGAATGAGCGTACGCGCCGGCCGGGGCGCCCGTCTCCGTCACGAACCGACCTTCACGGTGCTCACCGCCACGACCTGACCTTTCGGGGCATCCTGAGGGTCGTTGCAGGTGTCGGCCGGATCTCCGTTACGGGCGACCGGTCGCCCGTCGGCCTTCACCGTCGGCGCCCCTACCATGACCGTTCCGCGATTCGATGGCGGTCGTTGAAACGGGCCCGCCTTGGGAACGTGAGGCGATGCATTGAGGGCGACGCTTCCCTCCAGGGCCAGCGGCATTTGGTCGACGACGACCGTCGCGCTCAGGTCTTGGACCAACTTGCCGTCGAAGGGATTCGGGGTCGGCGTGGCGACGGGCCCGCCCGGCGACGGCACCATTTCGATGTGGGTGTCGATGGCCACCACCCGATCTCCGAGCTTGGCCGCATCACCCATCCGAGCGTTCCTCCTCCGCGGTGTCACGGGACGCGACGTAGGTCGCGACCGCCTCTTGGTACGCCGCCACCAGATTTGCGTCCTCCCCGAAGCGCCGATTGTATTCGGCCTCCAGCTCCGCTTGCTCGACCAGGTCGCGAAGCCCATAGTGACGCCGCAGCCGGTCCCCCTCTCCGGGCGCCCGCTTCATGTCCACCCGAAAGCTCGCGTAGCGTCGCACCTCGGTCCAAATGGACGCCTCGCGGGACACGGTCGGGGCGGGAGGCGGCGTTTGCGGAGGCGCGGCGGGTGGCATCGACTCGAAGGGCGTCGCGGGCGCGGGCGGCCCCGCCCGCCGCTCGGGGGGCACGACGGCGGTGCCCCCCATTGGGTCCCGCGGCCGAGTCGGCGTCGACGATAGGCGCACGGGCGGGGACGAACCGGGCGGCGCGGCCGCGAAGGGTAGTGCCGGACCCAGGCTCGCAAGCACCGAGGGGTCGAGCACGCCCGTCTCATCAACCGTGCTCAGCGGTGGGTCGGGCTTTGGTTCAGAGGCGCTCGCGGGCGGCGCCTCGGCGTTGACGGGAGGTGTCACGGCGGCGGGCGCCCCCCCTCGTTCGAAGGGTGTCGCCGTAGACATGACCGCCGCCAGGTCGACCACCGCCGTCTCTCCGGCGGACGCCCGCGCAGGGTACACGACAGGCGGGGGCAGCTGCGGGGTCGCGTGGGGATCGAACGGCAGCGGGTCGCGTCCGATTTGGGCAAAGTCCACCGGCCCCGTCACGTCGATGCCTTCGACGTTCGGCGGAGGTTGCCACGCGCGGGGGGAGGGAGAAGATGGTGGTCGCGCGAGCGCGTCGTCGGAGCCCCGCCCGAGCACCCGTCCGAGGTGTTCGACGCGCCGGCGATAGAATTGCTGCACCGGCGCATTCCCCTCGAGTCGCGCCTCAATGGAGGCGACTTCGTGCTCGGCTTCGACGACCGACATCGCTGTCCGCTGCTGCAGCGTCACCCCGTCGTCCCCGCGCCGGAGGAGCGCCGTCAGCACGGCCGCCCGTTCGGCCCGAGCGTACAGGTTCACGTTCTCGGCCGTTTCCGCCGCCGCGGCCGCCGGTGTCACGGAAGCATGCGCCCGGACGGTACCGCGGGCCTCACGAGACCCAATGGTGAGCGGCGGCAACGCCGACGCCTCGCCGGAAAAGGTCTCGCCCGCCCCGCGCACGCGGGCGGCCAGCGCCCCGTCTTCCTCGAAACGCCGTCGCTATAGTGTCGGTCAAATCGGTAGATTTGACCGACCCAAAAAGTAAGGCACCCCCGCGACAATAGAACCGGCTCTGAGGAGCGATGCTCGCCCTCGCCGACTTGTCGGCGAGCATCGCGACACCATCAACGGTTGTGGTCGAGGGTGTAATGTCGCGCCAACCGGGCGAGATCGCCGAGACAGAGCCCTGTCGACGCCATGACCCGCGCCGCCCCGCCCGCCGCCGCCATCGCCTCGCGGTATTGTCCCCACGCCTCTGCGTCCTCATAGAGTGGGGCCACGGGGCGAAATACCCGTCCTGCGCCGCTTCCAACGCCGCCTGGTTTGCGCGAAATGACGCCGCCGACGCGGCGACTTCCTCGATGAGCCGACCGCGGTGTCGCTCGCGCCACGATGCTTCCGACATCGTAAGTCTCTCGAAGACCGGCGCCAGCGTCACCCCTTCCTGCTCCGCCGCTTCCACCGCAGCGAGGCTCTCCACCCCTGGCTTCGTCCCCGCCGTCATTCGATCGTTGCTTTCGAGGTCGTCAAAATCCGCTGTAGGTCTCTGTGCAGACGAACGTCGTCGGCCCCGGATGATCCGGTCGTTCGGGGGTCTCCACCCCAGTGCTCGCCGCGCCCCCCGTGGCACAATTGAATGCCTGATATTCCTCCCACGACACCCCCGTCGCGTCGAACGAGACCTCTGACAAATGCTTCAGCGCGACGAGCCGGTTCATGTGCTCGAGGTCGAGCGCTACCCCGTCGAGCTCGAGCACGGCCAGCAGAGGAAAGTTCTCGACCAAGAACGGCACCACCCGCTGATCGACCAGCGTCCGTGCCAGTCGCAGCGTTCGCAACTCTGGCATGGGCGGCAGCGCCATGATCCCTCGATTGGTGACCCGCGCCCCACTAAGGTCGAGGCTCGCCATCCGCGGTCGTTCAGGAAACGAAGCCAGCCCCGTGTCCGTCACGTCTTTCCCGCCCAGGGTCAAACCCACGAGCTGCGGCAGCCCGTCGAGAAACGGAACCAGCACGTCGCTCCCCGCGGGCCGATCCTCCTCATCGAGAATCCTCAGCTCGTAGAGCTTGCGCAGGTTGCCAACCGCACGCCCAAACGCCTCATCGACCCCCGCGGTCGCTTGCACGGTCAACCGCTGAAGCCCTGACGCGTCCCCCAGCTGGGCCGCCAGCCGGTGTCCGATACCGTTCCTCACCTTCAGGTGTCGGATCCCGTCGTGAAGCCGAAGGTGGGACAGCGCCTCGGCGTCACCGAACAGCTCGCGAAGATTGGGCCCCAGCGGCACGTCGACGGCACTCCCCCTCATCGCCCCTGCGCCCACCTGCAACCATCGAAGCGCCCTGCTCTTCAGCACCGTGGTGTCGGAAACGTTCTCGGGCTCACCCTCGCCCTGGAAGAGCTCGACCTCGAGCGTTCCGTTCTCGTGAACCACCGACTGGAGCGCTCCGAGCTGGCCCGGGTGAACGCGTACCCGCAGCGATTCAAGGCGCGGAAGCCCCCGCAGCGCCGCCAATCCTTCTTTGGTCACCTCTCTTGAATGAACCCTCCGCAAGTTTGGAAACTGTTGGACCAACGCGGCCTCCTTCGCATCCAGTTTGACCCAGTCCAATTCGGTGACGTTACACGCGGGCGCCATCGCCTTTAAGAGGGCTGGGTCACCCGCTAACCCCCGCTTGAGAACGATTTCAACCTCAGGGCGCTCTCGAAACTGCGTCAGCCATGAATCAGGGTGCCGCTGGTACACCCCCTCCATCGTAAAATGCCCCGACGGCCCGTCCTCGCGAAGCTCCAGCCGCCGCAGCGCCGGCAACCGGAAAATCTGGTCGAAGAGCCGATCATCAATGTTCGCCACCCGTAAGCTCAAAGTCTCGAGGGTCGAGGGCAAAGCCAGCCTACCTCCTCTGAACAGCCACACCCGCAAAGCGACTGTACCCTCCGCCGCGAAGACCCCACGTGCCCCCCCATCAACGTCGAGGTAAAACGAGACGCCCATCTTCCTCGTCGTCCTGTCCTTGTGAAAACCTTCCCGCAATGCGATCGTCTCTAGATGGAACCCCCGAATCGACCAGTGTACGATCGGAATCGGATACGTATACTGAAGTGCCCTAGCGTTCCGCCTTCCCCCGACGAGGGTGATGCCGACCGGTACGTCGGGCCAACGACCCCCAATTAGCCCCGCGAGCCCTCCCCGCCGAAAGGCGTCGTGGTCTGCGACCACGCCCACCGGTCGACCACTTGCCGGCAAGCTGATGTCGCGGAGCGCTTGAAGGCCACGAGGAACGCGCGCATCCACCGCTACCACACGACCGTCTGCCCGCCACACCGCGCCGTCAAAGGAATCGAACGAAACAACGCCGGGTGGCAACGCTACCCCATGCTCCAGGTACTGACCGGGGTGCGACATAAACTCCGTCGGCGTCCACGATAAAGTACGTTCAATCGCTTTGCATGCGGGCAAGTCTGACGCAGATTCGTCTCTCTTCACAGAGACCGCCGGTGACCAGCTAGCGGGAGGACCTCCCGAACACGACAACGCCTGTACGAACAATAATGCACCGAACACGCTTCGTTTTTTTATCATCGGAACACTTTTCTAAGCACAGGAAAATTGTCGTCGTCTGCGTCGCGAATGAAGTTCACTTTGATCGACCCGCCCATGATTCCCCGCAACGATATTCTCGTTAGGATCAGGTCGTCCACGTCCGCAATGTTGCCGATGGACTCTTGGACGCCCGCTCTCATCGCGGGTGTCATGGCGGCTGACACCAGGCGAACGCGCTCCAGCAATCGCTTGGCGCCTTCTTCATAGGGGCGCCCACCGCCCGGTTGCGCCGAGCCAACCTGCAACGCTACGCGCTCCAGACAGGTGTGGTTGTTGTTGAGCACATTTACGAGGTCCATAACGTCGACCGCAATTCCTTCTCGCCCCATCCGCCTCCCGGCCTTCACCTCACCCGCCTTGAACTTGATGGTGACAACCCCCACCTTCTTGCCCTTGAACTCTTCGAACCCGGTGCGCCCAGTGTGCGATGCCGCCGCCACCACCAAGAGCGCCCCCAGCGCAAATTCCGAAATCAACTCCGACCCGTAATCGACCCCGTAGGTCGCCGGCTGAAAGCTCTTCTCTGGGTACTCCATAAACAGCTCGGTGTACCCGGGTAGACCGGCCGTCCCCCCGGAGGATAGCTTGTGACGAGCACCGATGCCCTTGTAGAGTCCGCCGGTGGGCGCAGGAGGAAGGATCTGGTCCGCCGGAGCGACTCGAGGGCGCGAGGGGGACGGGCTGACCAACGTCAATTAGTTCTGCCGGCCGACGACAACGATTCTTGCCGGTCGTCGCGGGCCGAATGAAGGGGTGACACGGCGACCATGCGTCACGCCCCGTTGGCCGGCTCGAGGGTCGCCCGGCGGTGATCACTTCTTGC
>JBCCLB010000055.1:0-45162 GCA_039027095.1 Myxococcota bacterium
CCGGAAACCCGGAAACCCGGAAACCCGGAAACCCGGAAACCCGGAAACCCGGAAACCCGGAGCCCCGGAGCCCCGGAGCCCCGGAGCCCCGGAGCCCCGGTGGCCCGGAGGCCCGGTGGCCCGGTGGCCCGGTGGCCCGGTGGCCCGGTGGCCCGGTGAACGGTGATAGCCTCTGCTCATGCCGCCGTCGCCGCCTCACGCTCCAGCCTTTCTCACGCGCGGTTTCGGCTCGAGTTTCACCCTCGCGGTGGCGCTCTTCAGCGTCGCCTGCGGCGAGAGTGCCGAAGATCGAGGCGGAGGGGGGGCCAACCCCGGCGGGAGCGCGTCGACGGGGAGCGGGCTCGGCGGCAACCCATTGACCAACCCCGACGACGGCCCCCCCGCAGGCAACCCCGACGGCGCCTGCGACGCCCCCCTCGACGCGGCGCTCGGCGATGTGTCCGCCCCCGACCACGTGGTCGGGACCGGCACCCCCGAGAGCTGCACTTCCTCGGCGTTCGTCGGCGCCGTGGCCCAAGGCGGCACCATCGTCTTCGATTGCGGCCCGGAGCCGACGACCATCACCCTGGACGAGACGGCGAAGGTCTTCAACGACCAGAATCCCGACGTGGTGATCGACGGCGGGGGCCTCATCACCCTCAGCGGGGCGGGACAGCGGCGCATCCTTTACATGAACACCTGCGACCCCGACCAGGTGTGGACCACGCCCCAGTGTGACGACCAGGACCATCCGCGACTCACCGTTCAGAACATCACGTTCGTCGACGGCAACAGCAGCGAGGAGACGGAATACGACGGGGGCGGCGCGATCTACGCTTCGGGAGGTCGGTTCAAGCTCATCAATACACGGTTCTTCAACAACGTCTGCGCCGACCGGGGCCCCGACGTCGGCGGAGCGGCGGTGCGCGTCTTTCAGCAGTACCAGAACCGCCCCGTCTACGTCGTGAACAGCACCTTCGGTGGTGCCCCGGACCTCGGCAACGTGTGTTCGAACGGCGGAGGGCTAAGTAGCATCGGTGTGTCTTACACGGTGATCAACAGCCTGTTCAGCCACAACCGCGCGATTGGCAACGGGGCCAACCCCGCACAAGCAGGGACGCCGGGCGGCGGCTCGGGGGGCGCCATCTACAACGACGGCAACACCTTCACCCTCGACGTGTGCGGCACCCGGATCGAAAACAACGACGCCAACGAGGGGGGCGGGGCCATCTTCTACGTGAGCAACGACCGCACGGGCACCATGATCCTGCGCGACTCGGTCTTGCGGGCGAATCCGAGCGGTCAGTTCGAGAATTACCCGGGGATCTTTCATCTCTCCGACGTCGACCCGGTCTTCGACGGAACGACTTTGGAGTAAGCGCCCGCGCGCCTTGGCCCCGCTGCCGACCGGCGCTACCACTCACGCGTGGGCGGTGAAGAAAAAGCCAAGAACGTCCTCGGCACCGAGCTTCGCCGCTGCGGCCTCGACCCCCTGACGGGGTTTTACCGCGACGGGTGCTGCAACACGGGTCCACGCGACCGGGGCCTGCACACCGTGTGCGCCCAGGTCACCGAGGAGTTTCTCGCCTTCAGCAAGTCCCGGGGCAACGACCTGTCGACGCCCGTACCCGCCTTTAACTTTCCTGGACTCGAGCCGGGAGATAGCTGGTGCTTGTGCGCGGGCCGGTGGAAAGAGGCGTACGATGCGGGTGTCGCGCCGCCGGTGTTTTTGGGCGCCACCCACGAAAAAACGCTCGAGGTCGTCGATCTCGCGACGCTGCAAAAGTTCGCCCTCGACCTGAACTGAGCGAGCGTCACCCGAGCGGCCGGTGGGGCGCGGGTATGCACGCGACGCATGGCCGAGATGCAAACTCGATCTTGGGCAATGCCGTTTCGCGTCCGTACGTAGTGGAGGAAGGACGTGGGCCGGCCGCCCGCGACTTCGGCGGCGCCGGCATTTGGCGACGAACGAGCCTCCCATGCGACACGATCGAACTGAACCCGTCGGGAGCCGAGGACTCCCAGGAGCCGTCGCGCTCGCCCCCATGGTCCTCGTCCTCGGCGCCGCCATGACTCAGGACGCCGCCGCCGGTGTTCCTGGACCCGTGCTCACGACCGCCGACGGACTCGCGCCGCTCGGCGTGGTCGCGACCATCGTCGCCTTTGGCATCTTGCTCGGAGCTTTTCTGTGGAAGCAGGCGCGTCGCGCCCGGGGGCCCCGAGGGCTCCTCGACGCGACGTCTCAACCTCATCACCCCCTCGCGAATTCATCCATCCCATGTTCGACCTCATCAAGTCTCTGACCAGTCTCTCCTCCCTCTCCCTCGCCGGCCTCCTGCTGGTCGCCTGCGCCAACGACGGCAAGAACGCCGACCCCACCTCGACCGCCAGTCCTCCGGAGGAGGCCACGGTGCCGGTCGCGAAGCCAGAGCCCGGAGAGAAGTACCCCGCGGGGCAACCCAAACCGAACCGCTACTGGTGGCCAGACCAGGTCGACCTCACGGCGCTTCGCAAAAACGCCGAGCGGCCGTCGCCGTACGGCGACGACTTCAACTACGCCGAGGCCTTCAAAACGATCAACCTTCCCAAGCTGAAGGCCGAGCTCGTCGAGGTGATGCAGACGTCCCAAGACTGGTGGCCCGCCGACTACGGCAACTACGGGCCTTTCTTCATCCGGATGGCGTGGCACGCGGCGGGGACGTATCGCACCGCGGACGGTCGCGGCGGTGCCGAAGGCGGGCAACTGCGCTTCGAGCCCCTGAACAGCTGGCCCGACAACACCAACCTCGACAAGGCGCGGCGGTTGCTGTGGCCCATCAAGCAAAAGTACGGACGAAAGCTCTCCTGGGGCGACCTCATGGTGCTCGCGGGAACCGTCGCCATGGAGTCGATGGGCATGGAGACCTACGGCTTCGCCGGCGGGCGTGAAGACGATTGGGAACCCGAAATGGTGTACTGGGGTCCCGAGGGCCAAATGCTCGCCAGCGCGCGGCACGACGGTACCCGAAAGCTCGAGCAGCCGCTCGGCGCGTCGCGGATGGGCCTCATTTACGTCAATCCCGAGGGACCGAACGGGAGTGGCGAAATCCTCGCCGCGGCCAAGGAGATCCGCCAGACCTTCGCGCGAATGGCGATGAACGACGAGGAGACCGTCGCCCTCATCGCCGGCGGCCATACGTTCGGCAAAGCCCACGGCGCCCACAAGGACGAGTGTCTCAAGGCCGACCCGGGCGGGTCTGAAGTCGCAGCGCAGGGGATCGGATGGAAAAACGAGTGCGGGAGCGGCAAAGGGTCCGACACCCACACCAGCGGGCTCGAAGGAGCCTGGACGGCGGCGCCCGCGAAGTGGACCCACCAGTACCTCAGCCACCTGTACTCCTTCGAGTGGGTGGCTTCGAAGAGTCCGGCGGGCAAACTTCAATTCATCCCGAAGGACGGCGCGGCGGCCAACCTCGTCCCCGACGCCCACGACCCCGACAAGCGGCACGCACCGATCATGTTCGTGACCGACTTGGCGTTGAAGGAAGACCCCGCCTACCGCAAGGTGTCTGAGCGCTTCCTCAAAGATCCCGACGCGTTCGAGAAGGCCTTCGCCCGCGCCTGGTTCAAGCTCACGCACCGCGACATGGGACCGCGTTGGCGCTACGTCGGCACCGATGTCCCCGAGGAGGAGTTGGTCTGGCAAGACCCGCTGCCGGCCATCGAATACGCGCTCATCGATGGGGGCGACGTCAAGGCCCTGAAGGAGAAGATCCTCGCGACGCAACTCACCACCTCCGATCTCATCCGGACGGCGTGGAGCTCGGCGGCGAGCTACCGGCATTCGGACATGCGGGGAGGGGCCGACGGCGGCCGCTTGCGGTTGGCGCCGCAGAAGGACTGGGCCGTCAACAATCCCAAGGCCCTCGCGAACGTGTTGTCCACCCTCGAGCAGGTGCGAAAGGAATTCAACGAGTCCCAGGCGACGAAACAGGTGTCGCTCGCCGACCTGATCGTCCTAGGCGGTGCGGCCGCCGTCGAGCGGGCCGCCAAAGAAGCGGGCGTCGACGTCGAGGTCCCGTTCCGGCCCGGTCGCGCCGACGCGACCCCCGAGCAGACGGACGTCACGTCGTTCGCCGCGCTCGAGCCCCGCGCCGACGGCTTTCGCAACTTCTACGGCGATTCACACATCGCCTCCCCCGCCGGTGCCCTCATCGACCGCGCGGACTTGTTGGACCTGACCGTCCCCGAGATGACGGTGCTCGTCGGTGGCATGCGGGCGCTCGGCGCCAACTACGACGGCAGCAAGCACGGGGTGTTCACCGACCGACCGGGCGTTTTGAGCAACGACTTCTTCGTGAACCTCCTGGACATGGGCGTCACCTGGAGCCCCTCCGAGGCCACACCGGGTGTCTTCGAGGGACGAGACGGCAAGTCGGGCGACGTGCGGTGGACCGCGACCGAAGTCGACCTCGTCTTCGGCTCCAACGCCGAGCTGCGCTCGATGGCGGAGATGTACGCCTCGGTGGACGGCGCGGAGCGGTTCGCCCAGGATTTCGTCGACGCCTGGGTCAAGGTCATGAACTCGGGGCGTCCCCCCGCCGCTCGGCCGCGAAACGGTTGAGCCCGCGAATCTGGAGCATCGCCGGCCGGGTCTCCGTGCCGGCGATTTTCGCACCTCGGACACGCCGCTTGGAAATCGCTCAGCTCATCCACTTTTTGGCCGTCGATCAGCACGCCAGCTTTACCAAGGCCGCCAAGGTGGTGGCTCTGTCGCAACCGGCGCTCAGCCGATCGATCGCGCGGCTCGAAGACGAGCTCGGCCAGCCTCTTTTCGAGCGCCAGAGCCGACAGGTGGTTCTGACCGACGCGGGTCGCGTGCTCCGTGGCTACGCGACCCAAGTCGTCGAGCTCGTCGACCGGGCGAAGGCCGAGATCACCGACGACGGCCAAACCGGTCGCGTTCGCCTCGGCGCCATCCCGACGATCGCCCCGTATCTCGTCCCGCGGGTGATCTCTGCGTTTCGCACCGTGGCCAGCCTCGCGGACATCGTCGTAAGTGAGGATGTCACCGAGAACCTGACGCGCGCGTGCGCGGCCGGCGACATCGACGTCGCGCTCATGGCCCTTCCCGTCGAGGCGCCCTACCTCGAGGTCGAACCGCTCTTCGAGGACGAATTGCTCCTCGTCCTGCCGGCGGCGCATAGCCTGCACGCGGCGCCCGATGTGTGTCTGGACGATCTTCGCGGACACCCTTTCGTACTGCTGAACGAAGCGCACTGCCTGACGGACAACGTCGTGACCGCCTGTCGCAGCCGCGCCGTCGAGCCGGTTTCGGTGGAGCGCACGAGCCAGCTCGCGATGGTCTTGGAGCTGGTCGCCATGGGGCACGGCGTATCGCTGATCCCCAAGATGGCCCGGGTCACCGACCACAGCCCCGACCGCGCGTACCGCAGTCTCGCCGCGCACCCCTCGCGCACCATCGTGATGGTCTGGAACCGCTACCGGTTCCAAACCAAGCTCGCGGCCCGGCTCCTCGACACCATTCGGACCGAGCTTCAGACGAGCGCCCCGGCCGACGACACGCACTGACCTGTCGCTTCTCGGCGAGCGTCGTGGACGATCGCGGAGGGGATTCGCTCTCCCTGGGAACCGAACCCTCGTTCGAAAGCTGCCGCGCCTCGCAAGATGATGTTGCGTCCGAAAACGTCCGCGAGATGGGTGCCTGCGCCGGTACCCGCGCCGTGGAGGGTCGCTTTCGTCAACCCCTCCCCTGACCGACCGCCGGGATACGCCCCGAGCCGGACGAGGAGCGCTCTCGTCGTCTCCCGCGGCCGCGCCGCCCCGTCCGTCTGAGCGCGCGGGCCAACCCCACTCCCACGAAGGCGATGAGGGCGCACGGAGCGAACCGCCCGGGATCCGTCGGCGCGTCCGACGGCACCGCCACCATCACGCAGCCCCCGCTGCCCCCCGACAGCGGGGTGAATCCGAGCGACCTTCCGCAGGACAGCTCCGAAAGTGGCCCCGTATTGCCGAGGTCATCCACCGCCGCCCCTCCCAGCGCGTACGTCAGCTCGTCGGGCAGGGTCACTCGGAGCGGAGCGAGGTCGGGCATGCTCCGTTGCGCCACCGCCAGCGCCGCCGCCGCGACGGCGCCCGGGATCAGGTTGGGCGAGGCGCAGGGCGCTTCACGCTCGGTCGGCTCCGCGAACACGCGGAGCCCCTGGGCATCCTCGGGGAGCGCGCCGTCAAAGCTGATCGTCACCCCATCCTCTTCCGCCGCGACGGTCGTGATCGCCGGCGGCGGCGTGGGTCCGACGAGGTCGAGACGATCGATCGACGATAAGACGACGGCCTCATCGGTGTCGTTCGCCGACACGTCGACGAGCAGGAACACCCGAAACGGCAACCCCTCGGCGGGCGCGGGAGGCGATGACACATCGCGACACGATTCGACGTTGACGAGCGCCTCGGTGAGCTCGCGGAAGGGGAACGTCGCTTCGGTCACCGGTCCCCCGCTCCCGGCAAACACGAGTCCCGTGTCGACGCAGATGCCCCCGAGCCGCGCATCGCGCTGCGCGCAATCCGCCTCGTCGTCCGTCGTCACCCAAACCGAAGCGACGGCGCCCGGGTCGAGGCCGGTCAGCGCCAGCGCGAGCGCGTTGGTGTCGCAGTCCGCGCGAGAGATGGCGCCGTCGACCGCATGAAGCGAGGCGTCACGGGTTTCTCGGGTCACCATGAGCTGCGCTTGTGCCGACCACGCCGTCAGCGTGACGAAGAAAGCGCTCACCATGCCGAGCCGGGATGGGCCGCCCCAATTCATCATGGGCACGGTCCCTTCATTGGAGCGGTACGTAGTGGTGAATGGTGATCTCCAGACGCGACACGAGGGCACCGAGGTGGTCCACGGCGCGTCCCGCCGTCTTTTCCGGTCCGGGCGTGTCGGGGTGGCCTGCGGGAGGCGGGATCGGCGGCGGGGCATCGACGAGTTCCTCCATGGCCTCGGAGAGCAGCTGGGCCCCGGCGGCGATGTGCTCGAGCCAGGCGTCGACCGAGCGGAGACGCTTGGGTTCTCCGATCGCCTCCAACAAGCCCTCGCGCGTTCGGGTCCGAGCGGGATATCCGTCGCGGTAACCCACCATCAAGGCGACGTGTTGCACCCCGTCGCGAACGCCTTTGGCGAGCAGCGCGAGGTCCTTTTTGAGCTGTTTGCTTTCTCTGCGGCCCAAGCTGCGCGCCGTCCCGCGCCGGATCCGCGCGGCCTCCGCGAGGCGTGAAGCGTGCGCCGCCGCGAGCTGGAGCTGAGGTTCGAGGCTCACGAGCCGGGATTTAGCACGCTACCCGCGGTGGCCACCGGCCGTGACCGTGGGTTCACATCGCTCGGCCCCCAAGCGTCCGACAACCATCTCGGCCCAAGAGACCAAGTACCCAATATTTCAACCCAAGTCCCGATGGCACTGCCGTTGCTAGGGTGGGGCGCATGAATCGAGACGCCGATCCAACCTCGCATTGGTCACGCGGGCTCGCCTCTGCCTCGGTCGCGGCGTGTCTCATGGCCTCGCCTTCCCTCGCCGAGGCGGCGGGCGGGCCCAACTGCAGCGACGACCTGACGGCGAAGGCGATTTGCAACGGGTTCATCGCGGCGGTCGCGGGAGGAGCCGGCGCCACCGTGATGGGATTCCGGCTCGCGGGTGAACCCGTCGAGGACGAGATGAACTTCCTCGCCTTCGGGTACGTCACCGGCCTCTACAGTCTCCTCAGTGGCGCCTATCTTTTTCTGCCGTCTGACAGCATCGACCCCTCCCCCACGAAGCGCGACATCGCCACCGGACTCGGCGGCACCAACGTCGCGATTGGATCGCTCACCCTCGGCTTGGCCACGGTCGTCGCGCTTCGGTACGACGCGTACGAGGCGAGCGAGCAAGCGGGAGGCCGAGGCAAGAGTCCGGTTCGGGTGGCGATCGCCCCCGGCGTCGCCGGTCTCGACGGCCCAGCGGCCGGCATCAGCGTGACCATTCAACATTGATCGAGGGGTCAACCCGGATCGAGGGGGCGGTGGACGGGCCGCCTCCTCCTCGTCAAGGTCTCGGGAGGTGGAGGTTGCCACTCGGATCGCCGATCGTCTCTGCGACGCGAGCCCGCGGCGGGTGGTGGGGTGGTGCCCGGGGACCGGCGAGGTCGCCCGCCTCGACGCCATCGACGAGCGCGACCGCGACGACGAACGGGCTCGTTGGGTCGCCGACGGCTTCGTCGAAGTCCCACGACCGGATGGGCTCACCGAGTGGCGCTGGCGCAGCGAGTTCGTGCGCCTGCGCGTCTCTGAGCCGACGTTGAAAAAACGGCTCGGACGCATGTTGCGCGCGGGAAAGGGCCGATTCGGCTTCGAACGCGCCCTCGCCCTTCACCCGGGGGCGCAGCGCGCTTTCGCCGAGTTCCGGCGCCACCAGCTGATCGACTTCGTCACCGAGTGGCTGCGCGATGGTGCTGACCCGCCACGAGGCGACGCCGGCGCCCCCGGTAACCGTAAGCCGATGCCGCCGTCGGGCCAGACGACGCGAAGGCCTTGAGGCCCGGTGAGGGCGGTGGAAAGACGCCAGGCGATGCCCGAGTTGGCGACGCGAATCGACGTGCGCTCCGACGCCTACCGCCAGAACCGCGACCGCGCCGCCGCGCGGCTGGACGAAGTGCGGGCGCTGGAGCGCAGGGTCCGCGAAACCTCCAACGCCAAGCGCGAGCGCTTCGAGGGCCGGGGGCAACTCGTGCCGCGGGAGCGGGTCGCCCGCCTCTTGGACCGGAACACGCCCTTTCTCGAGCTGTGCCCGTTGGCCGGGCTCGGCATGCACGACGACGACGGAAAGAGCGACGTCATGGGCGGAGGGAGCATCCTCGGGATCGGCACCGTGTCCGGTGTTCGTTGTCTCGTCTCGGCCAGCGACAGCGGGATCAAGGGGGGCAGCATTCCCCCCGCCGGGCTTCGCAAAGGGCTCCGGGGCCAAGAGATCGCGATGCGCCACAAGCTGCCCACCGTGAGCCTGGTCGAAAGCGGCGGGGCCAACCTTCTCTACCAGTCGTCGATCTTCATCGACGGGGGTCGCACCTTCGCCAACCAGGCCCGCATGTCGGCGATGGGCCTGCCCCAAGTCTGTGTCGTCAACGGCTCGTCTACGGCCGGGGGCGCCTACATGCCGGGCATGAGCGACTACGTCATCCTCGTGCGCGGGCGGTCGAAGATCTTTCTCGCGGGCCCGCCCCTCGTGAAGGCGGCCATCGGCGAAGACGCCGACGACGAGACGTTGGGCGGGGCGGAGATGCACGCCACCGTGACCGGGCTCGGGGAATATCTCGCCGAAGACGACGCGCACGCGGTCGCGATGGCACGAGAGCTCTTGGCGCACCTGCCGTGGGACCGAGCGACCGTTCCGGAGGGGGCGCCGCCACGTTTTGATCCCGAGGAGCTGCTCGGGGTCGTTCCGGCGAGCGACCGCGAGCCCTACGATGTTACCGAGATCATCGCCCGCCTCGTCGACGGTTCCGTATTCTTGCCCTTCAAGGCGAACTACGGCGCCGATACGGTGTGCGGTCATGCCCGCATCGACGGCCACCCGGTGGGGATTCTCGGCAACAACGGCCCGATTCAACCCGATGGCTCGACGAAGGCGGGGCAATTCATCCAGCTTTGCGACCAGGCCCAGATCCCGCTCGTGTTTCTGCAGAACACGACCGGATACATGGTGGGACGCGCCGCCGAGCATGCGGGGGCGATCAAACACGGCGCGAAGATGATTCAAGCGGTCGCCACCGCGCGCGTCCCCAAGATGACCATCGTCGTCGGCGGCTCCTACGGGGCCGGGAACTACGGGATGTGCGGGCGCGGCTTCGACCCGAACTTCATCTTCGCGTGGCCGACCGCGCGCACCGCGGTGATGGGGGGCGCCCAGGCCGCCAAAGTCATGGAGATCGTGACCCGCGCCAAATTCGCCCGCCGGGGACAACAACTCGACGACGCCATCGTCGCGCACATGGCCCAGCAAATCACCGACCAGCTCGACGCCGAATCGACTGCGCTCTACGGCACCGCGCGCCTCTTCGACGACGGCATCATCGACCCGCGCGACACCCGCCGGATCCTGTCGCTGTGCCTGGCCCTCGGCCGCGAGGCGGCGGCCCGTACCCTGCAGCCGAACACCTTCGGCGTCGCGAGATTCTGAATCGAACATGAATCGACCCATCGAAACGTCGTTGGCGAAAGGCGTCCTCACGGTGACGTTCAATCGCCCTGAGGTACGAAACGCGATGTCACGCGCCATGGCCACCTCGCTCGGAGAAACGCTCGTCGCGGCCGAGAAAAACGACGAGGTGCGCGCCATCGTGCTGCGGGGTCGGGGCGGGCACTTCTGCGCGGGCGGCGACATCAAAGACATGGCGGCGGCACGGACGCAGACCTTTCGACCCGAAGACGGTGAGGTCGACCCCATCGTCGCGCTCTCCGAGACGTTCGGTCGCATGGTCGAATCGTTTGCCCGAACCCCCAAGCCGGTGGTGGCCGTGCTGCAGGGCGCGGTCATGGGCGGCGGGTTCGGGATCTCGTGTGTCGCCGATGTCGCACTCGCCCATCGCGATGCGCGCTTTCGGCTCTCCGAGACCTCCCTGGGCCTGATCCCGGCGCAGATCGCACCGTTTTTGGTCGAGCGGCTGGGCTACAGCGAAGCCAAGCGGCTGGCCGTCACCGGCGCCCGCCTCGACGCCCGCGAGGCCCAGCGCGTCGGTCTCGTCCACGGCGTCTTCGACGACGACGAAGCGCTGGAGGCCGGTCTCGCGCGCACCCTCGATGACATCCTACGTTGCGCTCCGCGCGCCACCGCCGAGACCAAACGACTCTTGTTTCGCTGTCGGGACGAGCCCCCGGCGGGGCTCGTCGGTTACGCGGCCGAGCGTTTCGCCGCGGCGGCACGGGGCGACGAAGGGCAGGAGGGCATGATGGCGTTCGTCGGCAAACGCACGCCGGCGTGGGCGCCGGGCGACGGTGAGGCATGAGCTTTTCTTCCGTCCTGGTCGCCAACCGCGGCGAAATCGCCTCCCGCGTGTTTCGTACCGCCCGGGCCCTCGGCTACGAGACGGTGGCCGTCTTCAGCGACGCGGATCGCGACGCGCCGTTCGTGCGCGAGGCCGACCGCGCGGTCTCGATCGGCGGCGCGGCCCCCGCCACCTCGTACCTGCGGGCCGACGCGATCGTCGACGCGGCGCGGCGCGCCGGGGCCGACGCCATTCACCCCGGCTACGGGTTTCTGGCCGAAGACCCGGCCTTCGCCCGCCTCTGCGCGGAGCGAGGCATCACCTTCATCGGTCCTCCCCCCGCCGCCATCGCCGCCATGGGCAACAAGGCCGAAGCCAAAGCGGCGATGATGCGGGCCGGGGTTCCCTGCGTGCCGGGCTACGGGGGCGGCGACGGAGCGCCGGTCGACGACGCGGCCCTCATCGCCGCCGGCCCCACCGTCGGCTTTCCCCTGCTCGTCAAAGCGGTGGCGGGAGGCGGCGGTCGCGGCATGCGGCTCGCGGCCGACGCCGACGGGCTCCCCGAAGCGATCGCCGGGGCCCGCCGCGAGGCCAAAGCGGCGTTCGGCGACGACGGCCTCATCCTCGAGCGATTCATCGCCGCGGGCCGCCACATCGAGATCCAGGTGTTCGCCGATGCCCACGGGCACGTCATCCACCTCGGCGAACGCGATTGCACCACCCAGCGGCGGCGCCAAAAAGTCATCGAAGAGGCGCCGTCTCCCGTCGTCGACGGCGCCCTCCGCGCCCGCATGGGGGCCGATGCCGTCGCCGCGGCCCAGGCCATCGGATACGTCGGCGCGGGGACGGTCGAGTTCATCGTCGATGAATCCCTCGACTATTACTTTCTCGAAATGAACACGCGGCTTCAGGTCGAGCATCCCGTGACCGAGATGGTGACCGGCCTCGACCTCGTCGCGTGGCAGCTCCGCATTGCAGCCGGCGAGTCGCTGCCCCTCGAGCAGTCCCAAGTGACCTGGCGGGGGCACGCCATCGAAGCGCGCCTCTACGCAGAAGACCCGATGCGCGGTTTCGCACCGCAGGTCGGGCCCGTCCGGTTCTTTCGCCCCCCAGAACAAAAAACGGCGGGCGTAGGGATTCGGGTTGATTCGGGCGTCGCCGAAGGAGGGGCGGTCACCCCTCATTACGACCCGATGATCGCGAAGGTGATCGCCCACGGCGCCACCCGGGAGGAGGCGATCCGGCGGCTTCGTCGCGCGCTGGTCGCCTCGCCGCTGTTCGGCGTGACGACCAATGGTCCGTTCCTCGTGGCGCTGCTGGCCCACGAGGATTTCTCGGCGCACCGGCTGCACACCGCGACCCTCGATGAGTGGTCGGCGACGGCGAGCGAGCTGCTGAGCCCCGAAGTCATCCCGCCGCTCTTATGGCCGCTCGCCGTCGCTCTGCTGGCCCAGCCCGCGTTGGGGAGGGACGGGAACGCCCCGCTCCGCAGCCCGGCCGCGCGCGCCTTCGACGTCAGCCTCGAGTCCGACGATGGTCAAGTACGTACTTATCGATGGTCCGACGACGGCCCGCGGGTGACCCGCGGTGACGACGAAGCGTTTACCTTCGAAGGGTTCGAGCGGGTCGACGCCCACACGGTGCGGTTCGCCCTCGACGGGGTATGGCGACGGGCCCACCACCTCAGGGTCGCCGCGGGCGAACTCTGGATCGGATTCGAAGGGCACGTGCACCACTTTGTCGAGCCCTCTGCCGCACCCGCCGAGGCCCCGCCCGATCCTCGAGACGTGTCTGCGCCCGTCGCCGGCACCCTCGTGGCGCTGGATGTGAGCGTCGGCGACGAGGTGCTCGCCGGAGCGCGGCTCGGGGTCATCGAAGCCATGAAGATGGAAACGCAGCTCGTAGCGGGCGCCGCGGGCCGCGTGGCCGAGGTGCGGGCCCAGGTGGGCCAACAAGTGGAAGCGGGCGCGATCGTCGTGACCCTGGAGCTCGAGGATGGATAAGGCGATTCTGACGTGTGCCCTCAACGGGGTCCTCACCAACCCCGCCCAGCACCCGGTCCCGGTCACGCCCGAGCAAATGGCGGCGTCGGCCCGGGATGCGTTCAACGCCGGGGCGGCCATCATGCACATTCACTTTCGCCAGCAGGCCGACGGCATGGGTCACCTCGGCACCTGGGACCCCGACGTCGCCGCGGCGTGTGCGGATGCCATCCGCGAGGCCTGCCCCGGAGTGATCATCAACCAAACGACGGGCACCATCGGCCGCGACGTGTCGGGCCCCATCGGTTGTATCGAACGGTTGAAGCCCGAGATCGCCGCGTGCAACGCCGGGAGCCTCAACTACCTCAAGCTCCGACGCGACGGCTCGTGGGCGTGGCCGCCCATGCTCTTCGACAATCCGGTCGACAAGATCGAAGAGATGCTCCGCGCCATGGAAACCGCAGGCTCCCGTCCCGAATTCGAATGCTTCGACGTGGGGATCGTACGCTCGGTCGGTCTTTACTTGCGGGCGGGGCTCACGAAACGCGTCTCGTACAACTTCGTCATGGGGGTCGCCTCGGGCATGCCCGTCGACGCCGATCTGCTGGCGCTGCTGCTGAGGTACCGGGCCCATGACGACGACCCGTGGCAAACCACGCTCATCGGACGCACCGAGATTTGGCCCGTTCACCAGCGCGCGGCCGAACTCGGCGGCATGCTCCGCACGGGCGTGGAAGACACCTTCTACCTTCCAGATGGAACCCGCACGACGGGCAACGGCCCTCTCATCGAAGCGCTCGCGGCATGCGCCCGCCAGGCCGGCCGCGAAGTCGCATCCCCCGCCGAAGCCCGCACGCTACTGTTTGGGGCCTGAAGGCGCTTTACCGAAGCGAAAGTGGGCGATCTCGTAGCCTTCGGTCAGTCGCCGCACCAGCCAGGGCGTGAGCCGCATCATGGCGCGCCACGAAAACGGCAGCAGCGGACGAAACTTCCCGCCCAACGCCGGCATCGTGCCCGACGTGACGAGCTCGATGCCAGGATGCCAAGTCTGGATGTCGCGCGCATCGTTGCAGGTCCACTCGAACCACGCATTGATACCGAGTTGGCGCATTGCCTTCCGGGCCGTCTCCTTGCTCGTCATCTTTTCGCCGCAGATGTCCGTGACGAATTGGGACCCACCAAAGCGCTCGGCCATGCGCGTGACGGTCGCCCGCACCGCTTCGGGCTGAAGGTAGATCAACACCGCCTCCGCGAGCAGCAAGCTCGGAGCGGGCGCATCCTCGACCACGTCGAGCCACGGCTCGTCGAGCACGCTGCCGACGACCATCGTGCGACGAGGAGCGTCATCGAAGAACCGTCGCCGTAGCGCGATGCTGTCGGGCAGGTCGAGTTCGATCCACGTTGCGCGGCCGTTGTCGATGCGCTCGAATCTCGTATTGAGACCGCAGCCGATCTCCACGATCGTGCCCTCGGGGTGCTCGCGAAGGAATGCGCTGGCGATATCGTCGAAGATCCGGGTTCGAAGGCACGCGCCCGGCAAGCTCGGGTGACCTCGCCACCGGTCAAAGTCGTAGTCGATCTGCGCGACGATCTCGACCGCGCGCCGGTCGTCGACCAGCCCGTTGTTTCGCTCCGTCTCCACCGCGCGCGCGAGCAGTGGAATCAGCAGAGTCTCTTGAATATCCCCGAGCGCAACCGGCTGTTTTTCTGCGTTCCCCACACGTGACCTTATAGTGGATTTCCACCCGGTCGCTAGCGGGGGCGCGCCACCGCGAAGCCGAACGCAGCACTCCCCACCGGGGGGCTGGCTCCAGCGCCAGCATCCGGGTTGCGTCGGCTGCTCGGTGACGCTGAGCCCCGGTCGCCCGACCCAAGCTGGTTCTTGCGGGCTTGTCGCGCCGACCGCTTCGACCGGCCCGATGTCGATCGCGGGACCCATCAGCGTGCCTTGGCCATCGCGCAGGCAGTCGATCCCAGCCGAGCACATCGGTGCGGTCGCCGGAGACGCGCGCCTCGAGAAACCCGGCGTCGGTCGGCCAGCTCCGACGGAGCGGCTCCGTCCGGCGCTGCGGCTCAGGGGGTTGCGCGTCCAAGCACGTAGAAGGCCGCCCCGCTTGCGCCAAAAACGCCTAGCCAAACCCGATCCTGGTCGTCGTTGAAAAGCAGGCGAGCGAGCAGTTTGGGATCTCCCACCAGCGTCAGAACTACCGCCGCGTTGCTGCCGCGGGCAGTTATGGTACCGCCCGCATCGTCGTAGCGATAGGCCGCGACATCACCACCCGTATTGTCCGCGTTGAGCGCCTGGGTGAAGATCCACCCGTCGTCGTCACCCTTTGGCCCCAGCGCCGCGAGAGCGCCCGGCGCAAAGCGCCCGGCTGAGGTAAAGACGACACCGCTGTCCGGCGTAGAAGCGCCGGGGGCAACATCGCCGAATGCATATCCTCGAAGCTCATCGGCGTTGTTGTCGGCCCGTTGAAACGCGAATAGGTTGCCATTGGCATCGATGCTGATGGCCGAAAGGTTAAGGCCCGGAGACGGCGCTCCCCAAGCTTCGACGAGGGAGGGGGTCGGAGTCGGGCATAGGGTGAAGTTGGCACAGAACTCTGCCTGGTAGAGGCCGGTTTGAAGAGAAACGTCGTCGCCGAGGATCGTTCGCCCTGTGTACAAGAGTCGAGGTTGACTTCCTTGCTCGAGAAAAGTGCCCGACTCGAACCTTGACATTGAAAACGCTGCGACCTGATTGGTTCCGTCGAAGACAAGGACTTCGCCGCTGGTGTCTAGGGCCGTCGTGTTGCTGTACGCCAAGATCGTACCGTCGGTATCCGGGACATCGAGCACCTGAGGGTGGAGGCGTTGCGCGTTACTTTTCAGCTCGAGGTCGAGATTGAAAGTCTCGGTGGTCGCGGTCAGTGCGCCGGTTGCCACGCCTTGGGGCGGAGTGAGGCGAGTGAGCTGGGCGTCGGACAACCCGCTAAACGGATCGGGACTCGGGTCCTCCACATCATCGATGGCGTCGAGCCGCATCGGGCCACCGTGACGCCCCCCCCATTGGTAATTTCCGAACGACAGGTCGGAGGTGTACTTCGCGACCACGCAGAGGGCCGGGTCCTCGATCGTAAAGTCGGAGGTATGCTCGCTTGCCGGTAGGCAGGGTACGCCACCGCCCGCGGCGCCCCCTCCGCCCGCGGTGCCGCTGCTTCCGCCGGGGCCGCTCGCACCCATGCCGCCCGTGCCGTCGCCTCCCCCCACGCTCGTCGTACTGGCGCTCGGCTCGGGGTCATCATTGTCGCCGCCGCACGCCGTCATGATGCCGATCGCACACAGCGTCACCAGCGATGCGAATGCCCGCACTCTAGCGCCACCGTAGTCCCCAGACCGCCGTACCGTTTTACGCAGCATGGATGGATGCAAGACACTACCTCCTCGATGAGCTGCTGGGTGAATTCACCGCAGCGGGTTTGACGACCCAAGCGTCGTGACCGGCGCCATCGTACGCAATGGCAATGTTTGCCAGAGCCGCCTACCGCGGGTGAAGGTAGGGCGTAGGGCTAAGAGCGATGAGGGTCGAAACGCCAGCGGTCGCCGAGGGCCACGCAATCGGCGACGCTCGTGACGTGGAGCTTTTCTTTGATGCGGGCGAAATGGCTGTAGGCGGTGCTCGCGGCGCAGTCGAGATCGTACGCGGCTTCCTGAATCGTGCGTCCGCGGGCGAGCAAGTCGAAGAGCTGACGTTCGCGGGGAGAGAGCACCCGTCTCGGATCACGACCGGCGGGCATGTTGGCGAGTTCAATGGGCAGTACCGTTTCGCCTCGACCCACGGCCTGGACGGTACGCACGTAGGCCTCCAGGCCATCGGACTTGCTGGCAAACCCGGAGGCACCCGCTTCGACCAGCGCGGCCAGGCTGGGGCTGGGCGCCTCGAGCGTGAACAACAGGACCGCGCGCTGAGGGGTCACCAGGGCCGACACCGTGGACGCACCTTCCATCCCCGGCACCCGCACGTCGAGACTCACCACATCCGCCGCGACCGCGGACAGGGCTTCGACCGCAACCGGAACCGACGTGGCGTGCCCGACCACGTCGAGCGTCTCTTCGGTGGCCACGAAGCGACGTATTCCCTCGATCACGACCGGATGGTCGTCGACGATGAAAAGACGCAGGGTCATGCGCTGGCCCGGTCGCGCCGGGGGAAGGTGAGGCGGACGCGTGTCCCTTCATCGCCCGTGGTCACGTCGATGGCCCCAGACGCGGCCGCGGCCCGCTCGCGCATCCCCCGGAGGCCCCAGCCGCTTTTGGCGGTGTTGGCGAAGCCCATTCCGTCGTCGGCAACGCGAGCGGAGACGGACTCTTTCTCTGTGTCGTACGTGACGACGACTTCGACCGACTCGGCGTCGGCATGCTTCACGACGTTGGTGATGGCTTCTTGAAGAAAGCGGTAGACCAACTCTTGTTCGCTCTCGGTCAACGACAGCGCGTCGTCGATCGACGTCGCCACCTCGTAGCGATGGCGAAGCGGCTCAACCAAGGTCTCGACCTCTTCACGAAGCGAACCGACCGGAGCCGGGGATCGCAACCTCTCGATGAAGCGACGAACGGAGCCGTCCAACGTCTGCAGCACCGCGCCCATGTGTTCGAGCTGCTGACCTTTGCGAACCCGGCTCGCCGTGCGTTCGAGGAGGTCGAGTTCCATGCGCACCGCGACGATGAGTTGTCCGAGGTCGTCGTGCAACGCGCGCGCGAGGCCCTGACGATTGACACTCGTATGGGCGAGCTGTCGACTTAGGCTTGCCATCGCTTCGCTCCGCTGGTCGACCTCTTTCTCGAGCGCCGACGTATAGCTCTCGAGCTCGAGTTGTTTTCGCGCGAGCTGTCGTCCGAGCATGAAGGTCTCACGGACTTGGTTGTAAGACATGTGCCCGAGGGTCACGCTCGCGGCGGTGATCCCGAGCAGACACACCACCGGAGCGTGCAGCATCGGGTAGTCGAGATACTCGGGGTGAAGCCCGAAGATGACTCCTGCCCACGTGAGCGAACCGGAGACGGCGTATGCCAACCTCCAGCGCAAGCGCATGGGAATCCCGATCTGCAGCGAAGGCAGGGTATATATCGTGAAAAAGAAGGGGCTCTCGAGGCTGCCCATGGCCCCCACGTGAAGGGCCGCGACCATGGCCACCGCGTTCTGGGCGAAGAACCCCAACGCCACCGGATCGACAATTCGCCAACGGGTCAGGACGTAGCGAAAGGCGACCCAGGAAATGACCGCCAACCCCCCCAGCACCGCGAGATAGAAGCGTCCCTCGCCCTCGAGAGCGTGCCCCCTCAGCACGATCCGACCCACGATCCATCCGATGACGAAGGCGAGGAGGCACAAGAGAGATGCCCCCTCGAGACGACGGCGCGCGGCTTCCCGCACCGACCGCTGAAACGCCTCTTCGTCGTCTGGTACGGCGGCCGAGGGTTCGGCCGGTTCGACGCTTCCCGGCTCAGCTCCGGGACCCGGGTCTTGCTCATGGCGCGTGCGGCCATCTCCGCGGGAACCGACTTTGGTCACGACCCCACTAATACGCCTCGGCGCACCATGGTGTCGGGTGAGCCTGTGTCGGGTGAGCCCCCCGTTGCGGCGCATGGTTCGCATGGTAGCAGAAGGAGGTTCGAAGGAGGCCCGCCAGGTCGCCCCCGTTGGCCGGCTCCACGGTGGGTTCATGTCGGGCGCGCGACCACCGCGCAAATGCGACACCGCAGAGACACAAAGCTGCCTTTTCGGTGTATCTGCGCCGACTTGGGGTTCGATCATAGCGGCAACATCGACAGCTTCCGCGGGCTCGTGGCGCTGGCGCTCGGGATGCCTTCGCCGTGAGGCCCACCCGCTAGCAATCGTTGCCATAGGACGAGCGTTTCGGCGCCCGTACGTTCTCCCAAACACCTCGAGGAGACGACCTATCCATGATCAACCGAGCATCCTTTGCCACCATCGTTGCGGTCTCGTGCGTCGTTGCGTGCGGCGGCGATGACGAGACCTGCCCCACCTGCCCCGTGGACGTCGTGACCACCGGCTCTGGCGGCAACGTCAGCGACGGCGGAGGGACGAGCGACGGCGGGGGCGGCCAGGACAACCAAGGAGGCGCCGGAGGAGACGGAGGGGGCACCCCGGCTTGTGTTCCCACGTCGCTCAGCTGGCAGACCACCACCCCGCTACCCGCGCCCGTGTTTCTCGCAGAAGCGGTGGTGGTCGACGACACGTTGTTCGTTCTGGGGGGCACCACCACCGGCGGAAGCAGTGTCGACGTGTACGCGGCGCCGATCGGCGCGGACGGCACCCTCGGGAGTTGGGTCACCCAGGCACCGCTGCCCTACGCGGGCGGATTTCAGTCTGCGACCACGGACGGGAGCCGGGTCTTCGTCACCGGCAGCGACATCATGACCGGAATGGGGTTCGTCTACTACGCCGACGCCTCGTCCGGATCGATCGGGGCCTGGACCGAGGGGCAGGGCGAGGCGCCCTTTCCGTTGTTCGGACACGGGTCCTTCGTGTTTGGTGAGCGCCTCTACGTCGTCGGCGGCTTCACCCAGATGATGGGGGGAACGCCTACGCCTTCTTCCGATGTCATCTCGGCCGGTCTTTTCGGTGATGGCAGCCTCGGGAATTGGTCGATTCACCAGCAAAACTTGCTCGCGGCGACGAACGCCCCGGGAGTGACCCTCGTCGGCGACCAGGTTCTCGTGATGGGAGGAAGCACGGATCCCATGGGAAACGCCCCCAACGGTGACGTGCAAGAGACCGCCGTGCTTGCGGCGGGGGGGACCGCATCATGGAGCGCCGGGGTGGCCCTACCGGCGCCTCGGATCTTTCACGCCGCGAGTGCGGCCGGCGACCGCACGATCGTCGCCGGCGGGGTCGCCAACAACACGCAAGGAGAAGCGCCGCAAAGTACCGTATGGGTGCTCCCGCCCGGGGGCACGCAATGGGAAACCGACACCGCGCTGCCCACCGGCCGGGCGGGCATGGCCGCGGCCACCAATGACCAATTCATCTTTCTCGCCGGAGGCGCGGCGGCTGACTTGGTCGCCCTCGACGAGGTGCTGTTCTCGGCCCACTGCCAGTAGCGAGGCCCCGACGGGGGCGCCGAGACAAGCAGCTCGAGGCCGCGTGGCAATGATTGCCAGGGCGACGGAAGCCACGATCGGGCAGGGTGGTGAGGTATGGTGAAACAGTCGGTGGGCTATCGCTTTGGGGTTGCCGTGGGGGTCCTCGTCGCGGCGGTGGGATCGGGCTGCGGGGACGACGCGCCTCCCTCCGAGACATCATCCGGGACAGGCACGGGCGGCGGCCAGTCCCACCAGGGGGGAGGCACGACGGCGGACGTTCGCTGCGGCCCCGCCTGGCCGGTCGAGGCCACCATACCTCGGGGTGAGGTGCCAGAAGCGCTCACGTGGATCACGGACTGCGAGGCCCTCGCGCCCGAAGACATCCCGCGATTGACCGTGGGGGGCGACGAGACGTTCAGCATCACCCCGCTCACCCTGGAGGGTGACGAGCGGGTCTTCCTGGGCCTCCGCGGAACGGGCGTCTTCGCGGCCGGCGACGCAACGGGGCCGGTGCTGCCCGACCGTGACCTCACCCTCGGCCTCGACGGAGCCGAGTTCACCGTCACCCTACGGGGCGCGCGAACCCACCTCGCGGGAGACGACCGCACCGCGCGCTACGCCGCGAAAGCGTCGGCTTCGACGACGCAGGTCCCGCCCCATCGTCCGTCAGCCGCTCCGTCACCCCTAGGGTTCGGCGTCGCGTCCAGCGTGGCCAACGGTGCCCTCATGGGCGCGACGCTGGGGCTCGCGCCGACGTTTCTTTCCACGTCGTGGGACCCGGCGGCCACCCAACTCGTATTGCATTCGACCCCGCTCGGGGGAGCCCCCGCCGACGAGCTCGGGCGTATCGGCGCGCCCCCTTCGGAAACCGCCACCCTCACGGGCGCCACCACCGGGGACAACGGCGCACGGCTGTTCATCACGACGCTGTGCACCGAGGACCCCTCGTGTCCGACCGCGCTCGCGTTTCATCAGGCCATCTTCGACGACGTGGGTCAGTTCGCTCAGCTCGGCGGTAGCGGCAGCGACGCGGTTCTCACCGCCCGCCCGCTCGACCTGGCGTTGCCATTCGCACGGGGCGTTCACCAGAGCCCACTCCGCGGAGCCGGGGGCATCGAATTCCGCACGCTTTATCCGAGCCGCGACGGCACGACGTCGCAGTGGAGCGTGGTCGATGCGTTTGCCGAGGACATGGACGGCATCACCACGGTCGAGGCGGTCAACGACTTGTTCTCCGTCGGAGGGGTGACGCCGACGATGGTTGCCGATGGGAAAGCCCGGGTGGGTCTCGTGCGTGCCGCCGCGGCCGACCTCGACCCGACGGTGGCGCCTTTCGAGGGGGAACTCTGGGCATGGACGGCCCGCCCCAACCCGGGGGGCGCCGGCACCACCTTCGCCCTTGCGAGCCTCGATGGGCCCGAAGCGGGCCTGCCTTTTCAAGAGAAGACCTTCGATGCGCTCCAACCCGGCACCGCCTCCCTCCACCTGGTGCCCTGGGGTACGGGCCAGGCGCGCGTCTACGCGGGCCTCGATCGCGACGACGACTTCGTCGCCTTCGTGGGCGTGGTCGACGCCGTCACGGGCGCGGTGGGACCCACGCGTCCGGTAAACATCCCCGGCGTGTATCGCCTGTCGGATGCGCAGTCCGCACGGCTCGAGCTCCGCGTCTGGGGCAACGACGACGGCGACCAGTTCGCCGTGGCCGTCGGTATGGACCCCTCGAATCCAGATGCGGATGAGGTCGGCGGAGCCCTCGCCGCCGCACGACGCCAGATCATGGTGTTCGCGGCGGGCGGCCCGACCGCCACCGCCGAGCCCCTCGAGGGCAGGGCCGTGCCCCGCTTGCTCGAGGAAGGGACCGGCAGCGACGATGGCGTGACCACGCCGGGCGGCCACGCCACCACCGCGCCCATCGACCCCGCCGTGAGCGCGCTCGACCCCACCACGTGCGACCCGACGGGGGTATGCGCCACTGACGTCGCCGCGCTGCCGGGCGGCCTCCGGGTCAGCTACGACCCCGACCCGGCGTCGGGCCGAAGCTATTACCTGCACCTCACACCGGCGGGGACCGGCGCGCCGCTCTTCGAGGCCAGCCCCACGCAGACGATTCTTCAGAACGAGCCGCCCGTACTCATCGACCTCGGCGAAGGGAACGCCGAGGTCATCTTTTCGACGCTCATCGAGGTCAATGGCGATGAAGGAGCCGGTCTTTTGCGGCGCGCGATCTCGGACGGAAGCGTCGGTCCCGAGGAGACGATCGCCGTCGACTACGGCGGCATCATCCTCAGAATGCTCGGCGGCAACGATACCGGGTACGCCATCCACGGGGTGGGGGCGACGCCGCAGCTTCTCGCCGTATCGGTCGCCGGCGGGTCGGCCCCCCTGGCGACCATCGACGACGGACTTCCCGACGCCACCGGTGCCTTCTCCGGCGACCGCCGCTGCCCGATGGCTGACCCGTCGTGCGCCATCACCGCCTCGCCCGCGCTCGACACCACGTCATCCGAGCGCCTTTCGCTCAGCGGCCGCACCGTCTCCCGGCGGCCGGCCGAGGGCCTCGACGGGGCCGAGCCCTTTCCGAGCCTGCTCCGCATAGCTGCGCTCGGTGACGGCGCCTGCCCCCTACAAATGGTCCTCCACCCGAGCTTTGGCGGCGCGGTGCCTCCGGTCGTGCTCTCCACCTCGAGCCGGGAAGATTGCGCCGACCTCGCGGTACCTGTAGCCGCGGGCGACTTTCTCGGCCGGGGCCACGAGCAGTTTCTGGTCATGACCGCCGACCCGGCCGCCGGCCCCTCGTCGACCCTGTCGTTGGTGTGGGTCGAGCACGGCGCGGATCTGCCCGTAGTCGAGGTCGCGCTGGGCACGGTCGAAGTCGCGCTCGACCTTACGTTCCAGGCCGCGGCGGCCGCGGTGGTCGCCGCCGACGTCAACGAAGACGGAACCCCCGACTTGTGGTTCGACCCCGCGGACCGCGGCGTCCGCGTTGCGCCGGGGGCCCGCGGGTTTTACCTCGGCGATGGCCGGGCCGGCCTGCTCGAAAGCGCAGCGAGCATCCCCGGCCTCGACGCGATGGGCCCCCGCGGCCCCACCGGTCGCCCCGGCGGCATCCAGGCCGCGACGTCCGCCTTCGGCTTCGGCACGCGTTCATCGGCTTCCCAAGCGGAAACCCGCACGGAGCTGCTCTAACATGACACCGCGAACGCCAGACCGCGGCGCCTTCCGAGCTTTGCCATTCCCCAACCCAAGCGAAGTCCTCACCGCCCCCGACCACCTCCCTGCGGCCCTTGGTCCGTATCGATAAACCTCGCCAAACAGCTGAAGAAAGGCGCCCACTCATGACGAAAGACGCAGCCGGCACGAACGCGACAACGACCCACTACCGGAATGATGCGCCGCGGGGCGACGATAAACCGGGGATGGCCCGTCGGGGCGATGCATCGGCGACGCTGTTCGCACTGCTCCTGGTGGCCTGCGGGGGCTCCGACGACACCTCCAGCACCACCTCGAGCGCATCGAGCGGTGCCGGGGGACAGCAGGCTTCCGCCGGAAACGGAACGGGAGGGGCAGGGGCCAGCGGCAGCGGCGGCGACGCCACCGGAGGCGGCAACGGCGCCGGGGGCGAGGCCGCCGGCACCTGCACCCCCGCGCAAATCGCCGCCTGCGAACCATTTCAACCCGCCCGCGGCGAGGAACCCACGTCGCTCCAGCTCTGTTTTCTCGGATGTAACGAAGGCGACGACTGCGCCCGCGATCAATGCGGTCGTCAGTGCCAACGCGCCGAGCATCAACAGTCGGCCACGTGTTTCACGACCGAAGGATGCGTCGACGAGGCGGCCGGGCAAAGCGACATCGTGCTTTGCTACGCGGCGCGAGCCCAGTGCGAAGAAATGGCGATGGGTTGTGACACCCAGTGCGAAGCGAGTTTCACCACGTGTCTCGACGAGGGGTGAGGAACGCGGCGCAACGAGGCCTCTGCGTCGCTCGGCTCGCGAATGCCGCACCGTCGTCGCTTACCGAACATCCGTCCCGGACCGCCCCCGCGCCTAAACTTCATCCGGGTCGACGCCAAGCTCTTCGAGCTTCGCCGCGAGGCGCTCGGCCCGCTGCGCCTCCGCCTCGGCCCGCTGCGCCTCCGCCTCGGCCCTGTTCGTGGCGCTGTCGACCATCGTCCGGAGCTTCTCCACCCATTCGACCGGGTCCAGCAAGGCCCCTCCTCCAGGCGTCGCGAACCGGAGCCGCCCGTCGTCGAGCGACAGGTCGAGCCCGAGGACGCGGCTGCGCCACTGTCCTCCTTGGGGCAGAACTGGCGCGTACGTCGCCTCCTCCAGGCGGTAACCGAGCAATAGCTGGTGCGGCGGGTCGAAGAGAAAGTACTCGGGAATGCCCAACCGACCGTAGCGCTCGACGTCGAGGATGTAGTCCTTACGGCGATCGCCGCGCACATGGATCTCCAGCACGAAGTCGAGCCCTCTCTTCTCCTCACTGACCACCCACTTTTGCCGCGCGTGGTCGGGAACGTCGAGGACCGCGATCAGGTCAGGGGCAAAGTGCGATTCTCCCGGGTAATAGACGGCCAGCTCGCTCCCGAGGTACACGCTGCGGCCGGTGCGCCGGAAATACTCGCGGAGCGTTTGTTTGCTGCGCTCCTTCGGCTCGGTGTGCTCGTCACCCTCCGGCGGCGCCACCCGCCGAATGCTCGACGGCAGACTCGCCACCACGGACCGCCGCGCGCTCTCGTCCAGGCGGTCCCACACCGACTGCGGTGGCGCCTGCGGGTCGTCCGGATCGATGGCCCACGTCTCGCTCACGTCGCCAGCATAGCCGATCGGCCAAAGATCGGCGTTCACGGCATCTGACTCCGTCGGTGACATAGCCGTGACAGAGGCGAGGGAGGCTTACACGACCGTGTTCCGCGCCTCTGCTCGTCGACAAGACGCGGCGTTCTTCGCCCTCATCGTGCTCACGCCCGCCCTCACCATGGGATGGCTGGCGACGGTCGCGGTCCGAGGAGAAGAAGCCGCGGTCCGGAGGGAAATGACACGAGCCCGGGACGGGATGGTCGCGCAACTGCGGTCCGACACCGAGCGCGCGTTCGAAAATCTCGGCCCGGAAGCCCCCTTCGCAGAGCCCGTGACGGTGGATGGCGGATCAGGTTCGCTCGGGCCGCCATCTATCCCGTGTGCGCCGGTCGCCGAGCCCTGGCTCGATGCCTCTCCCGCCAAGCTCGACGGGGACACGCGGGACGCGATCGTCCGCCGCTGTTTTCATCTTCGAACCAAGGGGGGGCGCCACGTGTGGCCGCTGCTCGCTCTGGCTCCCGGCGCAGACACGCCCGCCGACCTCATCCGCGCGTGGGTCGACGAGGTCGGAGGCGACCTCGCGCCAGCCGAGCGGGCCGCGACCCTTCTCGACTTGGACCAGGCCGCATGGCTCGGTGCGGCGCGCGGCGAGCTCACTTCGATGCTCAAACGCCGCCGCAGCTCCCGTTCGATGGGGACCTACCTCGCCCCCCGGCGGACCAGCATTCAGGCGCGACGGCCGGAAATTCGCTGGAGCGATGCGGTGTCACGCGGCGTCCTCCGCCACGAGGGCGATGGGCGATACCGGGGGTTCGTCGTTCACGCGGGCAGTGTCGCCCGGGCCCTCGAGAAGGGCTGGCCCCGCCTGCCCGAGGACATGCGCGCTCGTCTGGCGGCCGGGCCTGCGGGTTCAGATCCCACCGCCGTACCACTTCTCGACGGTGGCCTTTCCCTGCACCTCGACTGGGTGGACCCGAATGCCTTGGCGTCGAAAGCCGCATCGGCGCGGCGCTTGGTGCTGGGGGGCACCGTAGGGGCGATGGTGATGCTCTTGTGCCTGTCGTCGTGGCTTTTCGTTCGCGTCCGGCGTGAGCGGCGATTGGCGGCCCTCCGTACCGACTTCGTCGCCGCCGTATCGCACGAGTTGCGAACGCCCATCGCCTCGGTGCGTATGCTTTCGGAATTGCTCCACGAAGACCGAGTCACGGTCGAGGAACGTCCAGCCATCACGACGGGGCTCACGCGTGAGGCAAAACGGCTCGGCGATACCGTCGACCGACTGTTGCGATTCAGTCGCTTCGAAGCGGGTCATGCCGACCCCGCCCCGAGGGTCGAAAGCGAGGTGGCGCCCGTCCTCGCCGAAACCGTGGCGCGCTTTTCCGAGCGGCATCCTCACCGTAGGGTGGAGGTCGCCCGAACCGACGTGGCGCGGTGGCCTTTGATCCCCGACGCCGTCGCGATGGCCGTCGACAACCTGCTCGAGAATGCCCATAAGTACGCGCCGACCGGGGAACCCTACCGACTCGAAGCTTCGGTTCGACGAGGTATGCTTCGTGTAAGTGTGTCCGACCGGGGCCCTGGCATCGCCCGTGCCGACCGACGGCGCATCTTCCGCGCCTTCGAACGTGCCGACGACCGGCTCAGTGCCGCCACCGACGGTACGGGGATCGGGTTGTCCCTGGTCCAACAGGTAGCGCGGGTTCACGGCGGCCACGTCGAACTGGAAAGCGAGCTCGACCGCGGCGCAACCTTCACGCTCGTGTTCCCCCCTTGAACAGAAATCACCTCGTCATGCCAAAAAACGCCCGCCAGGAACGGGTTCTCGTGGTCGAGGACGACCCGGTCCTCCGTATGAGTCTTCGCGCGACGCTACGTTCAGCGGGCTTCGCCGTACATGTCGCCGCGACGGGCCCCGAGGGACGCGACCTCGCCACCGCGAATCCCTTCGACCTCGTGCTGCTCGATGTGATGCTCCCCGGGCTGAACGGATTCGAGGTCTTGTCCGCCATTCGGGACCGCGATGCCTTGATGCCCATCATGATGGTGACCGCGAAGGGGGACGAAGAGGACAAGGTGAGAGGCCTCGGCCTCGGCGCCGATGATTACATCGTGAAGCCGTTCGGCGTGGCCGAGCTGCTCGCCCGCGTTGAAGCGGCCTTGCGACGGCAGCGCCACCGCGATGCCTCGACGATTCGTGTCGACGTGGGTATCGCCACCGCCGACTTCGCGGCCCACGTTCTCGAACGCGACGGCGCCAAGGTCGAGGTCACCGCCCAGGAGATGAAGCTGCTCCGCTACCTGGTAGAGCGGGACGGCATGCTGGTCACGCGCCAACAGATTCTCGATGCCGTGTGGGGTACCGACTACTTCGGAACCGAGCGCACCGTCGATAATTTCATCGGGCGCCTGCGATCCAAAGTCGAGCGCAACCCAAAGCGTCCGCGTCACATCCTCACGGTACGTGGCGCGGGGTACCGATTCGACCGTCGTGGCTCGGGGTGAGGGTGGTGACGAAACCATGACGCAGCGCAGAATCGACAGAGACGTCGGCGCGGCATGGTCCGTTCATCTCCAACTGAGGAACCCCATGAAACGAATGTTCATCACCACTGCCGTCTCCCTTTCCCTGTCGCTCGCCGGAGTCGCCTGCGACGACCAAGATGCTTCTCCCGCATCGAGCTCCCCCGATGATGCTGTGCCCTCCGGGGTGACCAGAGCGGCGCTCGACGTGGAGTTGGCCCTCCGCACGCTCGACCGCGAAGGTGATCCCCAATTGGCCCTGAGCCACCTCGAGTCGGCGCTCGACCAGGGAACCCTCACCCCGGAAGAACGCGCCCGCGCCATCGTCGGGATCTCACGTGTCCACGAAGTCCAGGGCCAGCGCGCCTTGGCCCTCGAGGTGGTCGAAGCCGAGCTCGAACGACCTCGAACCGGCAACGAGCGACGAAGCTCCTCACGTCATGAGGTCCTACGCGAACGCCTTCGTGAACTCCTCGAAAGCGACCGCCCCCGGCTTCCTTCCCTGGTTCAGGATACCGATGCCGCTCCCTTCGCCATCCACCTCGCAAGCTACTTCGCACCCGCGCCCGACGCTGGTGTTTCGGTGGCGGTTCACTTCATCGGGGGCCGCCGTGAGGTTAGCGAAGCGCTCGGCACCTTCGACTTGGCCTCCGGATACCGCGCCGCGCGCGAGCGGACCTGTCCGCTGTGCAACGAACACGTCAGCATTCAAAGCAGCACGTCTCGGACCGGCGACTGGGCCTCGATCCCCGAATCGCGGGACGACATCGCGAACTCCGTGGCTGTGTTCTACTTCGACCTGGAGCGCCACCGCATACCTGCCCGCTACGAAGCCCTGTTGCCGCTTTCCGTCGGCGACATCGAGACCCAACTCGCCACCGGTCGAGGATTCGCGGTCGCCCGGAGGCGAGAGAACGCCCCTCCGATCATCCTGATCGCCGCGCCCCGAACCGTCATGCTCGAGGAGGTCGAGGCGGCGTTAGCGGAGGCCACCGAGCTTCCGCTGGAGCCTATGACGGTAACGTTGTCGCCCTCGCTACGACCGCGCGAGATTAAGACGGTGCTGCGCAAGGGGTACTTTGGCGCCGCCCGCGCATGCTACGAAGAGGTCCTCGACGGGCGCCCAGGTGCTTCGGGCAAAGCCTCTTTGAGGCTGGAGGTCGACGGAGATGGGGGCGTCGTGGCGAGCGATGTCACCCTGGAGGGCGGTCTGACCGACGATGCTGCGCTGCGAGACTGCCTACAGCACCCACTCCCTAACCTCGTGTTCCCGGCGACAGGCGACACGGTCGTCATTCGATACCCCGTGACCTTCTCTCCCGAGTAGCCATCGAACGGCTGCGGACGTGGGTTAGCCCGCCAAGCCGGTCGCCGGGTTCGACCCCGCCTCCACCGTTGTCTCGCGGGGCAAGGAACGAGGTACGCCTCCGGTGACGCCCTGTTGCGCGGGGGTGCGGGTGAGCCACCCGGTTCGATGGGGCGTCAGCAGCGCGAACGGGGTGACCCACGACAACGCAAACGTCGACAGGAGGCCCCACCCGAAGGCCCAGCCGCTGCCCCGACTTTGGCGTCGGAACGCATACACGGCGGCCGGGACGCTGGCGGTGAGCAGCGAGGCAAACGCCAACCATACGAGCACCACCGGATGGAGAACGATGGCTGCGATCGTGGCGGGAAATGCAAGCCCCGCGAGGGCAAGCCCGATGGCGTGGTGTACGAAGAGCACCCGAATCGGCGTTCGCCCCTGACGCCGAAAGCGTCGAAAGACGAAGCCGCCGAGCACCATCGTCTCCCGGATGTTGCTCCGTGCCCAGCGCAGGAGCATGCGCCACAGGCCTCGGTAATGCGTCGGGACCTTGGTCAAGACGGCCGCGTTCGACTGAAAGACGACGCGCAGGCCGCGCCGGAGCATGAGATTGGTGAGGGCGCGGTCCTCTCCGATGTTGGCCGGGCGACCGAAGATCCGTTGCTTCAACCATCGGTCCTTGACCAACTCGATTTCGGAGCGGCGGTAGGCCGAGAGCGCCCCGGGGCAACACACCACGGCCCCGAGCACGCTCTCGGAAGCGCGGATGAAGTCGAAGGCGTAGGTAAAGCTCACATCGAGCATACGGGCGATGGCCCCCTTTCGATTGAGCACCCTAACGACCCCCGCCACCGCCCCCACCTCAGGGTCGGCCACGAGCGGTGCGACGAGGTTGCGAAGGGTATCGCGCGTGACCTCGGAGTCGCTGTCGACGGTGACGATGACATCGCCCCGGGCCCGAGCGAACCCCTCGTAAAGCGCGTGCCGTTTGCCGCGGTTGACGGGACACCGGACCGCGATGGCGCCAAAGTCGCGCGCCGACCTCAAGGCCCAAAGTCCCGTGTCGTCGTCACTGCCGTCGTCGACCACCACGACGTGCAAGCGCGCCTTGGGGTAGTCGCTGGCGGCGATCGAGGCCACGGTGTCGTAGAGCTGTCGCCCTTCGTTGAAGGCGGGAACGACCACCGTCAATGACGGCAAGTCGTTCTCGGGCGGAGCAGACACGGGTCGGTAGGCGAGGACCAAGCGGGCACGCCAGACCAGAATGGCGAGGCCGCCGAGCCCGAAGGTGGTGAGCGCGAGTCCGATCAGGTCATCGCCGAGGGTCGAGGCCGCCGCGTACAACCGGTGGGCGGCGACGGCGACGAAGCCGAGGAGACCCGCGGCGATCGCGCACCAGGGGATCATCTCGCCGATGCGGCGGTAGGGCGCTGTTTGGGGATGCGTCATGAGACGCGACCATCGCAAGGGACGTACCCATCGGCCCCCGCATGCCCGTACCGCCTCGAGCCTTCGTGATTTCGCGGGATTGGCAGGCCGCCGGGGGCCGCGTCGAGGCGCCTTTCCTCCGCGTGACCGGTTTCCTCCGCCCGGGCGTTTCTCCCGTCGGACCACGGCGCCCGACGCCCCCCTCCCCTCCCGCGTCGCTAGCAAATGCCAACGATATCAATCGCTTGATCGAGACCAGGGAAAGTTTCCCTAGTGGCATCGCGAAGACCGGGCGGTATACCCAACGCAACGTCATGGCGGCTCGAGGCAATCGTCCGTGTCGGGTTCTCGTCGTCGACGACGAAGAAGCCATTCGGGAAGTCTTGCGGGTCCGCCTCGAAAAGTGGGGTTGTCACGTCGATACCGTGTCCGGCGTGGGTGCGGCCGACGCCTTCTTCGCGCGGCAGGACGCCGACGTCGTCGTGTGTGACCTCGTCATGCCCGATGGGACGGGCCTCGACGTGCTGCAGCGACACCAGCGCGCGCACCGACTGTTCATCGTCGTGACGGCCTACGGGACCGTCGACACCGCCGTCGCCGCGATGAAGGGAGGCGCCGCCGAGTTTCTCACGAAGCCGATCGACTACGTCCAACTACGGGGCCTCATCACCGCGCATTCAGGCCGCACCGAAGGCCTCCCGGAGGCAGCCACGACCCCACCGAATGGCTTGCTGGTGGGGACGTCGCCCGCCATCGAGGCGGTGCGGCAGCAAATCGTTGCGGTGGGCCCGAGCACCGCCAGTGTCATGATCGTGGGTGAGAGTGGAACCGGCAAAGAGCTCGTCGCCCGCTCCGTGGTCGCGAGCAGTCGGCGCCACGCCACGCCCTTCGTGGCGATCAACGCGGCGGCGATATCGTCGCAGCTCATCGAAGCAGAGCTGTTCGGATACGATCGCGGCGCGTTCACCGGCGCCGTCCAGGCCCAAGCGGGGATCTTCGAGCAAGCCGACCAAGGGACGCTCTTTCTCGACGAGGTGACGGAAATGCCCGTGGCGCTCCAGCCCAAGCTTCTCCGCGTTTTGGAGGACGGCGTGGTCCGACGTCTCGGTTCGACGACGACGCGATCCTGTGACGTCCGCATCATCGCCGCGACGAACCGACCGCCAGATCGGGCCGTGGCCGAGGGTCGATTCCGACGGGACCTGTTGCATCGTCTGTGCGTCTTTCGCATCGACCTGCCGCCTCTGCGCGAGCGACGCGAGGACATCCCGCTGCTCGCCACGCATCTGCTCCGGGCCCTCGCTCAGCGTGAGGGACGACCGTCGCCCTCCCCGCTGACGTCAGGCGCGCTCGACCGGCTGTGCGCCCACGCGTACCCGGGCAACGTGCGCGAGCTGAAGAACCTGCTGGAGCGGGCGGCCATTCTCGCAGGCGACGGCCCCATCGAAGCATCGCACGTGCCGGCTCCGACCTCGCCGGACCCCGCCGGAGGCCCCGGCCCGGCCAGCGACGGCATCACGCTGCCGGCCCAGGTGACCGCGGCCGAGGCCGAACGAATTCTCATCGTCGAGACCCTCAAGCGCACCAACAACAACAAGAGCGAAGTGGCGCGTCGCTTGGGCCTCGACGTGAAGACGGTGCGAAAGAAACTCAAGGCCTTCGACCTCGACCGGTGACACATGCGGGTGAGAACCAAGTTGGCCCTCGGCTGCGTGCTCGCCGTGATCCCCATGAGCCTCGGGATGACGTTTGCGGTCGGCCAAATGCGCACCCTGGCCCGTCAGAGCGCGGTCGCGGCCGAAGCACAACACCGTACGGTCGCCCTCTCGTTGAAGATTCTGGGCGGCATCGACCAGGTGGTCGAGCTGCGCCGCAAGGGGGCCGCCACCGAAGACGCAGACTACGTCGCGAAGAGCCGTCAGACCGAGGCGCAGGTGAGCGCGTGGGTGGCCGCGCTGGAGGACACCGGGGCGACGGCCGCCGAAGTTACCGCCATGCGGAAGCTCGCGGACGCATGGTCCGGCGCTTCCCCGGAGATCCGCCCCGCCCGCGAAGCCGTGGGCCGACTGCTGGAAGCGTCGCGCGCCGCCTCGAGCGATCACGCCGCGTGGGCCGCCGCCCGGCAACGAGAGGTCGAGCGGGTCGCGCTCGTGGTGGGCCTCGGGGCCCTCGCCCTCAGCGTGCTCGCCATCGTCGTCCTCGTGAGGGCGGTGCAGCGACCCGTGGCGCAATTGATGGCGGGAACGCACGCCGTTGCCGCCGGCGACTTCGACTTTCGCGCCCGACCTCTCAGTGACGACGAGCTCGGCGCCGTGACCGTGGCATTCAATCGAATGGTCGACAGTCTCGGCGAACTCGACCGGCTCAAGTCGGAGCTCATTTCCAAGGTCTCCCACGAGCTGCGATCGCCGCTGGTCGCGATGATGGAGACGACAGAGCTGATGCTCGAAGAGCTCCCCGGTCCGCTGACCGCCGACCAACGCCGCATGCTCGAGCTCCAGGCTGGAGCCGGGGTGCGACTGATGACGATGATCCGCGACCTCCTCGACGTCTCGTCCCTTGCTGCAGGAGGCGAACTCCGTACCGAGATCGCCGACGCCGTCGCCCTGACGGGGGAAGTCGTCGACCAGCTCACCCCGCTGGCATCGGAGCGCGCGCTCCACCTCACCCTCGCGACCGTCCCGGCCACGGCCGAGATCCGCTGCGATCCGCGTCGCTACCAACAAGTCGTGCAGAATCTCGTCGACAACGCTTTGCGCCATTCGCCGTCTGGCTCCGTGGTCCACGTCGGACTACGACGGACGACCGCCGACGTCGCCCCGTCCGTCCTCCGGCTGCCCGATGCATCCGAGCCCTACCTTTTGCTCAGCGTGGAGGACGAAGGGCCGGGCGTCCCCGAAGAAGACCGGGAGAAGATCTTCGACATGTTCGTGCAGGGTCATCGGCGCACCGGAGGTTTCGGCCTTGGTTTGGCGATCTGCCGGCAAACGGTCACTGCCCACGGCGGCGTCGTCGGGGTTGCGGACAGCGTGCTTGGGGGCGCCGCCTTTCACGTGGCGCTCCCGTATCCACGGCGACACCCTTCGGTCCCTTCGTGACCTACGCCCCAAACCATCGATCCTGGGTCGCGGTCGGGTTCTTGGCGGCGACGGCCTGCGCCCCGCCCCGACCCGCCCCTCCCGCACAACGCGACACGGCGCCCGCCGCATCGCGACTGCGCCCCGCCCTGGAGGCGATGAAGGCCAACGATACGAATCGCGCCAGGCAAGAGCTCTCTCGACTTCGGTCTGGCGATGACCCCGTCCTTTCCCACGCCTCTCGTGTCCTGCTGCGCCGCATCGAAGCGCATGAGGAAGCCGTGAGCCGAACCCATCGGCTTGCCCTCGAAGTGCTCGATGCCAAACGTCGCCTCGAAGCGATCGAGCGGGCCCTCGTCGACGCACAGGCCGCGCGCGACGTTCACGAAGAAGCGAGCCGTACGGCCCGTGATCAGGTGGCCCGCCTACGAGGTACCCTCTCCGAACGCGACGAGGCCATCGACCGACTGAAAGGTCAGGTGCAGGAGCTCGAGAGAAAGCTCGAAGCGTTGAAGAAGATCGACCTCGACGAAGAGTGACGCCGGGGCTGAGCGCTCGGACGAGCGGCCCCCGCGGCGGCTCGCCCCGGGGCGTGGCCAACCACGACGAATGTCCCTAAGCTCCATCCCGCCGTGGACGCGCACAAGAAGACGATCCTGTACGGCAGCCCCGCGTCGGCAGGCGGCGACCCGACCGAGAAACGCGCGACACCTCACGATTCGGCCGCCGCGCCGCCCGAGCCCGAGCCGACGCCTCCCGGCGATTCGCCCGACCGCGCGGACCCCTCGAGGAAAAGCACGCTCGAGATCGTCCGCACCAGCATCATCGAGGGTCGCAAGTCGACGACGCTCGTCGAGCTCGCCGCCATCGCCGACGACCTCGGCGCCTCCGACGTCACGCGTCGCCTGTGGATGGTGGGGGGCGGGTCGGTGGCGCTCGCGATCGGACTCGCGGTCGTCGTCTTGCTCTCGGTGCCCACCTGGGCCGCGGTCACCCTCATCGGTTTTCCGTCCGTCCTCCTCGTGAGCGCCGCCGCGACCGCCGCCCTCAAGGCCACCGTCACGCGACTCGGATCGCGCGGCCGGACCGACGTCCCGGGCGGCGTGGTTTGGTACTTGGTCGCGCTCGGGTGCGTGATCGTCGGCGTGAGTGCGGCCGCCACCTGGGGCAACGTCACCCTCGCCCGCGCGGTAGCTCGAGACGTGCTGCGTCGCCCCTCGTTGCCCGAGCCGCCCGCCCCTGAGCCGACCCCGACGGCAGCGCCCGCCGACCGCAAGCTCGAATTGGGGGGACGGGCGAAGCGCGTGCGACCGGGCCTGCTCTACCTCCCCTCGACCTTTGCTTCCCCGACCGGGCGCTTTGACCTCTTGATTCACTTTCACGGCTCCCCCCCCCTCGTGCAGCAGAGCGTCGAGGCGGCCGGCCTCAACGCCGTGGTCCTGACCGTGAATCTCGGCTTGGGGGGCGAGCCCTACAAGGAGCGCCTGGCGAGGAACGACGCTTTCGACCGTCTCATCGAACGCGTGACGAAACACCTTCGAAAGCGCGGCCTCGAAAACGCCGCCCTCGGTCGGGTGGCGGTGTCGGCGTGGAGTGCCGGCTACGGCGCCGTCTTCATGCTGCTCCGCGACGCCAACCGCGACCAGCCCCTCGACGCCCTACTGCTGCTGGACACGCCGCACGGGTCGTTCGTCACCGAGCGCCAGGTGCACCCCCCGAGCATCGACCCGTTCATCGCCTACGGGCGTCGCGCCATCGACGAGGAAACGTTGATGGTGGTCACCCACTCCGACATTCGCACCGATGAATACGCATCGACGACCGAGACCACCGACGCCATCCTCGAGGCGCTCGGCGTCCCGCGCGAGGAAGGAGGGGCTCCGGTGTCCGTGCCCGATTTAAAGGTCGCCCACCGGGCGTTTCCCTCCGGCGAAAAGAGATGGCTCGAACCCTCATCGGTCGCGCGTCGCGGCGACTTCATCGTCCGCGGCTTCACCGGCCGGGACGAGTCGGCCCACATCGCCCACCTCGCCCAAATGTCGCAATGGGCGCTGCCACAGTTGGTGGCGCGGTGGCAGGCGCGCGGCGCCCCCTGAATCACCACCCGTCCGGCGGAGCCGAGGGGGCACGCGTCGATCATCGCCACGCATCAATGCGTCCGAGCGCGCTCGCGCTCGACCATGTCGCGAAAGCCCACGTCGAGGGGGCGGGGTCGAAAGTCGAGATCGACTTGGGCGCGGGTCGTGTCGTAGCGGCGGCGAATCGGAACGGGGAACGGCAGCACGACTCGAGGCGCGCGTCCGCCCGCCCGACGGTAGGCCTGCATCAAGTCCCAGTACGAAACGGCACCGGGAGGGTGACACAGGTTGTAGGCGCGGTCGCGACTGGCGTCGCGTACGAGCATCTGTCCCACGGCATCCGCGAGGTCGCCGGCGAACACCGCCGGCAAGTGCACCCCCACGGGAAACACCCCGAGCCCTGGGGTCGACATGAAACGCTTGAGCCACACGGAAAAGGTCCCGCGGTCGAAGGCGCCGAACACCGTGTGTGGGCGCACCGTCGAAAGCGTGATGCCGTGGGTCCGCGCACGGCGCCACGCCGCCCGCTCTGCCGCCGCTTTGCTTATCGCGTAATAGCTCAAACGGTGGCCCCCCGCTTCGTCGAGAAGACGATCGTCCTCGCGGTAGAAGTGGTCGCGTCGGGGAGCGTAAGCGACCGCAGAAGATACGAATACGGCGCGTCGAACCCCCGCCGCCGCGGCCGCGTCGAGTTGGTTTTCGGTGCCGGTGACGTTGGTGGTGACGAGCTCGGCTTTCGAAGCGCCGCCGATGCTCACCAAGGCCGCATTGGCCACGATGTAGTCGGCGCCGGCGAACGCCCGCTCGAGGGCGCCCGGATTCATGATGTCGGCCCGCGCGACTTCGATGCCGGCGGCCGCGAGATCCGCGGCGCGCTCGGGTCGACGGACGACCGCGACCACCGCCGCTCCGCTCGCGTGAAGCGACCAGCAGAGGTAGCGGCCGATGAACCCCGTCGCGCCCGTCACCGCGACCCGCGCCCCGGCCAGCCCCGCCACGGGCGACCGATCACCGGGCCAGCTCAAAAGCCCTCGGCCTTCAGATGATCGCACGTACGCCGAATCCCCTCGTCGAGGTCGACCTTGGGCGCATACCCCAGGTCGTTCCCCGCGCGGGCGATGCTGAAGTAATGGTGCGTGCACATGTACCGGATGGCGAAGCGAGACATGCCGTTCTCGAAACCGACGGGGCGGCCCCGCAGCTCGTCGATCTTCTCGGACACGGCCGCGAGGGCGTAGACGAATCGATAGGGCAGCGCGAAGGCGATGGGCGGCAGCGCCAAATGATGGAGCACCTTGCCGACGAACGTCCAGAAGGGCATCGGCTCCCCATTGGTCACGAAATAAGCCTTACCCGAGGCCACCGGGGCCGGGCCCTGTAGGTGCGTGTCGGCGCGAAGAAGGCCGTCGATGAGGTTGTCGATGTACGTAAAGTCGCTGAGCTTTCGCTCGCGCCCGACCGCGACCCGGAGTCGGCCTGCTTTGGCCCGCGCGAGAATGGCGGGAAGAAAACGCGTGTCCCCCGGCCCGAAGACGATATGGGGCCGGATGGCGCAGGTGGCCAAAGCGTCGCCGTTGGCGGCGAGCACCCGCTGCTCCGCCGCGATCTTGCTGTCGGCGTAGGCCGCCTGAGAGATGCGCGAGTACGGCGCCGCCTCGTCGCCGTTTTCGATGTCCTCCCCCTCGTAGACCGCACTCGCCGACGAGACGTAGACGAGGCGCGGCACGCCGTGACGCCGACACCCCGCGATCACCCGTCGCGTGCCCCCTTCGTTGACGTCCCAGACGACGTCTTCTCCCGTACGGCGCGTGTGCACGACACTCGCGTTGTGAAACACGACGTCGTGGCCCGCCACGAGGTCAGCGACCGCCTCGTCGTCACGGAGGTCGACCGCGACGTAGCGGGACTCCCCCGCTCCCGGTGCTTCTGGCCCCAGATCGCTGGCCGTCACCTCGTCGCCGCGGGCCGCGAGCGCCGCCACGAGGTGCCGGCCCACGAACCCCCGCGCCCCGGTGACCAAGCTCTTCGTCGTCATGGCCGGGGAGCCTTACCAAACTTCGGGGTCGTGGTAATGAAGAAGGCATGAGCGGCTCGGAGCAAATCCTCGATTCCATCACCGACGCGGTGGGCGGCACGCCCCTGGTGCGGCTCTCGCGCGTCTGCCACGACATGCCGTGCGAGGTCCTCGCCAAGTGTGAGTTCATGAACCCCGGCGGCTCGGTGAAAGACCGGATCGGGGTCCGCATGCTGCTCGACGCCGAGAAGGAGGGCCGCATCAAGCCCGGCGACACCCTCATCGAGCCCACGAGCGGCAACACGGGCATCGGCCTCGCGTTGGCCGCGGCCGTGCGCGGCTACCGGGTCATCATCACGATGCCGGAGAAGATGAGCCAGGAGAAGCAGGTGGTGCTGGAGGCGTTGGGGGCCGAGATCATTCGCACCCCCACCGAAGCCGCCTTCGACGCTCCAGAGAGCCACATCAGCGTGGCCCGGCGCCTGCGTGAGGTGATTCCCAACGCCCACATCCTCGACCAGTACGGCAACCCGTCGAACCCGCTCGCCCACGAGGAGGGCCCCGCGCGGGAAATCATCGAGCAGACGGGGGGCAAGCTCGACGCGGTGGTGATCTCGGCCGGCACCGGCGGCACCATCACCGGCGTGGCGCGGGTGCTGAAGCGCGAGCTCCCCCACGTGAAGATCGTCGGTGTGGACCCCGTGGGATCCATCCTCGCCGGTCCCGCGCCGGTGAAGAGCTACAAGGTCGAGGGCATCGGCTACGACTTCGTCCCCGACGTGCTCGATCAGGGCATCGTCGACGAATGGGTCAAAACCAACGACCGCGAATCGTTCCTCATGGCGCGCCAACTCATTCGCCAAGAGGGGTTGCTCTGCGGCGGCTCCTGTGGCGCCGCGGTGTGGGGCGCGCGGCAGATCGCCAAGGACATGCGTCCCGGGCAGCGGGTGGTCGTCATCCTCGCCGACTCGATTCGCAACTACCTCACCAAGTTCGCGAGCGACGCGTGGATGCGGCAACACGGGTTCACCCGCAGCGAGTTCGAACTCGGCACCATTGGCGATGTCCTGCGCACCATGAACCAACCGGAAGTGGTCACCGTCGCGATCAAGGCGCCGGTGAAGGACGCCCTCGACATCTTCAAGTCGAAGGGGATCTCTCAGCTCCCCGTAGTCGACGGAGGCCGCCTCGCGGGCATCCTCACCGAGAGCGACCTCCTGAACCGACTCGTCGCAGGCACGTGCGACAGGGACACCACGGTCGCCGAGGTCATGGAGCGCCGCGTGTCGACCGTCGGCCTCAACGCGAGCGCAAGCGAACTCCCCCGGATCTTCGAGCGCGGCGAAGTCGCCCTCGTCACCGACGAGCAGAGTCAGGTTCTCGGGCTCATCACGAAGATGGACCTGATCGAGCTGCTCGCCTCGGGCGCCCCCACCCCCAAGGCGGCCGCCGAGTAGGCTCGCGCACGCGAAGCCCGCCAGCAGCTGGGCCATCGGAGGAACGGAGCTGTGAGCCCCGATCTCGCCGTCGCCTCAGGACGACGAGGCGGGGGGGTCATCGGCGTCGGCGCGGATGCGCTCCACGTCGAGGCGTCGGCGCTGCCCGAGGGCGTCCATCACGCGCCGCCAACCGGCCACGGCCCGCGGACCCGCGTCGCGAAACGCGGCTTCGAAGGCGCGGTGCTCGTAGCGTGAGAGGCGCCGCTCGAACCGCCGTCCCGCCGGCGAGAGCCGCAGCCGTTTGACGCGGCGGTCGCTCGCCTCGCGCTCGACCCGCACCAACTCGCCGTCGACGAGCTCGCGCATCGGCGCGTGCAGCGCTTGCTTGGTCACGCCCAACAGGGCGAGAAGTTCCCGCATGGTCAGCCCCGGATTGCGGCCGATGACGTACAGCACGCGATGGTGGAGCCGACCGAAGCCGTGCTCGGCCAGAACCGCGTCGGGCTCCTCGATGACGCGCCGGAACGCGAAATGGAGAAGCTCCATGGCTTCGTCGAGCTCTCGTTGGCGCATGAATGGGGCCTCTCGGGGCGCGGCTGGTGCAGCAGGCGGGGTGGGCTGGTGCGGGCGCGGCTAGTCGGTGGCCGGGACGAGCCAGTTGAAGCGGTCTTCGCGGGTGCCGCGTTGAATGCCCGTGATCTCGTCGAACAGCGATTGCGCGAGCGGGCCGACCGAACCCTCGCCGATGGTGAGGTCGTTCCCGTCGACGCCGAGGGCGGCGATGGGACTGACGACGGCGGCGGTGCCGGTGCCGAACGCTTCGTGGAGGGAGCCATCGCGGTGGGCCTCGACGAGCTCGTCGACCGAGACCCGCCGCTCCGTCACGGTGACGCCCCGACTCGACAACAGCTCGATCACGCTGCGCCGGGTGATGCCGGGCAGGATCGCCCCGTCGAGCGCCGGGGTCACCACCTCGTCGCCGAGCTTGAAGAACACGTTCATCGTGCCGACCTCTTCCACGAAGCGATGAGAGGCCGCGTCGGTCCACAGAACCTGCGCGTAGCCTTCGGCCTTGGCCTCCTTGGCGGCGCGGAGGCTCGCGGCGTAGTTGCCCGCCGTCTTGGCGTCGCCCACCCCGCCGCGCACCGCGCGCACCCGCTCGCGCTCGACGCGAATCCGGACGGGGTTGAAGCCCTCGGCGTAGTAGGCCCCGACCGGGCACGTCATCACCATGAAGCGGTAACTCTTCGACGGGCGGACCCCGAGAAACGCCTCGGTGGCGAACGTGAGGGGGCGGAGGTACAGCGCCGCGCCGTCGTCACTCGGAACCCAGCTTTCGTCGACGGCGACGAGCTTGCGACACGCGTCGACGAACAATTCGGTGGGCACGGAGGGAATGCACAGACGCTCGGCGCTGCGATGAAACCGCTCTGCGTGTTGATGGGGGCGAAAGATGTTCACGCTCCCATCGGCGGCGCGAAACGCCTTGAGCCCCTCGAAGATCGCCTGGGCGTAGTGTAGGACGCTCGCGCCCGGGTCCATCGTGAGCGGTCCGTAGGGCTCGATGCGGGGAGAGTGCCATCCGCGGTCGACGTGGTACTCGAGGGCGAACACGTGGTCGGAAAAGTGTTGGCCAAAGCCGAGCTTGCCGGGCTCGGGTCGCGGTCGGGGAGACGTCGTGCGGACGACTTCAACGTTCATGGGCGAGCTTCCCTCGGGGTGAGTTGTGTGAGTGGGAAAGTAGCCCGCGAACGCGAATGGGTCAACGAGGTTGACCTATGTCGAAGCCACGTCGAAGCCATTGAAATCGAGCGACTTTTTCGACGCGTTGCGTCGTCACGACCGTGATGACACGGTGCGGTACGACCACGGGCCACGCGATGGTCGAAGGAGTTGGGTCATGGGAACGGAATACGCAGCGCACCACGTCCGTGACCGCTGGGCACTGGTGACGGGAGCCTCGGCGGGAATCGGCCTGGCCTATGCGCGCGTCGCGGCCGCTCACGGGTTCGACCTCGTGCTCACCGCGCGACGGGAAGCGCGGCTTAAGGAACTCGCGACGGAACTCGAGCGGGACCACGGTCGCAAGGCCCTGGTCGTCCCCGCCGACCTCGCGGAACCCGACGCGCCGCAGCGTTTGTTCGACGCGGTGCAGCAGGCGGGCGTTTCCGTCGACATGCTCGTCAACAACGCGGGCTTCGGCTCGCGCGGGTACTTCCGCAAGACGGAGTGGAAAGACCACGCGGCGTTTCTCCAGGTGATGGTGACCTCGGTGGTGCACCTCACCCACCTCTTCGAGCCGGGCATGCAGGCGCGGGGGTGGGGCAAGATCGTGCACATCGCGTCGCTGGCGGGGCTGATGCCGGGCTCGGCCGGCCGCACCCTGTACGGACCCGCAAAGGCGTTCCTGATCAAATTCGCGGAGGCGTTGGCGCAGGAGCATCAGGACGACGGGGTGACGGTGACCGCGGTTTGCCCTGGGTTCACCTACAGCGAGTTTCACGACGTGGTGGGCAATCGGGACGCCGTGGGCCGGCTGCCGAAACTCATGTGGATGGAGGCCGAGACCGTGGCTCAGGAGGCCTTCGCGGCGGCGATGGAGGGCAAGGTCGTCGTCGTGAACGGCGCGCCCAACCGCGCCATCGCCACCCTGATGAAGCACGCCCCCGCCGCGGTCGCACGGGAGCTGACGCGACGTGGCGCCCCCCGGGCCGGCGGCGCCGACGAGTAAGTCGGACGCGGGTTGGGCTGCGCTCTAGGTCGCAGGTCGGAAGGGGACGGCCGGCCGCGCGGAGGTCGACGACGACGGGGGCATGCGTTCAGCAGGTCGGGATGGCCTCGGTCGCCCGGGACCGTGCGGATGGGGACGAAGGGCCGTCAACTCCCTTACATTAGGTCCTCCCGAAGACGACGAGCCATGGCCTAAGTCATGGGCTGAACAGGGCTTTTAGTAGGGGCTCGTTCTTGCATAACGGGGATGTGTGTCGAGGCGTAGGCAAGGGTCGCATCTTGAACGTGACCCCCGGTACGTGTATGTACGACGGTCCCAGCGGGACTTCGTCCAGACGCAGCGTCTGGGCGCGACGGTCCCCGACGGGGAAGTTTGCGATAGGTGGCGATGATGCGACGCGTAGTTGGCTTGGGCGTGGTGGCGATGTCGTTGGCGACGGTGACCGCCGCCGGCGCGACCGAACAAAAGGCCGAGACGGAGACCCCCGTCGAAACGACGCAGACCGAGAAAGCAAAGCGGTCTGAAAAGTCGAAGGCGGCCGAGGGAAGCAAGGCGGCCAAGCAAACCGAGGCGGCCAAGCAAACCGAGGCGGCCAAGCTAAAGAAGGCGGCCAAGCAAACCAAGGCGGCCAAGCAAACCAAGGCGGCCAAGCAAACCAAGGCGGCCGCGAAGAAGCCGAAAAAGAAGGTCGCCGACGAGAGCGACCTCGACGCGATCGACGTCAGCCGCGAGGACCTCGACCCATCCGGCGGCCAACGCGTCGCCGGCGCCGACGGCTCCCTCGACAACACCCGGCGGAAGAAAAAGCCAGGCGAAGCCGACTCGGTCGAAGAGGAAGATAAGGGCCTGCCGGCTCGCGTGCCTTGGCGCGGGAGCGCCGTGGCGTGGGGAAACAATGCGAGCGCCGGCCTCGTGGGCGTGGGCGCCGATTTTCAAAGCGAAGCCTTTCAGCAGTACACACAGACATTCTCCTTCAACGTCAACTACTTCGTGATCGACCAAGCGAAGTGGAGCCTCGCCCTTCAAGTTACGCCCTCTTTTGCGACCGAGCTGACCAACAGCAACATCACCACCCGTGAGCAGACGACGCAGTTTAACGACCTGCCCTTGAACGTCGTTTATCGGCGTCTCGTGCACGCCGTACCGGAAACAGCCTGGGCGACGGGGCTCGTTCTACGGGGGCGCGTGTTTCTCCCCACGAACCCGGTGACGTTTAACGAGGGCACGTATCTTCGCACTCAGCCAGCCGCGATCATGTGGCAAAGCTTCCCGCTCATCCCCAAGGATGTGGCGCCCGTTCTCAACTCCATCGTGTTGGGCGGTGTCGTCAACTGGACGCATCGCTTTGGGAACTCCCAAACCGCCGTGAATGACAGGCTCCAACGCACCATCGACCGACAAGGGCCGGAAGTGAACGCGCCGGTCAACGACGCGGATGGCTTTCTCGACCAAAACATTCAGCTCACCGGTTTGCGGCTGAACGAGAATACCCTCGGCCAGGCACTGTTCCTGTTCTTGAGCCAGCCCATTGGACCCACGATGTTCCAGATGTCGACAGGTTTTACCTTTTCGCAGATTTTCAAAAACCCGTTCAACAACGAAGACGTGGTGTGTCCGCTGGATACTACGGATTGCGACCCGGATTTTACCAACAACATTTCGGCCGAGGATGCACCGGACACACTCTATAACTATGGGTTCTTTCTCTCCGGCAACTTCTTCCCCATCCCCGAGGCTGGGGTCAGCTTCGGGTACTCGAACGTCGGCAATCAGCTCGGCCAGGACGGACAACGGTCGAGCGTTTTCTTTGACCAACGGTTTGCCAATTTCAACGTAGGGCTTGCGGTATCCGTCGATGCCATTTACGAGGCGCTGACGGGGCCGCGGCGAAATCGGCCCTTTATGCTCGTGGCCGAAAACAAGAAGAAGCCGGAAGAGCGCACTCGCGAGCAGCCGCGCCGGGGCATTCGCAACCCGTTCACCTTCTGAGCCGCGGCGGCTTCGGCCGACCGACCGTGCCCAACCCCAAGGGTGTTTCGCCGCGCGCGATGCACCCCTTTTTTGGAGACGGCGTCTCGACACGTTGGCGCGGCGGCCTTCATGGCGCGCCCGCTTTCGGTCGTGGCCTCGCGCCGCGCGCGGAGGTTGCGCTTGCGGCGACGGACGACGGCTGACACGTCCATCTCATGAGCTGGGCGCGCGGACTCTGGCTGCGTGACCTCGACACGCCCGCCGCCGCGCAGGCCGTGTGGCGCCACCCGTCGTTCCGGGACCGGGCGCCGCTGGAGGTGGCGATGTCGCGCTACTTCTTCGCGCCCTTCGATCACCAGGAGGTCTGCGTGGGCGATCGCTTCGCCCGGCGGGCGGCGTGGTCGCGGGCGGCCCTGGGGCGCATGCCCATCGACGCGGTGGCCGAAGCGGCCGCGCGCCACACCGAGGCGTGGCTCGACCAGCTTCCGGCGACCGTCCCCAGCCTGCTCGCCGCCGTTCGTCGGCTCACCCTGCCGCTGATGTGCGAGCTGACGCTCGGGCACGACGCCGGAGCCGAGGTCGCGCCGGTGGCAGCGCGGGCGGTCGCGGACATCGACGCATCGATCAAGCTGATGGCCCGGCCGCATCTCGCGGTGCGTCGGGCGCTGGGCTCGCGGCTCGATACGATCCTGCGCGGTGACCTCCCTGCGCCCTCCCTCGTCGCGGCCGCGCGGGCCGCGGGCGCAGACCTGCCGCGGTCGGAAGCGGTCCACCAGGTCGCCGCCTCGATGCTGGCCACCGGCACCATTCAGCTCACCGACGTGGTGACCCACGCCCTCATCGCGCGCGCCCAGCACCCGGACCAAGTTGCAGCGGCGTCGGTCGCGGCGTGGGTCGCCGAGACCGTGCGCTGCTTTCCCGTCAACGCGTCGGTCACCCGCATCAACGACGGCGGTCCCGTCCGCGTCGCGGGGCTCCACTTCCCCGCCGGCACCGCCGTGTCGGCCTCCCCACGCCGCCTCAACCGCCGGCTACACCACCGCCTGGACGCCTTTCGTGCCGCCTCCGACGACGCGGCTCCGGACCCTGCCTTCGCGTTCGGATGGGGGCCGCGCGCGTGTCCCGCGCAGCGCTTCGGCCTGGTCGCCCTCACGGCAATGCTTCGGCGCCTGCGCGCGCGCCTCGAGGTTCGCATCCCCACGGGCACCGCGCACCGCCGGAGCCTCGCCCTTCCCGTCCCGGCGTCGCTCGGTCGACGTGGCCCGGGAGCCACCCCGCTTCCCGAGCCGCCGTCCCCGCCGGCTTGGCGTCCCCGCATTCGCTACGCCGCCACCTGCGCGTACGCCTACCCCGCCGCCTTTTTCACGGCGCTGTCCGCCCGATCACCAGGACTCCAAGGCCCATCTTGCCGGAGCGATCTCTGATCGCACCGCAACGCCCGGCCGCCAGAAACCGGAACCCCGGAAACCCGGAACCCCGGAACCCCGGAACCCCGGAAACCCGAAAACCCGAGGCCCGAGGCCCAAGGCCCGAGGTCCAAGGCCCGGAAGCTCCGGAATCTCCGGAATCTCCGAAAGCAGGGTACCGGGCTCCGAAAGCAGGGTACCGGGCTCCGAAAGCTGGGTACCGGGCTCCGAAAGCAGGGTACCGGGCTCCGAAAGCAGGGTACCGGGCTCCGAAAGCAGGGTACCGGGCTCCGAAAGCAGGGTACCGGGCTCCGAAAGCAGGGTACCGGGCTCCGAAAGCAGGGTACCGGGCTC
>JBCCLB010000056.1:0-44400 GCA_039027095.1 Myxococcota bacterium
CACCCGGAAACCTGGAAACCCCGACACCCGGAAACCCCGACACCCGGAAACCCCGACACCCGGAAACCCCGACACCCGAAACCCCGACAACCCGAAACCCCCCACACCCGGAAACCCCCACACCCGGAAACCCGAGCCCGTTTTGGGGGACGCGGCATTGAGGGTTAGCCTCCGCTCGTGCTCGCCCCCGACGTACGCTTCGACGGGTTCACCCACCGCGATTGGCAGCGGATCGTCGACCTCTTTCGGCCGGAGCGACCGCCCACCCCTGGTCCCGGCGCCCCCGACGGCGTGGTGATCGCCGTCCACGGGGACGGCCGCTTGCGCAAGCTGACCCACAGCCGCGTCGGACGACTCCGGCTCGACGACTTGGTCGACGTGTGGCCCATCTCGGCGCGACAACTGGCGCGCCGACACGACGCGGCCTGGGCGCTCTCGATCGAGACCGGAGCCCTCGAAGCGGTCATGGAGCACCTCGGCGCCGAGCTCCGTCCCGAGCACGGCACCAACGCACAGTGGCTCATCCTCATCGAGGGGCTCCGCGAACAGTTTCGTCTCGGCCGCCTCGACCTCTGGCCCCCCCGGCTGGCGGGGTTTCCCACGCCCACCGCGGCCATGATCGACGGCTCGCTCGACACGCTGTGTCCCCGGGGCAAAACCATGCTCCTCGGGCTCTTCGAGGGCGACCGTCTGTGGACGAGCATCGCCTTGCGCCGCGGCGACACCGGCGCCTTCGATCTCGTGCTCGGACCGGATGCGCTCCGCGAAGAGCTCGGTCTGCTTTCGGGCGACTTTCGACGCGATCATCGTCACCTCGCCGACGCGGTGACCCGCGCGTCCGGGCCCCTCGCCCTCGGATGCTTCGCCGAGCACGAGCGCTTCCGCGCCCTGGAGGTCGATCCCACGCCGGGCGCCTGGGCCACGGCGGTCGCGGTACGGGATGTCGTGCTCTCGCCCGTTCCGCCGGGCATGGCGCTCCCGCTCGGCCTCGATGCGGGACGTGCCGCCGTGTCCGCTCTCCGCCAGGTCGCGCGGCGCCTCGGTCCCCCGGTGGTGGGCGCGGCCGGAGATGGCCTGGAGCGCGCCGTCGAAGCCTTCGTCGACATCGCACTCGGCAGTCGGCGGGCCGAGGAGGTGCTCGGATTCAACCCCCTCGAGCTGCTCCGCAAGCTGGTCGTTCCGCCCGCCGCCCCCCCCACCACCAGCCCGCCGCCGCCGCCTCGAGAGGACCCGTCGACGTTAGACGACGCACCGGGCCGAAAGCCATGATGCGCGTCCGCAGGGTCCATCACATCCCGGGCGACTGAACCTGGCGCAGCGCCGCGCGCAGACGCGCGTCGTCGTCGGCACGGAGGCCGCGTTGGAGGTCCGCGATGATGCCACGGCGGTCGATGACCATGACCACGGGCACACTCCCAAACGGATCGTAGGCGGTCGCAAAGTCGCGATGCTCTAGACCACGTATCAACGTCACGTCGTCGAGCTCATGACGGGCGACGTAGGGCGCCACCCGGTCCCACGTCTCTGGCTCGTCGAGGGCGACGCCGAACACCCGGATGTCCGCGCCCTCCTCCTTCAGCGCGCGCTGCACCAGCGGCAGTTTCTGCTCGCACACGCCACACCAAGAGGCGAAAAACATCACGACGAAGGGCTCCCGCCCCACGATCGTCGCGGAGTCGAGCGTCGCCCCGTCGACACTGGCGATGCGAAACGCGGGCACGACCTCGCCGGGCTCGATGGTCTGCGGCCCCGCGGCGGCGGAACCCGAGCGAGGCATCGGCGCCGGGGCCGTGACGGCCGAGTTCGTGGGGTGCGTCTCGGCGCTCGGACGCTTCGCGCACCCCCCCGTCGCTCCGGCGACGAGGAGGGCGGAGGCGACCACGAGCCCCCCTCGAAGGTGAATGATAAGGCTTTGGTGCATCAGGGGAGAAGGGGCTGCGCCTGGGCCTGCACCGTATCGGGTGGCGCGTCGTGAGGGTGGTGGTCGTGGTGGTGCTCGTCGTCGTCGTCGGGGACGTAACCGGGGGCGGGTGGACACGGCGTGGCGTCCGCGCGCTGGTCGGCCGCCGCCAGCCGCGCCGCGTCTTCCGCGCAGTGGTCGCCGGGGTCGACCGCGCCTGCGGCCGGAAGGGTCGCACGCCAGGGGCTGCGACGACCGCGGCGGGCTTCGAAGAAGGGCCGCCCGTCGGCTCCGTGGTAGCGGATGGCCAATTCCTCGGACGTCGCTTCCACGATCGCGTACCCGTGTCCGTATCGTTCCATCATCGCGTCGTTCGCCGGCGCGGAGGACCTCGCGTTGCACTTCGAACCCGAGCCGGCGATCGCCTGCGCCATGCGGCTACCGTAAATACGGGGGTAGAATTGCATCGAATGGTCGTGGCCCGACAGGTAGAGGTCGGCGTGGGGGACGACGTGACGGAGCATGAACGAGCGGTAGCTGTCCCCCGACCAAAACCGATATCGGTCGCCTTCTCGATAGTCGCCCGCGTTTCCGTGAAGGCCGTTGGAGCGAAGCGGATGGTGACCGAACGCGATGACCCAGGGGGTACCGGCGGCGGCCACGGCGCGAGCGAATCGACGTAGTGGTTTGGGCTCGGATTCGGGGCGTACCCGGCGGACGAGGTAGTTCGAGTCGACCCCGAAAAACGCGGCGAGAGGCGTGTCGAAGCGATAGAAGTGGAAAGCGCCTTCGAATGAATCCCCGGGTTGTTCGAGAAATCGGAGCTGGGCCGTCGCCCGCTCGAGCGACGGCAGCACGGGGTGGTAGTCGTGATTGCCGAGCACGAGGTACTTCGGGCCCTCGGGGTAGCGACCCAGCAGACACGCGAGTCGGGCCCGGTCTTCATCCGCGTACTCGGGACGGATGCCCTCGTAGTAGAGGTTGTCACCCATGAAGAGGGTGAAGTCGCACGTGCCGGCGCACGTCTCGCGCATGAGCGCGGCCAGCTGACGCTGCGCCGGACCATCGCGGCCGGTGTCGGCGATGACGGCGAACCGGAGGGACGAGGGCGAGTGAACCTCCGGCGCCCGCGCTACCCCGGCCTCCCGGCGGGGGGAGAGCCCCTCGACCGTGGTGGCACATCCCGACGCCTCGATCCCGAACAGCGCCCCGAGGACCGCGAGGACGCGGGCGAAGCGGGGCGTCCTCTCGACGTTGTGGGTCATGTCACGAGGATCAATAGATCCAGAAACTCACATCGGCCATCGCCGCGACCACGTTGACGAGCAGGAAGGCGACGAAGAGCCCCCCGAACATCGCCGCCCGGCGGCGCGCGATCGGGTCGACACCATCGCGTTGTCCGAGCTGAATCGCGGGCAACCGCAAGGGGATGCCCGGGAGAACCTGAGTGCCGGCGATGCGGTCGCGGAAGTTACGTGCCCCACCGACGGCCGTCGATGCGGCGACCGCAACGAGGGTGCCCGCCGCCGCGAGCCCGACGCTACGGCTCGTAAGGGCCGCGAAGAACGCCGCCGCCGTTCGGGGCGAGGCCGCGGTGGCGAACGCCACCCCCAGGGGAACGGCCGCGTAAATCCAACTGCGAAGCACCACCCCCCGGAAAAACCCGGGCGCTCGACCCTCGCGGGTGATGCGTACGCCCATGAGTCGCCCCCCGAACGTGCTGCCATGAACGCTCACCCAGTAGCTCTGGAGGATGAAGAGGCAGGCGAGCAGGCTCTCGGCGAGGACGAAGAGGCCAAACCCTTTGGTCGTCCAGCCCCCCTGCCAGGGCTCGTCGGTCACGAGGTCGGGGGAATTGAAAAACGTCGGCCCGTAGGACGAATGGTGGAGGTAGGGCAACGCGCCTGCGGCGAGCGCGAGAAACAGCCCCGCGAGAACGTACAGGCCGACGTCGATGGCCCCCGCAACCATCCGGGCTCGGGTCGCGACGGTGCCGTCGGCGACGGAACCCTCAGCGTCGGGGGGCGTGTTCCCCTTGGCCACCCGGCGATACCCCCGCGCCTGGGGCTCCGTGTCGCCGAACAGAGACGCCTCGGGGTCGCTGCCATGCGCCGCGAACATCTCGTCGGCGGCGTCGACCAATGCCTCGAGGAGGGCCTCATCGGGGCTCCCGTACACGGTGAGCGAAGCCGTCCGCCCCCGCACCCGGAGCCATGCCTCGGGCACTTCCATCAGCCGGCGGCGAATGCCCTTCTTGAGCCATCGTCGGACCTTTTTGGCGTCCGCGCCATCCACCCAAAACGCTTCGGCGAAGTACGGGTCCTTCTCGAAGGGGAGGCCCTTGTTGTCGGCGGGGCGACCGTCGACGATCGGAACCGGCTTGCACGTGAACCGCGGGCCCGCGGCCTCGAGCCGAAACAGCACGGTGACGAAGTTGGTCGAGGTGAGGGCATCCGCCGCGCGCACCGCGAGATACGCGTGCTTGGGGACGAGGACGACATCGGTGACTCGAGTGCCGCCGCCGGCCTCGTCCACGAGGGCGTGGAAGGCACGCGGGAGGGCACGCACGCGGCGCACCCTCGTCTTGCCATCGACGGCGGGGAGCGGACCCAAGAACCCGTCGATCCAGCGCTCGATGGTTGCCCGCAAGCGTCGCTCCTCTGACGTTGGCCAGAGGCTCACCGCGAGCAAGGCGAAAAGAAAGAACAGGGGACCTGCGAACCAGAGCCAGCTCATGTCGACACCGGGCGGACCCCTCCGGGCCCGCGGCCACCTATAGCGCGGCGGGCGGCTCTCCGGTCAGCCTTCCTCGAAGGTGACGACCGCACGCCCGACCGCACGAAAAAAGTCCTCCACGACGTCGTCGGGGACATCGACCCGGACCGCGACCGTTCCTCCCTCGGCGACGACAGACGTGCCGGACAACAACTTCTTGGCCGTCGGCGAGCTCGTCGGGCCGAGGGGTGCGAGCCGGGCGAGAGGGAGAAATGAGTCCACGGCCCCGACGAACGCCTCCGCGGCCGCCGGGTCGCCGGTCGCGACCTCGGCCCGGATGCGACCCGGCACCACGGTGGCGGCGACCTCCATCGTGCCGACCCCGCGCAGCGTGAGGCCGGGAAGTGCATTCAACATGGCCTCGACGCGTTCGGCCGCCACCTTGGTGATGGTGGCCGACACGACGCTGTCGAGCGGGAGGTCGTAATCGCGAAAGGCGTCGCTGGCCTCGTCCACGTCCGCCAAGAGCCGCGGCGAGGAGGCGAGCAAAATGGCCGCATCGGAGCGGGCTTGTGCGACGTAGAGACCGCTGTCCCGGTGGCGGATCACGCGGCGGCCGTCGCGCTCGGTCGGGTCCGAGAACGCGTCGCTTCCCTCGAGCGCATCGACCACCGTATCGGAGGCGAGTTCGCCGCCGATGACCGCCACCACCGACGGATCCCCCTCGCCGACGTCGCGAACGCACGCCACGAGCTCCGAAAGGTGCTTTCTCGGGTCGATCTTCGCCCGGACGAAGCGGCTGACGCGGCCGGCATCCTCGAGTTCGAGCCGCTTGTCCTCGATGGGCCGCAACACATGGTCGCGCACGGGCGCAGCGGCGAGCATCTCCGCGACGTCGACGCGCAGCACGGCTTCGCAGCCACGCGGAAGGTGTTCCCGCGCCACCGAGGTCGTCCTCCCCCCCTGCCAATAGAGGTATCCCGCTACGCCCCCCAACGTGATCACCCCGGCCAAAACGACCCCGATAACGACGACCACGGCGCCGCGGCCTCGTCGCGCTCTCGGAGCGTGGGGTTGCCCGCCGCCCTGCCTCGACATAAGCCGCGGTCGTAACAGAGTCGGTCATCTCGGAGAAGTGGCGTCGATGCTCGCAAACCAGCCCCCGCCCCCGCCTGCGTCCGATGACGACCGCGTGCGTACCCTTCGGGGCGCCCTGAGCCGGTTCCGAGATGCATCCCCCCAGGCGGCCGCCGCGACCCGTATGCTCTCGCTGCTCGAGACGGCCGGCCCTCGCGCCTTCGACCGACGCTTCTTCGCGCCGGGCCACTTCACCGCGAGCGCCTTCGTCCTCGACGTGTCGACGCGACGCGTGCTCCTGATTCACCACCGGAAGCTAGGTCTGTGGCTGCAACCCGGAGGGCACGTCGATGCCGACGACGTCGACCTCGAGGCCTGCGCGCGTCGTGAACTCGCAGAAGAGACCCACCTGCTACGAGCGACCCCGGTCGACGCGGGGACGATCCTCGATGTCGACATTCATCGCATCCCCGCCCGCGGCGACGAGCCACGTCACCTCCACTTCGACGTTCGCTTCGCCTTCGTCTCCACGGCCGCGGGGGACGTGCGCGCCGATTCGGATGCCGCCGCCGTCCGATGGTTCGACGAGGTCGAACTCGCTGCTGTCGGCACCGACGACTCGGTACGTCGCTCGGCCGCGCGGCTCGTCAACGCGACCATGGCCCGATGAGCAGGAGGGCCGCCGCCGCGAGCGCGACCACCGCCACCGCCAACAGCAAGAGCGCAACGCCCCCCCCTCCTCCCCCCGACCCGGCCGCGTCGGGCGCGGTCGGCTCGTGCGGGCCGGGTGGAGGTTCTCCTTTTTCGACGGGAGGCGTGCGCGGGGCCCCGTGGGGTGAACGTGCCTGCGGCGCCGCCGCCGGTGCCCCGACGACGGGCGAGAGGCTCTTTTGCTCGGCCTCGAGCGCCTGCCTCAGCGCGGCATCGGACATGTTGATGGTGCGCGATTCCTCCGTCGCTCTCGCGACCTCGGCGAGGATCGCCCGCCCCGCAGCGACATTCTCAGGCGCCTCCATCAACAGCGTCCCCGTCTCGGTCGATGGCGGGGGCCCTTCCGACGGGGGAGGGGAAAACGATTCTGGAGGCGCAGACGACGTCGCATCAGGGGGAACCTCGGCGCGCTCGGACCGGGGCGACGGGCCCCCAAAAAACGAGAGGGCGGTCGAGCTGGGCGCCCGGCGCTCAGGGGCGGGACGAGGGTCTTCGGCCGCGACCGCTGCCACCTCGACCGGGCCGGGAAGCGACGCACAGAGGGCGGCCACGTCGGCGGCCATCGCTTCGGCGCTGGGGTAGCGATCGGCGAGGTCCTTCCGCGTGGCGCGATCGATCACGGGCCACAACGGAGAGCCGCGGACGTCATCACGAAAGCGAACCGGACCGTCGGCAATGTGCGCCATGTAGACGTCGATGAGCGCGTTGCCCGCGATGACCCGCTTCCCCGAGACCAACTCGGCGAGCACCAAACCCAACGAATAGAGGTCGGTGGCCGGTACGACGCCCGTCCCCCGCACTTGCTCCGGTGCCATGTAATGGGGGGTGCCGATCATCTGGCCCGCCTCGGTCAATTGCGTGCCCCCCGCCTCCTCCCCGGTGACCGCTTTGGCGATACCGAAGTCGAGCACCTTGGAGCTACCGTCGGCGAGCACGAAGATGTTGCCGGGCTTGATGTCACGGTGAATCACCCCGAACGCATGGGCCGCCGCCAAAGCTTGCAGCACGTCCGATGCCACGGCGGCGGCTTGGGCGTCGGTGAGCGAGACGCCGTACCTGACGACGCGGCTCATCGCTTCTCCCTGCAAGAGCTCGAACGCGATGAACGGCTGTCCCCGGTCGGTGTACCCGAAGTCGAGGAGTTGAACGATCTTGGGATGCCGCAGCTTCTGCACGAGCGCCGCTTCGCGGCGGAACCGTTTCGCGTCGGTCTTCGAGGCGCCGAAGTTCTTGAGCAGCACCTTGAGCGCGACCGCATCCCCCGTCTCGAGATGGCGCGCACGATAGACCGCCCCGAAACCGCCTCGTCCGACCACGCCGTCGATTCGGTAGCGGTCCCCGACGACGTCGCCGAGCTTCAGCTTGGGTTTGCGAGACAACGCCACGTAGCCCGCCCGGGATGATGGCACAGCCAGAGGCGAGGCGAACCCCCGTTCACGGGGCCAATTCAGCAATCGTCTCGAAGCACCGCGTCGCGCCGTCGGCGCAGCCGTTGTCGCTCGGACGCCAGACGTCAAAGAGAGAGGGCGCTTCGCCGATCACGGGGTCGAACGCGAGGGTGCCACTGACTCCCTGTAGATCGACGCTCCGCGCGCCTCCGGTGAGCGCTTCCTTCACCGCATCCCAGTTCATCGAGCCCACGGAAACCGACGCCCCGATGATCAACCGCGCGAGTCCAGACGCGACGTGGCGACCGTCGGGGGCCCCTACGGTCGCGGCTCCGTAGACGATGCCCGCGGCCCCGATGTAGGCCGCGTCATACGCGTGGCCCGCGAACGGAAACCCGCCCGGGTCGGAGCCGAATCGAGACGCGTAATTGGCCGCGAACGTATCGTACAGGGGTCCTCTCGGCGCCGCGGGGGCCGTTCCGACGACCCGGGCCAAGAGCACGTCGACCACTTCGGCTTCGAGCGCGTCGTCGAGCAGGACGGCTTCGTCTCGCGCCGCGTCGGTGACGTAGAGCGTCTTGTCGAGGAGCGCGGGAAGGGCGACGGCCTCGCGAATGAAGGAAATGACGTCGCGGGCGTCGGGCGTGATCAACACCACCGCGTCGGGCGCCGAGGCGGCAACTTGGGTCGCGAGCTGATCGAAGTCCACGTCCACGGCAAACGAGAAGCGGTCGATGCGGTCGGGCCCGAACGAGCCCTCGAACACGTCGGCCAGGCCGCGGCCGTAGGCGTCGTCGAGGAACACGACCGCCACCCGCCCGAGCGGCATCGGTGAGGGGAGCGCCCCGACCACTTGTCGGGCGAGAACTTCTCCCTGCAGCGCGTCACTCGGGGCCGTCCGCCAGAAGAGACCGAACAGATCCTCCGCGTCGAGGCGGTCCGGAGCGGTCGTGAGTTGCGCGCTCGTCGCCGCCGGCGAGACGAAGGCCACGGGATAGCGCTGAGACAGCGCATGGGAGACGGCATCGAGCGCATCGTCGGAGGTCACGGGCCCGACGATGAGGGGCACACCGAGGGTACCGGCCAAGTGGTCGACCACGACCCGGATCTGCGCCTCACGCTCCGCCCCCGCGAGCCCGTTGCGGGGACCGCCCACGTCGCACCCCACGAACCCGAGAGGTCGCCCGTCGACGATTCCGCTTCCTTCATTGATCTCCGCGACGGCGAGCACGGCGGCGTCGAGAAGACCGACATCCGAAGCATCGTCGAGGCCGAACATCGCGCCCATGAGCAGAGGCGCATCCGGTCCGACCAATGACTGCGCCGCAAGGGACTCGGGTTCCAGGCGGCGACACGCGCCGAGGGGATCGGCGGGAAGCTCATCCCGACAAGCGCCGTCGACACACACGCCCCCGCCGAGGAGGACGCGGCAGTCGTACCCCGTCTCACAGGTGGCCGGCATGCTGCAAAATCCCTCCCGGCAGCGGCTTCCGAACCCAAACGCTACGGCGCAGGCCGCATCGTCACCGCACTCGGTGATGGCGGGGTTGGAGAGCGAGCATCCAGGCCCCGAGAGCCCCGCGAACCAGAGAAGCCCGAGGCTTGCCCCCAGGCCCCGGTTCACGGACATCCGTCCGGCGATATGGGCTCGGTCACGGCATCCACGGTGCCGCCGCGGAGACTCCCGTCGAAGACCGCGACGAGAACCACGGGCTGTGCGCAGAGGTCCTCCGCCAACGAGGCGTCGCCGAAGTTGTCCTCGGGGGCGAGGTCGAAGCGAACCATCGCTTGCTCGTCGACCCCTACCGACACCGGGAACGAAGTCGTCGACGTGACCTGTACGTTGGCCACGAGGGTGCGGGTGCGGTCGACGTCGGCGATCGAAACCTCTTCCAGGGTGACGTCGCTGGCACCACTCGCCCTTTCCCCGAGTCGGAGCACCGCTTCGAATCCTCCCCCGACCCCCACCCCCAACGAGCTGGTCTGGAGGGACAATGCTCCTCCTTCGAGGGTCGGCTCGACGAACACCGCCGTATCGGGGTCGCATCCCGAGATGATCGGAAAGAGCCCGACGACGACGCACCCTCGAATCCACCGCGCTCGCGCCATGAGGAAAACGCTAACGTTCCCGTGGCGAGAATCAAACGCGATGTGTCACCGGCGCCAGAGAAGAAGACCTGCTAGCATCGTCGCGTGCCGTCGGTGGTGTTTCTCTACATCCTCGCGGGGCTCACGGTTCTCGCGGGCGTCGTCCTGGCGGTCATGCTGGCCAAGCGCCGACGCCCGGTGGAAACGACCACGCCGCGAGCGCCGAGGATTCGGCTCGATGCGTATGCCCTGCCGGCCGAGTATGAGGAAGCCGATCCCAACGGGGACGATGACGACTTCGAGTCGAAGATTTGTCCACGGTGTGGGGCGCGATACCACTTCAGGCACCGTTTCTGCGACCACGATGACGCGGAACTGGCCGCCCTCAACTGAGGCCCTCAACTGGGGCCCTCAACTGGGGCGGACGCTGCATCGCACCGGACCTGCATCGAACCACGAGGGGTGCAAGCACGGCGGCCCCACGCATGCCGGGGGCGCAGCCGTCATCGGCTGAACGCGCCGCGGTTGCACCGGTCCCAACCGGCTCGGTATTCTGGAAGCATCAATGTACGAGGACGAACAAGGCGCCACGCAGCTCTACAGTCACGATGAGGCGCTCGCGGTCGAGTGGTCCGTCAACGTCTCTGACGACGACACGCGCACGATGACCGCGATGGAGGTCGCGGGGGCCTACCTCCAGGGACAGCTCAGCGCCGACGACACCTACGTATGGCGAGATGGCATGGGGGACTGGGTCCCGCTCGGCAGCGCGGACGAGCTCCAAAACGTGATCGCCCAGGTGCAAGCCGCCCAAGCACCGCCGGCCGCGGCCTCGTCCTCGGCGGCCATGCCCAGTCATCCGGCGCCCGCAGCGACGTCGCTGGGTCACAGTGCTCCGACTCACAGTGCTCCGACGGACGCCGGGCCCGCCTACGCCGTCGCGGACGACGACGACCCCTTCGCGGCGGCGCGCCCCGCGGCCTCGGTCGCCCCGGAGGAAGACAAGCTGGTGGGCGAGCGCAACGAGGCCTCGACCCTGTTCTCGCTCGACGACCTGAAAAAAGAGGCGGATTCGAGGACCTCACGTCGAGGTCGCGCCTCGAGCGCCACCGCGGCCGCCGATGATGACGACCCGTTGGCCGCCATCATGGCGGCCCCATCGAGCGGGGGGGGCTTCAACCAAGCGTTCGCTCCGCCTCCCGTCCACGCCCCGGCGCCCCCTCCGCCCCCGAAGCCCGAGCCGGTACCGATCGCGCCCTCCGTGCCCCCGCCCACGGTCGCCGGCGCCCCCGTCGCGGCGGTGTCGCCCTCGATGGCCCCCGTGCCGATGAGCATGGCACCGATGGCGATGGCGGAGCCGCCACCCAAACGCAACAAGGGGTTGATCCTTGGCGCCGCCGCGGCAGCCTTGCTCTTGGTCCTCGGAATCGGCAGCTTCATCGCCTTCTCTTCTGATGACAAAGGCGAAGAAATGGCGGCGAACGACGCGGAGGCTCCCGCCGAGGCGACGCCCCCCGAAGCGCCCCCCACGCCAGAGCCGGTCGCCGCCGAAGAAGATGGAGATGCGTCGGCGGCCGCCGGGGACGAAGAAGGCGCCGACGACGACGAAGACAGCGGCGACGACGACGAAGACAGCGGCGACGACGAAGACGATGAGGACGAGACCGCGGGGGAAAGCGCAAACGCCACGGGGAAGAACGCGTTCAACCCGTCGTCGGGCAAGGTTTCATCCGGCACCAAGAAGGATGACCCTGAGCCCACCAAACAGAAGAAGACCAAAAAGAAACAGCAGAAGGACGACGGGGCCAAGGAGCCGGGGAAGTTCAGTCCCGACGCGGCGCGGTCGGCCCTAGGCGGCGCCGCGGGGGCCGCATCCGGCTGCAAGAAGAAGGGCGGTCCCACCGGAAAGGGACGGGTGACGGTCACCTTCGCCCCCAGTGGTCGGGCCACCCAAGCCGTCGTGGGGCCCCCGTTCGCAGGAACCTCGGTGGGAAGTTGCGCGGCGGCCGCGTTTCGAAGCGCTCGGGTGCCCCCCTTCAAGGGCAGCCCCGTGACGGTCGGAAAGTCCTTTTATATTCGCTGACGGGTCCTCGAAAAGCCTCGGTGCGGCCGTGCCGGTGGCACCGCCGCGCGGGCTGACCCCGGGAAAATGCGCTCGAAGGCGCGAAACGGCGATCCAATTGGCGTGATGCTGGCCACCAACCTCGTGTTCCCCCCGCCCCGTCATGCCCCGCCCCTCCGCCCACCTTCGGCTCGTCGCCGCCCCGAGTCCTGCGACCGCAGGGACCACGGGGGCCGAGGTCGACGTGACCGCTCGAGCCTCACGCGAGGCCGACCTGGTGCGCGGCCTCGTGGCGCGAGACCCGAGCACATGTGACCGCGTCTACCGCCTCTACCAGCGGCCCGTGTGGCGCATGCTGCGCCGGGTGATGGGAAACGACGCGGAGCTCGCCGACCTCCACCACGAGGTGTTTCTTCAGGTGCTCCAGAGTGCGCCCCGGTTTCGGGGCGAGAGCCGTCTCGAGACCTGGATTCTCGCGATCGCGATCAACTGTGCGCGCGGCCGCCTCCGGAGTCGCGCGCGGAAGAAGTGGCTCACGTTCGTAGCTCCCGAAGACCTCCCGGAGCCGCCCCCCGCGACCACCGAAGCCGCGGCCCGCGCCCGCGCCGTCTACGCCATCGTCGAACACCTTCCGCCCGAGGAGCGAATCGCCTTCACGCTCAAGTACGTGGAGGGCATGACCCTCGAAGAACTCGCGACGGCGATGCGTTGCTCTACCGGAACCGTCAAGCGACGACTCCGCCGGGCGCGTGACCGCTTCGACCGCCTGGCGCGCCGCGAGCCGGCGCTCGCCGCGATGTTCCCTTCACCAGAGGAGTCTTCGTCATGAGCGCCGCACTCGACCGCATCGGCCGAGAGACGGCCGCACATCTCGACGAGATGGGCCCAGAGCTCGATGTCGACCACGGGCTCGACCGCTTTCGGGAAGAGGTGGATCGGCAACGACTGGCCTCCCGCCGCCCTCGCGCCTTCACGTGGAGCGTCGCCGCGGCGGTGTTCACGCTCCTCCTCGGCTTCTCGGTCTATCGGTCGGGAATCGTCGCGGCGCCCCTCGACGTGCGACTCGAGCGAGGAGGCGATGCCAACGCGTGGATCGAGGGGGCGGACGAAGCTCAGTTCTCCGACGGGAGCGTGGTGACCACCGAACCGCGGAGTCGGTGGCGCGTCGCCACGACGACGTCGCGAGGCGCCACGGTCCAACTCGAGCGCGGCAGCCTCACGGCCCGCGTCGTCCACCGCGACGACACGACATGGCGGGTCGACGCCGGGCCCTTCGCCATCGACGTCACGGGAACAGCCTTCACCACCACGTGGGATCCCACCACGCAACAGTTCGCCCTCACCATGCACGAGGGCACCGTGGTGCTGAGCGGCCCTCGGGTCGGCGGAGAGCTCATCGTCTCCGCGCCCCGACGGGTCCAGATCGACCTCAGCGCACCGATGACGGAGGCGGGGTCCCCCGCCGCGGTGGGACCAAAGACGAGCCTAGAACGCGCGGCGGAGAACTCAGCCAGAGCGACGGAGAGCAGGGTGGCCGAGGCCTCCGACGGCGACCCCCGAGGCGATGAAGCCGACGACCCGGCTCACGTCGTCGCCGACCCGGAGGATCGCGAGGGCGCCGCCAACGAGACGCCACCCTCCTCTGCGGTGTCGCCCCCGACCGCGCTTGCCCCCCGCCCTTCGGGATCGTCCTCCCCAGGAGCCACGTCGGAGGCTGCCTCGGACCCCAGCCCACCGGCGTGGCGCGACCATGCCGCCGCCCGACGGTACGGGGAGGCGGTGGCCGCGGTGCGGGCCCTCGGCGTCGCCGCGGTGCTTCAGGGGTCGGGTCCCGCCGACCTGCTTCAGCTCGCTCAGGTCGCCCGCCTCGGGGGGGCGCCCCAGCTCGCCCGACGGGCGCTGCGAAGGCTCGCCACCGCGCACGCCGGTTCGGTCGAAGCGCGGACCGCACGGTTTCTCGAGGGACGCGTGCACTTCGACGGAGGACGTCCGTCCGAGGCGGCCGCCGCCTTCGCCGACTACCTGCGATCGGCGCCGTCGGGCGCCTTCGCCGGTGAAGCCCGCGTGCTTCTGATCCTTGCGCTCGACCGCTCCGGGCGTCGCGAGGAAGCGCGGCAACGCGCGCGTCGCTATCTCGAACGTAACCCCAACAGCCCGGCGGCCGGCCGCCTCCAGACCCTCATCGACCCATGAAACGCTTCCTTTTCGCCACCACCATCACCTTGTTCGCCGCGCCCGCGCTCGCCGAAGAGTCCCCTCCGGCGGCCGCCCCCGAGGCCGACGCAGCAGCCCCCGCCGCCCCCGAGGACCCGCCCGTCGCTCCGGACGGAGGAGAGACGACATCGTCCGATGAACCGCCCTCTTCTTCGGACGGCGACGACGCCGCCGAACCCTCGGAGGATGATGAGGCCCGCCCGTCGGAAGACGATGCCGGCAAAGGCTCGGGCGGGGAGGCGACGACCACGGGCACCACCATCGCCCTCACGGGCGAGGACGACGAACTCACCCAAGCGGTCGCGGCCGAGCTCCGGGCCGCGGGCTACGAGGTGCTCGTCCTCGCCCCCGGAAGTTCCGTCGACGTCTCGGCTGAAGACGCCCCCGTCCTCGTGTCGGTGCGGCAGGAAGGGGAGTTGGTGCTCGTCGAAGCCACCGTGGTCGACGAGGTGGTCGATGCGACCGTCGCTCCGGCCGAGCAGGACGGCATGCCCGACCGCGACGCCGTCGCGCTTCGCGCCGCCGAGACCATTCGCATGCTCGTCTCCTCCGCGCCGGAAGAGACGTCCCCGGAAGAGGCGCCCGCGGCTCCGGAGGCCAAGCCGAAAAAAGCGCTTTCCTCGTCGCCGACGGTCACCGTCAACGTCGGGTCCGACGAGGTGCGTCCCGACGCGGTGATCCCGGAACGCAAAGGCATCGTCATCAACGTCGGCGCCCACGGCGGGATCGCCGCGCTGGGCTACCGCAACGGCTTCGACACCCAGGTGACGACCCGCGCGTGGGGTCTCGGCGCCAACGTCGGGGTCGATCTCGGCCGCGAATTCGATCTCCGCGGCACCCTCACCTTTTACCGCGGCGCCGAAGATGACCCCTTCAACGACGGCGACGTGTGGGCCGTGCGCGCCGGCGGCGGGGTCGATTGGCCATTCCTGGGGCAGGACAATTTAATCTCCCCGCTCATCGGCGGGGGTGTGTACGGCGAGTACCTGCGCGCGGAGAACTTCGCAGAGGTGGCGCTCAACGAGCCCTCCCCGTTTGGCGACGAGCCGAGCTTCGAGACGGTGTCGTTCGAGGAGCGCCTCGTCAACGGCGGTCTCACCGCCCACGTCGGGGTCACGGCCGGACGCAGCTTTCGGGTTCGCTTCGACGTCGTGGGGAGCCTTCAGCTCTTCTCCTTCGGCGGCGAGAACGACGATCAGAGGCCGATTCCCTCCGCCATGGCCATGCTCGGCTTCGAATGGGACGCCCCTCGACTTCCGCCGTCGCACGCCGAGCCCCACCACCGTCGCCGCGCGGCGCTGACCGAATTCAAATAGATGTCAGCGCCCGTCGACGGCGTTGAGGAGCAACGCCACCGCCGTCGGCGTCGCGGAAAGCGCCAGGCGCCACGCCCGACCCTCGCGTGCGGTGCCCATGGCGAGGAGCGCGGGACGTCCTCCGGGACGCCCGGACAGGCACCCGAGGAGGTTGCGCACGTCGGCGACGGCGCCCATCCCTAGGGCCTGCGGGAGCATCTCGACCGCCTCCGCCCACCCCGGGAGGCGCGCGAGCGAACGGCTTGGGTCGGGGCCCGCGAGACGCTGCAAGCTCTCCACGGTCTGGCTCCCGGTCGCCGCCACGTAGCGGTCGGCCCCCACCCCGAACAGGAAGTCGACGTCCCCCTCGGGCGCATCGGAGCGCGACAAGCGCAACCGCGTGAGGTCGTACGGCACCCGCTCCAAGCGGCGAGGTCGCACTTCCAGCGAGAGGGATTCCCGCGCGAGGGTTGCCTCCACGGCGGCCATCTCGCGTAACGCCACCAAGTCCGCGAGACCGGCCTGCAGGGCCGCTTGATCGCTCGCCTCACCGGTCGCCACGCCGGTCATCCCGACGCCGTTGCACCGCAGCGCCAGCCGGTGTCGGTCGCCCATGGCGCTGGCCACCGCGACCATCGGCGTCGCCACCTCTTCCACCGGCGCCCCGAATCGCGCCCCGATCACCTCGGCCCGCTCCCGCGCCGAAGCCTCCCGTTCGGCACGGACGTCGGTCCACGCGGCCGCGGCCACGACATCGTCGGGCCAATCGAGCAACCGTTCCCGGGGCCACGTCGCCGCCGGCGCCGCGGACGGCATCCGCATCTCGAACCGGGCCCTCGCCGTCACATGATCTTCCGACCACGAAAGCGCGACCCGCCCGGTTTCGATGGCGGCCAGCATGTCCATCATCTTCGCGCGTACGCGGTCCCCCGCCACCAGCGACAACAGCGCCCCCGAGCGCGGCCAGAACCCCGGGGGCTTCACCGCCGCGTGCACGTCGATCTGCACGTCCTCGCCGTCGCGTTTCGCCGCGGGACCGGTCGCGCGACTGAGCCACGGCCCGAGATGGCGTACCGCCGGCCGACCGGATCCGAGCAGCAGGTAGTGACCTACGACGGCCGCGGTGACGGCGGGCGTCGAGGTTGCCGCCGCGCCTCGTGCCCGCTCGAGCCACGTGATGGCTCCGTCGCGCTCGGCGGTGACGGTGGGCTTTGCGCCCCCGCTCACGATCGCGATCAAGTGTTCGGCGTCACGAGCGTGAATGGCCAAGGCCCACCGCCACGTATCGCCCGCGCCCGACACCGCGCCGACCCAGGGCACACGATCATCGACGACCTCGGCCGCCGTCAGAGGAAAACCCACCGAATGCGCCACCCACACGCCCGCCGCGCGCGGGACGCGGGGCGAAGGCGAGGCACCGACCGCGCGACGCAGCGCCCGCCACGTCTCGTCCGGACGGGGAAGGACCAAAGTGGCCACGAGGTCTGCCGGGGGTGGCGGCGCAGGCGCGGAGACGATGGGCGCGGAGCCGGAACCGACGTCGGTGGAATCGTCCTGGCGGCAGGCGACGAGGGCCACGAGAAATGCGGCCAAAGCGAACCACCGCGCCCTGGTGTTCACGACGCGACCCGAAGGGCCCGCGCCACGACATCGCCGTAGATCGTCGTGACCTCGACCCGCACCCGATGCTCGCCCCGCCCGAATCGATGGGGCGGCGAAGCGAGCTCGATGTCACGCCGCCCGTGGCTTCGGTAGCTTCGCCAAGAAGGTTGAAACGTCTCGCTGCCCGCGATGTCCACGGCCCATCCGTCGACGCGCTCCGGCCACGGGAGGTCGTCGGTCCCGCCGCATTGAACATCGGTGAGGCACACCCGCAGCTCGTGCCCGTCCTCGGTGGGCTGCAGTTCCAATTGGACCTCGGCGCGCACCGGAAAGACCAAGCCGCGACGAGCGCCGCCGCGGCACAGGTCCATCGGAATCAGCTGCTGGGCGATCTCGACGCGGTGGCGCGCGCGCATACGGACCCGAAGCGCTCGCGCGTCGGACGCCGGCCATCGCCACGCGAGCAGCACGAGCGCTTCGGCGCCACACCCCGCGCAGAGTTCTTCGACCCGCCGCTCATCCATGACCTCATCGATCTCCGCGACGTAGATGCGAACCCCCTCCCGCCTCCCCCACCGTCCGGTCTCGGGCTCGGCCCCGAACGCGGAGAGCACCTCGGCGGTATCGTCGTGATCGAGGGCCCAGAGCCGTCTTTCGGCTGCTTCCACGGACACGACGTCGAAGCCCGAACCCGGATTCTGGTCGAGAAGGCGCCGACGATGCACCGCGACCGCAGTGGGGCCCCGGTCGCAAGCGACCCACCGCCGTCCCATAGCCGACGCGACGGCGGCGGTCGTCCCCGATCCCCCGTAGACATCGAGGACGAGGTCACCGGGACGGGTCGCCCACCCGAGGATGCGTTCGAGCAATCCCTCCGGCTTCTGCGTGTCGTACCCTTGGTCTTCTCGTTTTGGTCGGTGCCGAAGCGGGCGCACGGCGAAATCGTCCCAGAGGGTGTCGACCGGCTGGTCCTTGTACCAGCGGCCGTCGTCTCCCCGCTGGAGGAAGTACTTGATGTAGACCTTGCCCCCCGCCGAGTCGTAGACGCGATTCTCCTCTCGCAACGCCGCAATCGAAGCGTCCGTGTAATCGCCCCGGGGCGCCGTCGTGAAGTAGGCGCCGGCGACCTCGTCCCAGCGCGCCCCCTTCGGTTTGCCCTTGCCGTCGAGCGGCACCGCTGTCCGACGGCGGGGTACCGGTCCCGGGAAGGGTGACTTCGGCGACTTCGAGTAAACGAAGATCGTGTCGACGGTTCTTCCGAGCTGCCGGCTCGCCGCCTGGCGACCGAGGTTGGGCGCGCGCCGCCAGACGATCTCGTTGCGAAAGCACGCGGGCCCGAACAACTCGTCGAGCACGACGCGGATCATGCCGTTCGCCCTCCAATCGCAGTGCACGAACAGTTTCCCGGATGGATGCAACAGCTCGCGGATCGCCCACAAGCGCGCGTAGAGCCGGTCGATGTAGCCCGCCATCCCGCGCGCTCTTGGATCGCGATACGCCCGGCGGGTCACGCTTCTGTTCGTGCCCTCGCCGATGCCCGTCTGGCTGTAGTAGCTGACGCCAGTGAAGAACGGCGGGTCGATGTAGACGAGGTGCACGCGACCCTGAAGCCGCTCCCGGAGGGCGCTCATCGCCACCAGGTTGTCGCCCTGAACCAAGAGGTTGCCGGGGCGTTGTCCCGCGGCGGCCTCAGGGGCGTCGACGCGCTCGCACCCGACGAGGTCAGCGTCGCCCACACCCGCGAGCCACGCCGGCGGCGTTTTGCCCGGCCACGTCAGCTCGATGCCAAGAGGAAGAGTCGTAGACGCCTTCGGCATCGACGCGTCCGATTATTGTGCGGCCGCCGCCGTCGACAGCAGCGGAAACCCTGCGGCCTTTCTCTGGGCGAGGTAGGCGGCCGCCACCATCCGTGACAGCGCGCGCACGCGTCCGATGAAGCGCTGGCGCTCAGTAACGCCAATGGCCCCGCGTGCGTCGAGCACATTAAATCGATGCGACGCCTTGATGAGAGCGTCGTAGGCGGGAAGCACGAGGCTCTGCTGCGGGTCGACGACGATGCGGGGGGGGCGTGGCTTGCCCTTTCTGGGGGGCTTCGTTTCGTGGGTGGCGCCGCGATGTACCAACCGTTCGACTTCGGCTTCGAGGTGGTCGAAGGCGGCGAAGTGCTCTTCGGTCGGGGCCTCCTCGAAGTTATACGTCGACCACTCCCATTCGGCCCGACGGTAGATGTCTCCGTAGCGAACCCCTCCGCCGTAGTTCAATGCGTACACGTCGTCGACGTCCTGCAGGTACATCGCGATCCGCTCGATCCCGTAGGTCAGTTCGCCGGCGACGGGCTTGCAATCGAAGCCGCCGACCTGCTGGAAATAGGTAAATTGCGAGATTTCGAGCCCGTCGAGCCACACCTGCCATCCGAGCCCCCACGCGCCGAGCGTCGGCGACTCCCAATCGTCCTCGATGAATCGAACGTCGTGGTTCAGCGGGTTGGTCCCGAGCGCCTCCAGCGACGCGAGGTATTGCTCCTGAATGTCGATGGGGCTCGGTTTGAGGACCACCTGAAACTGGTGGAATTGCTGCAGTCGATTCGGATTGTCCCCGTAGCGCCCATCGGTGGGGCGACGGCTCGGCTCGACGTAAGCCACGTGCCAAGGCTCCGGGCCCAGCGCACGAAGAAAGGTCGCGGGGTTGAACGTCCCCGCCCCCACCTCGGAGTTGTAGGGCTGGACGACCACGCAGCCCCGCTCGGCCCAGAACCGCTGAAGGGTCAGGATGATGTCTTGGAAGGTCATCGAGGGCGCCGGGAGACTACACCGTGCTCTGAACCGATCAAACTCGCGCGCGCGCTGGCGTGAGGTCGTCGATCTCCTTAGGCTGATGCTCGATGCGTCGCGCGTTCCTTTTTGCTTCGAGCCGGCGGTTGCGGGCCCCGGCGCTTCTACTCTCCCGCGTCGTGGTCCTCGTGATGGGCATCGCCGCCCCGGTCGCCACGGCCTCCGCGGGAAACAACGCCTGCGGTGGCATCGAGGTCGCCAACATCGAGGCCTGCCGGCTCGCCGACGCGTCAGGCTCCTGCGACGCCTTCTGCGCTCCCGAAAACCTCGTCGTGGCGTGCAACGGGCGCTGCGACGAGCCGGCGACCACGTCGTGCCTCACCGCCATCGAGAGCGAATGTGCTCCGATCTGCGGCGATGGTGATGCGGGCGGCGGGGGAGCCGCCGGCCCCGAGGCGTTTTCTTGCTTGGACCACTGCCGCGACACCTGTCTGTCGCGGTCCGGCTGTGTGGACGGTGACGGCGACGCGGCCTGCGCGTTCTTGTCGAACAATTGCGACGCCCGGTGCCTCGAGACCTGCGCCGAACCGAACCTGACGGACTGCAACGCTTGCCTTCGGGGGGGCACGGTCGGCTGCCAAGCCGAAGCGCAGCGCGGATGCCTCGTCGGGTGCAGTGAAGACCTCGACCGAGAGTGTAACGACGGCTGCCGCAGCGAGGAAGGAAACCTCGTGTGCGACGGCCAGTACATCTCGACGGATGACCTTCCCGCCTGCCGGCAATTCCTTCGCGAGCAATACGGCGTGAGCATCGACCTCACCCCGACCGACAGCTTCGACACGGCATGCGCCGTGGGCCGTGCGGTCGGTGGGGCGCCCGCCGGCAGCGGCGACGACGACGACGATCCCTTCGGCATGGCCGCCGGCTTGGTCGCGGCGTTGGGGGCGGCCCTGGGAGCTCGCCACGCTCAGCGACGCTTGATGTCGTAGCGGGCCATCAACCGCTGAAGATGGCGGCGGTCGACCTTGGCGTCCCGGGCCGCTTGCGACACGTTGCCCCCCGCCTGCTCGAGCGCCGTGGTGACGTAGGCGCGCTCGAAGCGCTCCACCCACACTTCTTTGGCCTCGTGGTAGGGAACTTCGAGCAGCGACGCGTCGACCGCGAGGTCTTCTCGTCGCTCCGCCGCGCCGGCCGCGACCGGGCCCGCGGCGGCCGGCCCGGATGACGGTTGTCCCGGCGACGGCTGGGGCCCGAGGACCGACCATCGCTCGACGATGTTGCGCAGCTCCCGCACGTTGCCGGGAAATTCGTAACGCTTGAGCATGGCGAGGGCTTGGTCGCCCAGGGGAGGCAACGGAGGTCGGCCGGCCGCGACCCGACGTCGGTTCAGCTCGCCCTGGATGTGGTCGACGAGGTTGTCGACGTCCTCGGGACGGGTCCGCAGCGGGGGGATGCGCACCACCACGACGGCGAGCCTGAAGTACAAGTCGTGGCGAAACTCCCCCCGCTCGGACTCGGCGTTGAGGTTGCGGTTCGTCGCGGCGACGACGCGCACGTCGACCGATTGCGTCTTGTCGGACCCGACCGGCTTGACCTCGCGACGCTCCAGTACGCGCAGCAGCTTCGCTTGCATGTCGAGGGGCAGCTCTCCCACCTCGTCGAGGAAGAGCGTGCCCCCGTGGGCCGAGGTGAAGGCCCCGGGGCGATCGCTCACGGCCCCGGTGAACGCGCCGCGGACATGGCCCATGAGCTCGCTCTCGATGAGCTCGCGGGGGATGGCGCCGCAGTTGAGGGTGATGAAGGCGCCGTTGCGTCCGCTCGCCTCGTGAACCCCCTCCGCCGCGAGCTCTTTTCCGGTGCCGGTCTCGCCCTCGATGAGGACGGTCATGTCCGTCGCCGCGACCTTCTGTAGGATCGCGAACATCTCGCGCATCGACGGACTGTCGCCGATCATTCGACCAAAGCTGTGCTCGGCCGACATCTCGTGCTCGACGTGCTCACCGAGGGGCTCGATCCGCAGGTGGGTGGTCCCGAGGCGAACGTCGACCGCGTCGAACACGGTGGCCCGGTCGACGCGGATCGCGCCGATGTAAGTGCCGTTGGTCGAGCCCAAGTCGCGAAGCCTCCAACCGCGCTCCGTGCCCCACACCGCGAGGTGCTCCCGCGACACCATCGGGTCCGAGACCGTCAAGTCGAGTCCAGGGTCGGAGCCGATCCGCAGCTCGTCCTTGACGAAGACCTTGCGGGTGCCGACCGCGCTCGCATCGGGTGAGGCGACCACGGTGACCTGGAGCTTTTCGATCCGCCGCATCTCCAACGGCGGCATCATCTGCGTGCCGCCGGGACGGGCGCTCGGAGCACCCGCGACGGGACCGCCCGAGTTTCGCTCACTCACGCCCTGGCTCCCCGCATTCGGTCATCGCCGCCAAGCCTATACCAACACCCCCGAGGAACCACGGGACGATGCCCGCGGCTTGCCCGTCGGGGCTGCATCGTTTAGCCCCCAACCCCGATGTCCGAGCCCGCAGCCCCTCCCGATCCTCCCCCTCGCGTGCGGGAAGCGACGAGCGACGGCCCGCCCATCGGGACCTCGGCGAGCAACGTGACCCTGAAGCGACGCGGCCCCGACGGGGAGCGCACCTTCCACATCATCGGCACCGCCCACGTTTCCCGTCAGAGCGTCGACGAGGTGCGCCGCGTCATCGCCGAGGTGAAGCCCGACACCGTGTGCGTCGAGCTCGACGAGATGCGCTACGAGGCGCTCACGGACGAGACGAGGTGGCGCCGGCTCGACGTGTTCGACGTCATCAAGCAGGGCAAGGTTCTGTTCTTGATGGCCAATCTCGCCCTCCAGGCCTTTCAGAAACGGCTCGGCGACCAGCTCGGGGTCCGCCCCGGCGCCGAGCTCTTGGCCGCGGTGGAAGAGGCCGAAGCCGTAGGGGCGGAGGTGGTGCTCGCCGACCGCAACGTGCAGGCGACGCTGCGCCGGACGTGGGCCGCCCTCGGGTTCATCGAGAAGATCAAGCTCATCGGCATCTTGTTCGCGTCGATGTTCGCCGGCGACGAGATCAGCGAAGAGGACGTCGAGCGTCTCAAAGAGCGCGAGCACTTCCAAGATGCGATGAGCCAATTCGCCACGTACGTGCCGAGTGTGAAGGCGCCGCTCATCGACGAGCGTGATGCGTATCTCATGAGTCGCATCGAAGACAGCCCCGGCCGCACGGTCGTCGCGGTCGTGGGCGCCGGTCACGTCGCGGGCCTGACGACGTGGCTCGGCAAGAAGGTCGACCGCGAAGCCCTGAGTGCCCTGCCTCGGCCCTCGATGTGGTCGCGGGCATTCAAGTGGCTCATCCCGGTGCTCGTGCTTCTGGCCTTCGGGTACGGCTACCACGAGCACCAGGGAACGGGCCTCCTCGAGTTGTTGAAGGCGTGGGTGATCCCCAACGCCGTGGCCGCCGGCCTGTTCACGGCCGTGGCGGGGGGCAAGGTGTTGAGCGCGCTGACCGCGGTGGTCGCCTCGCCCATCACCTCTCTCAACCCGCTCGTCGGCGCCGCGATCCCCGTCGGTCTCGTCGAGGCCTATCTCCGCCGCCCCACCGTCGAAGACTGCGAACGGCTCGCCGAAGACACCACCACCTTCGCGGGGATGCGAAAAAACCCGCTGTCACGTATCCTCATGGTGGCGATCGCCGCCAACATCGGCTCTGCCCTCGGCGCCTACGTGGGCATCGGTTGGATCGCGACCCGGCTCTTCTGACCTTCGCCATGCCCGTCCAACTGCGACGATTCCAACCCGAGTGGACCGTGTCCCATCACGGAGACACCGTCGCCGTGGGCGGTCTCATCGATGCCCGCTCGGCCGCCGCGTTCGCCGCGGCGCTTCCCCTCGATGTGTCGGCGCTCGTCACGCACGACCGGTCGATCGAGCTCGACCTCGAAGACCTGGAGCTCGAAGATGGGAGCGCCGTCGCCGAAGCGGTCAACGCCCTTCGCCGCCTGACCACGCGGGCCCCCGTCGTCCTGTGGCACGCGCCCCAAATGCTGGCGCACACGCTGTACAAGACGAACATGCTGTCGGGCGGGCGGCTCCGTCTCGTTCAGCCTCGGGCCGAAGAGGCGTACAGCAGCTGACCCTGATCCTCTGCCTGCACATCCGTGCCGGATCGTGTGCGGACCTAGGGAACAGTGTGCGCGAAAGGTTGTCAGGGTCCCACATTGAGGGTGCCGATCCACCCGCGCGTGGTAAGCCGACGCCATCGTGACGTACCGACGGGTCTTGGGTCTGGTTGCGCTGGTGGCGACCTGTGGTTGGGCAGCGTGCAGCGTCGAGACGGTACGCAGCGACGACGACGACGACGATGGGGACGTCGTCCCCGGACCAAACCTGGTCGGGGCGGCCGACGTACGCATTCGCGAGGTCGCGATGTACCAGGGGATCAAGCGGACTCTGGCCGTCAACGGTGTGACCGCGGCGTCGGAGGTCCCCCTGGTCGCGGGTCGCGACGCGATGGTTCGCGTCTTCTACGATACCTCCCGCGCCGGGGCGTCGGTCGTGGGCCGGTTGGAGCTGGCCGACGGCACGTCGATCGATGCGTCGCCGGCCGTTCTCGCTGCCTCGTCGACCGACGCGTCCCTCGAGACGACGGTGAACTTCATCGTCCCGGGCGAAAGCATCGGGGACACCTTCGACTACCGGGTCGCCATCCTCGAGGAGGGCGTCGACGAGAACGACAATCCCGAGGCCTATTACCCCGCCCAGGGGCTCGAATCCCACGCGGTGGAGGGGCCGCAGAACACGCTGCGGGTCGTCATGGCGCCCTTTCAGTACAACGCCGATGGCTCGGGCCGGGTGCCCGACATGTCGGAAGAGGCCCTGGCCGTCTATCGGGAGCGCTTGCTTCAGCTCTATCCGGTGTCCAACGTCGAGGTTTCAGCGCGGGCACCCATCCCGTGGAGTGGCACCATCGCGCCCAACGGGGGTGGGTGGCAGGAGGTGGCGATCGAAACCTTCGGACTGCGCAGTCAAGATGGCGAGTCTGCCGACGTGTATTACTACGGGATCTTCAATCCCGCCGCGACCTTTCCGCAGTTCTGCGGAGGGGGCTGCCTCCTCGGGGTCACTCTGCTCAATTCGGATCCGCCCGATGTGGGCAACCCCCAGCTCCGGGTGGCGCTCGGGGTCGGGTTCGACGAAGTGGGGGCCGACACCTGTGCGCACGAGCTCGGGCATTCCCATGGCCGCCTCCATGCCGACTGCGGGCCGGGCCTCGCTCCCGACAGCATCGACCGAGACTTCCCCCACCCCGGCGGCGCGATCGGGGCGTGGGGCTACGACATCGTCAACGAGATCCTCGTTCCGCCGAGTGCGACCGACATCATGGGCTACTGCGACAACACGTGGATCAGCGATTACAACTACGCCGCGTTGCTCAACCGGGGTCGAAACGTCAACGCGCCCGATGGGTTGGTCGATGACGGCTACGGCCATCAACTGCTCGCCATCGACGGCGAAGGCAACGTGACCGCCTGGACCGACGCCGGCGACGTGGAAGCCCTCCGTCTCGGGGGCCACAACGTGACCGCCGCGATCTTCACCGAATCGGGCCCGACCGAGCGCGCGGGGACCTTTTTCTCCTACGACCATCTCCCGGGCGGCTGGCTCATCGTCCCCAAGACCGACCGTCCCACGACCCGGATCGAAGCCGTGGTCGAGGGCCGTCAGATCATCGCCGAACGCTGACGTCGCTTCCGCCCGTCTTGTACGCGACGGGCGCGCATGCGATGGGCCCGGATGCGCTGGGCATCGGTTCTCCAAGACGGCGACGCCACCGAGCGGGCGGTCATGGACGGGGCGAAGCAGGTCCGGGCCGACCTGGAAGCAGAGGCCGACCTGCTTTTCGCCTTCGTCTCCGCGCACCATCGCGACGAAGCGCCTCGGGTCGTCGACGTGCTCGACGAGGTGTTTCCCGGGGTCCCGGTGGTCGGGTGTACCGGGGGCGGCATCATCGGAGGCGGGGTGGAGGCAGAGGATGCCCCGGCGGTGGCGCTGATGGCCGCGAGGCTTCCCGGCGTCGACGTCAGCGTTCACCACCTGACGGACGAAGACGTACCGACCGCCCCGCCCGCGTGGCCATCACAGCTGGGCGTGGCGCCCGAGGAAAAACCCGCGTTCGTGCTGATCCCCGACCCGTTCAGCTTCGACGCGGATGCCTGCATCGAGGCGCTGGACGCCGCCTACCCGGGTTCGACGACGGTAGGCGGACTGGCCAGCGGCGCCCGCGCTCCGGGCGGCCACGTGCTCTTCGCCGGGCGCCGCGCCGTCCGCCGAGGCGCGGTCCTGGTCTGTCTTCGGGGTGACGTCACCATCGACCCGGTGATCGCTCAGGGCTGTAAGCCCATCGGCGCCCCGATGCTGGTGTCGAGCTGCGATCGAAACGTCATTCTCGGCCTCGACCAGAAAAAGCCGGGCGACGTCCTCCGCGAGGTCTTCTCGTCGCTCGACGAGGACGACCGTCGGCTGTTTCGGACCTCCTTGTTCGTCGGCATCGAGATGCACGACCAGCGAGAGTACGCCGCGGGGGACTTCCTCGTGCGCAACATCGTCGGGCTGAGCCCCGACGGCGACGCCCTCGCGGTCGCCGGGCGCATCGAGCGCTGGAAGGCCGTCCAGCTCCACCTCCGCGACCGCACGACCTCGTCGGCCGACCTGAAGCGGCAGCTCGAGCGTCATCGCGCGCGGTGTCCGTCGTCCCCCGCCGGGGCGCTGCTGTTCTCGTGCCTGGGTCGCGGGGCGAACCTCTACGGCGAGCCGAACCACGACAGCCGCGTGTTCCGGGAGATCCTGGGCGACGTGCCGCTGGGTGGCTTCTTCTGCAACGGGGAGATCGGCCCGGTGGGCCCGCGAACGTTTTCCCACGGCTACACGAGCGCCTTCGCCCTCCTCCGGCCCCGGAGCTGACGGCCCGCCGTTCTCGGGTTGCACCACGGAAAACCGGGTCTATGTTCGGTCGCCGTGAGCGCGACGAGTGAAACCCAGTTCGAGTTCAAGGCCGAGGTCCAACGCGTCCTCGCGCTGGTCATCAACTCTCTCTACACCAACCCCGAGGTCTTTCTCCGCGAGCTCATCTCCAACGCGTCCGACGCCCTGGACAAGGCCCGTTACCTTCGCCTGACCGAGGGCGACGAGGTCGTGGAAGCCGACGGCGAGCCCAAGATCGTCATTTCGCTCGACGACGAAAAAAACGTCCTCGTCGTCGAAGACAACGGCGTCGGCATGACCCGCGACGAGGTGGTGGAAAACCTCGGTACCATCGCCCGCAGCGGGACGAGTGAGTTCGCCAAGCGACTGGAAGAACTGACCAAGCGCAAAGACGAGGACGGGGCGGTCGACCTCATCGGTCAATTCGGCGTCGGATTTTACGCCGTGTTCATGGTCGCGAGCCGCGTCGACGTAGAGACGCGGTCGATCCGCCGCGGGGCCGAACCGGTGTTGTGGCGATCCAGCGGGGAGGGTTCGTACAACGTGCTCCCGGGCGAGCGCGACGCGCTCGGGACGCGGATCACCATTCACCTCAAGACGGACGCAAGCGAGTTCGCCCAGAAGTGGCGCGTCGAATCGATCGTCAAAAAGTACTCCGACTTCGTGATGTTCCCCATCGAGGTCGACGGCGAGGTGAAAAACCAGAGCGCGGCGCTCTGGCGAAAGCCCAAGTCGCAAGTCACCGACGAGGACCACGCGGCGTTCTTCAAGCACGTGACCCAAGGGCGAGGAGGAGACAATCCGCGGGCGACCATCCACTACAGCGTCGACGCGCCGGTTCAGTTCTCCGCCCTGCTCTACGTCCCCGAGCGAGCCCCGGCCGATCTCTTCACGATGAACAAGGAGCGCGAGGGACTTCGCCTCTACGCCAAGCGGGTGCTCATCCAGGAGCACTGCGACAAGCTCCTGCCGGTCTATTTGCGGTTCGTCCGGGGCGTCGTCGATTCCGAGGACCTCCAGCTCAACGTCTCGCGCGAGACCCTGCAGGAGAACCGCACGCTCAAGACCATTGAGAACCAGCTCACCAAGCAGGTGCTCAAGGAGCTCACCCGCCTCGGCGACGAGGAGCCGGAGCAGTATCTCGAACTGTATCGCGCGTTTGGCCAGGTCCTGAAGGAGGGGCTCACGCTCGACTTCAAGCAGAAGGACACCCTCGCCGGCCTGTGTCGGTTCGAAACGCTGCGGGGGAAGCCGGGCGAGCTGGTGAGCCTCAGCGCCTACGTGGCGGCGAAGGGCGGAGACCAGAAGGCCATCTATTACGTCACCGGCCAGAGCCGCGCGCAACTCGAGCAAAGCCCCCACCTCGAGGTGTTTCGGAAGCGGGAGATCGACGTTCTTCTGCTCACCGACCCCATCGACGAGTGGGTGGTCAAAGCCCTCCCGACCTTCGAAGAACTGCCGCTGACCAGCGTCGTGCACGGCGAGCTCGACTTCGAGGGCGACGACGAGGAATTCGAGGAAAAGAAGAATGCGCTCGGCGTGACCGTGGCCGAGATCCGACGGGCATTGGGCGACAAGGTCACCGAGGTGCGCGTGTCGTCGCGGCTCACCGACACGGCGAGCTGTTTGGTCGCCAAGGAGGGTGACCCGGGCGCGAACATGGAGCGCATCATGCGCATGCTCGACGAGGGGGCCCGCGAGCGGTCGCGGGTGCTCGAGATCAACCCCAACCACCCCTTCGTACAGAACCTGCGCGCGCTCGTCGAAAAGACCAAGGGCTCCCCGAAGGTCGATGTCTACAGCGAGATGCTCTACGAGCAGGCGCTGTTGAGCGAGGGCGTCATCGAGGATCCGGCCCGTCTCGTGAAACGACTGGACACCCTACTCGTAGAGAGCAGCGAAGCCGCCCTTCGCGACTGAGGTTCTTCTCGGCTGAGGTTCTTCTCGGCTGAGGTTCTTCGCGGCTGAGGTTCTTCGCGGCTGAGGTTCTTCGCGGCGGCGAGCTCGTACGAACGAGCGTGGCCCGTCGGTGCGGTAACGAGCCAGGGACGGACCGACGCCGAGCGCGCCCTGGGTCCCGTCTGGGGCGGGCGACGGACGACATGTTGCTTTTCGCTTCCGCGACCGCCACACCCATGGTGAAAGGCAGAGTCCGGGGGGAGGCAGAGTTCGGGGGTGGAGGCGACCATGCCAATCCGCTTGCACATCAACGTCGACCACGTCGCCACCGTGCGAAACGCACGGGGCACGCCCTACCCCGATCCCGTCTTTGCCGCTCAGATCTGCGAGCACGCCGGAGCCGACGGCATCACCGCCCATCTTCGGGAAGACCGACGACACATCCGCGACGAAGACGTGTCGCGGTTGCGGAACGTTCTCGAGACCGTCCTCAATCTCGAGATGGCGGCCACCGACGAGATGGTCGGCATCGCCGCGAAGACGAAGCCCGAGGTCATCACCCTCGTCCCCGAGCGTCGCGAAGAGCGAACCACCGAGGGGGGGCTCGACGTGGTGGGGCAAGCCGGGTCGATTCGCGCCGCGTGCGACATGGCCCGTGAACATGGAATTCGGACGAGCCTCTTCATCGCCCCCGAGCTGGCCGACGTCGACGCCTCGCGCGAACACGGGGTCGACCAGATCGAACTTCACACCGGCGATTACGCCCACGATCCGTCGCCGGCGCAGCTCGAGCGCCTGACCCGGGCCGCCGCGCACGCCCACGAGATGGGGCTCGAGGTCGCGGCCGGACACGGGCTCACGCGACACAACGTGATCGCCGTGGCCGCGATCCCCTACCTCACGGAGGTCAACATCGGCCATGCCGTGATCGCCGACGCCGTGATCCACGGGCTTTCGGGGGCGGTGAAGGGCTTTCGGGCCGCCCTCGACCGCGGGCTGCGCGCACGGCGCGACCCCGGTTCGAGCGGTTGACCCGGCGCCCCGCCCTCGAGCCCATGGTCCCCGTCCTCTCTCGGTCGCAAATCCGTCACTACGACCGGGTCGCCATCGAGCACCGGGGGGTTCCGAGTCTCCTGCTCATGGAAAATGCGGGCCGAGGCGCGGCCGAGGCCCTCGAGCGCCACCATCCCGACGGAGAGGTGGTCGTCGTGTGCGGACGCGGCAACAACGGGGGCGACGGATTGGTGTTGGCCCGTCATCTCCGCGCCGCCGCGCGCCCCGTGACGGTCGTGGCGGTCGGTCCCCCCGAGCGCTTCGCGGGGGACGCCGGAGTGAACCTCGAGGCCTACTTGGGACTCGGTGAACACGTCGACTTCGTCGAAGGGGAGCAGGACCTCGGCCCCCTCGATCTCGCGTTGTCGCGCGCGGTGGTGATCGTCGACGCGCTGCTCGGCACCGGGGTGACCCGCCCCGTCGAGGGGCTGTACCGAACCCTGGTGGCCCGCATGGTGGCGCATCCCGTCCCCGTATTCGCCCTCGACCTTCCGTCTGGCATCGATGCCGACACGGGTGCCGTCCATGGAGTCGCCGTCGAGGCCGACCACACCGCGACGTTCGCCCACCGAAAATCCGGTCTCCTTCAGGGACGAGGGGCGGTGGCCTGCGGGACCGTCGTCGTCGTCGACCTCGGCATCCCCGACGTCGCGATCCTCGAAGAAGTGGGGCACGAGGCGACCGTCGTCACCCCGTCCGAGGTGCGCACCACCCTCGGCCATCGCGCCCCCGACGCGCACAAGTATCACGCGGGAAGCATCCTCGTCGTCGCTGGCGCGCGAGGAAAAGTCGGTGCCGCCCTGCTCACGGCGCGGGGGGCGCTCCGTGGCGGCGCGGGTCTCGCGACCATCGCCACGTCCGCCGACGTGGAGGTCGGCGCGCATCTCCCCGAGGTGATGACGCATCGCCTGGACGAGGACGACCCCCTGGCGGGCCTGCGTGCGGCCCTCGAGCGCAAGAGCGCCGTCGCGGTCGGTCCTGGGCTCGGCCACGGCCCAGACGCGATCCGCGTCATCGACGAACTCGTGGCGAACTTCGATGGTCCCCTCGTTCTCGATGCCGACGCCATCACCGCCTTTGCCGGCACTCCCGACCACATCGCGGGTGGCCCCGGTCCTCGAATTCTAACCCCGCACGCGGGAGAGCTCGGGCGCCTTCTCGGCACCACGAGCGCCGACGTCGAGGCCCACCGCTTCGAGGCCGCCCGCGACGCGAGCCGGCGCACGGAAGCCACGGTGGTCCTGAAGGGTCATCGGACCGTGATTGCGACCGGCGACCGCGTCTCGGTATGCGACCGCGGCGATCCCGTCCTCGGCACCGGCGGCTCGGGGGACGTGTTGACCGGGCTGACCGCAGCGCTGGCGGTCGCCGCCCCCGCGCACGAAGCGGCGACGGCCGCCGTGTACCTTCACGCCCGGGCGGGAGAGCGATGGCGGGCCACCCGCGGCTCAGACCGCGGCATGCTCGCCCACGAGATCGCGGACCTGCTTTGCGACACCCGCGCCGAACTCGCTTGACCGATGTCACCCGCGACGCGACCGCGCCGGTCAGGCGAGGTCGAAGAGCAGGAGCTCGGAGGTCTCACGGGCGGTAAGCGCGACGCTGGCCTCGTCCTCGATGGCGATCGCATCCCCGGCGCGAAGAACGGTCTGGTCGATCTCGATCGCGCCGCGGACCACATGAAGCCAGGCGCCCCGCGTGGGGGCGAGGTCGTAGGTGAGGTGCTCCCCGGGGGCGACCAACGCCCCCCACAGGGTCGCATCCTGGTCGATGCGGAGGGAACCGTCGTCCCCGCCGCCGTCGGGGGAGACGAGCCGTCGCCAGCGACCGCGACGTGTTTCCACCGGAAAGGCCCGTTGTTCGTAGCGAGGCTCCGTTCCGTGACGTCGCGGCGTGATCCAGATCTGGAGGAAGTGAACGCCCTCGGCGTTCGAGGCGTTGCGCTCACTGTGGGCCACCCCGCGACCCGCGCTCATCAGTTGGACCTCGCCCGGGACGATGGTCGCGGTGTTGCCGGCCGAATCGGCGTGCTCGAGGGCCCCGTCGAGCACGTAGGAGATGATCTCCATGTTTTGGTGGGGGTGGGTGCCGAATCCTCGGCCCGGAGCCACCCGGTCCTCGTTGAGGACACGGAGGGCACGAAACCCCATGTGGGCAGGGTCGTAGTAGTTGGCGAACGAAAATGTGTGGTGCGAGTCGAGCCAACCGTGGCGGCCGCGCCCGCGCTCTTCGCTGCGTCGAATGGTCTTCATCGTGGGTTCTCCCGGCGGTTGGCCACCGCCCATCGGCGGCCACGAGATCAATGTGTGAACCCCTCGGAAGCTCCGCTTGAACGCCATTGCGGACCTCGCGACGCCTGCCGCCGCGGGTCGAATGGACTCACGTCTCGCGCGTCCGCCCGGGCGGTTCGGTCAGCTGGCGCGCAAACGCCCCGGGCGTGAGGAGGGTGTGACGACGAAAGTGGCGATGGAGATGGCTCTGGTCGGCGAAGCCGGTCGCTACCGCCACGTCGACCGCGGGGCGGCCGGCCGCGAGCATCGTCTTCGCGCGCTCGAGCCGAAGTTGCAGGTGATAAGTGAGCGGCGGGAGACCAAAACGACGTTTGAAGGCCCGCGCGAGCTGAAAGCGACTGCCGCCCGCGAGTTCGGCGAGTTCGTCCAGCGTCGGTCTCGACGTGAGGTCACCCGCGAGACGGTCCCGGACGCGCGCAACGTCCACCGAAACGGCAGGGGGCTCCGGGCCATCTGCTGCCCCATGGGCCGCGTAGAGATGGCAGAGCAGCTCGTCGAGCGCCGACGTGGCCGGGGCCTGGCGTTCGAAGTGGTCGTGCACGTCGCGAAGCGCGTCCGCCGCGGGCGGATCGTCGATGCGAGGAGGCAGCCGCGGCAGCGGTACCTCGGGCCCCAGCTCGAGACGTTCGCGCACGACGGAGGCCGCCATCTCCAGCACGCGCGCCGTGACGGCGACGGTCGGGGCATGCAACCGATGGGCGCGGTCGGGATCGAAGGCCAAGAGATCGCCCGCTTCCGCCTCGACCCGACCCCCGTCGACATCGACCGTAACCTTCCCCGCCTCGATGACGCCGAGCTGGAGCGTGCGGTGTACGTGCATCGGCAAGGCCGACCGCACCTCACGGCACCATTGCAAGGTCACCCCGTCGAGCGTGGTTCGCAGCACCCGTACGCCGGCCATGGCGAAGGTGTAGCGCAGTCGCCTGGCTCAGGATGTGGGCGCGGGGCAGCAGGCGCCCATGCGGGCTTCTTCGTCGTAGCGCCACGAGTCGGGGTCGTGGCTGGCGGCACAGTGGTCGCGGATGAAGACGATGCACGTCAGCCGAAGGTCGCGAACGCGATCGAGGGCGTTGACGTGGCTGCCGTCGGGCGCGGTGAAGCAGCCGTAGCCGTCGATGGTCCGGCCTGCCTTGCAAAGGGCCGCGCGCTCCCCGATGACCGAAGCCACCGCGAGGGCGCACCAGGTCGCGCAGCGTCGCGCCATTCCCTGGAGTTAGGTGGGATAGCGCCTCACATGAGCGCGCGACCGGAACGCCTCAACGGCCCGAGCTCGTCTCGGTCGCTCCGCGCGCAGGGTCCGACCTCACGCGACGGCGGGGATGCGCGCACCAGGAACGAGCGAGCCTGGTCGGGGTTCACCGTGGGGCGAGCGTGCTGGCGCCGCTCGTGGTTTTGTCGATCCGAGGTTCACCCGCGTAGGTGCAACGGCTGGCGCCCGAGAGCCTCGCGACGAGGGTCTGGGGCCGGGCGACGTCGATCTCACTCGCGCCCGACGCCTCGACGGCCACCTCGGCGGAGGCGAGGTCGGTCGCGTCGACGCGGCTCGCGCCGTGCGCGGCCACGTCGAGACGCGAGGCGGTGCCGTCCACCTCGACGCGACTTGCGCCGTGCGCCTCGATGGTGAGCGCTTCTGCCTCGAGGCCGGAAGCGTCCACCCGACTCGCGCCCCGAGCCTCGACCCCGTCGAGCGTCGGCACGGTGACGATGACCCTCGGCGCGATCTGAGCGCGGAAGTCGCCGGTGGTCTTCAGCACCAGCTCGCCGTCGACGACGTCGGCCTCGATCCTATCGACGAGGTTGTCCTCGGCCGTCACCTTCACTTCGGCCGCCGCTCCGACGGTGATGTCGACCTGCAGCGCCCCCCCGACCTCGATCCGGTCGAAGGCACCGACCGCACGCGTCTCCGTCTTGGCCACGCCGCTCCCGGCCGGCCCCGAGCAGGCGGCGAGCGTGGGAAACAGAACGGCGAGGAAAAAGGCGAGATGAGACATGGCCCCATCATGGCGCCTGCTTCGACGACGAGAAGTGACCTGCCTCACAGGGGGATGCGGAGGCCGGAGCGGAAAAGAACGAGCGGACGGTTGTCCCGAGCGGCGACGCGGCCTCGAGGCGCGGTTTCCTGCGAGACACACCGGCGCGGCCACGCTCCCACACATGCCGACGTTTCGGAAGCTCGAGAGGATCCAAGTGCATGTTTTCGTTGATGTCCCTAGGATGGCACCCGGGTTGCTCAGCGTTGGGTCGAGCCATGATGAAGAACTGCGAAACGACCGAGACCACCTCCACCTCCATCGCCGGCCGCGACGAAGTGCGCCGCGGCTTGGCGAAGCTCCGCCCCGAGATGTACGCCCGCGCGCTGCGTCTGACCCGCTCTCCCGCCGCGGCCGACGATGTAGTCCAAGAAACGATGCTCCGCGCCCTGCGCTTCGAGGCGCAGTTTCGTGCGGGGACCAACCTCCGGGCCTGGGTGGGCCAGGTTCTGATGAGCGTGTTCCTCACCCAGTGCCGCAAGCGGAAGCGAGAGCGCAACGCGCTCGACCGGGTGGTCGCCGACCCCTGCGCGTGGATGAAGAAAGAGACGAAAACCACGATGACCCAGCTCACGCGTCGTCCCGCCGCGGCGCTGGCCAAGCTCCCCTCGGGCTACCGCGCCGCCGTCGAGCTCGTCGACATCGAGGATCACAGCTACCGGGACGCAGCCGAAAAGCTCGACGTTCCGGTTGGGACCATCATGAGCCGCCTTCACCGCGGCCGAAAGCTGCTCGCCCAAGAACTCGCCGCGGCGTGAGCGGCGTTGGGTTCGGGCACGAATTGAACGCGAGCACCTCGGCGCCCTCACGGCCATGCTTCGGCCATGACTCCCGCGGAACGACTTGGACGCAAGGTCCGACGTTGGCTCGACGTGTTGGCCTCACGCCGTCGTCGGTCGCTCGTCAGTGTGCGTGGAGAAACCCGGGTTACGGTAACGGGGGTGATCGCCGGGGGCGTCCCGGTTCGCAGCCCAGTCTCCGGGGTCGAAGCGGCCGTTCTGAGCACGGCCTTGATCTCGGGTCGGTTTGAACGACGCCGTCGTTACGAAAAGAACATGATCAACGCCGCGCTGGATCACGTCGACCCGATTTTCGAGAAGATCTACGAGGTGGTGACCGTCGTCGACCGACACCACCAGGTGCTCGTCGACACCCCGGACGGCCGGGTGGTTATCCCCGAGGGCCCTCTCCGCGTCTCCTACGCCATGCCCTTCGAGCGCGACCCCACCCCGATCGACCGCGTGCCGCAAGCGCTGCGGGCGGCCTATGCGACCATCCCGCCGGATCGCGAAGTTGCCTACACGGACCGGTTCTTGGCCACGGGTGATGCGGTTCGCCTCACGGCCAGCGTCCACGCCGTGCCAAAGGCAAGCGGCCCCTATCGCGGCCGAGCGGTACCTCCCGGCGACTTCGTCGTGACGCCACGCGAGTGTCCCTGGCTCGAGGAACTCGTTTCGACGTTTTGACGGGTCGGGGCCAGCCGAAGCGTGACGGGTGGTCATCCGTCGCCGCGGCGGATGACGTCACCCTTGGCGGTCGCCGACGACAGTCCGAGCGTGAGCGACGCAGAGAAGGCCCGCGTGGCGGGAAAGGAAGTCCCCGTCTCGCTCGCGAGATCACCGCGGTAGAACCGAAATTGATTGCAGAGGCCGAGCTTCCACGCCGTGAGGCAGGTGTTGACGTCGAGACGGTCGAGCGGGCCGGTGGCGGGGCCAAAGTTCGGGGGCTGAAAACGAAGCCACACCACGTCGAGACGGATGGGGCGATGATGCACCACGAGCTCGGCCCCCCACCCCGGAACGAGCGTCAGCGGGCGCTCCTGGTCGTTCGCGGCTTCGAAGTGCCCGAGCGCACTCAAGCCACCGTCGAAGGCGACTTCGAAGAAGGTGCGATCGTCGAGCCATTGATAGCCGAGTTGGGCATGGGGCACCTCGACATGGCTGTGGAACCAGAGGTCGTTGCCCCCGAGAAAGCCTCGGACCCCACCGCGGCCGAAGGGTCCATGGGTCGGACCGACGTCGAAGCGATAGCCGCCGCGAATCACGCCTCCGATTTCGCCGACGAAGTCCGCCGTTCCCCAGCCCAGCGCCCCGGTGACATCGCGATGGACCGTGAGCCCGTCGACGGTCGCCGTCCCGAGGCTGCGCGACGCAAAGAGAAGCCCGTGGCTCCGCTCGTTGGGGCCGATGCCATCGCGGACGAATGCTTGTCCCCGTAATCCCGAGTAGGTGACCTGGGCTTCTTGGACGGGGAATTCGTCAGCGTGAGCGGGTTGCCCCGCGGCGCACACCGAGGCCACCACGAACACCCCCAAGACGTGGCCCCGGACCCCCATGGCGTCACCAAATGGAGACACGGTCTTCAGGAGAAAGGTAGAGTTTGGCGTCAGGGCTTACGCCAAACGCAGCGTACCAGGCGTCGAGGTTGCGCACGATGCCATTGGTGCGGAACTCGGAGGGGCTGTGCGGGTCGGTCACGATCCGACGGCGAAGCTCCTCTTCTCGGTACTTTCGCTTCCACACCTGCGCCCAGGCGAGAAAGAAGCGTTGGTCGCCGGTGAAGCCGTCGCGCGCCGGCGGTTCTTCGCCATTCAGCGCGAGCTTGTACGCGTGAAACGCGAGGGTCAGCCCCCCGAGGTCGCCGATGTTTTCACCCATGGTCAGGTTCGGGTCGAGCGGCATGCCCTCGATGGGCTCGTAGGTGGCGTATTGGGCCCCGAGGCGATCGGCGCGCTCCTGGAACCGGGCCTTGTCCTCCTCGGTCCACCAATCGCGAAGCAATCCGCGGCCATCGGACTTTCGGCCCTGGTCGTCGAAGCCGTGCCCGATTTCGTGGCCGATCACCGCCCCGATCCCACCGTAGTTCACGGCCAGGTCGGCCTTGGGGTCAAAGAAGGGTGGTTGCAGGATGGCGGCAGGAAAGACGATCTCGTTGCGGGTCCCCGAGTAGTAGGCGTTGACCGTCTGTGGGTTCATGAACCATTCGTCCCGATCGACGGGCCCGCCGAGCTTTCCGATGTCGTCGCGGCGGTGCCACACGAGCGATCGTTTCGCATTACCCAGCGCATCGCCGGCGACGATGGTGAGGTCGCGGTAGTCCTCCCACGTGTCGGGATAGGCGATCTTGGCGCGAAAGGCCTTCAACTTGGCGCGGGCCTCGGCCTTGGTGGCCTCGCCCATCCAATCGAGCCCCTCGAGGCGCTCGAGAAAGGCACGCTTCACGTTTTCGACGAGGACCAGCATCTGTTGCTTGGCCTCCGGAGAGAAGTGCCGGGCGACATAGATCCGACCCAAGGCATCGCCGAGCGCGCGATTGAGCGATTCGATGCCCCGCTTCCACCGCGCCCGTTGCTCGGGCTGACCGCTCAGGGTCCTCCCGTATAAGGCGAAATTGGCGTCATCGATCGCCTTGGGGAGAACGTCGGCGAAGCGCCGGAGGTAATGCAACTGGAGGTAGGCCCGCCAGGTCTTCACGGGAGTCGCCGTGAATTCCTTCGCCATGCGGACGATGCCGTCTTTTTCCCTCAAGTTCACGTCGCGCTCGGAGGCGAATCCCGACGCTTCGGCAAAGAGCGGCCACGGAAAACCGGGCGCCACGCGCGACACTTCCGTCAAGGGGGTGAGGTTGTAGGTGAGGTCGCGATCACGCTTTTTCGCTCGGGGCCAGTGGGCCTCGGCGAGCTGCGTCTCCAGCGCCATGATCGCGTCGGCCTTGGGCTCCGGGTCGGTGATCTCGGCGAGCTTGAACACCTCGACGATGTAGGCGCGGTAAGCCTGCTTCTTCTCCGCGAACTTTTCCTCCAAATAGTAGTCGCGATCGGGCAGCCCGAGCCCCGACTGGACGAAGTGAACGATGTAACGGTCGGTGTTCTTCGGATCGAGGTCGACGTAAAACGAAACGGGACGGGTGCCGAGGACGGGGTCGGCCATCGTGCGCGCCACCGCGGCGTGGTCCGACAACGCGGCGAGCGTCGCCATGTCCTCGGCGATGGGGGTCAGACCGAGACCCTCGATGGCCGTCACGTCGACGAAGCTCTTGTAGTGGTCCGCGACCCGCTGACGGTCGGGGCCGGCCCCATCGACGCTTTTACCGGCCTGCAAGTCTTCGACGATGGCCCGTAGCTGCGTCTCGGCCTCCTCGAACAGCACGGTGAAGGCACCGTAGTTGGAGAAGTCGTCGGGGATCGTGAACGTGTCGAGCCACTTGCCGTTGGCGTACCGGAAGAAGTCATCACCGGGAGCGACGTCGGGAAGCATGTCGTCGACGGCAAAGCCCCAGGTTCCGATCCGCGCGTCGCCTTCCGCCGGGGGGGACTCGGGCCGCGGCGGGGTGGCGTCAGCCACGGGACGGTCGGGGGGGGTGGCGGCGGTCCCGCCCCCGCAAGCGACGGCGGAGACGGCGGTGATGGCGGCAGCCAGGAAGACGTATCGCGGCGTCATTCCCGGAAGGTAGTCGCCCCCTCTGGTTCACACCAGGCGTTGCACCCACGGTCGAAGCGAGGGCTCCGCGCGTGCATCATCCCGGGGAAGCCGATGGTGGTCGGGCGGCGTCGAGGAGAAAGGGCCCGACGATGCGCGTGACCTCGTCCGGAGCCTCCTCGTGGACGAAGAGCCGGTAGCCGGAAAGGCGGTGCAGCTCCGCCCGCACGGGCCACGCGTCGACCATGCGTTGCGCGCCCGAGTACGGAAAGAACGGGTCGTCGTCGCCCCAGACCGCGACGAGTGGCGCTTCGATGGCCGCGTGGACCTCAGCGCAACGGTGGGCCCAGGAAAGATCGGCGCGCCGAAGGATGGTCAAGGCGCGCGCAGGATCCTCCCGGGCGGCGGCGAGGGCCGTGGCCGCGAACGCGCCGTCGATGAAATCCAAGTTCTTGAAGCAACTGCCAAAACCGAGGGAGGAGCGAAGAAACGGACGGAACCGTAGGGCGGGTTTCAGCATCGCCGCCGAACCCGGTAGCTTTGCCGTGCCCTGAAGGATGCGGCCGATCAGCGGAACGTGGTCGGGCACCTCGGTGTTGGTCAGGCCGAGACCAAACACCCGCGACGGGATCTTCGAGGCGACGATGCGCGCGACCGCTCCGCCGGAGTCGTGGCCGAACAAACCGAAATGCGACAGCTCGAGGGCGTCGACGAAGGCGACCATGCGGTCCGCGTACCCGGTGAACGCCTCGTCGAGGGTGTCGTCCCACGGGGTGTGGCCCGCCCCCGGGAGGTCGGGGACGAAGCAGGTGAAGTCGTGGCGCAGCGCCGCCACGATGTCCCGGAAGGTCTCTCCCGACAGGGGCCATCCGTGCACCAACACCAGGTCGGGACCGGCCCCGAAGCGACGGTAGGCAACGCGGCACGAGCCGAGGTCGACGTGATGCAACGGGGCGGCGCGAAAGTCCTCGAGCGTCGTCATGACGACAGCGTGCGCCGGTCGCCGTAGGGGCTCAACGACCGGAGCCGCCGTCGTGGGGACGGGAAAACCTCGCGACGGGAGCGACGCCGATCCGACGGGAAGGGTGAGGACCCATGTCACAGCGCATCTCCCCGTTGCTCATCCCATCGTTGATCGTCTCCATTCTGCTGGCGTCGTGGTCGGCGCGCGCGTCCGCCGAGGAACCGCTCGCGGACGGTCCCCTTTCGGATCTCCACGGCCGAGAACCGGTCATCCCCGACCTGCTTCCGCGGCCGCGACCGTTCGCCGTCGCGGGCTCGGGGGCGGCCGAGCTCGGCGTCTCCCTTCGCTACCGGCGTACGGGGTCGAGACGAGGCGTCGGCGGCGGGGTCCATTTCAGTGTCCCCACCGACCGCTGGTTGTTGCCGCCGCGAAGAGGTCCACGCGCCAACCACCGCGACGATGAGGCGGGGGCCGAGCCCGAGGCGAGGGGCGCGCCCCACGACGCCCGCGACGCAGAGGCGGCTTCCGCTTCCGCGAGCCTCCCACCACCACTCCCGACGCTGCGGAGTCGAGACGTGCGGGCCGCAGTTCGCGCCGCGCGGCGGTACGCCCGGCACCAGGAGGAGCGAGCTCGGCTCGACGACCTAGCCGCCCGCGCGCGTTACGCGGGGCTCCTCCCCGAGCTCAGGCTCCGGATGACTCGTCTCACCGACGCGTCGGCGAGTCTGTCGCCGACGTCGTACGATGCGGATCGCACGACCGAATCGGGGGGCGTGAGCCTCTGGCTCGAGGGGCGGGCGACGTGGCGTCTCGATCGACTCGTCTTCGCGGCTCCCGAGCCCGGTCTGGAGCGGCTCCGGCGCGAGACCGAACGTCAGGCGAAGGCCCTCGCAGATGAGGTCGTCGCGCTTCTGTTCGCCTGGCAACGGCACGTCGTTGCGCTTTACGACACGCTCCTCGACCCCGTGGCGTGCGTGGCGCATGCGCTCGATGCCGACCAGCACGACCTCGAGCTGGACTGGCGCACCGGGGGCTGGTGGCGCCGTTGGCGCGAACGCCATCCCCTTCCTCCCGAGGGTCGTTGCGACCGCCTCCCGGCGTCGGCTTCGCCCGAGGAGACACTCACCGAGACGCGACGTCGCCGCCCGCGAGATCGCTCGCCCCTCCGCGAGCGACGAGCTCACTCGCCCCGCCGGCGACCCAACGCCACGCTTCATCGGACACCGAGCGGCGGATGAGATCGCTGGCGCCCCCACGAGGCACGGTTTCGACCCGCAGACGGCGCCGAACCAAGACCGCGGGCGCGCGCGCGGGAGGCCGCGTCCCGGTCCGGGCGGGGGGGTCGTCGGCAAACGCACCTCCGTGGAGGTCCGCCGTCGGCGCATCGAGCGCAGCGAAGTGGACGACGGTCGGTGCCCCGGCTCGCGACCGCGGTACCTCGGCCCACGCTCCGGGGTCGAAAGGCGCAGAGGCCCGGCCGACCGGGGCGGGGGGTTCGGGCGCGGCAAACCAAGGGGCCGCGGCGGGCGCGGGGAGCGCACGCGGGGTCGAAAGCTCCGGCGCCACCGCCAACGGCACGAACTCCGCCTCGCTCCGCATGCCGATCGCCAGCCGAACCTCGGCCCCGCCCGGCAGTCCGTACACGAACGTGTCGCCGACGAGCTCGTCGACGCCCACGTCGCGCGTCTCGACCTCCATCGTGCCCGAGCGGCCCGCGACCAAGACGCGCAGCACGAGACGCGCATCGGCACCCGCCCGCCATCGTGCCCGGGCGAAGGTCGCCGCGCGCACTTCCCAGTACGCGTAGACGGTGTGCCCATCGACCGCGAGACCCACCACATCGTCGACGTCGTACCCGTCTTCTTCGCGGCCGGGTTCGAGCGCGACGGGGACAGACGGGTCCAGGGCCGGAGCCGGAGCCGAAGCGCCCGCAAGCCCGGGAAGCGTAGGGCTCGACGCGAGCGCGATCTCACGGGGTTCGAGTTCCGCTTCGGCCTGCACTTCGACGACGACGGGCTCTGGAGCGTCGGCATCGGACGCCCGGTTCTTCGCTCCGTCGTTCGCTCCGTCGTTCGTCGCGGGGGCCCGCCCCGTCGCGTCATCCGCTGGCGCGGACGCTTCCGTCGTGGTGGGCTCGCCGTGGCCCCCGGCCTCGACCGCCGTCGGCGGGGCATCGGCCAGGCTTTCCTGCGCTCCGTCCCCCTTCGTTTCGACGGAGGTGGGCTCCTCGCTCGAGGTCTGGTGGGTCGCGCCCGACGCGACCTTTGAGCCGTCCTCGGCCAGCCCGAGCTCTTCGCGCTCTTCCTCGCTCATGCGGGCGGCGAAACGAGCCCTGAGCGCCGGCGCCTCGGGATGCTCAGGCTCGCGGCGGAGCACCTCATTCAGCACCCGGACCGCCTTTCCGAAGTAGCCCTGCGCGGCGTAGATCTCCGCCAACGTCACCGTGGGCAAAGGCGGCGGCGGCGCGGGCGACCGACGCTGGGTCGCGCGCAACACGCGCGCCGCCTCAGGCAGGTGCAGGCCTCGCTCGACCACCGACGCGACGAGGTCACGGGCCATCCCCAGCAGACCTCGCTTGACGCCTCCCGAAGGCGCGCTCCGGGTGATGAGCTCGTCGATCAACTCGGCGTTCGACAGCGTCTTCGGCCGCGGGATCCCCACCCCTTCGGCACGCTCGATCAACTCGGGACGGGAAAGCCGACGGAGTTCCTCGGGACTCATCGCGTGGGATTAGCGCGGTGGGGATGAGACGTCATCCGACCGGGTTCAGGCCCAGGCGCCATCGCGACGGGGCGCGGCGTCGTGCAGCGCCTCCCGGGCGGCAGCGACATCGCGCGCGATCTGCGCGCGGAGCGCGTCCACCCCATCGAAGCGTCGTTCCCTTCGGAGGTTGGCGACGACGTGGACCCGAAGGTGCTCGCCGTACAGGTCCCCCTCGTGGTCGAGGAGGTGCACCTCCAACAGAGGCGCCGGCTGGGCCTCTTTGACCGTCGGCCGTACGCCGAGATTGGCGACGCCTTTCCCCAGGACAGTCGCCTTTTCGCGGGAGGTTTCGACGTCTGTGGTCGCCCGGTCCACCAACACCGCGTAGACCCCATGGGGCGGAAGCGCCTCCGTGACGTCGGGGAGGTTGCAGGTGGGAAAGCCGATGGTCCGACCCCGCCGATCGCCGGGCGCGACCCGGCCCGAAAGCATGTGGGGACGACCGAGGATGGCCGCGGCGCTCGGCATGTCCCCCGCCGCGATGTGCTCCCGGACGCGGCTGCTCGACCACGCGCCCGCTTCGTCGCTGACGAGCCGCTCCGCCCGCGCTTCGAACCCGTGGGTTCGCCCGTAGGACTTCAGCTCGTCGATCCCCCCCGCCCGGCCCTTGCCGAAGCGAAAATTCTCTCCCACCACCACCATCCGCGCGCGGAGCTCGTCGAGAACCACCTCACGGACGAAGGCCTGAGGCGAGAGACCCGCGAAGGCCCGCGTGAAGGCCTTCACGACGACGTCGATGCCGGGACAGGCGCGCTCGATCAGCTCGAGCTTCCGGGCGAGCGTGCTCAGGCGGGCCGGGGCGCCGCGGCCCAGGGTGACCGCGGGGTGCGGCTCGAACGTGAGCAGTCGCGGTCGAAGGTTCTGTTCCGCGGCCTCGCGCCCCACCCGCGCCAATAGGGCCTGGTGCCCCTGATGGACGCCGTCGAAGTTTCCGATCACCACCAGCGCATCACGGTCGCCGCTCACAGGATCACCGTCAGAGATAGGGATTGCACGAAGGAGGCTTCGATCGCCCCCACCGGGCCTACGTCGCGTAGGTTGCCGTCCCCGTCGACCGCCTGAACGGCCTCGTGGGCGGTGCCCGTCTGCCCGGTCACCGGGGCTCCGGTGGCCTCGTAGCCGACCGCCAACCACCGGTCGATGACGTCGTAACTCAGGCCGAGACCGATCGGGAACTCGATGAACACCGAGTCACGCTCGTTGACGGAGAACGTCGTCGTTCCCTCCTCGAGCGCCAAGGACCGAAATTCGAACCGCCCCCACCCCACGCCGAAAGAGCCCCAGAGCCGCAATCGCGGGGTGACCTCCCAGGTGGGGGCGAGCTTGGCGCCAAAGGAGAAGGTGATGACCGAATCGGTCTCATAGGTGGCATCGGGGGCGATGCTGTTGGCGGCCCCCGTCGCGAAGGCACCCTGGGGGATCCCGAGGGCGTGGTGGCTATCGAGAAAATACGGATGAACGGCCACCCAGTCGTAGAGCGCCCAGCGAAAAACGACGCCCCACGCGGGCGCCGCCCGGTAGGAAATCCCCGTATTCGGCACCACGGCATCCGCGAAGGGTCGAACCACCACCGCGGCGACCCCGCCGACTTCGAGGCGTCGGTTCCACGGGGGCGCGGCCGGCGCGATGACGTCGTCGAGGGGAGGTCTCGGCTCGGCCGCTTCGAGCGCCGACTGCGCACTTCGCCGGCGACGACGCGCCCGCCGCTCTTCCGCACTGAGGCGAGGGAGGCGAGGCTCGAGAGACGCGACGTCGTCGTCATCGTCGTCGTCGTCCCCCCAGTCGAAATCCTCGTCGTCGGAGGGCGATGGCGTCGGCGCCTCGGTCCCGTTCACCGGCGAGGCGAGGGCGTCCCGATCGCCACTTGGCGACTCGGCCTCCTCTTGGGCCTCCTCTTGGGCCAGAGCCGACGCGACGTCGAGGTACGCCGCAAGCGCGACGGCGACGGCCGCGGGCCATCGGTGTTGCACGAACGCCACGTGCGGGCAGTCTGCTCCCGTCGCTCGGCTCCGGCAACCCGCCGCGGCCACCGCACGAGTCGGCGCCCAGTACCTGGAAACCCGGAAACCCGGAAGCCCCGACACCCGGAAACCCGGAACTCCGGCGGCAGGGCGCCGGGCGTCGGGGCTCCGGGGGGAAGGGCGCAGGGCGGCAGGGTGGGGGGGGCGCCGTTCCGGGGG
>JBCCLB010000057.1:0-42954 GCA_039027095.1 Myxococcota bacterium
CCCGGAGCCCCGAACCCTGCTCCCGGAGCCCCGAACCCTGCTCCCGGAGCCCCGAACCCTGCTCCCGGAGCCCCGAACCCTGCTCCCGGAGCCCCGAACTCTCCGGGTGTCCGGCTCTCCAGGTCTCCGAGCTCCGAGCCTCCGGTGGCCCCCACAGACTAGTTCAGAAGGGGCTCGCAGGCCGCCTCGGTGGCCGCCAATTCGTCGTCACAATCGGAAGGGAGGCGAATGCCCGAGCAGGCCGCCCCGTCGTCGAGCGCCTCGACCACGCACCGCAGGACCACCCGCGTTTCGGTGTCGCACCCGGCGGCGATGGCGTTGCTGCAGAGCGCATTGCAGGTGCTGGTGCCCACGAGGCTGCACCCTCGTGCCTGGGCATCGAGGCAATCCGCGACACAGTCGGGGGGCGCCGCCCCCTCCCGGCATGCGGTGAGGGCCGCCGCCTCGGAGCTGCAGGTCGTGTTGATCTCGGTACATCCCTCGACGACCGCGCACGCGTACAGGGTCTCCGCCTCATCGTCGCACGCGAGTCTCGCCTGTTGCTCACAGGCCACCGCGCATTCGAAATCCGGCTCCAGGCATCCGGTCCCTGCCGCCTCGAGACAGGTGTCGCGACACAACGCACCCTCTCCTTCGCCGCTGTCATCGGAGGTGGCGGGAGGAAGGCTACACGCGCCCCCAAGCCAGGAAAACATCGCCAGCACGCCCCCCCACGTGACGATGTGACGGGCAAGGCGCAGATGGGCGGCGGGGAGCACGATTCGTTGGACCTCCGTGCGCGCGGCCGAGAACCCGGCCGGACACTTCGTTTCGCCTCTTCGGCCCGCGCAGCGTACCCTCAGCCCGTGGCTCAGCGCATCCCCCAACCGCCCGGCGCCTACGATCGCGCGCGCGCTCAGGCGGCCGTCGACGACCTCGACGATGAGCTTCGCGACATCAAGCGCGAAATCATCGAGTCGCGGGGGCTCGTCATCAAGACGAACAACCTCACGAACGCTCTGTCGGCTGACCTCAAGAGCATCGGCAAACGCCAGCAGACGTTCGAGCGGCGAACGTTTTGGAACACGGCGGCAGCGAACCTGATCGTGGTCGTGGTCGTGGTCGGGATGACCAAGGTCGCCTGGGACGCCCGCGTCGAGTCGGTTTCGGCCGAGTCGCGTACGGCCAAGGCCGAGGTGGCGCGTCTCAAGGGCGAGCTCGCGGCGATGCAGGCCGAGGTCGAGGCGCGGAATCGGGGCCAGGCGGCGGCGGCGGCGTTCTACGAGTTGATGCGTTCGGGCAGCGATGAGGAGCTCATCGAGGCCTTCGATGCGCTCGAGCCCGAGCAGCTCACGCGGGCGGAGTTGGCGGTGTTTCGCGACGCCGCGACCGCCGCGCGAAGCGAGCTGTCGACGGGTGCCTACCACGAGGGCAACGAGCACGTGCGGGCGGGCCGTTGGCACGAGGCGGTGCTCTCGCTCGAAGAGGCGATCCGCTTCAATCCGAGCGCGACCCACGCGTCGTCGGCGCGGCTGCAGTTGGCGCGCGGGTATCGGCGTCTCAACCGCCAGCGCGACGCCATCCCGATGCTCGTCAAGCTCAGCGAGGCCTCTTCGGACGCCGAGGTTCTCGACGACGCGATGTTCCTGCTCGCGGAGTGCCTGATCGACATTCAAGCCTGGAACGACGCGAAGACCACCCTCCGGAGTTTCATCCGAAGGTATCCGAAGAGCCCCTACGTCAACGATGCGAAGATGGCCCTCGCGGACCTGTCGCTCAAGTGAGGGGCACGTCGCGTTGTGGTCTGGGCGCGACAGATGTCGTCTTTGGCCTTCAGCTCCGTGACGACGATGACGGGGGCCATCGCCACTCGGTGGCCGCGGGCGAGGGTCGCGCGCCCACGAGGGCGTACCAGAGTTCTTTGGGGGGCGGGGGTGACGTGACGACCACACACCGGGCACTTCCCTCGCGGCGTGGTGAGGGGTGCTCCGAGGCCACGACCACGACGGCGCGCCGGAGCCGAGGGCAGCGCTCGAGGCGCGAAACGACGTGAATGCCCGAGCGGGGCGCGTGGTCGGGAAGGCACCAGAGCACGCCGTCGACGTCTTCAATCCGCAGCCGTCGCAGGGCGTCGTCGGCGTTGCTCACCACGTGGACTTCCGAAAGGGGAATGAGCCAGCGTACGTAGCGCCACACCGAGGCTGTTCCCTCATCGACCACCAAGATGATTGGGCGCACCGGTTCGCCTCTCCGGTGGCGTCGCCCTGCACGGCTCGGACCAGCCGCGCGCCCTCGGCTACTTCAGCCCGTGCCGTTGGAGAAGCTTGATCAGGTAAGAGCGGTCCATTCGAGCGTCGCGGGCGGCGCGCGAGACGTTGCCCTCCGAGTTTTGGATCAGGTGCTCGAGGTAACGCTGCTCGAAGGCTTCGAGAACCATCGCGCGCGCCTCCTTGTAGGGCAGACCGAGCAGACGAGGGGAGACGGCCTCGGGGGCGGCGCTTTCTTCGGGGCCCAGTCGCCCGGCCCGTAGTTCGCTCGCTTCCCCCATCGCCATCGTCGCCTCCACCCAATTGCGCAGCTCCCGAACGTTGCCCGGCCAGGGGTGTTTCAGAAGAACCCGCATCATCTCCCCGTCGATGACGTCCTCGACCGGGCCGGCATGGCCGCATTCCCTGACAAAGTGCTCCACCAGGGCCGGGATGTCTTCGGGTCGTTCGCGCAACGGAGGAAGGCGCAGCTCGACGACGGCGAGCCGGTAGTAGAGGTCGAGACGAAAGCGGCCTTGGTTCACCTCCTGCCTCAGGTCCCGGTTGGTGGCGCTGACGACCCGGACGTCGACGCTGACTTCTTCCTGCCCGCCGAGGCGTCGAAAGCGCTGGCGCTCGAGCACGCCCAGGAGTTGGGGTTGGAGTTCGATCGGCAACTCGCCAATCTCGTCGAGGAACAGCACGCCGCCGTCCGCCCGCTCGAAGGCGCCCACGTGGCGCCGGTCGGCGCCGGTGAACGCGCCCCGCTCGTGACCGAAGAGCTCGCTCGCCACGAGGTTGGGCGCGAAGGCGCCGCAGTCGACGGTGACGAAGGGTCCCTCGGGACGCTCGCCCAGCGCATGCACGACCCGGGCGACCACCTCTTTCCCCGTCCCCGACTCGCCTGTCAGCAGGGTAGGGACCCCGGAGGGGGCCGCCTTCGTGATTTGCGCCATGAGGCGTCGCATCGCGGCCGTCTCGCCCACCATCTCGATCGGGGGCGCGCCCTGGTGGAGCTCGATGGACACACCGCCGCCATCGCTCAATTGAAGCTTGGTGCGGCCCACCTTGAGCACCGAGCCGAGAGGAACCACCGCGTGGTGGATCCGGGCGTTTCCGAGCCGGGTACCGTTGGTCGACCCGAGGTCGTGCACCTCGACCCCTCCCGGGCCGCACCGCAGCTCGAGGTGATAGCCCGACACCGAGGGATCGTTCACGACCAGGTCGTTTCCGCGCGCGCTTCCGACGGTGAGGTACTCGCTCTGGGCCGCGTGGGTCATCCCCTCGTCTGGACCCTCGAGCACGCCCACCTTGAGCGTCTGAACCTCGATGCGGGGCTCCCCGCGGAGTGGCACCGTGCCTTTCACAAAGTCCCTTTCCGTGGGGCCGACGATACACGCAATCGCGGCGTCGCGCGTACCCTCCGCAGGGACCCCGGGCCGGAGACCCGTCGAACGCCAGTGTGGGTGCGAAGCGACAAGACGCAGGCGAAAGGCAGCAACGGACGCCCCGTGGAGGCGCTGGCGGTCCTTCCGGGGCCTGGAACGACAATTGTAATAGGGTGGACCGCGCATGCGCGGCCAACCCATCACCCATTGCTCCCCAAGAGGTGCGTCAGGCCGTCGACGACGGGCCTGGGGTCGATGGCGCGTGGGCGCGGTTACGGGTTTGCTCGCAGCGCTCACGACGGCCACGACCGGAGCGGCGCCGGTGCTGCGACAACAGGCGGATCAGAACGGAGACGTCGTCCTCATCGGCCAGACGCTGGCCCAAGACTGCCGAGCGTCCGTGGTGATGCCGCTTCTCGGCACGGTGGGCCCGTGCGGCGACGATGTCGGGGATGGTTCTCCCGACGCCTACTGGCGTGCCGACGCGCCGGCCCTCGGGGCGGCCACCGCCGACGACACCATCACGCCCGCGCTGGCGCGGAGCACTGCGGTGCTCTCGTTGCCCGCCGGAGCGACCGTGACGTACGCGCGCCTCTACTGGGCGGCCAAAGTCGACCAGGCCGTAGCCGACGCGACGGTTCGGCTCGCCCGGCCCGGCGTGTTCGACGAAGCCGTCATGGCCGACGACACCTGGGTTTCGACGACCAACGGCAACTTCTTCCAAGCCACGGCCGACGTGACCGCGCTCGTCGCGGCGTTTGGCGTGGGTCCCTATCGCGTCGCTGAAGTCGAGGGCGTCGATCTGCTCGACCGCGACGACAACGTCGCTTTCAGCGGGTGGTCGCTCGTCGTGTTCTACGTGGCGCCGAACGCACCCCCCCGAAACCTAACCCTGTTCGACGGCTTCGACCGGGTGTCCGACACCAATCCCCAGGCGTTCAGCCTGTCCGGATTTCTCGTGCCCAACGCATTCGACGCCACCCTCGGGGTCGTCACGTACGAAGGTGATGCCGGGGTCGTAGGCGATGAGCTTCGTCTCGGCTTGGCGCCCCTCGATGCCACCGACCGCCTCTCCGACGCGCTGAATCCGGTCGACAACTTCTTCAACAGCACCCGCAGCACGTTGGGGGTGGCGACGTCTTCGGTCGGGGACCTCCCCCAACTCACCGGCGGCCCCGACAGCATGAGCAGCTTCGACGTCGACGTGGTCGACATCACGCCGCGCCTCACGCCGGGCCAGACCACGCTCGACGTCGAAGCGAGCAGCACCGGTGACGTCTACTGGCTGGGCCCGATCGTCACGTCGATCCAGACGTTTCGGCCCAACTTCACCACCAGCACCAAGTCGGCCTTCGACCTCGATGGCCCGCCGCTCGCGGTCGGCGACGCCCTCCGGTACACCATCGTCGTCACCAACGACGGCAACGATTCCGCCGTCGACGTCACGGTGGAAGACCCCCTTCCTGCGGGCGTGAGCTACGTCCCGGGAAGCCTCACCATCGACGCGAGCCCGATCAGCGACGCCGTTGACGGCGATGCAGGCGAGGTGGTCGGTGGGGTCGTGACGGCCCGCGTCGGCGCCGGCGCCGACGGCACGATGGGAGGCCAGCTCGATGTGGGCCAAACGGCCACGGTGGGGTTCGTCGTCACCGTCGATGCGCCCGGACCGGTCGAAAACCAGGCCACGGTGACCGCGTCGGGGCTGAGCGGCGCCCCCGCGGCCACCACCCCCACCGATGGGGACGTCGGGGTTCCTGGACCGCAGACCACGCGCGTCGACGTGCTCCCAGGCGGTGGCGGCGGCGGCGGCGGCACCGGAGGCGACGGGGCCGGCGGCATCGGTGGGGCCGGGGGAGGGACGACCGCGACCGGCGGGACCGACGTCTCTGGGAGCGGGGGCGCGGTCGTCAGCGGGGGAACCGGCGGGGCCGGAGGCACGACCACCCCGGGCGACGACGACGGCGAACGCCTCGAGGGAAGCGGGTTCCGCTGTGCCGTCAAACCGGCGACGGGGCGCGAACCGCAATCCGGAGGATGGCCGCCTTGGGGGTTGCTGCTCTCGTGGGTGGTGCTCGCGCGAGGTCGTCGCCGGAGGAGGCGATCTTGATGCGCTGCGGGGCCGCCGCCGTCGCGTTCGTGACGACGGCCGCCATCGCATCATGGGCGTCGGCGCAGACCGACGTGCGGGCGACGTCTCGCGCGGCGACGGCGCTCGATCGCTTCGATCCGAGTCCGGCCGGGGATCCGCTGTTGGGGGTCCCCGAGCCCCATGTGCGTGGTCACTTGCGTCCGGCCGCGGGCGCGCTCCTCACCCTGTCGCGTTCCCCGCTGGTGTTGGTCCGCGGCGCGGACGACGACGAGGTGGCCGACGTCGTGAGCCATCAGCTCTACCTCCACACGCTGCTCTCGCTCCACTTATGGCGGCGCGTCGCGCTCGAGGTCGACATCCCCGTGGTGCTCGATCAGGGCGGTGAGCTCCCGCCTGGCCCTGGCCTCACGTCGCCGTCGGGGGCGGCCACGGGGGACGTCCGGGCGGGGGTCCGGGTCGAGCTGCTGCGGCGACGCGGCTACTGGCCCGCCGCCGCCCTCGCGATGACGGCGTGGTTTCCGAGCGGTTCGGACGGCGCCTACGCCTCGACGGGAAGCGTCCGCTTTGCCCCGTCGCTCATCGTCGGTCTGAGCGACCCGGACTTCGTCTACAGCGCGCGGGTCGGTCGGCGTTTCGTACCGGGGGACCAAAGCCTGGTCGGCGACACCGTGTTCTTCGGCGCCGGGGGCGGTCCCAAGTTCGGCGCCCTCACCCTCACGGCCGAAATTCTGGGTGCCTCCGATGTCGCGCGGCGGATCCAAGCCACCACCACGCACCTCGAGGCCCACCTCGGGGCGCGGCTCGACGTCGGCCCGGTGCGGTTTCAGCTCGCGGGTGGGCCAGGACTGACCACGGCGCCCGGCACCCCGGACTGGCGCGTCGGCTTTTTCGTGGGCTACACCCCAGGGGCTCCGACGGCCGACCGCGCCGAGGGAGACCCGCGTGGCCGCCGACAGGGGTCCGACCCGAACCCGCGCGACGAAGGACTGCCCTCCCGCTCGGACGGGCGTCCCGAGGGGGCGTCGACCACATCCGACCGGGACGGTGACGGGGTGGTCGACGCGCTCGATGTCTGTCCCGCCCGAGTGGGCCCGCCCGGCGGAAAGCGCCCGGGATGCCCGCCGGACCGCGACGCCGATGGGGTCGGTGACGCGCGCGATGCGTGCCCGGATCGAGCGGGCGTACCCAGCGACGACCCCGAGCGAGATGGGTGCCCGGGCGACCGTGATGGCGACGGGATCGATGACGCACGTGATGCCTGCCCGGAGGAGCGCGGCGACCGCACCGACGACCCGAAGACGACGGGTTGTCCGGGGTCGGTCCGGGTGGTGGGCGAGCAGATCGTCATCCTGCAAAAAGTGGCGTTCGCGACCGGTCGGGCCGAGTTGACCGGCGACAGCGCCACCCTGCTCGCCGAAGTGGCTCAGGTGCTGGACGACCATCCCGAGATCGTTCGGGTCGCCATCGAGGGCCACACCGACGACGTCGGCGCCGAACGGGAGAACATCTCGCTGTCGCAGCGACGGGCGCTCACGGTGATGCGGTGGCTCATCGAGCGCGGCGTCGACGAGCGCCGGCTGGAAGCCCGAGGCTACGGTCCGCGCCAACCGGTCGCCGACAACGGCACGGCCGAGGGACGAAGCGCGAACCGCCGCGTGGACTTTTTGATCACCCGTCGGGATCCGCGCGGTCGCGCCGCGTGGGTCGACGGGAACGCCTCGGCGCCCGAGGAGGGTCGCTGACATGGGGATTCGTGGTCGCGCGTTGCTCCTGTTCTCGTTGCTGGGGGCGCTGCCGCTCGCCGTGAGCTTCGCGCTGCTGTGGCCGGACTACGGGCGGGCCGTGCGCGAGAGTGAAGATCAGCTCCAGCTCGCGACGGTGTCGGAGCTCGCGGCTTTGGTGGCGCGACGGTTCCGGGGGGTACGCGAGGACGCGGAGGCGATTGCGGCGGCGGTGTCCCACGCGGCGCTGCTCGACGATCCCGCGGCGGGGGAGGCGCTGATGAAGTCGGCGCTCTCGGCCCGGACCCGGGTGGACGCGGCCCGATTCGAGGTGCCCTCGGCCGGGGTGGACACGGTGCTGGCCAAAGAGGGGGCCGCGACCGAAGGGATCCCGCGGTCGAGCGAGGCGACCCGGGCCCGGGCGCTCGGGGCGCGGTCGGCCTACGCCGCCGTCGACGCGACGCGGAGCGCACTGGTCGTCGCCGTCCCCCGGGTCACCGACGGCGGGGCGCCGGCCTGGCTGACGGTGCCGCTTTACGTAAAGCCCTTCGGGTCGGCGGTGGCCGAGGCCGTCGCCGTGCGCGATTTTGGGCCTGAGACCAACGTCGCGGTCGTGGATCGCGACCGACGCGTGATCGCCTCCGTGGGCCAAGGCGTTCCCGGGACGGGAGAAGATGGTTCGGGACTGGCCGTGTGGGCCTCGCTGCCCGACGGCACCGTCGACGCCGGGGTGGCGATCAAAAACGAGTTCGAGAGTGAGGGGGTCCCCATGGTGGGAGCCTTGCACGTGGTGCCCGAGCTCGGGTGGACGGTCGCCATGTGGCGGCCGAAAGCGGTGGCGATGGCGGGCTACACCGAGGCCCGGACGGCCGCCGTCGGGATCGGCGTCGTCGCCTTGCTGCTCGCTCTGGGCGCCGGTTGGGCGGCGAGTCGCGCGGTGACCCGGCCCGTGCTCGAGCTCGTGGCCCGAGCGAAGCGCATCGGGCAGCGCCGCTGGGACGAGCTCCGCGCGCCCTCGCCCCGGCGAGACGAACTGGGTCAACTCGGGGATGCGATGCACCAGATGGCGGACGACCTCCAGACCGGGGAACGCGAGCTCGAAAAAGAAGTCCGACTGCGCAGCGATCTCTCGCGATTCATGAGCCAGGAGGTGGTCGACGGCATCGTCGGCGGGGACCTATCGCTCGAGCTGGGGGGGCGCCGGCGCCCGGTGACGGTGCTGTTCGCCGACATGGTGGCGTTCACCACCGCGGCCGAGCAGGCGCCCCCGGAGCGGGTCGTGGCGATGTTGAACGAGCTCTTTTCCGTGCTGACCGAGGTGGTGTTTCGCCACGGGGGTACCGTCGACAAGTTCATCGGCGACTGCCTGATGGCCATCTGGGGGGCACCGGTCTCCGACGACGACCATGCCCTCAAAGCCCTCGACGCCGCGGAAGACATGATGCGTTTCCTCGAGGCGGGGCGCAGCCGGTGGCTCGAAACCTACGGGGTGGAGATGCGGCTCGCGGTCGGGGTCAACTCCGGCGATGCCATCGTGGGCAACGTCGGATCCCGTGAGCGCATGGAATACACCGTCATCGGCGACGTCGTGAACGTGGCCGCCCGTCTCGAGGGGATCGCGGCCCCGGGCCAGGTGCTGCTGACGGCGGAAACGGTGGCCCGCGCGGGCGACGGGCACGAGTTTCGTCGCCTCGGCGCGCGCACGCTCACGGGTCGGAGCGAGGAAGTGGAGATCTATGAGCTGGCTCCGGAGTAAACGTCGCGTCGGCCTCGCGCACGTCGTCGTGGGATGGTCGACGATGGCGGCTCCCGCCGCGGCCCAGACGACGCCGGGCTACCCGGAAAAGGTGGTGCAATGGACGGTGCAGGCGGGAGAGAGCTGCGCCGACGTCGCCCGCGCCATGTACGGGAGCGCCGGCCGTACCGACCTCGTCTTGCGCTACAACCGCGTGAGTTGCACCGCCGGGGCGCCGCTCGCGACCGGCACCACGTTGGTGTTGCCCGCCCAAGCGACGACGGTCCCGACGGCGCGAATCACCTCCGTCAACCCACAGGCGCGCGCCCGGCCCGCCGGCGGCGCGTGGTCCGCGGCGGCGCCCGGACAGCCGCTCTCTTCGTCCTCGGCGGTAAACACCCTCGAGGACGGCCGGGCCGGGATTCGGTTCATCGACCGGTCGCGGGTGTATCTCGCTTCCAACACGCTGGTCGTGGTGTACGGCACCGCGAGCCAATCGCAGGTCTCCAAGTCGCGGCCCGCGGCCCGCGTCCGCCTCGACCGAGGCGAGCTTCAGGCGGGCCTCGCCGCCCTGCGCGGAGGGGCCACGAGCGAGGCCGTGGACGTCGATGTGGCGGGTGGCGGTCGGGTGTCGGCCGCCTCCCGTGACACCGTGCTCCGTCGTCGTGGCGCGCGGACCAACGTCTCGGTCTTCGACGGACGCGCCGATGTCGAGAGCGCGGGCCAAACGGTGAAGGTGCCCCAAAACTACGGCACCCGGTTCGTCGCCCAGAAGCCGCCCGAGCCGCCGCGCCCGCTCCCCCCCGCGCCGGCGTGGCAGGGTGAGGCGCCGGTCGTGGTGCTCGCCCCCGCGGCGACGGGAGGGACGGTTAGGGCGGCGTGGGCGCCGATTCCGAAAGCCCAGAGCTATCGCATCGAACTCGCCCGGGACGCGGCGTTCGAGGCGCTCGTCGTCCGCGAGCAAGTGTCGGCCGACGTCACCGCCTTTCGCGCCGAGCGGTTGCCCCCGGGCCGCTACTTCGTCCGGGTGCGCGGCATCGACACCGACGATTTTCTGGGGATCGCGACCCCTACGCGTCGGCTCGACGTCGTCCCCGCCACCTGGATCCGAGGGGAAGGCCGCCTCGCGGGCGGGACGCTGGCGCCCGGTCGCTACGCGATCCTCTCCCTCGAAGCGTTGGCCGACGTCGAGATGGCCCGCGACGACGGCGCGTTCGGACCCGTCCCCGCGCGGATCGACTTCAGCCGGTCTCCCGCTTCGGTGCTTCGCTTCCGCCGTCGCGACACGCCCGGAGCGGTGCAAACGATGCCGCTGAACGTCGCCGAGCCGGAAGCCGACATCACGGTGACGGAGGTCGACGGCGGATTGCGCATGACGGTCGCCCTGCAGGGGCTTCCGGGGCTCGACATCCCGCGCGACGTCGCGCCCGGCCTGCGCGTGCGGCGGGGGGGAACGACCGCCGACGTCGCCCTGAAGGCGACGCCCGACGGCCGCTTCGTCGGCTTTGCGCCCGGTGGCAGCACGGTGTCGCGCATCGACGCCGTCGACGGCCGCGGCCGCGTCCTCGGGACGCTATTTCCCCGCGGTGAGACCTCCGCCGATGGGGTCGCGGCGCCGCCCGAGCCGGCCTTTCGCCTGCCTCGGATCGGATCCACGGTGCCCTACTTCCCGTTGTCGCCGCGCGTGGCGGTCGGGTGGTTGCCGCCCACGGCCCCCGACGCGTTGGCCCTCACCGGCCTCGTGGAGAGCGACGGGGAACCGGTGGCCTTTGGCGGAAGCGCTTTCGGGAGCGGTCAGGTCGGGCCGATCGGACTCGACGCGACGGTCCGTACCCGTCAGGGCGCGAGCGCGCGACCCGCCGCCGCGGGAGGCGCGCTCGGGATTCGGTACCGGGCGCTGCAGACGTTCGTGACCGGAGATACGAACCTCGAGCTCGCGCCCCGTCTCGGGCTGGTCTTTCCGCTGGAAGACGAGGGCCCCTCGCCCCAACTCGATCCCAGCGTTTTGGTGGGGGGCTTCATCGGAAGCGACGCGTCCTGGTTGGTCAACGTCGGGGGTCGGGTTCTCCTCGGCCGCCGGGGCGTGAGGCAGGCGTTCGTCGACCGCGGCCAGGGCTACCTGCTGGCCGGGGGAACCTACGCGGTGTGGCCGTGGTTGCGCTTGGGGGCGCGGTTCGACCTTCATCTCCTGGTGCCCAACGCGGGGGACCCGGTGCTGTTCCGCGGGGGCCTGAGCGGTGGGTGGGAGATCGGCGAGACGCTCTTCGCCTCGGTTCAGGGGCGCATCTCGCCCTGGAACGACGTCGGCGGGTTCGTCGGGGGGCAATTCGCGCTCGGGGTGCGGGGGTGGCCATGACGGATCCGACGGATGACGACCGCAGCGAGGGGCTTCCGGCCCGACGTAAGGGCGATACGGAGGTCTTCGAGGACGACGACACCCAACCGTCGGCACGACCCGGAGGCTTGGTCGGCTTGTCTCAATTTCTCGTCGATGGACCCGACCCCATGGCGCCTCCCGCGCGGCTGGAAGCGCCTCCGCTGGAAGGCGACGATGGGCTCGCCGGCGTGGTGCTCGCCGACCGCTATCGGCTCGAGTTCGAGCTCGGGCGCGGGGGCATGGGGGCGGTCTGGGTGGCCGAGCATTTGACGTTGCGCACCCCGATCGCGGTGAAGGTCATGCTGGAAAATGTGTCGCGCCATCGGGACTACGTGCGGCGCTTTCAGCGCGAGGCGCGGGCGATGTCTTCTCTGCGGCACCGCAACATCGTCAACGTGCTGGACTACGGCGTGGAGCGCGGGCGGCCCTTCATCGCCATGGAGTACCTCCGAGGCGAGAACCTCGCGGACTGGCAGGACGACCTCGGTCGCCTCCCGACGTTGGCCGAGATCCGCGACGTCATCTTGCCCCTCTGCGACGCCTTCGAGGCGGCCCACAAGGCGGGGATCGTTCACCGCGACCTCAAACCCGAGAACATCTTTCTCGCCGACGAGGGCGACGGTCAGTCGCGGGTCCTCAAGGTTCTCGACTTCGGCCTGGCGCGAATGGACGACGACGGGGAAGACGCCACGTTGACGAAGGCGAGCGTGGTGTCGGGAACGCCGCTGTACATGAGCCCCGAGCAGTGCCGATCGCTCGCCAACGTCGGCCCGGCCACCGACCTCTACGCGATCGGGTGCGTGCTGACCGAGCTGCTCCAGGGCATGCCGCCGTTCGAGGGCGAATCCCACGCCGACGTGCTCACGCAGCAGATGTTCTCGGCGCCGCCTGTCCTTCGTCGGGGGCCCGAGGCGGAGCCGGTTTCTCCGCTGCTCGAGCGTCTGCGGACCGACCTGTTGGCCAAGCGCCCCGAGCTCCGACCTCCCAACGTGGCCGCGCTTCGCGCGCGGTTCCTCGAGGCCCTCGACCCGGCGCTCGCCGCGGCGCGGTTGCCGCCGCGAAAGAACTCTGAGGCCCAAGGGGGGCGCCTGGCGCGCGTTCCCGAGTGGACGGCCCCCGACGCGCACGTCACCACACCGCCCGTCGGTACCCTGACCGGCGAAGTGGCGATTCTTCGCCTCGCCGACGAGGCGAACTCGGGGTTGGATTCGAGCGCGTTGATCGGCCTATCGACGAGCGGGCTGCGGCTCAAGGTGTTGACCGGCGGGTGCCCTCCGGGCGACCCCACCCTCGTCGTCATCGACGCGGGAGCGGACGTCGACGGCGCGGTGGCCTGGCTCGGCGCGCACCCTGGCCTCGCGGCCCGCACCTTCGTGTGTGTGGCGGCGGCGACCGGGGCCACGCTCAAACAGCTCATCGCCGCCGGGGTCGCCGAGGTGATTCCGTACCCGGTCGAGATCGGGGCCTTGATGAGCAAAGTGCGACGGCTGCTTCGGCGTCAGCGTCGTCGATCGTGAGACGTTGGGCATCGGCACCGTAGACGGCGTGACGGGGTGCTAGTCTCGTCGACGTGAGGACGCGGATGGGCTGGGCGGCGCTCTTGGGTGCCGGCACGATGGCGGCCGCATGTTCGTTGTCGTGGGGTTCGCTCGACCCCCGTGCCGAAGAAAGAGACGTCGGCGCAACCAGCGCCGCCGTATCGTCGGGGGGCGCGGGCGGCCAGAGCATCGCGACATCGACGTCGGGAGGGGGAGACGCAGGGTCGGTTGGAGGTGCGGCGGGCCACGGCATGGGGTCCTCGGGCGGAGGAACGGGCGCCTCAGGAGGCGGCGTCGGAGGAACGGGGGGAGAAGCCACGACGTCGGGTCTGAGCGACGCGGGTCTGGTCGTCCGCTACTGGCTGGACGACGCGGCGACCCTTCCCTCACCGACGATGATTCGCGATGCGGCGCCGTCGCCTCTCGACCTTCCTCTATTCGCAGATCCAGCGATGACCTGGGTCGCGCTTCCCACGGGTCGGGGCTTGTCGTGGTCTCACGCCGGAAGCGACGGCGGGGCATGGTCCACCGTCGCCGGCACCAAGGTCGAGGCGCGCATCGACGGCGCCACCGCGTACACGGTCGAAGTCGTCGCCACGGTCGCCGAGGGGCAGGAGTTCGGCGCGCGGCTGACGCACATGGGGAGCAGCACGATCTCGCGGTGCTCCCTGAAGGTTTACCCGAGCGGCCTCGTGCTGGATCAATTGGGGTCGTCGACGGTCGGGGTATGGAACACCGATTGGCCCCTGTCGTGGTCGTCCCCGACGCGAACGGTGTACCACCTGGTGGTCGACACCGACGCAACGCTGCCGGGGTTCCGGCAAAGGTTGTTCGTCGACGGCGCGCCGGTGCAGGCCAACGTGCAGAACCCTTTCACCGTGGGACAGAAGGTCGCGCTCGCGTCCGGCGACGTCTTCGGCATCGGCAATCGACCGTCGGGGTCGAGATCGATTCGCGGCGCGATCTACTACGTGGCGATTTACGACCGCCCGCTCGCCCTCGGCGAGGTCGTCGACCACACCGTCATCCTCACCCTCAGCGATGATCCTTGACGCTGGCGCCTTGACGCGTCCGCCTCGACGCCTCCGCCTTGACTCTGGCCGCAGACCCGAGAACGACTGGTCCGGCGGCCCGAGTCGTCGCGATCGCGAAAACGTCGACCTCTGACCACATGCCTTTTTTCGTCAAGCTGCCCTTCGCGCCCGGAGCGTCGGACGGGCCCGTGGAGCGCTATGTCAACTTCATCGACGACAAGGCCACGTTTGGCCAGCGCCAGCTCCGTCGCCACGGCTACGGGGGTTACGAGGTCGACGCCACCGCCGCGCTCTGCACGATCTTCAGCCGACACCCGGCGGGTTTTTCCTTCTTCGACGTCGGGTCGAACGTCGGGCACTATTCGTTTCTCTGCCAAGGGCTTTGGCCGGAGTCTTCCGTCGTCGCCTTCGAGCCGTCGCAACGAACGCACGCGTGGGTGAAACGGATCGCAGAGGGCAACGGCATGCCGCTTCGGGCCGAGCACCTCGCCGTCGGCGAAACCGCGGGAGAGGTCACGCTGTACCTCTCCCAAAAGTCCGATGCGTCGAACTCGCTCAACCGTGCGTTTCGCGACCATGTCGGCGAAGAGATCGTGCGCGCGGTCAGCCTCGATGGGTATTGTGCCGCGAACGATGTCTGGCCCGACGTCCTGAAAATCGACACGGAGACCGTCGAAGAGCAGGTGCTGCGGGGGGCGCGACAATTGCTCGAGGAGCGGCATCCTTGGGTCCTCGTCGAAGTGCTCGCCAAGTCTGCGGCCGGGGTCGGAGACCGCATCAGCGACCTGCTCGAGAACATCGGGGGATACCACCTATACTCGGTCGGCGATGGTGAAGCCCCTTGGCGTCCTCGTGAGCGAATCGTCGCCTCCTCCGAGGCCCCCGATTGGCTTCTCAGTCCCGTCCCTCTCGACGAGGGGTTTTTCGCCGACCTCGATGAGTGGCGGCGCCGCATTCGAGGATGTACCGCCGCGACCAACATCCATGACCCCGCCCGGCGAAAGCTCTCCCCGGCGGCAAAAAGGGCCTTTGCCGCGGCCACCCAGGCCCGTACGTCGGGGGACCGCGACGCCGCCCGGGCCGCCTACGCGGAAGCAGCCGACCTCGGCGCGCGACGGGCGCACTACTGGCTCGGCCGCGCCGCGGAAGATGCCGGCGATTACGCGGAATCCCTGTTTCAGTATCACCTCGGGGCCGCGCGAGGAGAGCCCGCCGCGACGCGGGGCGTGGCCCGTGCCTTTCAATTGGGCCGCGGCGTGCCGGTCGACCTCGAAGAAGCGCGGGGGTGGCTCGTCCGGGCGGTGCGCCTCGACGACGAAACGGCCATTGAGGAACTCGCGGCTCTCGACGCCCTCCGGAAATCTCGAGGTCAGGCGAAGGAGCGTGTGAAATGACGCGTCATTCACCACTGGACCCCGAAGATGGGACGGGCTCAGGACAGACGCCGGGCGTCCCTCACGGTATGGACCTACGGGGCCGAGAGGGACCGGTTCTCTTCGTGTTCGGCACCCGTCCCGAGGCGATCAAGATGGCGCCCGTCGTCTTGGCGTTCGCCGCCCAACGGCGGGTACCCTTTCGGGTATGTGTCACCGCGCAGCACCGGGAGATGCTCGACCAGGTCCTCGACGTCTTCGAGATCACGCCCGATTATGACCTCGACGTCATGAAGCCGGCGCAATCGCTCCCCCAGGTCACCGCCGCGATTCTCGGTGGCGTGGCCGATACGATTCGGGCCTGCGCGCCCTCGCTCGTTCTCGTGCACGGAGATACGGTGACGTGCTTTACGGCGACCCTGGCCGCCTATTACGAGCAATGCCCGGTCGGCCACGTCGAAGCCGGCCTCCGCACCGGTAACCTCCTGTCCCCGTGGCCCGAAGAAGCGATGCGGAAGCTCACGGGGGCGCTGGCGGTATTGCACTTCGCCCCCACCGAGCTCGCCCGTCAAAACCTCCTCCGCGAAGGCGTTGCCGACGAGCAGATCGTGGTGACCGGAAACACCGTCATCGATGCGCTTCTTCGTGTGAAGAACAAGATCGATGGCGACGCGGCGCTTCGCCAATCCCTCGAAGCGCAGTTCGACTTTCTCGACCCTTCGCGGCGCCTGGTCCTGGTCACGGGCCATCGTCGAGAGAGTTTCGGTGACGGTTTTCGCGAGATCTGTCGTGGCATTGCCAATCTCGCCGCGCGAGACGACGTCGAAGTTCTTTATCCCCTTCATCTGAACCCACGGGTGCGAGAGCCGGTGCACGAGCTTCTCGGGGCGCTATCCAACGTGCACTTGATCGAGCCCCAGAGCTACGTTCCCTTCGTGTACCTGATGTCGCGGGCCGACCTGATCCTCACCGATTCGGGAGGGATCCAAGAGGAAGCGCCATCCCTCGGAAAGCCGGTCCTCGTCATGCGCGACACGACGGAGCGGCCCGAGGCGGTCACCGCGGGGACGGTCGCCCTGGTCGGCGCGAATGCCGTCCGTATCGAGCAGGCGACGACGCGACTGCTCGACGATGAGGCGGCCTATCAACGCATGGCCCGGGCGCACAACCCGTACGGAGATGGCCGGGCCAGCGGTCGCATCCTCGAGTCCGTAGCGTTGTCGATAGGAGGGTCACATGGCCACGACTGACGTACAGAAGAAGCTGGCAAAGCTGATACGTGATCCCCGATCATTCTATCGGGACAGCGTGTTCGCGAAGGCGGCGCTCGTCCTGCGGGGTCAGGGACTGGATGAGGAGCCCACCGGTTTCGACTTCGGGCCCCGAGACGAAGACACGTCGCCCCGAGAGACGCCGCTGACGCGCGGCGACGTGAAGCGCGCGCTCGCCGCCCAGGCCAAGCTGTTTTTCATCGACGACGATTCTGTCGCGTACCTCACCGCGTGCGCGATCGAAAACGAGTACCCGGTTCTGGTCCGGGCGGTGATGCGCCTCTGTCACGAAGAGTCGCTTCGTTTGGCGTACCATCGTGACGACGGGTTCATCATCCCCACCAGCGTTCGTGCCGCGGTAAGGGCCCTTCAGGGCAAGCCGGTCGTGCTGTTGCGGCTCGTCGACAAGCGGAGCACGGCGGTGCTTCACCTCGAGCTCCAGGCGTGGACCGACCACGGCGACCACATCATGGCGCCCAAGTCCAACTATGTCTCGCGGCGGGTTTGGATGTCGAGTTTGGAGGCGCATGATCTGCCGCGGAAAGGAGAGGTGGGCCATCTCGCCGAGCTCTTGGGCGCACCAGTGCAACAGGTCGTGCCGTTCGATGTCGACTTCGTCTACACCTGGGTCGATAGCCACGACCCGGAGTGGCAGAAGATGTACGCCGCCTACCGGCCCGACGTCGAGCGCGACGGGACGAGCCTTTCCCGGTTCTTCAACCGTAACGAATTGATGTTCAGCTTGCGGGCGCTGGAGATGTACGCCCCGTGGGTGCGTCGAATCCACATCGTGAGCAACTGCCGCGCTCCCCGCTGGCTCGACGTCGATCACCCCCGGATCCATTGGGTCGACCACACCACGATCTTCGATCCGAAGTACTTGCCCACGTTCAGCTCCCACGCGATCGAGACGCGACTTCACGAGATACCCGGCTTGAGCGACCACTTCGTTTACTCCAACGACGATTTTCTTCTCACGCGTCCGGCGCGGAAGAATGACTTCTTTGAATCCAACGGGATTTGTCGCCTCAAACTCGAGGATTGGGGGAGCGTGAACGGTAAGCCTCGGGCGGGAGAGCCCGATTACCTCAACGGGGCGCGAAACGTACAGGCTCTGATCGAGCGCGACTTCGGCGTCAGTCCGACCCAGCTTCACACCCATTCACCGCAGGCGCTACGGGTAGACATTCTCGAAGAGATGGAGGCCAAGTACGGTGACGCCTTCGAGAGGACGATGGCGGCCAAGTTTCGCCAGGTGACAGACGTCGCGGTGACGGGTTTCTTTTTCCACCATTACGCCTACGTGACAGGGCGGGCGCTCAAGAGCGACGCCAAGACGCTCCTCATTCAACAGAACCACAATTTCCGGGTGCGGTACCGCCAGGTTCTCGCCGAGCGCGACATGGTGGAGCTCGAAGAGCGGCACCTCTCGGTGTGTGTCAACGACGGGGCGGACAGCCACCTGAACGTGCGGTGGAACAAGCTCACGTCGCAGTTTCTCCGGAGCTACTTCCCCGAGAAGTGCGCGTTCGAGCGCTGACCCCGGGGGGATCGGGTTCTCGTGCCTACGCGGCGGCGGAGGTGAACCAGTGCGGGATTCCCGCGAGCACCAAGCCGAACAAGCCGGCGCCGAGCCAGAACAGCGCGACGCCGAGGTCGGGGTAGAGGAGGCCTCCCGCCACGAGGCCGAAGATGCTGGCGAGGGAACCGACGCTGGTGGCGGCGCCCTGAACCGCGCCCTGCGCCTCGGGGCCGGCGGCGCTGGCGAGGCGGGCCTGAAACGTCGGCCAGGCGAGACCGTTTCCCAGGGCGAAGGCGATGGCGCCGGCGAACAGCGTGGGCTCGGACGACATGCCGAAGGCGACGAACGAAGCGATGAGCGCGAGGATGCCGAGGGCGAAGACGCGCGACGGCGCGAGCCGCTGCGATACGCGCCGCAACAGCGGACCCTGGGCGAGGATCATCGCGCCGGAAAGCACGGCGAAGAACATCCCCATCCGGGCCGCGCCCCAGCCCAGCGCGAGGTCGGCGTGCACGGGAAACCCCGCGTAGAAGAGGTTGAACGCGAGAAAGAGCACGAAGGTCGCCGCCAACAGCGCGCGCACCACGGGATGACTGGTGGTCTCGGCCGTGGCCTCGGCCGGGGGTCGGTCGCATCGCTTTGGCTGCTGGTGCAGCACGCGGGTGAGCGCGGGTTGCGACGGGGGACCCTCCGGACATGCGCCCGCCGGCTCGCGGAGGTTGAGGCACAGGACCAGCGCCACCGCCGAGATGGTCGCCGCCGCCATCACCGGGGCTCGGTAGCCCCATGCGGTGGCGCCCAGCAGCGCGGCCAGGGCGGGCCCGACGGCAAACCCCAGCGAGGCGGCCATCCCCATGCGGCCGAAGGCGACCTGGCGGTCCTCGGGGCGCGAGGCGGTGAGGTCGGCCACGTAGGCATTGGCCACGGAGATGTTGCCTCCGGTGAGGCCATCGAGGGCGCGCGCGCCGAAGACCAAAAGCAACGGGACGGTGAGCACGGCCCCGCCGAATGAGGCCACCGGATCCACCGGCAGCGCCAGCGCGCCCAGGAACACCAGCCACGCGAGCACGGTCCCGCCCTGGCTCACCATGAGGACGAAACGCCGTCCGATCCGGTCGGACCAACGCCCGAGCAGCGGCGCTCCGACGAGCTGACACGCAGAGTACGTCGCGCCGACGACGCCGTAGGTCCACGAGGCCCCCCCGAAGTCCCGGACGAGAAACACGAGAAACGGGATGGCGATCGAGTAGCCGAGGGTGCCGATGAACTGAATGGCGAGGATGGGGGCGAGCGGCCGCCATCCGATGGGGGCCGGAGGACCGAACGCAGAGGGATTCGACAGCCGCGAGGCCACGGGCGACGCGTAGGCGCACGTGGTCCCCGCATCAATTCTTGGTCGCTCGCCACATCCGTGCCGAGCGGGGGCCCAGTGGAGGCCGGGCGGGAGCGAGCGCTCCTTTGTTCGCTCAGCGGGGCAGGTGACCGGTGCGGGTGAGGAGTTCGTGGTGCAAGCCGGGGGTGGTGGCGACCTCGACGAAGAAGCCGTTGCGCCAGGGCCACTCCTTGACCGAGGCGCGGTAATCGGAAATCGACCGCGAATACGACGCCAACCGCGCCTCGAGAGCCCGTTGGGCGGGAGGATCCAGGTCGAGTCCGAAGCACGGCATCCCCACGCGGAGGAGCTCGTCGACCAGGTCCCGCCACTGCGCGGTGTGACGGTCGACGACGTCGCCCACCGTCGTGCCCGTGAGCTCGCACATGAGCCCCATCGTGCAGTTCCAAAGAAGCTTCTCGAGCTCGACCTCGGCGAAGGCCTCGGGCGCGACCTGCCGCGCGGGGATCTCGAGCCGTCGCAACCACGCGACCACGGCGGGCGCCTGGGGTCCGGCAAACAGACTTTCGCTGCCGGGGACGAGGGGCGCGCCCCGAGCGGCGACGGCGAAGAACAAGAGTCCGCGCGACGCCAGGTGCAGCAGCCCGTGCTGCGAGAGCCACGGCCGCAGCATCCCGTTTTGCGTGAAGACGAAGCGACCATGATGTGCGGGCGCCACGCGCGCGAGAACCCCGTCCAAGTCGTCGTTCCTCACCGCGACGAAGATGGGGTCATCGCGCTCGTCGATCGCGCGCCAACCCTCCTCTCGCGTCACGAGGGACACGTCCGCGCCCGCGGCCTCGGCCCGCTTTGCGAGTGCGCCCCCCACCCGACCCGTCCCGACGATGATCATGGGCCCCCGTACCAGGTTTCCGCCACGTCCGCGCCGCCGCCCGGCCGTTGGGCCTCAAAACATCCACCAGCGTCGTTTCATCGAGACGAAGGGAATGTCGTGTCCGTGGTCGTCCCGGTAGGTGAGGCCCGGACGACCCGGGCTCACTTCGACATCGTCGTCTTCGCGGAGCCAGCGCTCGATGAATAGGTCAGGGAACAGAACCCGCGCCCGGGTGCTTTGCTTCGGCCACAGGGCGGCGACCACCGGAAGCATGGGTGGGGGCCAGAGGTCGCTTCGGAATCGACGACCGACCGGGGTTTCGAGCGCGATGGGTCCGCGGGGGATGGTGACGCGCGCGCCGTCCTTCGCGACGACGTCGAACCCGGCGGTGAAGCCAAGTCTGAGCAGCACCGCGCCGGCGGTCAGAAGGCTCGTGGCGATGTCGACGCTGAAGGCGATCCGTTCGGCGCCCTCCTCCACCAACGAAGGAATGCGCGTTCGCGGCACCACCCGGCCCCGGTGGCTCGGTCCGCGAGGACGCTCCATCGTGCACGCGGCGCCGTGGGGACCGTCTGCTTCGCGACACACGCGTTCGAGAATCTGGGCGGGGTAAAGCAACAAGTCTTCCGCGTAGACCGCCGCCTGCGAACGCTCTCCGATGTAGGTGACGGCCCGTCGTACGGCGGACTCCGGTCCTCGCCAGACCGCCGCCGACCAGGTCTTGCGATGCGATGCCCGGGCGACAGCGACACCCGGGTACCGTTCGGCGTGCCGACACGGCGGATCGTCCGGCAGCACCACCCGTCGACACCCGAGACAGACCGAAGCCTCGGGGAGGCGACGATGCCACGCTGCGTCCGACATGATGCATCCGAGCGGCGGGGTTGTTCAGCGGCGGGCGCGGACCGTCCCGTCGCGTGCATCGAGGGCTGAGAGTTGGTCCCCGTGCTCGATGTAGATGCGGCCTTCGGTGCCGCGGATGCGGTGTGGGATCCCGTCGCGTTCGTCGGTCCACGCGACGTCGCCGGCGAGGGTGAACGCGAAGACCTTGGTGCTCACGTCTCCGGGCACGGTTGCGATGACGCGGCGGGCGTGGAGGAGCCCGCGGTCGGGGGTGACGTCGGCGGGGAGCGTTCGCACCCACTGAACCTCGCCGTCAGCGACGAGCGCGACGACCGGTTGGTCGCCGCGCCGGCCGAACGCGGCGATGTGACCGTGGCGACCGAGCACGGCGAAGCGAACGTGAAAGCCTTCGATCCGCGGGGGGGCCACGCGAGCCACTTCGGGCGCACCGCCCCCGGGGATGACGTCGACTTCGTCGTGCAGGTCGAGGTCGGGCGTCAGGACGACCGACTCGGGGCCATTCTCGGCGATGACCTGGCCCGTGGGCTCGGCCCGGCCGTCGCCGTCGACGTCCACCAGTCGGAGCGACCCGCCAACCCAGGGGGCGGACCGCATGGCGGCGCGAACCTCGACCCCCACCGCGCCGAGCAGCGCCATGCCCACCACCATGCCGACGCGCGCCCATCGACGTCGCGGCGGCGGCCGTTGGCGCAGCCGGGCCAGCTCGCGGTCCCGAAGCTCGAGCTGCTCCTCGAGCCAGTCGATGCGATGGCGCTGCGCATCTGTCGCGTGCCGGTAGGCCACCATGACGTCAGAGCTGCCTGGTCTCGCCGGGGGAGGCAAGGCGCGGGAGGCAGTGCTCGAGAACAGGGTCGGACAATAGGGCGGGTCGCCGTCACGGGCTCGGTGAGAACTTCGTGCTCTCGAAGGCGAGCTCGCGCAGCCACCGATGACCGGTGTCGTGTTGGCTCCGCTCGTGCCACGTCATCGCCCCTCGAAATGGGGGCAGAGCCAGCGGATGCGGCATGATCCGAAGGTCGACGAACTTCGCCGCCGCGTAGGCCAGGCTCGTTTGCGCGGTCCACACGAGGTCCGACCGGGCGACGAGAAAGGGAGCGGTCGTGAAGTGACCGAGGCGAATGCCCACCCGACGCTTCAGGCCCCGCGCGGCGAGCAGCTCGTCGAGCGGACTTCCGGGCGCCCCTCGAGGCACGACGAGAAGGTGGCGGGCCTCCAGGTAATCCTCCAGGGTCGGCTGCTCGGGGAAGGTCGGGTGGTCGGCCCGCACGACGAGGACGAAGGGGTCCGGGTCGAGCCAGCGCTGCACGAGCCCCGGGGTCTCTCTCAGCGGGATCCCGATCGTCAGATCCGCGTCACCTCGCGCCAAGCGCTCGGGGATGTCCCCCGTTACCGGGCGGTGGTGAAGCTCCACTCCCGGGGCCTCGACGCGGAGACGCTGCACGATCTCGGGCATGGCGGTGAACTCGCCGAAGTCCGTACCGATCACCACGAAGGCACGTCGGCTCGTGCTCGGGTCGAACGGCTCGGGCGGGGCGACGGCGGCCTCGAGGGCGCGGACGGCCTTGGCCAACTGCGGTTGCAGCGACCGTGCCCGCTCCGTCAGTACGAGGCCCCGACCCGCCGGCACCAGGAGCGGGTCGCCGAGTTCCTCTCGCATCTGGCGCAGGCGATGACTGACCGCCGATTGACTGAGCCCGAGCCTCCGCGCCGCGCCGGTGACGCTCTGCTCTTCCAGCAGAACCGACAACATCGCGAGAAGATTGAGATCCTGAGCCATGAGAAGGTCTCATGACTATCATGAAATCACTGCGTTGGATTCATTGAGGCAGGGAAGAAACGTTCTGGAGCATGCGCGATCGAACGCTTCTCTCCAGGCTTGCCCTCGCCACGCTCGGCTTTACCCCAGCGGTTGCCCGTGCCGCCGATGTCTCCGACGCGACCGACGACGATCCCCCCGTGGGGCACGCGCTGACGCTCGGGGTCGGGACGGACAACTTTCGACCTCTCATCGGCGCCGCGGGGTACCGCCTGCTGCTCTCGCCTTCGCTGCAGGTTGGCGTCGAGCTCGACGGCGGCCTCGCGGATCGAACCTACATCTCGGGCTACCAGGCCGACGACGGCGCCTTCTTCGGGGGCCGTGGCCTCGTCCAGGGCACCGTTTTGCGGGAGGGCCCGCTCTGGCTCGAACTCCGCCTGGCCGCCGGCGCCCGCTACGTCGGCGGCGCGGAAGCTCGCCCCGAGAGCGTCGTCGATGCGGGCGCGCCCCTCGACGAGAGCATGACCGTCGTCGACGACGCCGGCCTTCTCGCGCACGTCGAGGCGGGTCCTTACCTCACGGCCCGCATGGGGTTGTCGGCGCCGGTCGCGGTGCAGGTCGACCCTGGTGCCGGTCTCGATCTGACGGGCTTCGTGTCGCCGGTTGGGGTCGCCGTGCACGTCTCCGACGCCGTGTCGCTCACCGCCGATGGCCTGGTCGGTGGCGTCTTCGGTTGGGGCGGCGACGGCGCCAAACTGCTCGTCCGCGGACAGCTCGGCCTCCGGTGGCTCATCGGCGCGAACACCCGAGACTGGAGGGCGTTCTGATGCGTCGCCGGCGCATGGGTCGGGGGCTCCTCTTTGCTGCTCTCTTGGTCATGGGGCTTCCGCGGGCCGCGCGTGCGCAGGAAGATGGGTCCGCGGTGGACCGCGAGCCGGTGGCGGCAGAAGAACCCGAGCCGCCGGGGTCGGAAGCACCTGAGCCGTACCGGTTCTTCACGGGGGCCTTCGTGGGGTTCGACTGGCGCATCAACCGGATCGGACGCCACACGAGCCACGGGCCGGGGTTTCAGGCCGGGGTCATGCTTTGGCGCCACCTCCGGGTCGGCCTCGCGGGCTTCGCCCGACCGGGCCCGATCAACCCCGCCACCTTCGAGGTGACCCCCGTCGACGGCCAGACCTACCGCGGGCGCCCCACCGTCACCCTCCGCAGCGACGGCAGCTTCTTCGGACTGATGCTCGCCCCCACCGTCGACCTCGGCGAGGTCGTCGCCCTCGAAGCGCCCATCACCCTCGGTCAGGCGGCCTTCGGCTTTTACCTGACCGGCGAAGACCGTGATACGCCCGACGGCCGCCGCGTCAGCGGATGGGAAAACGACCTCCTCGACGGCCGCGACGCCTCCATCGCCTTCGGCTGGGAGGCGGGCCTCCGCGTGAGCTTCATCGCCACCTCCTGGGCCCGCCCCTACGTCGGGGCCCACTACTTCGGCACCGTCGGCTACGACGCCTTCGTCCGCGACGACTACAGCGGCTTCTCCGCCGCCGCCGGCCTCCAGCTCGGCCGCTTTCGCTGACCGGGGTAACGACGACAGCGGGGGTTTAGGCCGAGTACGGGTGGGCTACGTATTGGCTGAAAGCCAGGGACGGGCCGAGTGGGGAGTTGCGGCACGCTCGGCGGAAGCCAGGTCCGGGGACGTCCTTCTGCGGACCTGAAAGCCCAGTTGGCGAGGATCGCGCGCATCCAGCGCCTCTCCGTCTCCCCAAGCGCCTCAAATGCGAGCGATCCTCGCCGATGAGAGATCTACGTTCGCCGTGGGCCGGCGAGCCGCCCACCCCGCCTTTCTGGTTCGTCTCTCGCACCGCGCACCAGCACCGCGGCGGCACCTCGACGCGCCAGCGCGAACCTCTGCGGCCTCGTAGCTCGGGTGGGTCATGCTCGCTCGCGGAGCCGCGAAAACACCTCTCGCGCGCGTTCGCGGGACGGAGGTCCGATGACGGCAGCGAGCTGCCGTCGCGACGGATTTGGGGTATCAATGCGTGGATGGCCGGATCGGAGTCGAGTTCGTCATTCGAGAAAGAATCCTTCGGCCCGACCGAGCTGGAAGTGGCGGCGTGCGGCCATTGCGGAGCGGCCGTTCGGCTCTCTGCGATGCGGCAGCCTCTCACGTGTGCCTACTGCGGCGTCTTACTAAAGACCGAGGCCGAAGGTCTCACTGCCCCCACACTGAGAATCAGAAAGTCACCGATCCCGGAGCCTCCTTCCGAGCGGCGAGTCGCCATTAATAGGTGGCTAGGGCGAGTTCTGCTTGGAGCTGCCGCCGCCGCGCTGCCTGCAGCACCGTTCGCGTATCTATTTCTCCCTGAAGGAGCTGCGGCCATTTGTTTAGCGATTACTTTTCATGGTGGCCTCTTCGGGCTCGGATCCTGGGCAAAGGGGTCCGTCCTTGAGAAGGAGCGGGAAGCGGTGGCGAGGCGGGTGTGGCTACGGGAGCACGGTGAAGCTGGTCGTGCGACTGTTCTTGAGGTGATTGCGGGTGAAGGGTACGAGGCGACGCTGAGACTGCGGGTCGAGGTCGTTGGTAAGCCTGATCGGGCCTCGACCCATAAGGCCACGGTCCCGGCCCTCCTCGTGCCAAGCCTCGCTGCAGGCGTGTGCCTTCCCGTCGTGGTCCACCCTGACGAGCCGTCAGAGCTCGAGATTCAGTGGCACCTGGTCTGAAGCTATGTTTCACGCGATGGTCTTAATTCCGGCCAGCTCGCTAATTATCCCTGACGTGTCAACTTTTGGGCCCGTCGTTTTCATGGAGGAGGCGGCTTTCCTCACCTCGGTGGTGAGCGTCCTCAAATTCGTTCCCTTGTTTTCGAGCTTGAGGCCTACTCCTTCGACTTTGATCGACGTAAATCCGAAGGATAAACTCGTGTATTCAGCTTTCAATGAAAACAAGTGTTTCAGCGCGGCGCCACCAAAGGTTTCCTCCGGGTTTACATGTTCTTGCTTCGGGGTGACAATCCGCACTGATGGCGCCTGGATGAGGACGTCACCGCTCGCGTGGGTATGAACGGAAGGGGCGTCGAGTTTGATGCCGCCGCTGGCCTCGACGTTGAACCATCCCGTAACGCCGTGGGCTTCGCCCGCCTTGGAGGTCACCATGTTGAAGCCGTCTGCGGTCAGGGTGCGTGCCCCTTTTACCGTCGTGGTCTGCGAATCGTATTCCTCGGTGACGTCGCCGGCCTTTTCGCGTCGCCACCCCGAGACGGTCGTGGCGTGAAACGAGCCGTATTTCTCCTGCACGCCGCTGTCCACACCGTCTTGACGTAGGCCTGCGACCTTGACCGTTTGATTCGAGCCTACGTCTTGGGTGTGGTTGCTCAGGTAGAACTGAAAGGTGTCGCCCTGGACGATGTCGACGCGGAAACCGCCCGTGTTGCTCCACCAGTTGCCCCCGAACCAAAACGCCGCGGTACCGGCGGTGGCGAGCACCGCGCTCGCGCCGGCGAGAGCTTGGGGGAGCATGCCCTGAAGGCGAGGGGACAAGCCAGCATCGGCGTCCACGAAGCGGGGGTCGCCGAGGTGTAGGGTGGACTGATCGACCGGCGAGTACATGTCGACCCACTGCTTGTCGGCTTCGTCCTCCATGGTGATGTAGTTGCCGCCGCCGCTCTGAATGACGTTCTGCGTGTGGTTGGACTGGGTCACGGGGGAAGGCGTGACCGTGTTGGGCACCACGCCCGCGATGAAGGGCCGGTCGGGGTCGCCCTCGTCGAAGCCGAGCTTGACCTCGGTGCCCTTCCGGAGCGGAAAGTGAAACCCTTCGGTGGTGCCGCCGTGGGGCTGCATCATCCGCACGTAGGTCGAGCGTTTGCCGTCTTCGAGGCGGCTTTCGTCGAAACGGAGCCGCACCAGGTACCGACCTTGGTCGTCGATCTGCGCGTATTCGCTCTCCGCGGGGCCATCGACGACCGCGGTCTCGTACCCCATGACGCGGGGCCACCGGGTCGCGCTCGGCGCCCGAAACGGGCGGTCGGTCGGGATCGCCTCCACCTGCGCTTCATACAGCCGGTCGGTCCGTGGCTCGATGAGTCGCCGAAGCGGCTCCGGCACGTCGCCCTCGAGTTGGTTGCCCGCGTGCTCGACACGCGTGACCAGATACGTCGCGTTCAACCGGTCGTCGGGGTGCTCGGAGGCTTCGAACTGAAACCCGGCGCTCAGGCCCAGGCACGAGCCCACGCCCTGGTAGGTCACCTCGGCGGCGGCGATCGCTTCGGCCTGGAGTTTCGCGTACCGCTTGGCCTCCGCGGGCTCGAAGAAGCGACCCTGGTGATGGACGATCTCGCCGAACCCCTCCGGCGACACGGTCGCCTCCGCGGTGAGATCGAGCGCCGGTCGCGCGTAGTCGTAATCCGAGAGCCGCACCGCGCCCACAACGGCGTCGCGCGACTTGGTGAACCGGGAAAAACACTCGGCCGCCGACGCGTCTTGGCCCGCAAGCGGCCGGTAGGGAATGGCTTCGCCGCGCGCGGTCGAATGGGCCGCCGGATGGTCGGCCAAAACGAGCTTGTCGAGCCCGCCATCGTCCTCGTCGTGCTCAAAAAAGTAGTAGAGCCCGTCGCGCTCCATCCACCGTTGGATGAAGTGAAGCTTGCTCTCCCGATATTGCGCGATCAGCTCCTCCTCCGGATAGGTCTCCTGCAGCCGCAGCTCGAAGTCGGCGCCGGCCGCCAAGCCGGCGCTTTCCAGCACTTCGACGATGGCGTCGGGCACCGTCGTCTTGGTGAACACCCGACTGTGCCGCGTGAGGCCCAATCGCCACAGCCGCGGGACCAACCGCACGCGGTACAGGGCCCAGTCCGCCATCGCCGCCAGCAGCGAGACGCGACTCAAAATGCCCTGAAACACGTGAGGGCGATCGTCGTCGCCACGCTGAAGGCGGAGGGTGGCGGCGCTGCCGATCGCGGCGCGGTCCTCCACGGCGTGGGCCTTCTCGCCCGTCACCCGCAGGTGAACGTCGAAGGCAAACGGCCGGCACAAACGCTCCTCGCCGCGAAACTCGAGCACAGACAACTGATCCGCCAGAGACGGCGCCACGAACGAGGCGAGGTTTTGGGCGACAGACACGAATTGACCTCCTCGAGCTCGCGGGCGAACGGACCCTGTCGCCTCGAGCTCTTTGCGGGTGAGCCGCCAGCTTACCCCACGCCTCCTCGAGGCGCCTCAGGCTCGAAGGGCGAAGTCGACGGCGGCGAGGGCGTGGAGGCGGGCGGTGGGGAACAACGGGACCGAGAGGTCTGATGGCTGGAGCAACAGCTCGAGTTCGGTGCAGCCCGAGATGATGCCCCGTGCGCCGTTCGCGATGAGGGTCGATGCGACATCGACGAGGAGGGCTCGGCTCCTCGGTTCGACGCGACCTCGTACCAATTCGTCGTAGATAATCCCGTGAATGTGGTCGCGTGCGTCGGGGGAGGGAATGCGCACGTCGAGCCCGCGTCGGGCCAGGCGGTCTCGATAAAACGACGCCTCCATCGTGAACTTCGTTCCGAGGAGGCCCACCGAGGTGACGCCGGCCCGGGTCACCGCGGCGGCCGTCGTGTCGGCGAGGTGGAGAAACGGCACGGTGAGCGCAGCCTCGATGGCGGGCGCGACGCGGTGCATCGTATTGGTGCAGAGAAGGATGGCTTCGGCCCCCGCCGCTTCGAGGCATCGGGCGTCGGCCGCGAGTCGGGCACCCGCGCCTTCCCAGTCGCCGGCGGCCTGGAGCCGCTCGATCTCGGCAAAGTCATACGAGCGCACCAACAAGTCGGCCGCATGCATGCCGCCGAGGCGGCGACGCACCTCTTCATTCATGATGCGCTCGTAGGCGATGGAGCTCTCCCAGCTCATGCCTCCGAGCAGTCCGATCGTTCGCATGTCCGAATCGTGGCCGCGAATTCGATGAGGCGACAAGCACCGCCCGTGTCTTTCGGAAGGCGTCTTTATCCGTCGCTCGCGGCGAGAATCACGACATTCGGGGCGGGGAGAGAAAAGGCGGCGCGCGCGGTCCGTGCCTCTCCGGGCACGTCGAAAAACCCATCGACGACACAGTAGCCATCTTCATTGGGCGTACAGGCGCCACACTCCGGGTCTCCCGCGCATGGGAGTTCGGCGTAGACCGAAATCGAAGCGGTGTAGTCACCGTCAGGGGCGGCAACGCGCTGCGCGCAGGTGTCCAGAACGTCCACCGCGTAGCACGCGCGCGGCATCGGCTGGTCTTCGACGAAGATGCCCGACCAAGAGAGGGGGTAGCTGCCGCCCGGAACCACGGCGATGACGGTGGGCGCGGCGCATGCGGCGGCGCAATCGAAGAGTCCCTCGGTTTGAAGGTCTTCGCAGGTTTGCCCGCATCCGACGCCGCGACTGCCCACGATGGCACCGTCCCGGTCGATGGTGGGAAAGATCTCGAACGCGCAGTTGTTGGATGCGAGGTAGACCGTCTCGGTCGTATCGTTCGTCACCAAGAATGCCGCCCCGTCCCGACTCTGATCTTCATAGAGCGCGCACTGCGTAGCTTCGCCTCCGTCGTCATCGAAGACGACCTCGGCGTCACAGGCGGCCGCGGCGCCCCCCAACAGGAACAGCGTGAAGAGGGCGGAAGCGGAGCGAAAAGGGCCGAGACATCGCATGCTTGGGACGAGAGCAAGGTTTGCGCCGGGCCAAGGTGTCGGAATCGGGTGCGCTGCTTCGCGACAAGTTGTGCCAACATGACGGTGTCACCACGGTCGACCGCGGGAGACGGATAGGAGCATGGGTCTGACCGACACGCCAGTTCGGATCGCGGTTCAGGAGAGCGGCGCCATCGAACCGGGGCTCCGGGATGACATCGTCGCGCTGTTTCGCGCGAGCTACCGTGACGCCGACGCGTCGTACATCGACACCAGTGCGGAACGTCTTCGCTACGTGGCCACGGCTCATGCCGACGGCACCTTGGTGGGATTCGGGTTCGGGGAAACCCGGATCGTGCCGCTGCCGCGCATGGATGAAGCGCAGGTGGTGGCGCTCGCCGGGATCAGCTGCGTCGACGCGGGCGTCAGGCAACGCGGTCTGTTCTCTGAGATGGCGATGAAAACGCTGAGCCAGGGAGGCCACATCCCCTCCGACCGCTCCTTTCTCTTCTGTGGTCGCATGGCGCATGCGCTTTCTTACCGGACCATTCGTAGGATGACGCCGCATTGCGTGCCCGCGCCTGGCGTTGCGATCTCGTCGTGGCAGCAAGAGATGATCGTCGTGGTGGCACGACTCTTCGGAGTCGACGTGGACCCGACGACGGGCATCGTCGCCGGGTCCGGGGTGCCGGTCGGCTTTCCTCGGGTTGCGTTCACGCCGACGCCCGAAGAACGCGTACTTTTCGCCGGGGTCGACCGAACGCGGGGCGACAGCCTCCTCACGATGGCCTGGCTCCCGACGTCGCCCCCGGGTTGGGACGACGCCGAAGCGTAAGGGGCGCGTCGCGTCAGCTATCGTCGGGACGGATGTTGCCCTCGAAGCCGAGGGCGGTGTCGCGTCCCTCCATCAGCGAGCGCCGCCAGGCCACTTGGCCATCGGCGAGGCGCATCGAGACGACCTCGCCCCCTTTTCCGATGAACAGATGGCCGTCCGAGACGACCATACGCGCGCGGCCCTGGTGGCGTCCGCCGAAGAGGGCGACCGACGCGAGTTCGATCTGTCCCAACGGTTGGCCGGTCGCCTGATCGAGACACACCACGACGAACCCGTCGCAGGCGTACACCCGTCCGTCGGCGATGGCGAATTCGACGGTGAAGCCCGCCCGACCGGCGAAGGCGTAGCGCCACCGCTCTGCTCCCGTTGCGGCATCCAAGCCGAAGAGGTTCCGTGAGCAAACGACGACCAGTACGCGCGTTGTCATGAGGGTCGACCTGGCAGCGATCGCCACCGCTGTCCATGCTGCGCCTTCGGGCGTGGGTCGTCCCGGCCCCTGGCCCTGACCCCGAGATGCCGAGCGTGCTACCCCCCGCCAGATGAACGCCAGCCAGATGAACAAGCGGGTGGTCATCGTCGGCGCGGGATTGGCGGGGCTCGTCTGTGCTCGCCTCCTCATCGAGGCGGGGGTGACGGTGGAGATCCTCGAGCGCGACGAGACCGTGGGCGGGCGGGTCCAGACCGACGAGGTCGATGGGTTTCTCCTCGACCGCGGCTTTCAAATCTTGCTGACCGGCTACCCCGAGCTGCGGCGTCATCTCGATCTCGACGCGCTCGACCTTCGGCCCTTTGAGCCCGGCGCGAGCCTTTGGACCGGCACCGGCTTCGAGACGATCGGCGACCCCCTACGCAAGCTCGATGCGCTCGTTCCCACCCTCCGCGCTTCGTCGGGAAGCTTATTCGACAAGCTCCGCATCTTGAAGCTTCGCGCGCTGACCCTGCGGGGAGGCAGTTACGATGCATTCGAAGCACCCGACCAGACCACGATGAGCCTGCTGCGCGAACAGGGGTTCTCCGAGGGGTTCCTGCACCGATTCTTTCGTCCGTTTCTCGGCGGGATTTTTCTCGAGCCCGAGCTCGCGACCACGGCGCGTTTCTTTCGTTTCGTGTTTCGGATGTTCGCGAAGGGCGATGCTGCCGTCCCCGCCCGCGGGATGGGCGAAATCTCCCGTCAACTCGCCGCGCCGATCCCGGCCGAAGCCGTCAAGACGGCGCACGCCGTCCGCGCGGTCGACGCGACCGGCGTGCACCTCGACGACGGGCACCGCATCGAAGCGGATCGGGTGGTGGTCGCCTGCGAGGGTCCGTCGGCGCACCGGCTCGTCCCCGAGGTCGAGGCGCCGGCGAGCTGCGGGGTCACGTGCTTTTACTTCGCGGCCGACCGGGCTCCGACGTCGCGACCCATTCTCCACCTCGATGGGGTGGGCGAAGGCCCGGTGAACAACATGCATGTGGCGACGGCGGTCTCGGCCGACCTGGCGCCGGCGGGGCAAACGCTGGTCAGCGCCACGTGCCTCGGCGTGCACGATGACCTCGAGGGTCGGGAAAAAGCGGCCCGGGCGCAGCTCGAGCGATGGTTTGGCCCTGAGGTCGCGCGCTGGCGGTCGCTGCGGACCTATGCGATCCCGCATGCCCTTCCCGCCCAACCGGTGGGTTCATTGCGCCCGAGCCAGCGTCCGATTCGCACGGAATCGGGGCTGTTCGTCTGCGGCGACCACCGAGATCAAGCGTCGATCGACGGGGCCATGGTCTCGGGCCGTCGGGCGGCAGAGGCCGTCCTCGCCTCGTGGGGATGAGGTCGCTTTTCCCATCGTCCCGAGGTAGCGCACGGCCATGGCCGCCGATGCATCTGCCCTCGCCGCGCCCCCTTCCAAGGGTCGCACCATCGCCTACTGGGTGACCACCGCGCTCGTCGTGTTCGCCATGGGAGCCGGCGGCGTCGCCGACGTGCTGCGCCCCCCCGACGTGGTCGCGAGCATCGCGCACCTGGGGTACCCGCCCTACTTTCCCGTGCTGTTGGGGGCGTTCAAGATCGCGGGGGCGATCGTCGTCGTGGCCCCCGGTCTGCGCCGCCTGAAGGAGTGGGCCTACGCCGGGATCGTCATCGACTTGGTCGCCGCTGCGGTATCGCACGTGGCCGTCGGTGACGGTGCGGGAGACGTCGCACCGCCCGTGGTCTTGCTCGCCGTCACCGCCGCGTCCCACCAACTCCGCCCCCCGCAGCGCATGCTCGCCGATTGACGCTCGGCGCCGCGGGTCGTCGTGGTCGGGGGTCTACGGGCCCCGGGCGAGAAGACGCTTCATCGCGGCGGGCGACAGTCCCATCGTGGGGAGGGCTTCCTCCATGTCACGACGACGACCCCAGCCGGCGAGCCAGCCGTTGACGCGGGCGCTCACGGTGGCGTCGACCATGCCGCGGTCGCTGCCAAACCGCTGGCGAAGCTCTCGGAGGAGGAGGTCGTCGGTACGGAGGCGGTACTTCTGATGGTAGTCCTCGGCGCGGTAGAAGGGCCCGGCGGCTTCGATGGGGGTCGCCAACGTGCCCCCGCGAGCCTGCGCCGACGCGACGCCCGTTCGGGTGGCGATGGCGCGTTGGGCCTCGTCGTGCACCCACACCACCGCACGGTACTGCTGCTTGCCCCGCTGGCGGCTGCCCCGCGTCTGGGTTGGATCGTGCGCCGACCAAACGTGGGCGAGGATCGCTTCGTAGTCGACGACCGTAGGGTCGAAGTCGAGCTGCAGCGCCTCGGTGTGGTCCCCGAGATCGTGGTAGGTGGGGTCGGGCGTTCGCCCGCCGGTGTACCCCACCCGAGTTCTCAAAACGCCGTCGAGACACCCGAACCGGGCGTCAGGACCCCAAAATCATCCCAGTCCGAACGTTGCGGTTTCGACAGCGCTGTTTGACAGAGTGCCGTTTGACAGAGTGCCGTCTGACAGAGCGCCGTTTGACTGGCCGTTTCGCTGCATCGTGATGTCCAGCGTAGCGCGCGGGTTCCGGCGATCCCGCGATTTCGTTCGCAGAGGTTCGGTGCTGCGGACCCGTCTCGTTTAGACTGAGCTCATGATGGCGTGGCGACCGCTCGGGTGCGTGGTGTTGCTGGTGGCGGCGGGCTGCGGCGCAGACGACGACGACGTCGGTGAAGGGGGCGATGCGCCGAGCGGCGTCGGGGGGAGCGATGCGGCGCAAACGACGAGCGTGGCCGGGGCGGGCGGCGGCGCGGGTCAAGGGGGACGCGCCGGTTCTGGTTCGGGGGGAGGTGGCGGTGGCGCGACCGGGAGTGAGGGTTGTGGGGTGACCAACGCCGACGACGTCGAAACGTGGGTCGCCAAGACGCTCACGTCGGGTGGGGTGACACGGGAGTACTTCGTATGGCTTCCGGCCGGCTACGACCCCGCCACGCCCTACCCCGTCGTCTACCAATTTCACGGCTGCAGCGGCAATCCGAACAAGGAGAACAACAATCCGCCCGTCCAGGCGCAATCTGGGGCCGACGCCATTCACGTGCGCGGCCGGGCGGTGGCCAATTGCTGGGACACCGCCGCGGGTGGGGCGGACGTCTTGTTCTTCGACGATCTCGTCGCCGCCATCGAGAGCGAGGTGTGTGCCGATCCGAAGCGCCGGTTCGCCACCGGGTACTCCAGCGGTGCCTTCATGAGTCATCGCCTCGCGTGCGAGCGCGGGGACGTGCTGCGCGGGGTGGCCACGATCGCGGGGGGCTCGGCCGGTACCGGGTGCGTCGGCCGGGTCGCCGCGCTGCTGATTCACGATGAGCGGGACGGCACCGTGAACATCTCCACGAGCGAGGCGGCCCGTGATCGCCACCTCGAAAACAACGGTTGTGACGCCATGGCCCCCCCGACCCCGGGAGACCGGCCGCCCTGCGAAGCGTACGCAGGGTGCGACGAGGGCTGGCCTGTTGTTTGGTGTGCGACAACCGGTCAAAACCACGCGCGTCAGGATGGGTTGTCGGCGCCGGCGTTTTGGGCGTTTCTGTCGACGCTGTAGCGGCGCCATGGCCTTCATCGACGTTCTTCGGCCTCTCGGCATGCGGTGGGGATGGTTCCTCAATCTGGCGGTGTTGGGGTGCGGTGCGTCCGATGCGGCATCCGACCACGCTCGCGAGGCGGCGCCCGAAGCCGTCCCAACGAAGGGGGGCCGGGCGACCCTGGGTTCGTCGACCCTGGGTTCGGCGACAGTGGGTTCGGCGACAGTGGGTTCGGCGACAGTGGGTTCGTCGACGTTGGCGTCGGCCTCGGGGTCGGCTCCAGACCCGGAAGACCCGAAGTCCCGAGCGGAGGCCTCTCCGGTCTCGCCCTACGGCCCGGGCGTCCCCGCCTATCTCTCGGCGCGCGAGCTTTGCACGCAGCACGTCAACGGGCAGCAGATGCACATCGTGTGGACGGGTTACGCGACCGTCGACGCCATCGGGACGGTCCGCGCGTTCTACGAAGCGCACACCGCTGCGGCGGGCGGAACGTTCGAGCCCGAGGGCGAAGGCTTTCGCGTGGTGGGCACCGACGGGCTGAGGCTCACCGCACACGTCGTCGGCGCGGGCCACCCGACCTGCGATGTTGCGCCCGCGGACACCGACCGCACCTACCTCGTTCTTTCGCGCGCGACCCGGTAACGCGAAGGACGGCGCGCATCACGACGTCACGTCATCCGGATCAACGCCGAGGCTCCTCAGCTTCGCTTCGAGCCGCGAGGCCCTCTCGCGCTCCTGCTCTCTGGCTGCACGCTCCTGCTCTCTGGCTGCGCGCTCGGCCTCTTCGCCGGTGGGCCACCATCGCTCACCCGTCTCGTCGTCGGCGATGCGGAGGCGCCGGCGGTCGTCGGTGAGGATGAGCCAAGCCTCGAGCACGTTGCTGCGGGCCGGTCCGTCGCCAGCGTAGACCCGAGACATGTGCGGGCCCTCACCGTTTGCCTGCTGACGCCACACCTGGAGTCGGTGGGGACCGCCCGTATCCTCCGGGCCGGCGAGGGTGGGGTCGAAGACCCATAGCTCCTCGACGCCGAGGCGTGCGCACCGGAGCGGGGCGTCGAGGTAGTCTTTTCTTGGATTCTGGTGGCTGACGACCTCGATGGCGATCCGAGGAGGGGCGTGGTCCTCCCGCCACACGCGAAGCGTCGTCAACGCGTCCGCCTCGGGAGGAGCGGGCTCGATCAGCGCGACGTCCGGGTCGATCCCCACCCGAGCGTCCTCGGGGTCCCAGCGACATCCGAGGTTGCGGGCCACCAGGGCCGACCGCTCGGACGTCTCGGCCCAGCGCTGGAGGATGAGCATCAAGAGGCGGATCACGGCGTCGTGAAGCGGCGTCTCGGGCACGTCTTCTTCCTCCATGCGCCATCGTCGAGGGGGCTCCTCGACGGCAAAGCTCAGCGTCACCCGCGCGCCCATGGCCTCAGTCTACGTCGTGGGACCAAGCGCGGCGAGAGAGGAGGATGTCCGGTAGGGGTCGACCGCGTACCTCGGCTGGCCTGCGGGGCGCGCCGATGCGCGGTCATGCCGGCCATGACCCGCCCCATGATGTGGACGCGGGCCCATCGCGGGAGCTTGAGCGACCATTCGAGCAGCTTCGAGAGCCACCCGGGCCGCACCGTCATGCGTCGGCCGAGGGCAGCCAGGGTCGCCCGGGCAACGGGTTCGGGTTCCAGCGCCTTGGCCATCTTCATCCCTGCGCGGGCGGCAAAGCCGCTGTGGACGGGCCCAGGCGCGGCGGAGAGCACGTCGACGCCGTGCGGGGCGAGTTCGACGTGGAGACCTTCGGCCAGGGTCTGCACGTACGCTTTGGTCGCCGCGTAATTCGCCGCCCCGGGCACGCCCTGAAACCCGACCAGCGAGCCGAACAGGATCATCCCGCCGCGCCCCTGGCGGGCGAAACGCCGTCCGTAACCGTAGGCGAGTCCCAACACCGCCTCGCAGTTGACCCGCACCATGTTGCGCTCGACGTCGAGGTCGGATGCCACCAGCGGTCCGGACGTGCCGAAGCCGGCCGCGGCGACGAGAATCCCTACGTCGAGCAAGGTCGTGAGCTCGAGCAAGGAGGTCACGCCACGCGGGTCGCCGAGGTCGGTGGCGACCACTTCGACCTCGACCCCATGCTTGGCCTCGAGGTGCGCGGCGAGGGCGTCGAGCGCCGTTTCGTTGCGGCTGCACAGGACGAGGTCCATGCCGGCGGCGGCGAGGGCCCTCGCCATGGCACGTCCGAGACCATCGGATGCTCCGGTGACCACCGCCCAGCGCCCATATTCACGATATCGCGACATCTGCATGCCCTCACGATGCCGGATCGCGACGGGTGGCCCGCGACGCGACCCGCCAAGCCCATGACGAAACGCGACAGCGAGCGCGAACCGACCTCGTCCCGCGAGTGACCCCCAAAACGAGCACGCTAACCGAGTTCGGGCTGGCGACCGGCGTGCGGTGGGTGGCCAATCCGGGGGACCGGGTGGAGGTCTCTCCCCGGGTTCTCCTCGCGGGCGGCTACGGCACGTTTGGGGGCTCGTCCACCGACTCGAGCGCATGGCAGGTGTCGGCGCTGGCCGGGGCCGTCATGGACGTCGCGTTGGTCCCTCGCTTCGGACTCCGCCTCGGCGCGGATGTTCTCCGCGGCACCTACGGTGCGTACGAGTTGGGGTCCGGGGAGGCCGCGTTGCGAGCGCGCACCTGGAGTGCAGGGCTCACCCTCCAGCCCAGCCTGGAAGCGCGCGTCGCGTTCTGAGCCGCCCCCAGCGATCCAACGCCGAAGAAAGACACATGCGGGCCCCTCTTTGCTAGGTTGGTAGCGTGCCGAGAACCGAACGCGCGCACACGATCGACCTGCTGAAATTGAACGTCACGCTCGACGAAGACGAGGTTGACGTGACGTGGCATGGCAGCGGCGACTTGGTGGCGCCCACGCAGGACCTGCGACCCTGGCTAGACGCACTCGTGGCCGAGGTCGGCGGGCGCACGTTGATGTTCGACTTCTCCGCCTTGGCGTACATGAACTCGCGCACCATCGCGCCGCTGCTCCAGGTGTTGAAGTCCGCCGACGAGGCGGGGGTCTTCACCACCCTCTTATTCGACACGGCTCAGCCCTGGCAGCGGCTCGTCTATCACAACCTCCAGGGACTGAGCGCCGTGCTTACGCGTCTCGATGTATTGTCGCGGGCGGAGCTCGAAGCCGAGTCGAGCTTTGACGAGGTCAAAGCCCGCATCGAGAACGAGCTCGACGCTCTGGAAGGCCCCAAGGGCGACGGGGCCATGGCGTTCGTCCTCAACGACGACGAGGGCTGGTTCGAAGTCGATGGCGTGCGTACCGACATCAAGCGTCGCCGCACCCTGCGCCGGGTGCTCGTCGCCCTCGCCCGCGCCACCGAGGGGGGGCGTTCGATCGATGTGGAGGACTTGCTCGTCGCCGGCTGGCCCGAGATCACCAAGCCCAACGTCTCGATGTACCCGCGGGTTTACGTCGCGATCTGTACGCTTCGTCGCCTGGGCCTCGACGGCCTCGTGGTCAAGGGACGCGACGGATATCGATTCGCTCCTCACGTCGAAGTTCGCCGGTCGCCCTGAAGGGCCTTCGGAACACGACCACTGATACGTCGTCGTCGACCTCCAGGTCGGCAACCGTCGCCGCGACCTCGCGTGCGATCGCGCCGCACGTTCGGTGGGGGTCCGCACTCATGATTCCTTCGACCCGGCTCGCGAGGAAGTCGGAGGACACCCGAGCTCCGGCGGCGTCTTTCGCCTCCGTGAGGCCATCGGTGCACGCGATGACCACATCGCCAACCTCCAGCGCGAACGCCCCGTCGGAGTTCAACGCATCGATGTCGGGGACCACCCCGAGCCACACCCCCCGGGTGGGGATGCGCTCCACCCGACGCGTCTCGGCACGATAGACGATGAGATCGAGGTGAAGCCCTGCGTGGCGCACGACGTGTCCCTCGACGCAGAGCGCCGTCATCGTCATGAATTGCCCGCCGCCAATCTTTTCGAGATTGGTCCACACGGCGCGATTCACGCGCGAAAGAAGCTTCGCCGGGGTCAATGCCTCCCCACTCATCGAAGCCGCGGTCGTCAAGGCCCGCACCGCGGTTTGTACCATCATCATGATGAGGCCGGCGCTCACCCCGTGCCCCGAGACGTCCCCGATGAGGACCCACCGCTGATGGTCGAGTTCAAAGGTGTCGTAGTAATCGCCCCCGACCTTTTCCGCCGCCTGCATGAGCCCTGCGAATTCGATCGCTGGAGTCTCTTCGTCCGGGGGAAGCAAGACCGTCTGGATCTTTCGCGCGAGGTCCATCTCTCCCCACAGATCCTGGAGCGCCTGGTTCAGCTCGGCGGTACGGGCGGCGACCTCGGATTCGAGGCCCGCGTTGGCCCGCTCGAGGTCGTAAGAAGCGCTTCGGAGCGCCCCGTAGAGTTTTGCGTTCTCGATGGCGATGGCACTGAGCGATGCCAAGATCTCGACCACGGTGCTCCGACCGTCCGAAAACGTCTCGGGCTCGTCGTGGGCCAGGGCGAGGACCCCCATCATCCTCTGCTTGTTCACAAGCGGCGCCACCAGCGCAGACCCCGTGCGGGTTGGACTCAGGCTGAATCGTGGATCCGCATCGAGGTCGGCGACGACGAGCGTGGCGCGAGACCGGAGCGCGTGCTCCACGAGAGGCATTGGAACGTCGTCGACGACGCTGCGGATGACGTGAACACCAGTCTCGATGGTCCCGGCGACCGCATCGAGACGCGCCCGGAGGCGAAGCGCCTTCTCCTCGTCGTCGAAGAGGAACAGCGCGCCGCGCTGCGCGCCGACATTTTCGAGCACGAGCTCCATCAAACGACCGACGATGCGCTCCACGTCGAGTTCCGTCGCGAGCGCTTTGGCGGCGCGGAAGACACTCTCGGTATCGAGACCCGAGTCTCCGGTGTGGGTCCACGACATCGTCTGCCTCGTCGTTCGTGTAGCCGTCGATGGAATCGTCGCATCGCTTCTCGTCGACATGCGCCCGGCGTCGGCCCGCAACGGTGGCGACGACGCCATCAGCGGCGCGTAGTACTCGAGGAGGTATTCCGCCAGGGCGGGCGCCCCCCATTGACGGTAGGTCTCGACCATCTCTCGGGCATAGAACCCGGCCGCCTGGGCGTGGCCCGAGCGGTGGTGGAGCTCCATCGCGAGCTGGTACGCCATGGCGCCGTAGGGAAGGAGCCCTTCGCGGCGAGCCAGAGCCACGGCGCGCTCGAAGTGACCGGCGGCCTGGTGGGCATCACCCCGGTGGCGCGCTTGCTCGCCCTGGAGAAGCTCGCGTCCGACCTCGAAGTTCTCGGCGCAACTCGCGCTGAAGTCGGTCCAGAGTGCGACCGCGTCGTCGAGCTCGCCCAGCAACTGTTGGCGGCGCTCGGCGTCGGTGGTCTCGTCGACCAGCTGTGAAGCCGCCAATCCCGACCACAGGGAAATGTTGGTGACGGGAAGCACGCCCAAGAGGACGCTGCGTTGCGACGCGGTGGCGACGCAATGCGCATGAGCGTCCTCCGTCCGGCGAAGGACGAGGAGGAGATGGCACTCCTGCACCATGGCAAAGACGGCATTGAATACGTCTCCTCGCCCGCGAAGCGCGCTGGAACCCACCTCGAACAGCTGGTCGCACGGGGCATGCGCGAGACCCGTCGCGGATCCCGAGAGCCGCCGGGCCAGCGCGTCGATCATCTCCAACGCCCCCTGGTTCGAACGGTCCGTGGCGCGGAGGATGCGGCCTTGGCGGGTTTCGAGGTCGAAGCGAATGCGGGGCAGAGGGATCCCCGCCCACAACTGACAGCACAGCGCGGCCAGAACTTCGCTCCACCCACAGGCGAAGAAGGACCCGGTGGCCACCGACACGTCGCTTGCGGCGTGTGCGGCATCGATGAGCTCCCGGGCCGGTTCGTGGTGGAGACGGTAGGTCACGTCGATCGCCTTGGCCTCCGCTACGGCGGGAGATTCGATACGCTCGGCCAATGCCACCGCCCGGTCCGTCCACCACCGGCCGCGGGCATAGCGCGACGTGATGCTGCTCATCGCGTCGGCATAAAAGCTCATGATGAGCGGGGTGACCGGGCTCACGACCTGCCGGTCGGCCGTCTCTCGCATGAGCGAGAGGGTGGCCCACGCTCCGTACACCGGTTGTCCCGAGAATCCGGCGCACATGATGAAGTGCCCGATGAGCGCGCTTTCGAGGAGTGAGACCGGTTCGACCTCGACGCCCATCGTCGCGAAAGGGTCTCGGTCTTCGTGGGCGTCGCGCCATGCCATCATCTCTTCCAGGAGGGCGAAGGCACGCTCACCCGCGCGCTCTGCGTTTTCGGGGACGGGACGACCGAGTTCGCGGAGGAGGGTCAGTCCCAGCTCCACGCCGCGATGGTACCGGCCGCTGATCCCCAGGGAGCGCATGCTGAGCTCGCGCGCGGCCCAGTAGAGGGTCGGAGGAAGCGGGCGCGTCAACAGTGCGTCGAGCCGTGCATCGCACGCCTCGAAGGACCGGAGAAAGTACTCCGCCTCGGCGTGTTCGAGCTCGAGTGCCGCCCATAACTCGTGGAGGTCGCCTTCGAACTCCTCGTCGGCGATCCACCGCTGGCCAGCCTGAGCGAGGTCGACGATCTGGGCGTACACCGCCGACGCCTTGCCGCGTCGACACGCCTCGAGGTTGAGTTGGGCGATTCCGCGCCGCTCGTCTTCGTTCGTCATCGAGGCCGCCCCCAAGTTGAGATGTCGCATCATGTCGATCATCTCCCGGGTGGAGGAACCGTCCCGTTCGTGCCGCGCCCGGAGTCGGCGGCCGATGTCCAGGTGGGCAACTTCGCGACGGTCGGCCGGGATGTGCTCGTAACACGCCTTCTGCACCTGGTCGTGTACGAATCGATACCGAGCCGTGAGAGGATCCCGGTTCGTTTCGGCAACCGCGAGCGCTTCACGACACTCGTGATCCACCGCCAGAAGCAGGCCACTCTCGAGCGCAGGCCAGAGGGCGGCGGCGCTCGCCTGCGCCGACTGGTCGGCGAGCACCATCAGGTCTCCCAAGGAGAACATATGGTCGTGGCAAGCGGCGAGACCCAAGAGTTCCTGGGTCGACGTCTCGAGCTCCGCAAGGCGATTTCGAAGCAGGGTCACGACGTTGTCGCCGAGGGCCATCAACGACTCGACCTCGCCCTGATCCCAGCTCCAGCCTCCCGAAGTGAGGTCACGGCGCAATTGGCCTTTACGATGCAGATCGATCGTGATCTGGCCCATGTAGAAGGGGCTGCCTTGCGTCTTTCGAAAAACCGCCTCGGCGAGTGTACTCACCGCGGTGGACGTCGTTCCGAGCACGCGCTCGAACCACGTCGTGACCTGGACGAGGTCCAGCGAAGGGAGCGTGATGCGCGATACCGACGCCTTGCTCTGTTCGAGCGCCCCGACGAGACGCCACATCAAATGGTCTGGGGCAACTTCGTCGTCACGGTAGGCCCCGATCAGAAGGGCGTGGCTGGTGTCGACGTCGGTGAACACCAACTTGAGCAGCTCCATCGATGCGAGGTCCATCCACTGGAGGTCGTCGAGGAACAAGACCAGAGGGGCGTCGGCCCGGGTGACCGCCTTCACGAACTGAAACCATGCGTTTTTGAGTCGGTTGGCCGATTGGTCGGGGGGAAGCGGCCGCACGTCGGGCAGTGGACCCATGATCCAGGTCAACTGAGGAACGGCATCGACGATGAGGCGGAGGTTGTGGCCTACCGATTCGCGCAACTGTTCTCGCCACGTCGCGAGCTTCGGTTCAGGCAAGCTCGCAAGCTTGTCGCAGAGTTCGCCGAAGGCCTGGGCGAGCGCCGAGTAGGGCGTGGCGCGAGCCACCTGGTCGTACTTTCCACTAAGAAGCAGGCCTCCGCCGCCTCCCGCCAGGGACCGGTAGAGCTGCCGGACCACCGCCGTCTTGCCCACGCCCGAGGGCCCGCCGAGCATGACGACTTGCACGCTGCCATCACGCGCCTGGTCGAGGTGCGCCGCCAACTGGGCCAGCGGTCGTTCCCGTCCCACGAGTTCCTCGGGGATACGAAGCCGGGGTGAAAAGTCACGCTCGCCCAAGGTAAACCGCGGCAAGCTCGTCGCATCGGGCGCCGCCTCGAGGCACCGACGCAGGTCGCGCTCGAGCCCTCGGGCCGTTTGGTAGCGAGCATCGGCCGACTTGTTCAGCAGGCGGGCGACGATGTCCGCGACGACCGCGGGTACCGTCGGCGCGACGTGGTCCAGCCGCGGGGGTGTTGGCGGCCATCGGTTTCCGTAGGAATCGGCGATCATCAAGGCGCGCCCACCCGTTGGGGGCGGGCGCTCTGATCTCAGGTTCGGCGACGGGGCTTTCGGCGCGGCCGGGTCTTCTTGACGGAGGTCTTCTGC
>JBCCLB010000058.1:0-42199 GCA_039027095.1 Myxococcota bacterium
CTCGACGCGCTCGACGACGCCGCGGTCACGGCCGCGGGGGCGGGGCCCCACCCCGCCCACGCCGCGCCAGAGGCCCCCCAGGCCGGGGGGGCGCCGCAGCAACACCCCGGGGCGGCGACCGGGGGGGTGGGGGGGGTGGTGGTGCGCCGACGCGGCCGTGACCGCGGCGTCGTCGAGCGCGTCGAGCGCGTCGCGCTCGTACAGCCGCAAGGCGACGAGGACCTGGTCGTTGCGGCTTCGTCCCGTGTGCACCTTCTTCCCCACGTCGCCGAGCGCGCTGACGAGGGCCTGTTCGATCGCGCCGTGTCCGTCCTCGTCGTCGGGGGTGAGGACCATCTCTCCTTGCTCGACGCGGCGGCCCAAGTGCTCGAGGGCTTCGACGAGTTGCGTTCGTTCTTCGTCGTCGAGGACGCCGACGCGCGCGAGTCCGCGCACGTGGGCGGCACTAGCGCGGAGGTCGAAGGGCAACAGCCGCTGGTCCCACCGCCAGTCGTCGCGTGCGGTGTACCGCATCATCGACGCGTCGATGTCGTCTCCCTTGTCCCAGATCCGTCGTGAACCCACGGTCCGCGCGTACCACTTCCCCCGGCGCGCCGCAGGAGCACGGGGGCGGAGGAGGGGCTCGCAACCCGCGGTCTTCCGAAAGGCTCGCCCGAGCCGGCAGCACTACTTCAGGGCTACGGCCGACGCGTAGAGGTGAAGCTCGCGCTGGTCCCCCCGGATCTCGTTCGGGTCCTCGCCCCCGTCTACCGCGAGGTGGCGGGCATACTTCTGGGTCACAATCTTCGGCTCGAGCCGGCCCTCGACGATGGCTTCGCGTCCTTTTTGGGTGTCGGTCGGCAGGAGAAACTTGCCCGAGTACGTCACGACGCGCACCTCGGCGTCGCCGTCACGGAGCACCATCCAACAGCCCTTCATCTGGCAGACGCGGTCGACCTTGCCCCGCACCTGAACGCGTTGCGGTTCGGTGCCGACGGTCGACGCTACCGCCGCGAGATCTTGCGTGACGTCAAGCTCGAAGGCGCGACCAAAGTGCTGCGGTCCCGACGACGACGTGGCCGTCGCGGCGCGACGGTCTTCGGCGCTCCCACACGCATGGTCCTCCCCGTGCGGACAAGAATCGACGACCTCCGCGTCTGTCCCGGGGGCGCTCGCGAGGGCGGGGGCGCCGGCGGGGGCCGTGCCTTTGGCGGCTTGGTCGCGGTTGCAGGCGGTCGTCGTGACGCTTCCCATGAAGGCGAGGACCCCGAGCAGGGTCCACCCGGCAGACAGGTCGAGGGCGCGTTTCGGCATGGGAGAGGGCTAGCACACGGGTCCTCACGGACCAGCCGACGAGCGATTCAGAGCCCGTGGGGGGAGGACCTCGCGGCGCAGCCACTGCGGAAGCAACCGGAGATGTGCGCAGTGGGCGTCGGTCCCCGTTCCCGTGAGCCCCCGGACGTGCAACCCGCCCTCGTCGTAGGTGGTCTTCAGCTCGACGCCGAAGCCCGGCACCATGCCTGCGTAACGTCGCTGCGCATCGAGCTCTCCCAACAAGTAGTCGGCGACCTCCGAGGTCGATGCGTATCCGGGGGGGCGAATCTCCGAGTGCGACAACACCATGGTCGCCTCGCCGCTTCGCGCCCGCCGTGCGTGGTGCAGGAAGGGACGCAGCCCCGCGGGGTCGAGTTCACCAGAGGCATCGTACGAGGCGTGGAGGGAGTCGAGGAGCACCACCGCGTCGACCGACGCCGGGGCTTGTCGCAAGATCTCGCGTACGCCCCCGTACCCCGCGCTCCAGGAGGAGACGATGAGACGCTTCAATTGGGCGCGATTCCCCACCTCGACCCCCACCCGCTCGAGGGCGTCCGTCAATACGTCGGGGTCGGCCAACGCTGCGCGGTAGGCGTTCGATCCGACTCCCGCATCCACCGTCACGAGCACCGGACCGAGGTTTTCGGGCGTCAGAATCCGTTGGATGGCGGCGCCTCCGTGGAGGTGCACGATCACGTCGTAGGTGCGGCCGATCCCCGCGGGGATGCTGAGGGTTTGACCGGGGCCGATGGCGATGGGGTCTCCGTAGACGCCGCGGCCGCGGTCGGCCACGGAACACCCGGTGTCGTCACCCCGCACGGGGTCCATCACGGCCAGCGCCGACGCCGACCTGGCTTCGGCGGGGGGCCGCGGTCCGACCTCGGCCGCGGCCGGAGGGGGGGGACCGGTAAGGCCCATTCGGGCGCGGGTGGCGCGGGGTGCCGGTTCCGGAGCGCGGGTCATCCCGTGCCCGACCGCCCACGCGCTCCCCCCGACGAGCACCGTCGCCACCGCGAGCCGCAGGGGCTCCCGCGCGAGAGGATGTCGCGAAGGACCGGGGGCGACTCGCTTCCGCCTCGCCCTGCGGTCCCTCGACGCGGGCGCGGTCATGGGGCGCGTTCGTCAGGTGGGGGGTACGCCGAAGACCTGTTGATGGACGCCCGCGAGCTCGTTGGCCGACTCGGGGGTCAGCCCACTCTCGTCGTGGGGCCACTGAAACCCGAAGCCGATCGCGTCGCTACACGAGAAGGAGACGACCACGTCCACCGGCCCCGGCTGGTTGGGCGACTGAAAGCTCACGGCCATCGACGGGGTGAAGCACCCCTGTCGGGTACTCGAAAAGCTCCCGTCGCTGCCGAAGATGTCGAGGAGCTGGTCGCGAAGTTCGTCGTCGACGACGGGTCGCTGGTCGGCGATCGACCAGCGGGGTTCGGGCGGGAAAGGGTTGCTCGTCGGCGCCGGGGGCGCGGCGGGCGTGAGCCCCGGGATGTTGAGGTTTGGAGGCAGGATCCCCGCCTGTTGCATCGACTGCAGCGCCTGTTGCCCCAAGCCCATGAGCTCGGGCGGAATGCCCGGGATGGCGGGGATGCCCGCGGCGGGCGCAGCGGCGGGCGGCGGCGCGGTCTGGAGCCGCATGATCGTCACCTGCGCTTGGTCGAGCTTGTCGAAGGGGGCGGCGCGGCCGGCGCATCCGGCGTTGACCGTGAGGGCGGTCGTCGAAAGGAGCAAGAACCCGGTGAGGCGCGCCGCGGGGGCCGCGGCCGTGCGAACATCGCGTGAGAACATGTCGGGGGCCTAGCACGAGCCCCCGTCGACAGGCAGAAAACCAGCACGTTCCGCGCGTTGGCGGCGCGCCGCGGAGTCGTTGGCGCCAAAACAGGTTTTCCCGTCGTGAACGACATTTGCTAGCGTCGCTCTCCCAAGGAGGCAGCGACGTCGTACCCCGCGCCAGGACCGATCCGGAAACGGACCGTCATCAACGACCGCTACGAGATTCGACAGAGCCTCGGAAAAGGTGGCATGGGGGAGGTCTTTCTCGCCTTCGACCGGTCGACCCAGCAGACGGTGGCGTTGAAGGTCGTCCGCGACGAGTCACGTCTGCCGGGCGACGACGAGGCGCTTCGGCAAGAGGCGCTGCTGGCTCGCTCGGTCGGCCATCCCAACGTGTGTCGTGTGCACGACCTCGCGCCGAGCCCCTGGGGACCCGTCCTGGTGATGGAACACATCAACGGACAAACGCTCCACACCCACATCCGCCGAAAAAAGGCGCACGGGGGGTACAAGGCGGACGAGTTTCGCAAGATCGCCGCCGAGGTGTGCGGCGGGTTGGCGGCCATTCACGCCCAGGGCTTGGTCCACGGGGACCTGAAGCCCGGCAACGTCATGGTCACCGAAGACCGGGCCATCATTCTCGATTTCGGCTTCGCCCAGGAAAGGGCGCGCGCGGCTTCCCGTCGGCCCGGAGCGCCTCCCGATGGGGGCACGCCGAACTACATGGCCCCCGAGCGGCTTCGCAGCGGCGGGGCCAGCGTGGAAGACGACCTCTATGCCCTCGCCCTGACCCTCTGGGAGATGTGGACGTGTCGGGTTCCCGAGCCGGGCTACAAGCCGCGGGCCAAGCCCATGCGGCAGCAGATCATGTTCGACGTGCCCGCGAGCCTCTCGATCGACGAAGTCAAACAGATCTTCAATGGTCTCGCTCCCGACGCCGAGACCCGCCCGGCCGCCCGCCACCTGAGGTTCTTCAACCCCGTCCAACTCACCACCAGCCCGGTGCAGGTGCCCCGGGCGCGCCTGAATGCAGGACCTCCGCTCGGACGCGGTCAACAGACGAGTTTCCATCCCGACGTCCAGGCGCTGCTCGTCACCTACGCGACGAACACGCCGGAGCTCGTTGGCGAGCTGTTCCCCTTGGAGCGACCCGAGCTGTCTCTCGGACGTCAGTCGAGCCAGGACATCTGCCTCCCCGAAGCGACCGTCTCCGGCCACCACGGGGTGATGCGGTGGCAGGGTGGCGCGTGGGAGTTGGAGGACGTGGGCAGCACCAACGGCACTTACGCCGACCACGACTACGAGCGAAAGCAGCGCCTTACGGTCATCCACGGCGGCGAAGGGCAAGTCGGCGAGTGTCGGGTCAAGCTCGTCAGCTACAAGCCCCGCTCGAAGCACCACGCCCGGGCTCGTGACTTCCTGGCTCAGCGCGACGGTCTCACGGGGTTGCTCGTCGACAGCCATCTCCTGCGGGCCATCGCCAACGAATGTGCCTTCGCCGAGTGGTACGAGGCGCCGATGCAGGTCGCGCGGTACGAGATGCGGGGTCCCAACCGCCAGGTGAGCGACCGGCCGACGATCCTGGAGATGCTCGCGCTTCGCCGGGCCGCCGACCGCGTCATCGAGCTCACGGAGCTGGCCAGCACGTCTTTGCTGCCGGTCGTCGCCGGCCGCACCGGGCCTCTGAAGTTCGTCGTCTCCATGGTGGGTCCGTCGCTCGACGAAGCGCGTCACGTGGTCGAGCAGGTGGTGTCTCAGGTGAAAGGCCTGCTCCCGGACACCATCGAAATGGTGGCGACCCTCGTGAAGTGGGAGCCAGGCAAGTCCTCCCAGTCGCTGCTCGAGTGACCTTCGTCGTCCGCAGTTCGTCGTCCGCAGTTCGTCGTTCGTAGGGCGACGCCACGCTGACGCTCCCAGCGTCCGTCGGTCCGTCAGAAGGTTGCGCTCGGCGGGTAGGTCGCCTTCACGTTGACGAGATAGTGCGTGTGCTGGTGGGGGATGCTGCTCCAGTCGGGCTGGTCGGGCATCGCCCGCTGCAGACAGGCGAACAGCTCTTTGGTCTGGGCGGCGGGGACGCTGCTCGACTTCCCGCGGGAGATCTTCAGCGTCTTCTTACGGAAGTGCATCTCCATCACGATCGACACCTCCGCGCCCGTCTTGGTCTCCGGCCCGCAGAGCGCGTTTTCCCGGATGGCGCGGGTCAGCGCGTCCTCGAAGTACGTCACGTGGTCGCATCGCTCCGGGGGTGTCTTCCCGGGGCCGCGGTCGGCGCAGCGCAGCGTACGAAATGGAGACACCTTCACCCGGGGAACCTCGGTCTCATCGACCATCGGGACGTAGGGAGAGGCGCTCGCTGAGGGTTCGCCGCTTGCCTCGGCTACCGGTGCGGCGGCGTCGCTCGGCGACGAATCGGGGCGTCGCCACAGGTACAGGGGCACGGCCACGAGCACGAGGCCGACGATGAGCCCGATGATCATCTGCACGCGGACGGGCTGTTGGCCCCCAGACCCGAGCTGTCGGTAGGGCGACGGCTGGGAGGGCGGTGTCGATGGGAACCCCGAGCGCACGGCTCCCGGGTCATACACCGCGCGCTCACCCGGCGAAAAGCCAGCGGCGACGCTTCGCTCGGCGCCAAGGGCAGCCGACACCATTTCTGCCCCCCCGGCGGCGCCTTCTGCTAGTTCTGCGTCCCCCATGAGGATGCTCGTCGCGGATGAATTGGCGCGTGCGCCTCTCGATGGGCTCGCCCTCCTCGGCGTGGAGATCCGACATGAACCGTCGCTCACGGCGGGGGCGCTTCCCGGCGCGGTGGGCGAGGTGGACATCCTCGTCGTGCGCGACACGGTGGTATCGGCCGCGACGGTGGAGGCGGCCAAAGAACTCAACCTCATCATTCACGCCGACCGCGGCGCCGACGTGGTCGACGTCGCCGCCGCATCGCAGCACGGGGTCTACGTCGCCCATTGCCCCAGCCCCCGCGTGCCGGCCGTCGCCGAGCTCACGTTGGGGATGCTCCTCGCGCTCGACCGGGGTTTGGTCTCCGCCGACCCGGGAGAACGCGACGTCGGCGCCGCGCGGGGCGTGTTCGGGCGACGGCTCGGCATCGCGGGGATGGGACGGGTCGGACAGCGGGTGGCGGCGACGGCGGCGGCGATGGGGATGCGCGTCATGGCGTGGTCACGTGGGCTCACGCCCCGCCGGGCCGAACGCCTCGGCGTCACCCGGGCCGACAGCCTCGAGGCGCTGGCGGCGGGGGTCGACGTACTGTCTCTCCATCTTCCCCTCGTCCCTTCGACCCGCCATGTGGTCGACGCTACGGTGCTGCGGGCGTTGCCACGCGGCGCAGTGCTCCTCAACGCCGCTCATCCCGCCTTGGTCGATCCCGAGGCGCTGACGCGCGTCGCGGTGGCGCGCGAGCTTCGGGTGGGGCTCGACATGTCGCCGGCACCCGAAACACCGGCGCCGGAGCTTTCGCCCGCACGACTGTGTGCGGTCCGCTCGGCGGCGGGGGCGACGCTTCAGGCCGAAGATGCCATCGCCACCGAGGTCAGTCGGATCGTGAGGGCTTTTCTCTCCGAGGGTGACGTCCCCAACGTCATCAACGTGATGGGCAATACCGCGGCGCGGTACGCGCTGATCCTTCGGTCACGAGACGAGGTTGGCGTTCTCGCGAACGTGCTCGCCGTCATCAAGCGGCACGGGCTCAACATCACCGAGGTCAAGAATCACGTCTTCGAGGGCGCGTCCGCGGCGTGTACGAAGCTCAACATCTCGGGGCGGCCGACCGATCGATGTCTCGCGGAGATTTGCGCGTTCGACGAAGTGTTCCACGTCGACGTGGTTCCCCTTCCGAATCTGGCGTGACGTCACAAGGTCAAGCACGCGGGCGGGTCGACTTGCCAACCCGCGGGAAATAACGTATCCCGTCGCCCGTTACGCCGGTACCAACGGCCGCGAGGCTGCCACCGGGTTCCCATCTGGGAGGCCGGTTTTTTTATGGCTGGCCGCTTTTTTGGAACTGCCTCCTCTCGAGGCCGTCCTCCCGTGCTCGAAGGCGAACGCTTTCAAGCCTTTGGATTCATGACCCTACACCCCGAACCCCAACCCACGCGGCCCGCCGCGTCCCCGATGGCGAACGCCGACGCGGGGCGGGCACGTGCCCGGGTGTTGGCCGATGAGGTTGCCGCCGAGCTCGGGGTCACTGTGGTCGATGTAACGTGGACCACGGCCCACGCCGCCCAGGTGCTCCGTGTGACCATCGACTTCCCCGACGACGCGCCCACCGGCGCGCAGGGCGCCGATGCGGATGGCTCTGTCTCGAACCGCTCTGTCTCGGACGGCTCTGTCTCGGACGGCCCTGTCTCGGACGGCCCTGTCTCGGACGGCCCTGATGCCGACGGCCCCCGGTCCGAGGTCGAAGCAGAGGAGGTCGCGCAGGTTTCAGTGGACGATTGCGCGCGTTTCTCTCGGGCGCTGTCGGCGTCCATCGACGCCGAAGACGACGCGCTGGGTGGTTCCATGCCGGGTCGTTCCCTGCTGGGTCGCTATCGCCTCGAAGTCAGCTCCCCGGGCGCCGACCGGCCGCTCCGTTCCGTGCGTGATTACCGGCGTCAACGTGGGCGCACGGTGAAGGTGAAACTCCACGAGGCCCGTCCCGACGGGCAATCCGTCCTCCGGGGACGCATTGTCGAGGTGGCGCCCGACGCGCTGACCCTGGACGTCGATGGTCGTCGCCACACGGTGGTGTTCGGCGCCGTCGCGGAGGCGCGCGTCGTCTTCGAAATGCCCGGTGCTGGGCGATCCGGTGCTGGGCGATCCGGTGCTGGGCGATCCGGTGCTGGGCGAGCCGGTGCCCAGCGACCCGGTGCTCGAAGACCGGGGGGCAAGACCGTGAAGAAGCGTTCGTCGGGGCGCCGCAAAAGAGCCAAGGGGGGACGGCGCTGAATCTCCGTCACCGCCCCGCAAGACATCCCGCGGCGTCACCGCCAGCCGGGTCAAAGGTCCGTTAGCCATGCCCAGAGCCAAAGCGAAAAAGGTACCTGAAGTGAACCTCGAGGAGGTACTCGAGGAGGTCGCCAAAGAGAAAGGCATCGAAAAGTCGTCTTTGATCGAGACGATCGAAGCTGCGCTGCTCAAGGCTGCACAGAACACGTTCGGCGCCGGTCGCGAGCTCGAGACGCGCTACAACCCGGAGCGGGGTCACGTCGAACTGCTCATGTTCATGACCGTCGTCGAGGAGGTCGAGGACGACGAGCGAGAGATCGCGATGGCCGACCTGGTTCGACTCGACCTCCAAGACGAGTTCGAGGCCGAGATCGGGGAGGACCTGGGTTTTCAGATCTTCTGGCGGGAGCAGGATCGCACCGAGGCAGAGCGTCAAGATCAGCAGTTCGGCGACCTCCTGGGCATTCAACAGGCGCGAAAGACGTTCGGTCGTATCGCGGCCCAGACGGCCAAGCAGGTGCTGTTGCAGCGCGTGCGGGATGCCGAGCGCGGGCTGGTGTTCGACGAGTACAAGGACAAGAAGGGCGAGCTCATCCGTGGCATCGTCCGGCGCTTCGAGCGAGGCAACAACATCATCGTCGACCTCGGTCGAACGGAGGCCATGTTGCCGTCGCGGGAACAGACACCGCGCGAGAGCTATCGGCCGGGCGAACGGATCGTGGCCTACGTCAAGGACGTCGACCGGGAGGCCCGAGGGCCCATCGTGATTCTGTCCCGGTCCGATCCCCGGCTCGTCGACAAGCTGTTCGAAGCCGAGGTGCCGGAGATCTACGAAGGCATCGTCCGCATCGTCGCGGTCGCGAGGGAGGCCGGTTCGAGGTCGAAGATCGCGGTGACGTCGCGGGACGGCGATGTGGACCCGGTGGGGGCCTGCGTCGGCATGAAAGGCTCGCGCGTGCAGGCGGTCGTGCAAGAGCTCCGCGGAGAGAAGATCGACATCGTGCCCTACGACCGCGATCCGGCGCGCTACGTCATCGCCGCGATCCAGCCCGCCGACGTGCATAAGGTCATCGTCGACGAAGCCGGGGGGCGCATGGAGATCGTCGTGCCCGACGAGAAACTGAGCCTCGCCATCGGCCGTAAGGGTCAGAACGTGCGGCTCGCCTCGCAGCTCACCGACTGGAAACTCGACGTGATCAGCGAGTCGAAGTTCAAGAAGATCGAGGAAGAGGCGGTCGAGGCTCTCCAGCAGATTCCGATGGTCGACGATACCCTCGCTGGCGCCATGTACCGCATGGGTTTTCGCGCCCTGGAGGAGGTCGCCGAAGCGAGCGTCGAAGAGCTCGCGGGGATTCAGGGCATCGACGAGCCCGGGCGCGCCGCCGAGATACGTGAATCATCGTCCAAGACGATGGAGCGCATCCGCAACGAGCGTCTGTCGGCGGTGGCCCTTCGCGAGGAACCGCCCACGGAGCGGGAGCGTCTCCTCTGCGTTCGTGGTTTGGGGGCGCGGACCCTCACCCTCCTCGAGGACGGGGGCTACAAGACGCTCGCCTCCGTCGTCCGCGAAGACGCGGATCGTCTCGGCATCCGGACGGGAATCGGGCTCAAGAAAGCGGCGCACGTCAAGGCGGCGGCGGTCGAGTTCGCCGAGCAGGAGCACCAGCTTTATGCTCAAATGCGGGCCCGGCACATCGCCCAGGACCCCGAGCTTCAAACCATCGGCGACGAGGACGAAGATGAGAACGGCGATGGTGATGCGGCCGCCGAGACGCAAGCCTCGGATGCAGCCGACGAGCCGGCCATGAAAGACTCGGGAGCGACCGACGCCGCGTCTCCCGCAGACGCCACCACCACCAAGAAAGCTTCCCCGGAGATGCCGGCTTGACGCCGGCGAGGAGCCAGCGTGTCCCGCACTGAGCGGGACGCATCAACTCATGATGCCGAGAACCACCACCGATCATGCCGAGGAACGAGGGAGCGCCCACGAGGGTCGCGTTCCCGTCGCCTCCGTGTGTCCGGAGGTTGAACCACCGGCGCCGGCGGGGGTGGCGGTTTCGGTGCCCCCCCCCCCCGAGGAATGTCCCGCGCCGCCGCGGGCCACGGCGGCGGGCTGAGCGGCACGAGCGGACCCGAACCTGCGTGGGGTGCGGACGTCGGGTGGGGGGCGACGACCGGCCCAACTTGGTGCCGTTGCGCTTGTTGCGCGATGGGGGCCGGGCCGAGGTCGTCGTGGATCTCCGACGGCAAGGACGAGGGCGTGGGGCGTGGGTCCACGCCTCGTGGCCGTGTTTGCAGCGGGCGGCGACCCACGGCTTGGCCCGTTCCGCGCGGGCCCGGGTGACGACCACCCCCGAGGCGCTCGCGGCTCAGATCCGCGCGCAGGCGAAGCGGCGGGTCGACGGCCTCCTCGCGAGCGCGTGGCGGGCCCGGGGCCTCGCGGTGGGGGGAGACGCGGTCGCCGATGTGCTGAAGGAGCGCCCAGGGACGTTGGTGGTGGTTGCCGTCGACGCAAGGGCGGTCGCGCGACGACCCGAGATCACGCACGCGAACAACAAGCTTCAGTGGGGGGACAAAGCCCTCCTCGGCACCCTCACCGACCGCGACGGGCCCCTCGGGGTCGTGGCGGTCGTGCACCCGGGCATCGCCGACGCGCTACCGGTTCCGGTGAGCCTCTTCGGCTCCGCTCAGGGTTGGCTGAGGCAGGGCGGGCCGGTGCTTGATCGGCCGGTGCTTGATCGGCCGGTGCTTGATCGGCCGGTGCCTGATCGGCTGGGGCTGGTGCGTGATCGGCTGGGCCTTGAGGACTTCGATCCCAACTTTGAGAACGCCGGCGAGCCGTCGGTTGTCGCTGGATGACATCATGAGCAAAGTTCGAGTCTACGAAGTTGCGCGCGAGCTGGGCATCAAGAACAAGGAGCTGGTCGCCCTGTTCCAATCGCTCGGCTTCAACGAAGTTCGCAACCACATGAGCGCCGTCGAGCCCGACGTCGTCGAAAAGGTGAAGCGCAAGTTGAGCCGCCGCGACGAGGAAGGCGAGGTCGTCGAGAAGCGCGTGATGAAGGGGGTCATCAAGCGCCGCTCTCGCGGGAGCCGACGCGGCGCGGTCGAACGTCCGTCGGACGCGGGGGCCCCCCCCGTCCCGGCGCGAGCGCGGACCGACGGCGAAGAGGGAGCCAAGACGACGACCGCGGGCGCCGAGTCATCCCGGGCCGGACGTGCGTCGAAGCCGCGGTCGAGCGGTCGCGGAGCCAAAGAGGCCGAGGTCGCAGCGAAGTCGCGACCCGGCAACGGGGCGGTCGCCTCGGGCCGGGCGGGGGAGACGCCCCCCGCCGGGGATCTGGCTCCGGCCGCGACAAAGTCGAAGCCGAAGAAGGCGGCAAGCAAGAAGGTGGCGACCGCAGAGAAGGGCAACGCGGCGGCGGCGTCCGCAACGACATCTGGCCCCGCGGCGGCGGATGCGGTGTCCTCGCCCGAGGGTGCCTCAGACACCCTGCCTTCGGCTACGAAGCCGTCGGCCTCGGACGCGTCAGCCGCTGGATCCGCCGCCGCAGGGTCCGACGCGGCGGCACCGTTGGCGACGGGACCCTCTGCCGCCACGCCGTCGGCGACCGTCCCTCCGGTCGAAGGAGCGAAGACCCCTCAGCCCGCCGCCGGGGAGGCCCCCTCGACACGCGCGACAGATGAGCACGCTGACGGGGCCCCGAAAAAGAAGGCGAAACCGCCGGGGGCGAAGGCCGACGGTCCGGCGGCGACGGCCGAGAATGGCGCCGCGGTCGCGAAAGGGCCGAAGAAGCGGGAGGAGGAAGAGGTTCCCGCCGCCAGTCGAGACGACCGCCGGGTCGACCAGGCGCGCGACGCGGGGCCGCGGGTGCCGAGCCGCGTGCCGCCGAAGAAAGAGACGCAGCCCCCGCAGCAGGCCCGTCGTTCGAACCCGCCCAAGACGGGCATCGAGGTGTGGGGCGGGCGGCCGGGGGTGCCGATGCCGGCTCGACCCGCCCAGCGGCGCAAGACGTTCGACCCGCGGGCCAACCAAGGGGGCCGCGGCTTCGGGGGTCGTCCCGGCAACCGCGGGCGCCATGGTTTCCGCGGTCGCCCCGGGGGATACGGCAACCGGCACCAACGACGGGGGCCCGTCGAGGTCTCGACCAAGGAGATGAGCGACCGGAAAAAGGTCGTGAAGGTCGAGGGTGAAGTGACGCTGCAGAACTTCGCCAATCAGATGAGCATGAAAGCGACGGACGTGCTCATGAAGCTGTTGGGGATGGGGGTCGCGGGGGTCCACATCAACTCCACGCTCGACGTCGACACCGCGACCATCGTCGCCGAGGAACTCGGCTGGCGCGTCGAAGACGTCGCCATCGACATCGAAGAGGAGTTGGAGGCGGCCGCCGTCGGCGAAGAGGAGGAGCTCGGGGAACCGATCATTCGCGCCCCGATCGTCACCGTGATGGGCCACGTCGACCACGGGAAGACCACTCTGCTCGACAAGATTCGCAAGGCGGACGTCGCCTCGGGCGAGGCCGGCGGCATCACGCAGCACATCGGCGCGTACCGGGTGGAGACGAGCAAGGGCACCGTCTGTTTCTTGGATACGCCCGGCCACGCGGCCTTCACGTCGATGCGACAACGAGGGGCATCGGTGACCGACATCGTCATCCTGGTGGTGGCGGCCGATGACGGCGTGATGCCGCAAACCCGGGAAGCCATCAAACACGCCCAAGACGCCGACGTCCCGATCATCGTTGCGGTCAACAAGATCGACAAGCCCGGCGTGGAGCCGGACAAGATCATGCGCGAGATGTCGGCCGAGGGGCTCACCCCGGAAGAGTGGGGCGGCGATACCATCTTCAGCAAAGTGAGCGCGCTCAAGGGCACGGGGGTCGACGAGTTGCTCGAGATGATCCTGCTCCAGGCGGAGGTCCAAGAGTTGCGCGCGTGGCCCGAAAAACGGGCGAGCGGCGTGGTGGTCGAGGCGCTTCTCGACAAGGGCCGCGGGCCGGTGGCGCGGGTTCTCGTGCAGGACGGGACCATGCGTCGGGGCGACGTCGTGCTCTGCGGCACGTCGCTCGGAAAGATCCGCGCGATGATGGACGAGAAGGGCCGGCAAGTGAAGGAAGCCGGACCGGCCACCCCGGTCGAGGTCCTGGGCCTGAACGGGGTGCCGTCGGCGGGGGATCCGGTCAACGCCATGGACGATCTGAAGCTGGCGGAGACCCTCGCCGAGGAGCGCCAGAAGCGATACAAGAAGTCGCTCGGGCGGCAGGATGTCGGCATCGGCAGCATTCAGGCGTTGCAGTCGATGCTCGCCCAGGAAGACCAGCTCGAGCTCAAGGTGATCCTCAAGGCGGACGTGCAAGGGTCGGTCGAGGCGCTGCAACAAGCGCTCGAGCAACAGACCAACAAGAAGGTCAAGCTCACCGTGGTGCACACGGGGGTCGGCGGGATCACCGAGACCGACGTCCAGCTCGCGGTGGCGTCGAGGGCGTTGATCCTCGGCTTCAACGTCCGCCCTGCCGGCAAGAGCCGCAAGCTCGCCGAGCAGGAAGACGTCGACATCCGCATGTACAGCGTCATCTACGAGGCCATCGACGATGTACGCTCCGCGATGGAGGACCTCCTCCCCGCGACCAAGGTGGAGCGGAGCCTCGGTACCGCTGAGATCCGTGCCATCTTCCGGGTCAGCAAGGTCGGGGTCATCGCCGGCTGTATGGTTACCGGTGGGATCATTCGACGTAACGCGGAGGTTCGCGTCCGCCGCGGCGACGACGTTGTCCACGAGGGCAAGATCGACAGCCTCAAGCGCTTCAAGGATGACGCCCGTGAAGTCCGCGAGGGTTTCGAGTGCGGCATTGGGCTCGACGGCTACAACGACGTCGAGGAGGGCGACGTCATCGAGTGCTTCGAAATGGAAGAGGTCAAAGCCAAGCTGGACGACTGACCTATACTCCCGGTCAAATCGGTAGATTTGACCGGCGCAAACAATGAGGCACTCCCAAGACAATAGAACCGGCTCTGAGGAGCGATGCTCGCCCTCGCCGATTTGTCGGCGAGCATCGCGACAATATGAACGGTTGTGGTCGAGGGTGTAAGCGAAGCCAGACCGTAACGGATTGTGTTCGTCGGCGTCTTGAGGATATGGCTGCGGATACCCTCCGCCAGGAGCCTGAAGGATCGACGGCGCGTGGTGCGATCGTTCAAAGACCGGGTGCAGAACAAGCTGAGGGTTTCGGTGGCTGAGGTAGGCGACCTCGAGCGTCATCAATACACGGTCCTCGGCGTGGTCTTCGTCGCCAACGCCGCGTCGCGCGTCGACGAGGTGTTGGCGGCCGCGGCATCGATGGCGGGCCACCTGCGCGACGCCGTCCTCGTCGACCGGGCCACGGAAGTCCTATCGTTCGGGACCGACGGCAAGGGGGTCGGGGCCGACCCTTCGAGCCTCGACGCCATGGTCCTCGACGCGTCCGTGCCGTCCTGGGAGCTCGCGCCCGCCGCCGACGACGACGACGTCGACGACGAGGAGGAGGAGGGGAGGTCCCGATGAGCCGGCGGCGCAGAGGAGGCGGCGGCCGTCGTCGAGGATCGACCGGGAAGACCGGCGGCGGCGGGATCGACCCGACGATCCTCCCCGCCAGCGCCGTACCCACGATGCGAGGCGCGCCGCGGCGAGACCGGGTCGAGCGCGACCTCGTCGAGGCGCTCACCGGCGCGCTCGGAGGGCTGCGGGACCCGCGTCTCGGCGGTCGGGTCACGGTGACTCGCGTCGAGCTCACCGACGATCTCAGCTTTGCGCGCGTTTACGTGCGCCCCCCGGCGGGATCCCCACCCTCGCCGTACGCCGACGCCGCCGCCGACCATAGCAGCGCTTCGGGGGCGACGCCGCCGGGGGCTCGCGACATGATGCGAGGTCTCGACGCGGCGACGGGTCGCCTTCGCACTGAAGTAGCCCAGGCGCTCGGCTTACGGCGCGCCCCCGACCTGAAGTTCGTGTACGACCGCGGTCAAGAGAATGCCGCGCGCGTCGAAGCGCTGCTCGCCGAGATTCGGGCGGACGAGGGCGTTACTCCTTCTCGAGAATGAGAAACTGAACCCGCCGGTTGCGGGCCCGATTGGCGGGGGTCACGTTGGGGGCGAGCGGCTGCGTCGAGCCGTAGCCCTTCGCCGTGAGCCGCCCCCCTTCGACGCCGTGGCTGCTCAACCAGTCCCGCACCGCGTCGGCCCGTTCCTGACTCAACCGTCGGTTCACCGCGGCGGTCCCGCTGTTGTCGGTGTGCCCTTGGACTTCGACGCGTTTCAGATTGGGGTTGCGCGACATGAAATCCGCGATTTCCGAGAGGATCGCATCGGACTCCGGCTTGATGTTGGCGGAGTTCAGCTCGAAAAAGATGCGCTTGAGAACGCGGACCTGGTTGCCGATGACGCGCACGTTGGGGCGCTTCGGACGCGGATTGAGCGTGAGGGTGAGCGTCACCGTCTCGCGAGGGCGTACCGTCGTCTCTTGGACGTGAAGCATGTAGGCGTCGGCCTGTGCCCGCACCGTAGCGCGGCCGAGGGGCAGCTCCGCGAAGGTGAACGAGCCATCAGAACCGGTCTTGGCGGTGTAGGTCTTGCCCTTGGCGTCGGTCAGCTCGACGGTCACGCCGCCGATGACCTCCCCGTCGCTGGATTTGGCGCGACCCGACACGCCACCGTCTTTCGGCAACGCCTCCAATGAACAATCGATCTCGGTGTAGAAGGCGCCGGTGGGGCGGGGCGCGGTGGCGGCGGGAGGAAACCCGCCTCCGGGGACGCCGGGAGGGGTCGTGCCGGGCGGGGCCCCCATGCCAGGCGTCGTTGGCGCCATTCCCGGTGGCGGCGCGATGCTCCCTGGTCCTCCCGGGCCAAGCCCTGTTCCTCCCGGGCCCAAGGGGCCCCCCGCGCTTCCCGGAGCCAGCGCGACGACCGCCTGACAGGTGCCGGGCTTGTAACCCTCGGCTTCGACGGAAAAGGTGTAGGTTCCGGGCGCGAGCTCGTAGCTCTGAAAGCTGCCGTCCGCGCCCGTCGCGACGGGCGGAAGCGGTTGTCCCTGGAGGGTCACCACGGCCTTGGGCACGCCGGTCCCGGTGGTGGCGTCGTTGACCTTGCCGCGCACGAAGTACTGCGGTGGCGGCGGAAGCTCGACGGGCGGCAGGGGCGGAGGCGGGGGCGGCGGGGGCGGCGGCTTCTTCTTTTGGGTATCGAAGGCGTAGCCGAGCCCGAGGTAGAGGGTCCACGGAGCCGTGGGCGCCACCTCCTCGATGAAGGTGCCCGTACCCGAGAGTCCAATGTCGAGAGCGGCGTGTGCGCTGAGGCCCCGGAAGGCATCCGAGAGGGGGTTGGTCCGAGCGCCAAAGCTCAAACGGGAGGGGACCGCCGCGTAGCCGGGGCCTCCCGAGTTGGGGTCGCTTAGGTCCTGCAGGGCGAGGCACACATCTCCGGGGGAGATGACGCTGGTGCGACACTGATAGCCCTGACGGTTCACCGGCACGTCGACACTGTATTCGAGGTAGGGTTGAACCCAGCGAAACGGTGCGTCGACCCCGAAGCGGAGTTGAAAGAAGTCGACCCGATTGATGCCGAGGCCGAAGCGCTCGATGCGGCTGATCGGGATCCGAGGGAGCCCCCCGGCGGTGGCGGGGTCGCGTTGGGCGCGGAGTTCCTCGACCTCGTCGACGATGTTTCCGGAGTTGTCGACGCGGTAGCCCCCATTGAGGTGAATCCGGACCGGCGCGCCGATCCCTTTGCCTTCGAGCTTGCGAAAGTCCGAAGTCATCAAGAGGTTGAATTCAGCGCTCGTACCCCCGCCGCTCGGACCCACGTCGCCCGCGCCGTTGAGGAGCAGCAGACGCACGTCGGCGCCAAACCTGAGGTTGTCGGCGACGCGAAAGGGGGTGAAGCCTTTCACGCCGAGGGTGGTGTCGCCGAGGACCTGGAGCAGGCCCGGCGTGCCGCGGTCGTTCGAGTTGGCGAAGGTGCGGATCTGACCATACGCCTCGAGGAACGAGAGCGGAGTGACGTTGAGTCCGAAGAAGGCTCCGACGCGGCTCGCCGAGTCGTCGACGCCCGGCGGCTGGTCGGCGCAGGGGGTGTCTTCGTCGCAGAGAAATCCCCCGGCGCTGAAGAAGTCGACGAGAAACGACACGCGGAACATGCCGGGGGCCGATGAACCGGCATAGGCGGTGCGCAGGAGGCCCGTCGAGCCGCTCAGATTGGTCTGCTCCGCGAGCGTCATCGCTCGCTCCTCCTCTGCCTGGTCCATCGACACGGGAGGACGCCCCACCACGGGGGGAGGCGGCGGCGGCCCAAACCCGGCCTGCCCATTGAAGCGCACGCCCGCTCCCGGCGGTGGGCCCCCGGGTGGAGGAGCCCCGCCCGGGGGAGGTCCCCCCAACGTCGGGGGGGCGCCCGGCGGCGCCGCGCCTGGAGGCGGTCCCATGCCCGGCGGGGGCGCGGTCTGGCCCGACGCCGAGGCGGCGATGAGGCTCGGGGCCAGAAGGGCCGGCAGCGCGAGCATCGAAAGGGCCGCGGGTCGAAGGGAGCGCCGCGACACGGCTCGGGAAGGCAAGGCTCGAAAAGGCAGGGCGTTGGTGTCGATCATGGGATCACGTCAGGTGGCGCCTGGGGCGCCTCCCCCGGCGACCAGCGTTCTAACATCGTGACCTCGGCGTGGACCTCGAAAAGCCGTCTCGGGGCCCTTTTTGCCCGGGCTCGCGCTTGGCGGAGCACCCGAGGATGGGTAGACCGGACGCGTGCCACGGGATGATGGTGAGCGCGCGTCCGGCGGCCTCGACCGCGTGCGTGACGTCGGTGGGGCCCAAGCGCCATCCGAAGCGCCGGACGCGTCGCCCGCGCGGCGGGACGCCCGCGTGCTGGTCGACGTCCGCGGTCTCCGCAAAACGTTCACGACCGGCTTGCTGCGCCGCCGCACCGTCGACGCGGTGCGCGGCGTGAGCTTCGAGGTCCGGCGGGGGGAAATCGTCGGGTTTCTCGGACCGAACGGCTCGGGCAAGACGACGACCATCAAGATGCTGCTGGGCTTGATCGCGCCCTCCGGCGGCACCGCCACCTTGTTCGGACACCAATTGGGCGCCGTCGCGGCGCGACGTCGTATCGGCTTTCTCCCCGAGAACCCGTACGTGTTCCCTTCGCTCACCCCGCGCGAGTTCGTCGCCATGAGTGGACGCCTTTCCGGGCTGACGGGCCGACGCCTTCACCAACGCAACAAGGAGGTCCTCGAGCGAACGGGCGTCCTCTACGCCGCAGACCGGCAGGTTCGACGCCTCTCGAAGGGAATGCTTCAGCGCTCGGCCCTCGGGGCGGCGATGGTGGCCGAGCCCGAGATGCTCATCCTCGATGAGCCCATGAGCGGCCTCGACCCCGTCGGTCGCAAGCAGGTGCGCGACGTGATCTTCGAAGAGCGGGACGCGGGCCGAACCATTTTCTTCTCGTCCCACATCCTCGCCGACGTCGAGGCGCTCTGCGACCACGTGGTCATCCTTCGCCGCGGCGAAGTCGTCGTCGCCGGGTCGATGGGCGATCTTCTCTCCGGCGACGTCCGCCATTACGAAGTCTCTCTCGCGGACGTCCGGCCCGATCTCAGGGAAGCTATCGACGGGTTGGGCTACGCCTGTTCGGTCCGCGGAGAGCTCACGTTGCTCGACGTGGAGGGGGACCCAGGACCCGTGCTCCGAGTGGCCCTCGACCACGACGCACGGATCGTCGAGGTCGTTCCGCGTCGCGAAACGCTCGAGGATCTTTTCATGCGCCAGGCCCTTTGAGGGGCGTCAGGCCGACGTTCAAGCGGGCGCGGACATGTCTTTGCGCGAGGCGTCGACGATTTCGCGTGCGTACCGTCGGATCTTCGCGTCGTCGTCCCCCTCGACCATCACGCGAAGCTTGGGCTCGGTGCCACTCCACCGAATGACGATGCGCCCGTCGTCGCCGAGCTTTCTCTCGAGTCGCTTCGTGGTCGCCATGGTGCGAGACATGTCGGAGAGCGGTCGCCGCTGCTCGAAGCGCTCGTTGACCAGCACCTGCGGAACTCGGGTCATGACCTCGGTCCACAATTCACTCAGCGGTCGCTCTTCCGTGGCGAGGATGGCCAGGACCTGCAGGGCGGCGACGATCCCGTCCCCCGTGGTCGCGTGGTCGAGAAAAATGAGATGCCCCGACTGCTCTCCCCCGAAGCGAAAGCCGCTCTTGCGCATGCGCTCGACCACGTGTCGGTCGCCGACCGGGGTACGCACCATCTTTCCTCCGGCGCGGTCGATGGCCCGTTGCAGCCCGAGATTGCTCATCACGGTGGTGACGAGGGTTTTCTTGGCGAGACGTCGCGAGGCGAGCATCCGGGTCGCGCACAGCGCCATGATGGCATCCCCGTCGACTTCGTCCCCCCGCTCGTCGACCACGATCACGCGGTCGGCATCGCCGTCGAGGGCAATGCCGAGATGGGCCTTCCGACGACGCACTTCCTTGGCCATGTAGCCCGGGTGCAGGGCGCCCGTCTTGTTGATGTTTCGCCCATTCGGGGCCACTCCGAGGGGAAAGACCTCGGCGCCGAGCTCGCTGAACACGGAGGGGGCGACGCGATAGGCAGCGCCGTGGGCCGCGTCGACCACGATGCGAATGCCATCGAGGGTCAGATGGTCGGGGAAGGTCGCCTTGCAAAAGACCACGTACCGCCCCTTGGCGTCCTCGATCCTCAGGGCGTCGCCAATCTGAGCCCCGTGCGGGCGGACTCGGTCGAGCGTGTCGTCGGCGATCAGCGCTTCCAGTTCCTCCTCGACCGCGTCGGGGAGCTTGTAGCCGTCGCGTCCGAAGAGCTTGATCCCGTTGTCGCCGTACGGGTTGTGGCTGGCGGAGATCACCACGCCCGCATCGGCGCGCATGCTCACGGTGAGGTTGGCGACGCCCGGGGTAGGAAACGGGCCGCAGAGCATCACACGACCGCCCATCGAGCAAATGCCCGATGCGAGCGCCGTCTCCAGCATGTAGCCGCTGAGACGGGTGTCCTTGCCGATGACGATGCGCACCCGGTGGTTGGGGGCGCCGCGTTTGGCGACGTGGGTGATCGCGCGTCCTAGGCGAAGCGCGACTTCCGGCGTCATGGGGTGACGGTTGGCGGCACCGCGGATGCCGTCGGTCCCGAAGAGCTTTCGCCCGGCGTTCATGCCCCGGCGGCTATCACAGCGGGACGAGGACGTCTTCCGTCTCACCGGTCACTTGGGCCCGGATGGTGCCCACGAGAAAGATCGAGCCTGCGACGACGATGGTCGCCCCCTCGGGGGTGGTGGCCACCGCAGCGGCGAGGCCCTCGCGCGGGTTGGCGAGCGCGCGCCCCGGATAACGCGCGGCAAGGGCCTCGGGGGCCGCGAACGTGCGCCCGGCGAGGGGTGTGGAGAGGGCTGGTACGTAAATCCGGCGGGCGAAGCGCCCGGCGAGGGTGCTGAGCATCGAGGGCCATGCCTTGTCGCCCATGGCGCCGAAGAGAAGCGTGTCGGACCTCTCGCTGGGGGCGCGCGGGTCGTCATCGTCCAGCGCGGCGCGAAGCGCGGCCGCGCCCGCGGGGTTGTGCGCGCAGTCGAGGACCAGTCGTCGACCTCGGTAGCTCAGCGTCTCGAGGCGTCCAGGCCAGCGCACGTCGGCGAGGCCGTCACGCAGGTGAGGCACCAACGCGCGCCTCGGAACCCTGGTGCTGTCGACCGCCGCGCACAATCCAACGGCCACGGCGGCGTTGGCCCGCTGGTGGCAACCCGCCAACCCGATGCGGGAACCGTCGATCCGAGCCCCGTCCGGCAGGTCGAAGCCGTGGTCGTCGTACGCCACCTCCACCTCGGTGCCACGGGGGCCGCACCGCCACACCGGTCGCGCCGCCGCTTCGGTGGCCGCCCGGCGTGACGCATCGAGGGCCGAGGTCGACATCGGGCCGAGCACCGCCGCGGTATCCGCCTTGAAGATACCGGCTTTTTCCGTAGCGATGCTGGCTTCGTCGGGCCCGAGGATGCTCGTGTGGTCCAGTCCGATGGATACGATCCCCGTGGCGAGCGCGTGCGTCAGGACGTTGGTCGCATCGAGGCGGCCGCCGAGGCCGACCTCGACGACCGCGAGGTCGACCTCTGCCTCCCGCATCGCGACGAACGCCGTTGCGGTCATCGTTTCGAAGAACGTCAACGCGGGGATCGAGGGGTGGAGCACGCGGGCGAGCGCCTCGGTGAACGCCTCCTCGTCCAGTTCGACGCCCTGAATGCGGATGCGCTCCCGCAATCGGCGCAAGTGGGGAGAGGTGAACGTTCCCACCGTGAGCCCCGCCGCCCGCGCGACCTCGGTGACCATGGCCGCGGTGCTTCCTTTTCCGTTGGTGCCCGCGATGTGGACGGCCGGGAGGTCGCGCTCGGGATGCCCGAGGGGGGCCATGGCGGCGCGCATCCGGTCGAGGCCGTAGGTCGCGCCGCGACCCGTTCGTGCCAGCAGTGTCTGCTCGAGGGTCTGGAGCCGGTGGGTCATCGCACGAGATGCGACAGGACGCGCGCGATGGTGGCTTTCATCTCCAACCGGCTCACGACCTGGTCGACCATGCCGTGATCGAGGAGAAATTCGGCGCGCTGAAAGCCCTCGGGAAGCCGTTGCCGGATCGTGTTTTCGATCACGCGGGGGCCGGCAAACCCGATGAGAGCCCGGCGCTCGGCGAGGTTCACATCGCCGAGAAAGGCGAAACTCGCCGCCACCCCGCCGGTGGTCGGATGGAGGAGGCACGAGATGTAGGGGACCCGCGCCTCCCGGAGCCGCTCCAGGGCGGCGACGCTCTTCGCCATCTGCATCAGCGACAGGATCCCCTCCTGCATCCGAGCTCCCCCCGACGCCTGCAGCAGCACCACAGGAAGTCGCGCCTCGAGGGCGCGCTCGAAGAGAATGGTGACCTTCTCGCCGACCACCGAACCCATGCTTCCTCCCATGAAGGAAAAGATGAAGGCTCCGTAGGCGATCGGACGGCCCTCGAGCTGGGCCCGCCCGATCTCGATGGCGTCCCGCGTGCCCGTCTTGCGCTGGGCGGCCGCGAGGCGGTCGACGTAGGCTTTCCCGTCGCTGAACGCGAGCGGATCGGTGGGCGACAGGTCGCTGGCCCACGGCTCCAGCGCGCCCTCGTCGCAGATCAGCTCCCGCCACCGATCCGCGGAGAGCCGGTGGTGATGGCCACAAGAGGGGCAGACCTGAAAGCGCTCGTCGAGCTGGGCGGCCGTGAGGGTGGTGCCGCATCCGCCGCAGAGTTGAAACACGCCCTCGCCGAGCGTCTTCTTTTCGCTCGCGTCGGTGCTCGGACCGGTTTTCTCAGGCCACGCCATGGTCGGCATCATGGCTGCCGTCGGGCTCGGGCCCAAGCGTCATCTCATCGACCCCGGGGTCGATGAGCAGGGGGGGCGCGCAGAAGCGCTGCAGGTCACGCGCGGACACACCTGGCGCCAGCTGCGTCACCACCGGCCCCGCGGGCCGAAGTTCGATCCAACCGAGAGGACCGACGATGCACTCGGCGCGTCCTCGGCGCGGCCCTCGCGGGGCCTCGGACATGCGGTCGCCCTCACGCGGGTCGAACCACACCCAGAGTCGGCTCGGAAGTCCCCCCGCGGGGCCTCCGACTTCGCCGCGAGGGCCGATGTGGGCCGCACGGATGACGGCCATCTCAGCCAGGGCGGGGGTGTCGACGCGATGGACCGGCACCCGTCGCAGGGCCAACGGGAGCCCATCCGAGAGCCAGACCCGGCGGCGGCCGGCCCGCGCGACGAGCGCTCGGGCCAACAGGGTGGCGGCCAGGTGGTCATCTCCGCGGGAAGAAGACGTCATCGCGGAGATGCCCCTGGTTCGGGAGGTGTCGCTTCGTCGAGCACGGCGAGGCCTCGCCGGCGACCCGCGAGTTGACCACAGGCGCCACCGACGTCGCGTCCGCGGGGCCGCCGGACGAGGGTGGTCACCCCGTGGCTGGCGAGACGCGCGACAAACGCGTCGACCCGGGTCGGGGTGGGCGCGAACAGCGCGGGGTCGGGGCCGGGGTTGGCGGGGATCACGTTGACCCGACAGGGTACGTCGCGGACGTACGCGGCCAGGAGGTCGGCATCGTCGAGGCTGTCGTTGAACCCGCCGAAGAGGGCGTACTGAAACAAGACGCGCCGGCCGCGCGGCATCACGTCGAGGAGTTTTTTCTTCAGCGTGGCCAGGTCGTGACGCTCGTTGATCGGCATGATACGGGCGCGGCGCTGGTCGTCGGGGGCGTTGATGCTGATCGCGAGCTCGGCGCGCGTCGACGCGAAAAAGTCGGCCAGCTTGTCTGCGCGTCCCACCGTGCTCACCGTTACCCGGGAAGGGGCGAAGTCGAAGGCCTGGGGGGTGGTCAGCAAGTCGATCGCGCGCTGGACGCGTCGTAGGTTGTCCATTGGCTCGCCCATCCCCATGAAGACGATGTTCGACACGGGGCGCTGCGCCGCCGGGAGACGCGTTCGACCCGAGCGAGGCTTCCCCGCCGACGGAGGCTCACGGCGGTCGCGCGGCCGGTCGGTCGAGGCGGAGGCGCAGATGGCGCGCGCGATCCGGGATTGGTCGACGATTTCGTGGGCGTGAAGATGGCGGTTCAAGCCGTGGGCTCCGGTTTCGCAGAAGGTGCAGGCGCGCGCGCAGCCCACCTGGCTTGAGATACAGAGGGTCACCCGCGCCCGGCGACGGCCACGCGCCGCGGGAATGAGTACCGACTCGATGAGGTGGTCGTCGGCGGTTCGCAACAGAAGCTTCACGGTGCCGTCCGCAGACGGCGCGCGGTGGGCGACCGTGAGGCTAAGGCCGGCGTCGAGCGTCAACAGCGCCGGCCGCGCCCAGGCGCCGATCCCGCCCGCGATCAAGGCCGCGTCGTCGTACGGGGCTCGGGTGGCGTCGTCCGCCGCGAACGCGACCCGAAGGGCCTTGCCGGCCGCGCGTCGGGCACGGGTCGACGCCACGCCCGTCTCACCGGCGAGCCACGCCGCGAGCGTCTCCAGGGAATGGTCGGCGAGACGACGGGGATCGACGCCCGGAGGAGGGCGATGAGCGCGCAAAGGTGGTGCGACGTAAGGCATGGTGCGCCAGCGGTGCTGTGGACGAGGATGTTGATAAAGGTCGTGCCGGGTCAACAAGGTGTGGCGTTCTTGGGGACAACCTTGGGGCCAAAAAAGATGGGTTCGGCCGCAAACATTTTGTTTGCAATACGCGTCGCCAACGACGAATTGTCGACTCAGACGTTTCGCGGCACATCGCGCTGCAGACGTTTCATTCGCAGAACTCAGCGTCTCGACTGCCACGCCGCTTGACGGCCTTCGGGCCCTCACACGCTCCTCACCGAGAGCGACGTGGAAGCAGGCTTCTCCGGGAGTCTGGACCGGTATCGACACGGCCGCGCCGGCGGCACGACGACACCGGCAAAGGTCGAGTGATGGTCGCCTCCTCGAGGGGCGACCCATCGGGGGCGTCGGGCTCTTTTGGGGCCAGGCGCGCTGACGCTGACGGAAGACACCCCGGGCCGTCGGGGCATCGGATGCTTCTTCGCGGAAGCCCGGTCTCAGGTGGCTCTCGAGTCTGGGGAGACTTGCGTCTCCCTCTTCGTCGAAGGCCTTGGTCTTCGCGAGGTCTCTGGTCCCACGGCAGTGTTCGCACGCGAATGCTGCGCCTGGCGCGAGCCGGGCAAGCCTCGACGGGTTCCCACCCCGTGGGGGCCGTGAGGGCGACGAGGGGTGTCCGGGGTTTTTTCCCGGGGATAAGACCGAAAGGTTTCGACCTTCGGTGTCACCGTCCACCCCCTGTGGGCGACGGCGACTTCCTCGGGGGGAGGCTTCGACCCGCACTCTTGGTGGTCCACTCACTCGCCGCTCGCGGCCGTGGGCGGCCCCGGGCGGCGTGTTTCCCGACGTGCTTTCGGGCGCGGGGGTCGGCACGGAATGACCGTCTGAGAGTCGTGCTCTCAGCTCTTTGACAACGACGAAGACACCTCGCCCCTCACCGTGGCTCGGCCTTGGCACGCCGATGCGACCGAAGGGCGCCCACCTCGGACCGCTTCAGTGGCGAGACGCGGCGGGTAGCGGGTGTCGTGCGAGCACCGACCTCGCGCTTTCGGGGTGGTCAGCCGCTCGGCCTTCTGCACGTCATCGCACGTGCAGGGGGGCGAAAACGCGGGACCACCATGTGGTGACACCAGGCCGAAGAGGCCACCGAAGCGTCGACCGTCACGGATTCTCGTTCGTCGCCGCCCGCGAGGGCGGCGGGGACACGAGAGAGGGCACTGAAACACCCCCGTGGTTGGCGAACGCCGCCTTGGCGGCGGCGGCGAGGAGGAACGAACACGTGGACGTGGCGGCGCCAACCGCACGTCCTTCCCTCAAGACCATCTGGGTTCACCCGGACGGAACGGTAGGGGCGTGGTCGGGAGCTGAGGGTGCTCGGATCACAGATGAAGATGCAGGAACGAACGAAGGCGTGTCTGCCTCGTTCCGAGGCGTTCCCGAACCAGCCCCCGTGGTTGCGCTTGATGCGCGACCGCGCTGTCTCCACGACAGCGAGGGCCGGCCGGGGAAACGACGACGGAGTGAGGACGGAACCGCGGCGTAACCCGACGCGCGAGCGGCGGGGGCGGCCCGGGTCCGACCGGCACGTGCCTCCCATCCCTCTCATCGCTGGCTCATGCGAGTCGAGGTGAGGTCGGGTCGTCATGAACCATGGCGGCGGGAGGCGACGACCCGCCGCAAGGCGCGCGTTCTTCGGGCGTTCCAGACGTCTCGGTCTGCGCAAGCCTCCTCCCTACCCGGGAGGCGGCGAAGCACGGACCGGGCTCCACCGCGATCGTCACGATGCGTCGTCGAATCCAGAGGATTCGATGACGCTTCGGCCCGGGGCGCGTCCCTCGGGACGGGCCCGCTCGCGCTGACCTCTCCGAGGTCGGGGCGAGGGGCGGGAACGCCCCGGGTCGTGCGCGGCGCGAGCGACAGGAGACGTCAGACCCCAATTCCACGCAGGGGCTTCCTCAGCCGAGAGGCGCGGGAGGTCGGTGCAACGGGTGTCGCGTTCGACCGTTCACTCGACGACTTCGGTCGCCGAGCGCGGTGGTCGACGCGGCTACCGTCGGCGGATGAGGTGCCCCCCGCGCGGGGGGCGCTGCCTTCGCCGCGGCCGCGATGCCGGGCGCAGCGCGTGGGGATGGGCGAAGTGGGCCCGTCGCATGGCGATGGGTTCCTTCCCCGGGAAGGCCGACCGAGCGAGGTCATCAACCGCGCATCGTCGGCCGGGACGGGCCGCGAAGCCCTCGTCCCGGAGGAAGATGTTCATTTTGGTCCGATCGATGAGGCGACCGACGTATGTGGTCGCCACGGCGTGCCGCGGCTGAAAAGCGCCGCGTCCACGATGAACGGCATCAACGCACGCAAGCGAAACGTCGCGGAGGCGACTCGGGTGACCGAGTCGCCTCCGTTTTTTTTTTGTCCATCATCGGCGCGGCAAGGCGCCCCGGTGCGGTGGGCGGCGCAAGCGGTTCCTGCTATTTCCCCACTCATGACCCGACGGTTTTCGCCCAAGCCGCCCTGGCTCAAGGTGCGCGCGCCCGGGGGGGAGACCTACCATGGTCTCAAGAAGACCCTCCGTCAGCTCGACCTTTACACGGTGTGCGAAGAGGCGCGTTGTCCGAACGTCGGCGAATGCTGGCGCGAGGGGACCGCCACCGTGATGCTCCTCGGTGACGTCTGCACTCGGGGCTGCCGATTTTGCGCCGTCACTACGGGAAATCCGCGAGGGGCGGTCGATCCTCGCGAGCCAGAGCACGTGGCGCGGGCCATCGCGTCGATGGGGCTGACGTACGTCGTGATGACCATGGTCAACCGGGACGACATGCTCGACGGCGGTGCGGGGCATGTCGCCGCCACGGTTGAGCGCCTCAAGGAACTGCGCGACGACATCCTCATCGAGACGCTCGTGGGGGACTTTCAGGGACACATGAGTTCCGTCGACACCGTGGTCGACGCCGCTCCCCACGTGTTCGCGCACAACGTCGAGGTCACCCGAGGGCTGTCGCGCAAGATCCGCGACGTCCGGTGCGGCTACGACCAAACGCTCGACGTGCTGAAACGCGCCAAGGATCGCGCTCCCGAACGTCTGACCAAAAGCTCGATCATGGTGGGCATCGGTGAGCGCGACGAGGAAGTGCTGGAGACGATGCGTGATCTTCGAGCCGCCGGGGTCGACATCGTCACCCTCGGCCAGTACCTCCGGCCTTCGCCGAAGCACGCGCCCGTAGACCGCTACGTCACCCCCGAGGCCTTTGGGGTATACCGCCAAGAAGGACAGGCCATGGGTTTTGCCTATACGGCCAGTGGTCCGTTGGTGCGGTCCAGCTACAAGGCGGCGGAGGTGTTCGTGCGCTCGGTGCTGCTCGGTCCCGACGCCGACGACGCCGAAGCCGAGCGGATGGTTCAGGAGCGGGTAACACGCGCTCGGGCCGCGGCAGCGGAGGTGCTGCGGCAGTCGGCAGGCGACGGCGGCGCCCCGCCCGAGCGACGACCGGCGGTGCGCCATGCAGCTGTACCTACCGACGCTGTAGCCACTGGGGCTGGCCTCACGGAGGCCCACCTCGCGGCGCAGCTCGTCGCCGACCGCCGACAGCCCGGGTCGGCAGGGCCCGGGTCGGCAGGGTTCAGCGGCAGCTTCGTGCCGGCGGAGCGTCTCGTCCGACGGCCGTCGGCCGAGGCGTAGCCGGCACCCTCGGCGATTTCAGCGGGCACGGCTGGCTTTTTGCGCCAGACAATCATTAAAGTCGCATCATGGCTGAAACCGCCGACAGCTTGCTCGACCGCGTCGTGGCGAGCATTGCGGGGACCCCCTCCTCCTCGGAAGACGCGATCGCGGCGGACGGGCCCCAGCAGAAGTCCATTCTCGGCCAAGCTGCGGCCTCCTACGCGCGGAAGCCCGCCGGCGCGGAAGCGACGATACCGACTGGATTCGACCCTCGCGCCGCGTCGCTGTTCGAGGCCGTGGTGGAGGCGGCGTTTCTCGTGGCCAACGCCGATGGCATCTTCGACGCCGCCGAGCGCGAGACGTTCATCGGGGTCGTTCATGAGGCATGCGCGAATACGGTTCAGCGCCAGGACGTGGACAGCCTCGTCGCCGATCTCGGGGAGCTGCTCGCGGAGGATGGGCTCGGGCGCCGCATCGACATGGTGGCGAGTGTCGTGCAAGTGGCGGCGCACAAGCTGGAGGTGCTGCGCATCGCCGCGCTGATGGCGTGGTCCTCGGGAGGGCTCGACGCATCGGAGCGCGACGTCATCGACCGGCTCGCCGTGGGTTTTCGAGTTTCGGCCCACGATCTCGAGGCGGTCGTCGAGCAGGCTCGCCTCGCCATCGCCGGCTGAGTTTTCTGGCTGGGTTCGCCGGCTGGGTTCGCCGGCTGGGTTGTCTGGCTGGGTTCGCCGGCTGGGTTGTCTGGCTGGGTTGTCTGGCTGGGTTCGCCGGCTGGGTTGTCTGGCTGGGTTGTCTGGCTGAGGTCGCCGGCTGGGCCGTCTGGCCGCGAGACCCCTCGGGCGCCCCATGGTGTCGGCCAAGAGGGCGGGCCGAGACCCGTCTTGGCTCGGGCGGGCAACCCGGATTAGGGTCCGCGCCATGTCCATGCCGACGGAGCCCCGAACTTCCGCGGAAGCCCTGGGGTTGAACGACGACGGATGCTTCTCCGTCCTCGGCTCCGATGGTGTCGTGGTGGGGGACACCCCGGAATCGGAGGAACCGAGCGCGGGCGGCGCCGACGTCGACATGTACGTCGCGATGCGGCGGCTCCGCGCCTGCGACGCCCGCGCGGCCGCGCTGCGGGCCGAGGGACGTATTGGGCCCTATGCCGGGGCGGCGGGGGAAGAAGCGACGCTCGTTGCGTCGGCGATGGCCCTCGGACCGGAAGATTGGATCTTCCCCGGGCGCCGCGATCACGGGCTCACCCTCGTCCGCGACGTCGACGGCGGCGCCGTCGCCCGTTTCTTTCATCACCTCTTCGCCACGGGGGGCGATCCCGCGAAGGGCCGTCCCGGCCTCGGGGGCACGACAGCCCGCGGAGCACGGATCGCGAGCGCCGGGGGACCCGCGGCGGGGCACCTTTGCCACGCCGTTGGCTTCGCGTGGGCGGCACGGGCCCGCGGCGAAGATGTCGTGACGTTGGCCTCGGGCCGCGGCGCCGGCGTGACCGCGGGGGCGTCGTTTCACGACGCCTTGAATTTTGCCGGCGTGCTCCGGGCGCCGGTCGTGTTCGTCGGCCGCTACGAGGCCAGACCTGATCGGCCGCGGAAAGGCGAGGATGACGCGACGTCATCGTCGGTGCCGGCCGCTACGGTGGCATCGGGTCGGGTCGGCCGCTTCCCCTCGGCTCGCGCGCGGGGCGAAGCCTACGGCGTGCCGGGCATCCGCTGCGACGGGATGGACCCGTTGGCGGTCTATCGTGTGGTCCGCGATGCGGTGCGACGGGCACGACGGGGAGAAGGTGCCTCGTGGGTCGAAGCCGTGGTGCACCCCCTCGATGGGGTCCGGGGGGCGGCATTGGACCCGCTGGTGCGGCTGCGTCGCTACCTCGTGGCGCGTGGCCGATGGGACGACGAGGCCGAGCGCGCCCTCGAAGCCCGCACCCAGGGACAGATCGACGCCGCGGTCTCCGAAGCGGGGTCTGCGCCCGGACCCGCGCGGGCGACGCTTTTCGAAGACGTGTATCGCGCTCTGCCGCCTTTCCTCGTCGCGCAGCGGGATGCGGTGCCCTGAACGAGATCCGCGAATGGAGTCGAGCAACGGAAGCGCGCGGGCCGAAGCGGTCCGCGTGTTCACGAGAGGACCAGCAACGCATGCCGCAGATGAACATGGTCGAGGCCATCAACGACGCGCTCCGCTTCGAGATGACGCGCGACGACCGGGTGGTGGTCCTCGGGGAAGACGTGGGACACGCCGGCGGGGTGTTTCGGGTGACGGAAGGTCTGCGGGATGCCTTTGGCGAGGAGCGGGTCCTCGACACGCCACTGAGTGAAGGGGGGATCATCGGGACGGCGTTCGGCATGGCGCTCTACGGCCTCCGTCCCGTCCCGGAGATCCAGTTCGCCGACTTCATCTTTCCCGCGTACGACCAGATCGTCAGCGAGGTGGCGAAGGTGCGTTATCGATCGGGGGGCCAGTACGGCTGCCCCCTCGTGATTCGCGCTCCCGTCGGGGGCGGGATTCGGGGCGGTCACTATCATTCACAGTCGCCGGAAGCGCACTTCGTCCACGTGGCCGGTCTCAAAGTCGTGTGCCCGGCGACCCCGGAGGATGCGAAGGGTCTCTTGCTCGCCTCGATTCGCGACGAGGACCCGGTGCTATTCTTCGAGCCGAAACGCATCTACCGGGCGGCGCGCGGCGACGTTCCGAGTGGCGATTTCACGGTCGAGCTCGGTCGTGCCCGCGTGGTGCGGGAGGGCGAGGACGTGACGTTGATCACCTACGGGGCGATGCTGTACGAGGCCCTCGAAGCGGCGACGGCCGCCGCGGCGGAGGGGGTGGACTGCGAAGTGCTCGACTTGCGGACGCTGTGGCCCTTCGACGTTGATGCGATGCAACGGTCGGTGGAGAAGACCGGCCGCGTGGTCGTGGTTCACGAGGCGCCGAAGTCGTGTGGTCTCGGAGCGGAGATTGTGGCGTCGATCAACGAGTGTGCGTTTCTGCGCCTGGAGGCGCCTCCGCGACGGGTCACCGGCTACGACACGCCGTTCCCCTATGCCCTCGAAATGGAGTATCTGCCGCGTTCGCCTCGGATCCTGAGGGCGCTGCTGGAAACCGCGAACTTCTGAGGATGCGATGAGCACATTCGACTTCAAGCTCCCCGACATCGGGGAAGGGGTGATGGAAGGCGAGATCGTCTCTTGGCTCGTCAAACCCGGGGATGCGGTGGGCGAGGATGAGCCGATCGTCGAGGTGATGACCGACAAGGCGACGGTTACGATTACATCGCCCAAGGCGGGAACGGTGCGGGACCTCGGCGGCGCCGAAGGCGACATCATCGCCGTCCACACCACGCTCGTCGTCCTCGAGCTCGGATCAGAGACCACTTCGGTGGCGGGGACCGCGGGGGACAGCACCGACCCGACGGCGGCCGCGGCGGCGCGGACGGCCGAAGGCGCCGCTCTGGCTTCGACGTCGGCCCCGGAGACGCGCGCCACGGAGGCCATCATCGAGGAGACCTCTGATCGCGGGGACGGTACCCCCACGACATCGCGCCACGATGGCGTCGCGCACTACGACCCGAAGCCCCTCGCGACGCCAGCCGTGCGCAAGCTCGCGCGGGATCTCGCGGTCGACCTTCGGCGCGTCGTGCCCAGCGGGTCCCGCGGGCGCGTCACGAAAGAGGACGTGCGGCGGCACGCGGTGGGGGTGACGCCCCCGCAATCATCGGGCGGGTCCGAGTCGGCCACGACGACCGCGGGGCGCGCGCTCGTCGACGCGCCGAGGACCCCGCCGCCTCCAGCCGTCCCGCCGGGTCGGGGGCCGGCGGCGCCGGCCGGCGAGGCCACGTCAGGGGCCTCTGCGGAGGATGTGACGCGCACGCCTCTCCGCGGCGTGCGGAAGCGAATCTTCGACGCCATGGCGCGCTCGAAGCGCACCGCGGCTCACTTTACGTTCGTAGAGGAATGCGACGTCTCGGCGCTCAAGGCGATGCGGGGTCGCCTCAAGCCGAAGGCGGCGGCGCAGGGCGCCAAGCTGACGTACCTTCCGTTCATCGTGAAGGCGGTCGTCGCGGCGCTCAAGCGACACCCGAGCCTCAACGCGTCCTTCGACGAGGCGACGGCCGAGATCGTGACCCACCGGCGATATCACATCGGGATCGCTTCCTCGACCGAGCGGGGCCTGATGGTTCCGGTACTCCGCGATGCCGACCGGCGAAGTGTGCTGGAGCTCGCGGCCGAGATCAGCCGCCTCGGAGAGGCGACCAAGTCGGGCCGGGTCGCCCCGTCGGACTTGGCGGGGTCGACCTTCACCATCACGTCGCTTGGCGCGCAGGGAGGATTGTTCGCGACCCCGATCCTCAACACCCCGGAGGTCGGCATTCTCGGGGTTCACCAAATGAAACAGAAGCCGGTCGTGCGGGATGGAGCCATCGTGATCGGGGACGTCATGTTGCTGTCCTTGTCGTTCGACCACCGGCTCATCGACGGTCACGTCGGGGCTGCCTTTGCGTACGAGGTCATTCGCTACCTCGAAGATCCCGACGCCCTCCTCCTCGAAATGGGTTGAGTTCCTCGCGACGGGTCACGCATCTCGAAAGGGCCCGGCAAGCATCGAGGGAGACCCGGGTCGTTCGGTCCCCACGCCGGCGTTGACAGACATCGCGCCCAGGGGGAATCTCATGGCCGGCGATGTGGCGAAAAGCAGTAGCGGCGGGGCTCATCTTCGGCGCGGGCTTCCTTCCCTCGGGACCATGGGGCGTGGGGGCGGTCCCCCGTGCGTTGGCGCAGGCGGCGTCGGAGGTCGAGCAGGCCAAGACGGAGTTCGACGAGGGGTCGCGGCAGTACCGTGCCGAGCAGTGGGAGCGGGCGGCGTCTCACTTCGAGGCGGCCGACGAACTCGCGCCGGCGGCGCGGGCGTTGCGGATGGCGATCCGAGCGCGAACCCGTGCGGGTCAAACGGCCCGCGCGGCGACGCTCGCGGCGCTCGCCCAGCGTCGCTACCCCGGTGACGAAGCGACCGCCGACCTCGCCGCGACGACGATTTCCGAGGCCGGCCCGGCCGTCCACGAAGTCACGCTCGCGTGTGCGGCACCCTGTGTCGTCGCCCTCGGGGGTGGCGACGCGGCGCCGCGCTCGGTGCCAGGAGGGCGACAGCGGATGTGGACGCTGTACCTCGAGCCGGGGCCGGTGACCTTGCGGGTCGGGTTCGAGGACCGGCCCGACGTCGACCAGACGGTCCAGGCCGAGGCCGGGGGGAAGAGCGATCTCGATGTGGCCGTGCCCGCTAGGGCCCCTGAGGCGGTGGCGCCGAAGACGGCGGAGCCGGAGCCCTCATCGATGCCGTTTTCGCCCGCCGATCCCTCGCCGGGGCGTCGTCCCGCCGGGGGGGAGACGGCGACGGGTGGAGACACCGTCGTCGAGGGAGGAGGCATCAGCCCCTGGTGGTTTGCCGCGGGTGCGCTCGTCACGGCGGGCCTGGGCGGGACGCTGGTGTGGAGTGGCATCGACACCGTGAACAATCCTGGCACCGAGGCCGTCGAGCGCGACTGCGTCGGGTTGGGGACCGACTGCCCGGCCTACCAAGACGGACGCGCGGCCCAGACCCGCACCAACGTGTTGATCGGCGCGACGGCGGGGGCCGGCGCCCTCACGGTGCTCCTCGCCATCGTCGCCGACTGGGGCGGTGGTGACGAAGCGGGTGACGAAGCCACTGAAGCCGCGGAGAACCGGGAGATGCGGCTCACCCCCGCGGTGGGTCTCGGCGACGGCTCGGGGTTCGCGGGGTTATCGCTTCAGGGAAGGTTTTGACGCCGACGGCGTACGAGGGAGCGGAGCCGACCTAGACCATGGGGGAGCAGAGCGCCGTCACCCGATTGAGCTTGTTGCCCGAGGGCGACCGGCACTTGCTCGACGGTCGCTACCAGCTGATCGGCGAGATCGCGTCGGGCGGCATGGCGTCGGTGTTTCTCGCGCGGCGCGCGGGTTTCGGCGGTTTCCAACGCCTGGTGGCGATCAAGCGACTCCATCCCCATCTCGCGGGGGAGCAGGAGTTCATCGACATGTTCCTCGACGAGGCGAGGATCGCGGCCAGCATTCATCACCAAAACGTCGTGCCCATCCTGGAGATCGGGGCCAGCGACACGGGGTACTACCTCGTGATGGAGTACATCGAGGGGGTCACGCTGGCGAAGCTGATGACCCACGCCGCGATGGCCGGCAACCCGCTGCCGCCCCCCGTATTGCTACGCTGCATGGTCGATGCCCTCGGCGGACTGCACGCCGCCCACGATCTCGTCGACGACAAGGGCGCGCCGCTTCACGTGGTGCATCGCGACTGTTCTCCACAGAATCTCCTGATCGGTCTCGACGGATGCACCCGCATCACGGACTTCGGCATCGCGCGGGCGCGGTCTCGGCTCCACACGACCCGAGAGGGATCCATGAAGGGCAAGCTCGCCTACATGGCGCCCGAGCAGACGCAGGGCGAAGACTTCGATCGCCGGGCCGACGTCTTCAGTTTGGGGGTCGTGCTGTGGGAGATGCTCGCGCAGCGACGGCTCTTCAAGGGCAAGACGGAAGCGGAGACGCTCAAGCGTCTCCTCGAAGACGTCGTGCCCGACATCCGGCGGTACGCGCCGACGATGCCCGAGGCGCTCAATCGCGTGTGTCAGCGTGCGCTCGCCCGAGACCCCGAGCAGCGGTACGCCACGGCTGCCGCCATGGCGGACGAGCTCGAAGGTGCGGCGGCCGCGACCCTCGGTCTCGCGACCCACCGGGAGGTGGGGGCGCTCATGGGCGAACGCTATGGGGCAGATGCCCACGAGCAACGCGATGCGGTGCGCAGTTGGCTGCAGGCGACGCCGACGACGCTGGAGCCCCGAGGGGGGCAGACCGACCACGGTTGGGCGGGTCCAGAGCGATCGGCGGTCGAGACGCGTCCGCCGGCGCCGGCGACCCGCGCGGCGGTGCCGCCGGTGCCCCTTCCCGCCACCCGTCGCGAAGGGAGTGATGCGCCTCCAGGTTCGGGGCCACCGGGCTCGCCGTCCCGTTTTCCTGCGCTCTCGAGTTCGCTCCCGTCGACGAAGAGTGAACCGCGCCCCGTTACCACGACGCGTGAGGGGTCCATGCCCAACACGGTGCCCGTCGACACGGTTCCCATCCCCGAGGAGGGGGAGGCGGCGTCCTCGTCGTCGAGCCCGTCGACCGCGAAGGTATGGCCTCCGGAAAAGCCGGTCGCTGCGGCGGGAGCGACGACGCCGGGGGGCGGGACGCCGCCGGCACCGCCCGCGCCCCGCAAGCGACCTCCTCCCGCCGCGACCCTCGTCTCTGCAACTTCCGAGGCCCCCACGACTGCGTCTTCGGCGGCCGCGGCGACCGGCGCGGACGCGGTGGAGAACACCAACATCTACCAAGCCAGCGACCCCGGGTTGGCGGGGCCTCTGGGAACTGGGCCCGGGTCGGAGCGGGCGGCGGGGCCAGGGGCTGGACCCATCCCCGAGTCCGCCGCGTCACCTTGGCGAAGCGACGTCGACGAGATCGCGGGGCTCTCGCGGCGGCGGCGCGCCGGGGGTATGTTGCTCGCCGCCGCCGCGTTTGCTCTCTTGGTGGCGGGGGTCGTGACCTGGTTGGTTTTTTCGCGCGGCGGCGCCACGACCGCCGACGGGGATCCGGGCCCCGGTCCCGCTACCGAAGCGTTCCGCCCCACGGCCACCCCGGAGGATGGGACGACCACGGTCGACGCGCCGGGCACGACCCGACCGTCCCCCGGCGACGGGGAGGTCGCCCCCGCTGGGTCCGCCCGGGCCGAAGAGGCTCTGGACGATGACGACCTTCGCCCTCGGTCGCCCGCGCCGTCATCTCCGGCGGCGCCCTCACCTCGAGCCGCGGCCGCGCCACGCACCCACCCGACCCCCGCGGCGCCGCGCGAGGCGCGCCCGGACCGCGGACGACCCGCGCCGCCGCCTTCCGCCGATGGTGCGCCAAAGACGCCCGCCCCCACGGCGGGCGAGGAAGAAGACCTGTCGAACCCGTACCGGTGAGCCCGCCCCACGACCGACCGCCGAGGAAAACCGACGCTCGCCCCGGTCGACGGGTGGCGACCGCACCTCGGTGGGCAGGCGTTGCGCCTCCGGAGGGGTCCGTCTACGTCACGGCGGTGGCGGCGCCGGAAGCATCGGCCAGTGCGGGGGCCCGAGGCGAGGCGGGAGGCAAACTGATCCTTGGGGGGGAGCACGCCGTCGTGTACGGCGTGCCCGCCGTGGTGGTCGCCATCCCCCGGGGATTGCGCGCGACGGCGGCGCCCGGCGAGGTGGCTCGGGTTGATCTCTTGGGGACGCGACGCTGTCGACGAGGGGACCCGGGCGAGCTCGGCGAAGCGTTCGGCGCGCTGCTCGATGCGGGGCGCCCCGTTTCTGTCGGAGACGTCGTCGTTCGAGGGAGCCTCCCTCCGGGCATGGGCCTCGGGTTCTCCGCGGCGGCGGCGGTGGCCATTGCGCGTGCGGTCGAAGCGTTGGCGGCGCGCTCATCGTCTCCCCCGCCACGAGAGGACGACGAGGGCGCCACGGTCGCGACGCGGGTCCGGGCCCGCGCCGACGCTTGGGAGCGCGCCTTTCACGGCAATCCTTCCGGCGTCGACGTGGCTGCGGCGATGTCCGGAGGGTGCCTTCGCTTCGACCGCCGCACCGGAGCTACGGAGCCTGTTCTCCTGCGTGACCCCCTCGTCTTGGCGGTGGGGCTGACGGGGACGGGAGGGGCGACGAAAACACTGGTCGCGGGGGTTGCGGCACGGAGGCGTGAGGAGCCGGTCGTCTTCGACCAAACGCTGCGCGCGATCGCCGAGGTGGTCGAGACCTCGATCGGCGCGATGGCGACGGGGAACTACCGAGCGCTGGGCGCTTCGCTCGACCGCAATCACGAGCTGTTGGCGTCGTGGGGGGTGTCGACGCCCGCGTTGGACGACCTATGCGTTTCCGCGCGGCGCGCCGGCGCGTGGGGGGCGCAGTTGACGGGCGCCGGGGGCGGCGGGGCCGCCGTCGCGGTCGCCGCCGACGCCGGCGTCGCCGACGAGGTGGTCGCCGCGTGGCGTGCCCGCGGCTACGACGGCTTCGTGACCATCGTCCCGTCCTCCGACACGGAGACGACCACGACGCGGGGGAAAGAGAGGACCGAACCATGAAGGCCGTCGCCGTCGCCCATCCGAACATCGCCCTCGCCAAGTACTGGGGCAAGAGGCCGGAGGGGCACAACCTTCCCGCGGTCCCGAGCCTGTCCGTCACCCTCGCGGGGATGACGACCCGGACCGAGGTCATCTTCGACGGCGGGACAGAGGACCGTCTCCATCTCGACGGGGCACCCGTGGCGGGACGCGCGGTGGCCCGCGTGGGCCAGCTCCTCGACCTGGTGTGGGACGAGGCGCGTCGTAGCGGCGTTCGGCCGCGGGCGGCGGTGCGCAGCGAAAACGACTTTCCCACCGCTGCCGGTCTCGCTTCGAGTGCCTCTGCCTTCGCCGCGCTCGCGACGGCGGCCGACGCCGCCCTCGCCACCGAGCTGTCCGCGTCCCGTCTGAGTTGTTTGGCCCGTCGGGTGTCGGCTTCGGCGGGGCGAAGCCTGTTCGGGGGCTTCGTCATCCTTCCCGCGGGAACGGACGGGCAGGCCCAGCTTCCGGCGGAGCCTCTCGCGGGGCCCGACCACTGGAACCTGAGGCTGGTGGTGGCGGTGACCACCGAAGCCAAGAAGGAGGTGGGCTCCACCGAAGGCATGCAGCACACGGCGGCGACCAGTCCCCTGTACCGTGCTTGGCTCGAAGGGGCGCCTAAGCTCTACGAGCGGGTTCGGGAGGCGGTGCTCGCGCGCGACCTCGACGCCCTCGGCTCCGCCCTCGAGGCAAGCGCGCTCGCGATGCACGCGACGGCGATGGCGGCCGACCCTGGCCTCCTCTACTGGAACGACGTGACGATGCGGACGCTCCACGCGGTACGACGATCGCGGGCGAACGGAGGGCCAGCGGCGTTTTTCACCATCGACGCCGGACCGCACGTCAAGGTGCTGTGCGCCGTGTCCGACGTCGATGCGGTGCGGTCGATGGTCGGGGCGATCCCGGGCGTGACGCGGGTCATCGTGGCGGCGCCGGGCCCCGGGGCGCACGTCGTCGTCGACCGCCCCTCGACTGAGGCGCCCTCATCAGGGTCGCGGGGATGAGGGCATCAGCCCCGGGCAAGCTCGTGCTCAGCGGGGCGTACGCCGTGCTCGAGGGGGCGCCGGCGTTGGTGGCGGCCGTCGATCGGTACGTCCATGCGAGCGACGACGACGGTCGCGCGCCCCCGGTACTCACGGATGAGGTGGCCGAGGCGCAGCGACGAGGCTGGCTGGATCGCGCCCCTTGGTTCGACGCTAAGGGGTTTCGCGACGAGGGGAGAAAGCTAGGGCTCGGGTCGAGCGCGGCCATCCTCGTGGCGTGCATGGCCGTCGGGCCCGCCGCGTTGCGCGCCACCGCGGCCGACGCCAACGAGAACCTCGGTGCATGGCTCTTCCCGCGAGCGCTCGCGGCGCATCGCGCGGCCCAAGGCGGCGGGAGCGGGGTCGACGTGGCCGCGGCCTGCTTCGGCGGCGTGTTGCGCGCGACGCTCGTCGACGGGCACCTCGACGTGACCCCGCATGACCTGCCGTCGGGCCTGGTGACCGCGACGTACGCATGCCCGACGGCGGCGTCGACGCGCGCCATGCTCGAGGCCGTGGGCGGCTTACGCGCCCGTGACGCGGACGTCCATGCGGCCGCGATGGCCGCGATCGGGGCGGGGGCGCGAAGCGCGGTGAAGGCCGGTGATGAAGAGGTGGCTCCGTTCATCGCGGCGCTGGGAACCCAGTTCGAAGGCCTCGACGCGCTCGGCGTCGCGGCGGGCGTTCCCATCGTCACGCCGGCGATGCGTACGCTCGACGCCCGCGCCCGGGACGAAGGCGCGAGATTTGGCCCCTCGGGCGCCGGGGGCGGGGACGTGGCGCTCTACTACGGCACGCAGAGGCCCTCCCTCGGCTTTCGACGCGCCGCCGAGGGCTTGGGGCTACGGCCGATCGACCTGAATCTCGGCGCCGCGGGGGTGTGGCGAGAAGCGTGATGGTCGTGCGCTCCCGGGCCGCAGACCGACGCGACGCCCTCGGGCGCTCGCGCCGCCGCAAGCGCGGATGGCTCCGGTCGGTGTGGGCGCTGGCGGCAACGGTCGTCGGGTGCGGGCATCCACCCGTGGTGCGGGTCGTCGATGGAATCCCGACCGAGGGGCGTTTCGTCAGCGCATCAGCCTACGCGGCATTCCTGCAGGCCGCCGACCGCGAGGCACGCGAAGACTTCGAAGCGGCGCGGGCGGCCTACCGAGCGGTCACGCGCCGCGACGGGGCGGGGGTGCTGCCTTGGGTTCGGCTCGGCGCGGTGAGTTGTCGCCTGGGCGATCCGCGCGGGGCAAACGAAGCGTTTGCGACGGCGCAAGCGCGGGCACCTTACTTCGAGCCGCTCTGGCGGGCGCGGGCCCAGTGCGCCCTGGCCCGCGGCGATACGGCGACGGCCGTGGCGGCGGCGCGGCGGGCCGTCGCCGCGCGCCCGCGACGGGTAGAGACGGCGTTGCTCCTCGTTCGGGCGCTTCACGAGGGCGGTCAGAGGACGGAGGTGCAGCGGCGGTTGGCGTCCCTCGGGTTTCAACATCCCTCGCGACGGGACGTATGGGAGGCGATGGCCGCGATGTCTTCCGACCCCGCCTGGGTGGCGCACGCGGCGGCCCGGGCGCGACGATTGGCCCCCGCCCTGGACGCCGCCGCCGTCTCCCCTTCGGTCGTCGCGCCCCGGACGCACAACGCCGCGCGGGGCTGGAAGGACGTCGATGGTGCCCTCGCCCGCGGTGCGCTCGACGAGGCGCGAGCCGAGATGACACGGTCGCGCCACGATCCCCGCTGGCTCGCGGCCCGAGCGATTTTCATCGGTCGACCGGAGCTCGCCGCACGAGAAGCGTCGCTGCGTCTGGCCGCGAACCCTCGGGAAGCCGACGCGCGGGTGGCGCTCTTGCTCGCGGCCGACCTCGTGCGGGATGCGACGTTGTTTGCGCGCGCCCTCGACGTCGCTCCCGAGACCGAGCACGAGGCGCTGACGCCGGTGGCCGCCGTCTTGCTCGACGAGGTCCTATCGCGTCGGGAGGGTCGGCTCGAGGCGCCGGCCGCGGGCCTCGCGACGATGCGTCGCCGCCTCGCGGCGGCGCTGTCTCCGTCAGACGATCGCGCGTCAAGATAGCGCGGCGCGGAAGTCCTCGAGGAGGTCGTCGATGGCTTCGATGCCGACGCTGACACGGACGAGGTCTTCCGGGGTACGGCTCTCTGGCCCTTCCACGGGGTGTCGGTGTTCGACCAGCGTATGAACGCCCCCGAGGCTCGTCGCGGGGACGGCGAGGGCCACCCGACCGCAAAACCGGCGCGCGGCATCGGCGCCGCCGGCGAGGCGCATGGAGAGGAGGGCGCCCGGGCGCCGCATTTGGCGCCGGACGAGGTCGTGTTGCGGGTGCGTGGTTAGGCCCGGGTAGTGAACCGTACGCACCGCGGGATGTTGGTCCAACCATGTGGCGAGCTGCTCGGCGTTGTCGACCTGCCGCTGCAGTCGCACGTCGAGCGTCGCGATACCGCGCAGGAGGAGGTAGCAATCGAATGGTGAAGGCACGGCTCCCCCGAGTCGCTGAATGTCGCGCAGGGCGCCCAGGGTGTCGTGTTCGTGGCCGGCTCCCGCCGCGGCGCCACCCACGAGCGCGCCGCCGACGACGTCGCTGTGACCCGAGAGGTACTTCGTGGTGGCATGGAGAACCCAGTCCGCACCAAGAGCGAGCGGTGATTGCAGGAGCGGCGTGGCGACGGTGTTGTCGATGACCAGCTCGGCGCCGAGGCGATGACAGCGCGCGGCGAGCGCTTCGATGTCGACCAGGGCGAGCCGAGGATTGGTGGGGGACTCGGCGAAGACGAACCGAACCGCTCGTCCCTCGAGGGCGTCGAGCGACGCGGCGGTCGTGAGGTTCATCTCCACCAGCTCGATGCCGAATCGAGGCGCGAGACGACGGTACTGCGCTCGGATCCCGAAGTAGAGGTCGTGCCCGAGAACGACCGTCTCGCCGCGGTGTACGGTGCTCAAGAGTGCCTGTGCGGCGGCGCAGCCCGACGCGAAAGCGAGCGCATCCTCGGCGCCCTCGAGCTCGGCGAGGCAGGCCTCGAGGCGAGCCCGGGTGGGGTTTCCGTGGCGCCCGTAGAGGTGGGGGCCCCGGAGGTTACCTTTCTCGTCGCGGGCAAAAGTCGTCGACAACACGATCGGCGGGACGATGGCGCCGGTCGTGGGGTCGGGGAGGCGACCCGCGTGGACGACACGGGTGGCGGGGGCCGGGCCGGCCGTCTCGCCGCGGGGGGGCGCCTCGCAGGAACCGCCGGGGGACGACGTCGTGGTCGACGAGGGGAGCGGAGGGCCGCCATGGCCGCTCTGGCGCGGGGGGACCGTCAAGGACCGCTATCTCCGCCGGACGAACGTCCCCGAGGGCCACGAAGATGGTGTCCTTCGCGTCGGCGGGTGGCCACGGCGAGCATCAGCAACGCCGCGCCCGCGGGGAGGGGCCAGCGACGACGAGACGCATCTCGGCCGGGAGCGCGTGCGCCGACCAAACGACAGCTGCAGTCGGGGACGTCTGCGTTGTCGAGCCCGGCGATGCACGTGCCGTCGGCGCGGCACACCGCGCCGTCGACGCAGTCATCGACGGACGCGCAGCGGGCGAGGCACGCATCGCCGTCGCATCGGATCGAGGCGCTCGCCGCGCAGTCGAGGTCGGGACCATCGGGCACGCGGACGGTCGCGCGACCGTCGCAGAGCGGCCCATCGAGGCGGGTGCAGGCGCCGCGGCCTGCATCGGCGTCGGCGAAGATGCACGCGAAACCGTCCAGGCAGTCGTCGTCATCGGCACAGTCGGCGAGGCAGCGGCCAACTTCGTCGCAGCCGTTACCGCCGCACGCCGCTTCCGAATTGGTGGGGGTTCCCGCCACACAACACGTATCGGGCTCCGGGGTATCGGTACCGGCGGGAAACACGCAGGTACCCGCTGCGCTGCCATCGCAAACCGCCGCACACGGGTCGTCCGGATCTCCGCCTTCGGGGCACGAGGTGCCGGCGGGAAGTGCGGTGCACGTACCGACGAGGCCGGGGACGAGACACGATTCACACGGGGCGTCGCAGGGCCGGTCACAACAGACCTGCTGTCCGCTCTCGACCACGCAGAAGCCCTCTTCGCCGACCTCGCCCGAGCCCGCCCGGCATTCCCGGGCTTGTCCGCTGCACACCTCACCCAGATCGCGGCGGGGGAGGCAGGCGCCGAGGTTCTGACCACCCCCCCCGACCCCGCCCGCGTCCGCCATCCCGCCGCCGGAGCCTCCGGCCCCGCCGCCGCCGCCGCCGCCGCCACCAC
>JBCCLB010000059.1:0-40104 GCA_039027095.1 Myxococcota bacterium
CCCGGAAACCCGGAAACCCGGAAACCCGGAAACCCGGAAACCCGGAAACCCGGAAACCCCGAACCCCGGAGCCCGGAACCCGGAGCCCGGAAACCCAGAGCCCGGAACCAGGAACCCGGAAACCCCGAGCCCGGAACCCGGAACCCGGAACCCGGAAACCCCGAGCCCAGAGACCCCTCTCAGTCACCCGTTCGTTCGCGCCGTCGTCAGCTCCGCATCTTCGCCGGGCGGCGCGGTCCCGCGCACGCAGCCGTGACCGACCCGCCACCGGCACCGGTACGCATGTCGAACGACGTCGCGCGCGAGCTCTGACGCTTCTTCGTCGCCGGTGGGCCACGCGGCGACGACGCCCACCCGCGGCAGGTCAGGCCCCACTTGGAGGATGACGGCGAGCAGATCGCGTCTGGCCCCCGAGCGCGCGTGGCCATACCCGGTGCGCATGCGCGCGGGAAACGCCGCCGAGGTCGCCGTGGTTGCCTGCCAGGACCGCCACGCGACGTCGCCGGTCACCCCCGTCGCGGGCAGCCGTCGGGTGAGCGATGCTTCGTCGTCCACGTCAGCGTCATCGCCATCGTCCGCCCGCCGCTCGAGACGCATCGCGACGACCTTCAATGCCTCGTCGTCGGGCCGGCGGTACATCAGGATCACCGACGGGTCGTCGACCCGAAAGCCCGGCGGCCATCCGAACCGGAGGCCCGTACGCGTCTTCGGCGCCAGCATGAGCGGCGGCGCTGGCCGCATCGGCACGACGGGCGTGCGACGCAGAGATGCGATGGGCGCTTCGGCGGGGACGTTGCTGTTCGGCGTCGCAGAGGCGTGAGCCCCGGCCACCGCGGTCGCTGCGGGTGCCCCGGCACTCGGAGCCGTCACGGACACCGTCGCATCCCCAACCCCTCCCGCCGGCCCCACCTGCTCCGGCGTGCATCCGAGCGCCCCGGTTGCCCCGCTGGCCCCGCCGCCGAGGGCGCACGCCACCACGACCCCGAGGACAGCCGAACCATCGGTGACTGCTTTCACCGGCCAACGCTAGCGAACCCACGCTTTCGGGGCCCAGCAACCGGCGACGAGAAGCCCGGCCTATCGATCCCCGCCCCTCCCGTCCCCGCCCCTCCCGTCCCCGCCCCTTTTGGCGCCTCCGAAGCGCCTCCGCCGGGGGAGCGACGACGGTCTACCTCGCGTCCGGGCGCGATCGCCCTTCAGGAGCAGGCGACGAAGGCTCCGTCTCGATATCGGAAGAGGTCGTCGAGCCCGCCGTTCGGCTCGATGCGGGCGATCCGCGTCACGCGGCGCGGCGGGCCCGGGGTCACCTCCACCGCGAACGCAAAGCAAGCGGCGACGAGGCCTCGCGCGGCCTCGAGGGTGCCGCCCCGGCGCGACGCGAGGTGGGCGCTCGCGCGGCGGAGGGCGAGCTCCGCCGTCGGGGCGGGCCAGCTCGTGACGATGCCGCGCAGCCCGAGGCACACCGAATCGAGCACGGACGGCCAGGCCTCGCCCACCCCCTCGGGGATGAACACGTGCCGGAAGGACATGGTCGCAAGCGCTTCGAGGGCCTCGCCGAGAGCGTCGGCCGGCGGTCTGAGCACGGTCGCGCTGAAGTCGTCGGCGGCTCGAGGTCCGATCCAAATCCTCGCGTCGGCGGCGGCGCGCTCGGCCAACGACCCCGCGAGGTCGAACCCGTCGCCGACGAGCAGGAGGTTCTCGCTCGCCGAAACCGCTGCTTCGAACCAAGCGCGCATCGCCGCCGACATGCCGTCGTCGCGCACCCACCGGTCGAGAGGTGGCGGCAGCGGGACCCGCTGCAACTCGACCAGGCCGCCACGGGGGCTGAGGCGCTCGTCGAGAACCTTCAGGCGCCAGCCCCGCATCATGTCCCCGTCGCTGGCTGCGTCTTCGCGCAGGCGCCGCGCCGTCCAACTGACCGCATCCTCGCACGAGAATTGCGCGCCGGTATCCCGCCACCCATCGCCGTCGTCGTACACCCACACGCGCCGCTGTCGCACCCGGATCCGCGCCCCCTCCCGACCGTCGAGCCAGGCCTTCAGCGGCCCCCACCCCACGACCTCGTCGCGGGCCTGGGCGAGAACCGCGGCTGCGATCTCCGCGCCCCCCGGCTCTTGGCTGGCGATGCGAGCCGCCTGTCGCTCGAGGCTCTCCGCGGCCGCGTTGGGCCCTTCGTCCCCCACCTCGTCGATGACCGCGCGCACGATGTCCCGGAGCATCCGCTGGTGCCGGGGGGCCGCCGTCGGCCCCGTGACCAAAGCCGACGCGTGAACCGCATCGAGGGAGACCAACCCCGTGGCCGGCTCGTCGTCCTCGTCGGCCGCAGGAGGCGCCACGGGAGCTGGCGTCGCTACGGGAGCTGGCGTCGCTACGGGAGCTGGCGTCGCTACCGGAGCCGACGTCGTTACGGGACCTGGCGTCGCCACCGGAGCTGGCGTCGCCACCGGAGCCGGCGTCGCCACCGGAGCCGACGTCGTTACGGGAGCTGGCGTCGCCACCGGAGCCGGCGTCGCTACCGGAGCCGGCGTCGCTACCGGAGCTGGCGTCGCTACCGGAGCCGGCGTCGCTACCGGAGCCGGCGTCGCTACCGGAGCCGGCGGGGCCACGGGGGCTGACATCGCCGGTGGCGCCGTGTTCACGGGCGCCGGCGGGGCGGGCGGCGGTCCCGGCGTCACGACGGGAGCCGGCGTCACGACGGGAGCCGGCGTCGCTACCGGAGCCGGCGGTGCCACCGCCTGGCCCCCCTCGTCGGTGGTGGCGCCCGACTGGGGCGGAGGCACTGTGCTCGCGTGCTCATCGGGCGGTTTCGAGGACACGCGTCGGGCGTCCGCTCGAGCATCGAGCGTGATTCGGGCCGCCTCGTAGAGCGCCACCGGATGGTGCGGCGCGGTGGGCGCGGCGGTGGTGGACTCGTCTTCGATGACCGTCGACGGCGGCGGGGCGGACCGGTGTACGAGCCGCACCCGGAGCGCGTAGGCGCCGATCGCGATGAAGTCGTGCTCGTTGACCGTGGTTGGCTCGCGACCGATCGAAATGCGATTGACCGACGTGCCGTTGGTGCTTCCGAGGTCGATGACCATGCACGCGCCGTCGTCATTGACGCTCAACATCGCGTGACAGCGCGAGACGCTGTCGTCGGGCAGGCAAAGATCGTTGTCGACGTCGCGCCCCACGGTCAGCTCCGTTTGGTGGAACGCGTGCGTGTGCTCTCGCCCCTGAGGGTCGGTGACCATGGCCACCAACGTGACCGGGGCGGACGCCGGCGCCGTGAGGGCCGCGAGCTTGGCCGCATCGAGCGGAGGGGGCGTCGGAAGCACGTGTCGGCCCCGGGGCTGACCCTCGAAGCCTCGGCGGTTCGTGGGGGCGACGCGCCGGCGTCCGACCCTCGACCCCTCCGCGGGGACGCCCATCACGCCCGAGTCGTCGCTCAGCGTACCGTCGCCGCTACCCCCGGTTCGCACGTCCGCGGGCGGCGACCCGCCCGGGTCGTTCGCGTGGTCGGTCATGGCGCCAGGGGCAATGCTACCAAGGTTTGCCCCGAAACCGGGCAAAACCGCCCGAGCCACGTCATCCCGACGACGCCTGCCTCGCGCCGCGCTTCCCCACCCGCTCGAGGGATTCACCGCTTCACGCGGGGGTCCGGACCGCGAACAGCGTCCCGGGGCCGAGCTCAGCCACCACGTCCTGCGCCGCGAATGCGGGCACCACCGCGCTCTGGCCACGCCGGAGCGTGAGGGCCGTCGCCGCCCCGAAGGACAGCGACGCCATGCCCTCGGTGCATACGATCGCCCACATCGTCGGCGAGGGGTCGATGTCGAGGGCGCCGTTTCCGCGCCACCGCTCGACCTCGAACCACGGGCCCGCGACCAACCGCTCGCGGACGACGTGGTGTTCCTCGTAAAGCGTCGTCGTCACCGGCCGGCACGAAGCGACGAAGGACGCGCCCCGCGGGGCGTCCCAGCACGTCACCGCCAACGAGCGAGCCACGTGGAGCGCCCGTGGCGTCCCCGCCGGATCCCGGTTCCCCGCGGCATCGTACCGACGATTCCAATCCCAGTAGCGATACGTGACCCCACGTTTGCCGGGCGCCACGAATTGCGGCTCCAGCAGCGTGAGCCCGCGCCCGATGGCATGGGGTGTTCCCGCGTCGATGACGAAGCGGTCGCCGGCGGTGACCGGGACGAAGTTCATCAGCGCATCGAGGCGGCCTCCCGTCGCGAGCGCTTCCTCCACCCGGTCGCGCGCCACGCCCTCGCGAAAGCCCAGGTAGAGCCCAGCCCCCGCTTCGGCCTCGAGCACGATCCAAGCCTCAGGCTTCCCGCTTTCGTCGGGCGCGAGGGCGGGGTCGCCGTCTTGGGGATGCACCTGCAACGAGAGGTCGTCGGCGGCATCGAGCAGCTTGACGAGCAGCGGTGTTTGCCCGCGTCGCTTCGCTTCTTCGGGCCCGAGCCACGCCTCGGGCGCCGCGGCGATCACGTCGGTGAGGGGCGGGCCGGATTCCAAACGACTCGGAAAACTCGGCTCCACCGATACTTCCCATGACTCCCCCACCGGCGGGCCCTCGCCCAGTCCGAGCCCCCGCTTGTAGTGGCGGCGGATCTTCTGACCGCCCCAGGGCGTCCGCGCCGGCGGGGTGAAGTTGTCGGGGCGCAGCCGACTCGCTTCCGGCCGCGACCCGCTCATCCGTCGGCGGCCACCGTCTCGGCGGCGTATCGCTCCAGCGTCGCGACCGCTTCGTCGGGGTCATCGGTGATCGACAACCAACGACCGTACTCCATGCCCGCCGCGAGGCGCTGGAGCAGGGGGAACACCGGTTTTTCTTCGGTCCAGTACCGGACCCCGAAGAAGATCATCGGGCTCACGACGCCCGCCGTGACGTAATGGTTCTGGCAGGCGTCTTGAAAAATCTCTTGGATCGTACCCGCGCTCCCGGGCGTGTAGACGATGCCGTGCCGCGCAATGGTCAGGAGGCCATCTTCCCGCACGCTGTTGGCAAAGTACTTGGCGATGTGGGTCGCAAAGGCATTGGGCGGCTCGTGGCCGTAGAGCCAGGTGGGAATGCCGAGGCCGACGTGACGCGCTGGCCCAACGGGCGACGCCGGAAAGCGGGCCCGTACCTCGAACGCCTTCGCCAGCCACAGCGGGTCGCGATACGTCGGTGCCTCCGCGAGGAGGGCGATCGCTTCATCGACCGCCGCGTCGTCGGCCGCCGCAAACCACGACCCGACGTGGGCGGCCTCCATCGCGCCGGGCCCGCCTCCCGTCGCCATGAGAAACCCGCGGCGGCTCAGCGCGCGCGACATCGTGACCGCCTGTCGGTACGCCGGCTCCGCCCGCGACATCTTGTGGCCCCCCATGACGCCGACCACCCGGGGGTCGGGGCGGTCGTCGGGATGCAACAGCTCCTCGAGGGCATCCGTCATCGCGTGGTCGTGAAGCCGTCGCGCGAGCGTCTCGCGGATGCTGCGCGGTTGCGCCCCGCCCGTCGCCTGCCAGTGCGCGTAGACCTTGGCGTCGAGGCACGCGGCATAGGATTCGGGGCGGCGGTAATCGAAGCGATCGTAGAGGTCTTCGACGCGGTAGAGCGCGTTGCGGTAGGGGTCGAAGGGCACCCCCTCGATGCGAGGGAACACCAGGGCGCCCTCCGCCGCGGCGCGCTCGCGGAGGACGGGAGGCAACGAGCAGCCGAGCAGCATCGCGCCCGCGAGCGAGTGGCCCTTCAATCGCGCCACGTGGTCGGTGAGGTCGAGACCCTGAAGCACCTCGCCGTCGAGCCCGGCTCCCGACGCGAGATGGGCGGCGAGCGCCTCCGCGGACTGAATCTCACGCACTAGCGCGGCGCCTTTCGGGGCGCGCAGGCCCCCTCCCGGTCGCAGGTGTAGAGCGGTCGTCCGAGCTCGGCCATCGCATCGACGAAGGTGGCGGTGTCGCCGGCGATCACCAGCGCGTAGGCGTCGGTCTCGGCGTACTTTTGCGCCGCTCCCCGCGCCCCCTCGAGCGTGACCTTCTGCACGTGCGACGGCCACGCCCCGAGCCAGCCGACGTCGCGCCCCTCCTCCGCCTCGGCCGCGATTTGCCCCGCGGTGGAGCTCAAGCGCTCGAAGCGACCCGGGAAGCCTTTCACGAGACCTTCGATCGCCTCTCGATGCTCTTGCTCGGTCACCGGCCGCGCGCCCGAGACATCTCGGATCTCACGCAGCATCTCATCGACGCTCGCCCGCGTCGTCTCCCGCTTCACCCGCGCGGAGAGCCCGTGGTAGCCCACGCGTAGGTAGCGCGCGAAGTAAGAGTTGGCGCCGTACGTGTACCCCTTGTCTTCCCGGAGGTTGAGGTTGAGGCGGCTCGAAAACGCGCCGCCGAGCGCCCGGTTGAACACGAGACCGTCGAAGTAATCCGCTTCCCCGACCCCCGGCGTACGCCGCGCGGCCACGACCGTCGACTGCGACGCCCCGGGAAAATCGACGAGGTAGATGGCCTTGGCGGGGAGGGGCGCCGGCTTTACGTCCGCGGGTACCGCCGCCGCGGCCGCCCCCTTCCAATCGCCGAACACCTCGCGCAGCGCGGTCTTCAACGCGGGCGCCGCCACCGCCCCCACCACGACCACCGTCGCCCCCTCGGGCCGGAAGATCCGCGAGTAATGCGCCTTCACGTCGGCGAGCGTGATCCGCTTCAGACTCGTCTTGGTCCCTCCGGGCCGCGCCCCGAGGTACCCTTTCCCGAAGAGCACGCGGCGCAGCGCGAGCCCCACCGCCGCATTGGGCTCCGACTCGCGCGACAGCGCCCCCGCGACGTAGAGGTCTTTACGCCGCGCGAATTCGGCCGGAGGAAACGTCGGCTGGCGAAGGAGCGTCGCCGCGAGCGCGAGCGATGGTTTCAACTCGTCGGCGAGCATGTCGAGCCGGAACGTGACCGCGTCGACCCCCGCCGACGTCCCGTAACTGGTGGCGAGGCGCTGGAATGCATCTCCGATTTCGAGGGCATTCAGGGTCCCCGCGCCCTCGTCGAGCATGTCGCCCGTCAGCGACGTCAACCCCTCCTTGCCGAGCGGGTCCGTCGCCGCGCCCTGCGGGAACACCATGCGCACCGACACCAACGGGGCCGACCTCTGCTCGAGGTGCCAGACCCGCATGCCGTTGGGCATCGTCCACTCGGCCACCGACGGGAGCGACCAATCGGTGGCCTCGGCCGGCCGGGGCAACTGGGACCGATCGACAGGCGGAAGGCCGGGCTCGGGGGCGGACGACGGCATCTGAAGGGGTGGAGGTGGCACGTACGGGACCCCCGGCCCCCCCGAGCACGCCATCGCCGACGCCGCGACGAGGCCCCCCGCGACCGAGGTCGCCATGCGACGCCAGCGATTCATCGACCCTCCTCGGCGGCGGCGGCGGGGGCGGGCAAGATGTCGACCCTCAGCGCGGCATCTGGGGTGATGTGCGTTTTTGCCGCGGCGGCAACCTGGGGCGGGGTTAGGGTGGTGTACCGCGCGAGATCCTGTCCAATGTAGTCGGCCCTTCCGATGAGGTGTCGATAGGTACTGAGCATCTGCGCGCGATAGATGACCGACTCGACGCGGGCGAAAAATGACTTTCGCCACCCATTGACCGCACGCGCCATCTCGTCGTCGGTAGGCGGCGTCGCGAGCGCCGTCCGCAGGGCCGCATCGAGCTCACGATGAAGCGCTTCGACCGTCACCCCCGGGGCCGCGGTGGCCTGCACCACGAAGTAGCTCCCGAGGGCCCGTGAGGCCTGGTACGCGGAGACGTCTTTCGCGACCTTCTTGTCGTAGACGAGCGGCTTGTAGAGCCGGCTCGTCTTCCCGCCGGTCAAGATCGAAGAAAAGATGTCGAGGGCGGCGTCGCCCGGTTTCAGGTACGGCGGCGAGTGAAAGGCCAAGTGGACGCGCGGTAACTTGACGTCGTCGGTCTCGACGATGTGGGCGGCCCGGTTGGCGGGCGGCGTAAACTCGGGCGTCGGGGTGCGGGTCCCCTTCGTGATGGACCCGAAATACCGCTCGACCATCTTCAGCGTGGCCGGCGGGTCGAAGTCGCCCACCACGGTGACGATCGCGTTCGAGGCGACGTAATGGCGCGTGAAGAACGCCTTCACGTCGTCGAGCGTCGCGGCCGTGAGGTCCTCGTGCGAGCCGATCACCGTGTGTTGATACGGGTGTCCCTCGGGGTACAGGTGGTTGTTGAAGTACTTCGACGCCATCCCGTAGGGCGTGTTCTCGTAGCGCTGGCGGCGCTCGTTTTTGACCACGTCGCGCTGGTTGTCGAGCTTCGCCTGCGTGAGCGCATCGAGGAGGCCGCCCATGCGGTCGGACTCCATCCACAGGGCAAGCTCCAAGTATTCCTTCGGGACGCGCTCGTAGTAGTTCGTGCGGTCGGTGTTGGTGGTCCCGTTGACGCTGCCGCCGATCTTCTGGAACGGCTCGAAGTACTCCTCGTCGAAGTTGGCGCTGCCCTGAAACATCAGGTGCTCGAAGAGGTGAGCGAAGCCGCTCCGGCCCGCCGGCTCGTTGGCCGAACCGACGAGGTAGCGGACCTCCACCGCCACCACCGGAAGCCGCTGGTCGCGGCTCAGCAGCACCGTGAGCCCATTGTCGAGTTGGTGGGTCTCGACCGACACCGAGGGCGCCAGCGCGGCCGGGGCCAGCCCGGCCGACGGCGACGCCCCCCAGGCCTCCGCCGTGTCTCCGGCGTTCATCGCGCCCCATGCTCCGAGCAGGCAGCCCATCCCCGCGAGCAGGGCCAAGCCGCTGCCACGCCGGATTCGCGTTCCGAACATGGGGGGTACCTAACGACGTGCCCGAGCCGCCGCCACGGGTAAGGGAAGGTCAACGTGCGCCGATGTCCCCCGCCACGCACGTTTCGCCGGGGCGTGTGCCCCCGCAGACGCGCCGAAGACGTACCCTCCACCCTCCCTCGTACGCGTAGGCGAGCTGCCACGCGCCCGGAGGCAGGCGGGGGAATCGAAACCGTCCCTCGGCGTCGCTCGTCACCTCTCGGCGAAGGAATCGGCGCTCGGCCGAGGCGCAGGGCGGCCCATCGTGAAACGCGAGGCTCAGCGCCACCGGGCACGCCTGCACCCTCGTGCGGGCGACGGGGGCGCCCCCGCGGCGGATGTGGCCCTCGATCGCGATGGTCGGGGGGTCATCGCTCACCTCGGGCAACACGACCCGTCCCCCCACGGTGATGGCGCGAACGTCGGCATCGAGGGCCGGGAACGCGTTTCGAGGGAGGTAGCGGACGCCGAGGTCGGGGTCGGACACGACGAGGCCGTGCGGCGAAACCGCCCAGATCTGCCCGGCCCCGCCGACCACGAGGTCTTCGAGGGCGAGGCCGAACGCGAGGCGACCCGTGGCGGGAATGCGCCGCCCCTCCCCCTCGGGCCCGACCACCGCGATGGCGGTCCCGCCGTCGATCTGGGCCGCGACCGTCCCGTCGGGTCCGAAGCCGACGTACTCGGGGCGCGGCCCCAGCCCCGCGACGGTCTCCATCGCCCCGTCGACGAAGCGATGCACCGACAGCGGCGCCTTCGCATGGACCACGCCCGACGCAGCCTCGTAGAGCTCTGCCCCCTCGTCCAACCGCAGCGAAAACCGCCGCGTCGCGTCGGGCGCGGGATCGAACCGCCACACCGCGCTCGCCGTCGCGACCAGGATCGTCCCGTCCTCCGCCACGGCGAGGGCCCGCTCCGGCACGCCCGAGCGCTCGGGGAGGGCCACCCGCTCGAAGCCGCGCCCATCGTCGTGGAGCAAGACGTTCTCGGTAAGCACGAGGCGCCGGCCCGCGGTCACGCGGCCGTCTTTGACCCGGGTGATCCCCGGCGGCAGGGGCCACCGCTCTCGATCCCCCGTCGCGGCCACGCGCCACAGCGCCTGGGCCTCGCCGGGGCGCACGATGTCGAAATCGGAATGCACCATCACCACGGCCCCATCGGGCGACGGATGGAGGTATTCGAGTCGCTGGAAGACGGTCCCCACCGGCCGCGGACGACCCGCGCCCCAATGCTGGACCCGCCCCTCGTCGAACAGCCACACCTCCCCCGCACGCCCGGGAACGACGCGGTCGGCCGTGATGGTCGAAACCGCGAGGGCGCCGTCCCGGATCACCGCATAGCCCCCGTCGAGCTCGAGAAAAGCGGCCGGTCCACGCCGCGCGCCGGGGTCCTCGGCGTCTTCGGTCGGCGCCGCCGGCTTCGCGGGTGCGGTCGGCGCGGCGCAAGCGGAGAAGGCGAGGGCCGCCGCCATCGCCACGCGCGCTGTTCGCCACCGCCGAGCCCGCCCGTTCATTCGCCGTCATCGTGTCTCGTCCCTCCCCTCCCAGCAACGGGGACCGCGCGCGCCCGCGGCGACATGAGGCCTGACGGGGTTTCTGGCATGCTCCGCCCCTGGCCGTGAGTGAGCGCTGCCGCTCGCCGCGAGCACCGTCGGAGACGAACCCTTGGAGAACTGGTTTTCCCCCCGCGCCACCAAGACCACCGTGCCCATCGTTCGGCTGACGAAAGCGTCGCTGCCGGGCTGGCTGCGCCGCCAACCCGCGCCCACGGTACGTTGGGTTCGCGTTCACGACTTCACCGCGGGGACCGGCCGCCACTTGGTGGTGCCGGACGACGAGGGTGGCGTGGCCGCGGTATTGGTCGGACCGGGTCGAGACGGCCTTCCGTGGGACTTGGCCGGATTGCCCCGGGCGCTTCCTCCGGGCCGCTACGCGCTCGCTCCAGAGGATGACCTCAGCGCCGACGACGCGACCGCGCTCGCCCTCGGGTGGGCGCTCGGCTGCTACCAATTCAGTCGCTACAAGCGCAACCCAAAGGAGGTCACCTCGTCGCTGGTATGGCCCCCGGGATGTCGGCGCGACGAGGTGTCGCGCCTGGCCACCGCCATGGGCCTGGTCCGGGATCTCGTCACGACCCCGGCCGAGGACATGGGGCCCTCCGAGCTGGAGGCGGCGGCTCGCGAGCTCGCCTCCCGTCACGACGCCGAGGTCGCGGTCACGGTGGGCGACCAGTTGCTGGCCGACGATTACCCCGCCGTGCACGCCGTGGGACGTGCCTCGGATGACCCGCCCCGTCTCATCGACATCCGTTGGGGCGACCCCGAGGCGCCCAAGGTCACCCTGGTCGGCAAAGGCGTCTGTTTCGACAGCGGCGGCCTCGACCTCAAACCCGCGGCGGGGATGTTGCTGATGAAGAAGGACATGGGGGGGGCCGCCCACGTGCTCGGCCTGGCCCATGCGATCATGGACGCCGGCCTGCACCTGCGTCTGCGTGTGCTCGTGCCCGCGGTGGAGAACAGCGTGTCGGGCAACGCCTTTCGCCCACTCGACGTGCTCCAGACCCGCAAAGGGATCACCGTCGAGGTCGGCAACACCGACGCCGAAGGCCGTCTCATTCTCTGCGACGCCCTCGAGGAGGCGTCGCGGGAGGAACCGGACGTCATCATCGATTTCGCGACGCTCACCGGCGCGGCCCGCATTGCGCTGGGGGCCGAGGTGCCCGCCCTCTTCAGCAATCGTGACGCATGGGCCCAGGCGTTCGTCAGCGCGGGGGATGCCGTCAACGACCCGTTGTGGCGCCTTCCCCTCGTCGCGCGATACCGGCGTCATCTCGAGAGCAAAGTCGCGGACGTGAGCAACGTCGCGAACGTCCGCTACGGCGGCGCCATCACGGCCGCGTTGTTCCTCGAGCGCTTCGTCCGCGGGCCCTGGGTCCACATCGACGTCATGGCCTACAACCTCGACCGGCGCCCTGGCCGGCCGCCCGGCGGTGAGGCGATGGGCTTGCGCGCCATGTACCGGGTGCTGAGCGAGCGTTACCCCGCCCCAAAGAAGAAGGCCGCCCCAAAGAAGAAGGCCGCCCCAAAGAAGAAGGCCGCCCCAAAGAAGAAGGCCGCCCCAAAGAAGAAGGCCGCCCCAAAGAAGAAGGCCGCCCGCCGGAAGCGAGGTCGCGCCTGAGCCTGGCGCGGGCGACGGCGAACCTCGTCCGTCGTCCTCCGCTCTGACACGAGACGCTCATGGCTCGGATGCGCACCTGCAAGCTTTGCGGCGCCGCCATCAAGGCCAACGTCGCCGCGCATCCCTGCCCCCACGGCAACGCGTGCCGCTACCTCTGCGGCGACGACGACCTCCCGGTCGATTGGTCGACCCCCGAGTGCCCGCGGTGCCAATGCCGAAGCGGCGACGACGACGACGACGCCGACGGCCTACAGCTCCGGCTCGTCGACGATTGACCCCGGTACGGCGGGGGTCCTGACCTTCAACGCCGGTCGTGCCGCGCGAAGAACCAATTCGCATCGGACGTGGCGACGCGCCGCGGCTCGGGAGCGGCCGGGCGCATCCACACCGGGATGCGCCCCGCGTCGAGGGCGACGCCGCCGAGGAGCGACGGGGCGACGTCGGTCTCGACCGTCGACAGATAAAGCGTATCGATGACGCGCGCGGCGTACAGCGGTCTGGTGACACTCGGCCCCGCTTCGACGACCACGAGCCCTTCGCTCTTTAGGGTCGCCACCGCCTCGGCCGCCGTCCCGTCGAAGGCACGATGCGAGACGCCGTCCACCGCCACGCGGCCCCACACCTCGGCGTGCGGATGCGTCCACGCGGGGTGATCGCGAGCGATGTCGCCCGAAGCCGACAAGACCACGAGCCGAGGGGGCGTCGTTTGGCCACGGCTCCGGCGATGCGCCCGCAAGCCCGCCGCAAAGGGGCTCTCTTCTAGGCCGTAGGTCACCCCGGGCTCGTTGCGAAGGATGGCGCCGGTGGTCACGATGACGTCTGCGCGGGCGCGCTGAAGGTGCAGCGCAAACGTGTCGTGCGCGCTCTGGGGCGCGCCGTCCTTAATCTCGAGGGTCAGCAACCTCCCGTCGTCGCGGCCCACGCACGCGGTGGGATGGACCACGCCCGCGGTCGGTCCCGCGCGCTCCTCGAACAGCCACCGGGCGAGCGCCTCGACCCCCGCGGCCGTCGCGACCGCGTCAGGGGACATCGCGGCCCAGGTCGCGGACCACCCGCGCCGGCCGAGGCGCCCGCGGCATGTCGCCGAGGTCCAACGGAACGAACGCCGGACCGGGCGCCGCGAGATAATCCCCCTGCATAAGCGGGCAGCCGATCTCTCGCACCATGTCGTGCTCGGCCTCGGTCTCGACGCCCTCCGAGATGACCGGGATCGCCTCGCCGGAGCAGAACTCCAAAATGTGTTTGACCAGCCGCCGGGTGCTGCTCTTGGTGTGAATGCGCCGAATCAGCGCCATGTCGAGTTTGACGAAGTCGGGCTGGAGCTGGGCCAGGGAGTTGAGTCCCGCGTACCCGGCCCCGAGGTCGTCGAGCGCGATGCGGCAGCCCCGCTCCCGCAGCGCGACGATCACCCGGCGCACGCGGTCGTAGTCCTCGATCGCGGCCGTCTCGGTGATCTCGAAGACGATGCGCGGAGCAAACGCCGCGAGCCCTGGTTCGTCCATCAACCCGATATCCAACTCGAGCGGATGGAGGTTCAAGAACAGCATCGACCCGGGATGCAGATGGTCGAGGGGGGCCGTGCTCACCGCCCGTGTCGCCCGCCCCAACTCGGCGACCCGACCCGCGTGCTGCGCGGTCTCGAACAAGGCGGCCGGGCCCTCGAAGGCTTCGTGGGTCGGGCGGCACAGGGCCTCATAGCCGACGATGGCATGCGAGGAAGAGTCGACGATGGGCTGGTAGACGTAGTCGAAGGCCCCCCGCTCGATCGAGGCCTCGAGGGCGATGAACTTGTCGATGTCGACCGCCATCGAGCTCTCGAGCGCGCTGGCCACAGCCAGGGCGCGGCTGTACCCGACGGTGGTGTTGCGGCCGGAGCGCTTTGCCGCCCGCACCGCGTGCTCGGCGGCCGAAATCAGGCCCGCGCGGTCGTGGGCATCGTCGGGCACCGCCGCGACCCCCACGCTGACGCGGGGCGACGGGAGCGAGGCCTCGGAGAAGTCGAACCCCTGGAGGTAGTCCCGGAGCTGGTCCCCTTTGGCCACGCCGCCGCTCTTCGGCGTGTGGGGCAGGATCAGCGCAAACTCATCGCCTCCGTAGCGGGCGACCGCATCTTGCGCCCGCAGTCGAAACGACCCGCGGGGCGGGGTTCGGCGGCCGACCAGCACCTCGGCGATGCACTTCAGCAGCGCATCGCCCTGATGGTGCCCGTACTGGTCGTTGATGGCCTGAAACTCGTCGACGTCGACGAGCACCAACGAGAACGGCAGCCCGTAGGCGCTGCTGCGTTCGATCTCCCGCTCCAACATCTCGTGAAAGTGGGCGTGGTTGAACAAGCCCGTGAGCGGGTCGCGCACCACGAAGTCACGCCGCGCGATCTCGATGTGGGGCGCGGCAATGCCGGCCAACAGCGTGAGCTGCTGCTCGTGCTCCTCGGTGAAGTGATGGGGGCGATCCGTCGAAGCGCTGAGCACCCCCAACATGGTGTCCCCGGCGATCAGGGGTACCCCCAGAAACGACGTGAGCCGTTGCTGAAGCGATTCTCGGGGGGCGAACCGAGGGTCGTCGGTGGCGTCCCCAGTGCGGAGCGGCGCGCCCTGCTCGACCACCCACCCCATCAAGCCTTCCCCGATGAGAAACGTCTCGTTGGGGTTGAGGTGCATGGGACGGCCCGCCCGGCACACGGCGAGCAGCTTCGTTCCGCTCGGGTCGAGGAGTCGAATCCCCGCGCGGTCCACGCCGAGGATCGAGGTCGCCCGGGTCACGATCACCTGGAGGAGCTCGCTGAAGGGCAACGCGTGCTGCAGATCGCAGGTCAGTTGCGACAGAACGCGGAGGACGGAGGACATGACGGGGTCCAGGCGGCGTGGCGCCCGAGGCTCGATACGAGCCAGGCCAGTCGGAACTGGGCCAGGTGTAGTCAAGTGTAGCTCAAACGCCGAACAAACACACCTCCCGGGCGGGACGAGGTGCAGGTGGTGGTCGCCGCGGCGGGTCGGTGGGATGGTCGCCCCATGGAGTCCGATGAAGAGGCCGCGTTGCTGGGTCGCATCGCGGTGCGGCACAACTTCATCACCCTGGAGCAGCTCGCCGAGGTGACCCGTGAGCGAGGGCGCGCGGGGAAAAAGCTCGGCGTGATCATGCTCGAGAAGGGCTTCATCGACGAGTTCGCCCTCGGCAAGATCCTCGCCCTCCAGCAGCGCCACAAGGCGAACCTCGACCGCAAGCGGAAGGAGGAACAGGACCGCTCTGCCCCGCCATCGCGGGGACGCATCCAGACCCCGCGCGATTGGGTCTTCCTCCCTCCCGAGCGACGCTCGTCGGCCCCCCCGGCCCCCTCGAAGACCGATGCGTCATCATCGTCGTCGAGGCGTCGGGATGCCCAAACCGCCCCGGATGGGAAGCCGTGGCACCTGGCCGCCAAAGGCCGCACGCCCCGATCAGAACGGCCGACGGCGCCCTCTCGTCCCGCGGTGGGAGGAGCACCGGAGGAGGCGGTCGAACCCACGGATTTCCGCGCCACCATCCCGAGCGGCGTCCCTGCGGCCGTGGCGGAGGAGATCGCAGACGACGCGACCGCTCCCGACGAGGCGGACGCCGCGCTTCGAACCGCCGTCGCGACGACCACCGAGCCTCCCCGGCGAGCCGATACCGAACGACGCCCCCCCCCTTCGACTTCTGCTTCTTCCCCGTCGCCCGGACCCGGGCCGCCAGGCGCCACGTCGGCCCCCTCGAGCCCCACGTCTCCTTCTTCCGGCGCCCCGGACCGTGACCCCCGTCTCGAGCCCCGGCCGCGGGACCCATCGGCCCATCCTTCGCAGGGCCCCTCCTCCCGCGATGCGCACCCGAGCGGCGTGCAAAACCTTCACGCCATCCTGACCCACGCGGCAGAGGTCGGCGCCAGCGACGTGCTCGTCTCCCCGGGCAACGTCGTCAACATGCGGCAGTTCGGACGGCTCGTCCCGCTCACCGATGCGCCTCTGGCCCCCGATGCCACCGAGCGGGTCCTCAGGGCGATGCTCAACCCGTGGCAGCGCGGCCGGCTCGATGAAGAGGGGCAAGTGGACCTCGCCTACGACGTCGACCGGGTAGGTCGCTTTCGGGCCAACGTGTACCGCCAACTCCGAGGCTACAGCGGCGTGTTTCACCACGTCCCCGCTCGTATCCCGACGCTCGGCCACCTCGACCTTCCCGATGCCCTCGCCAAACTCACCAACTACAGCCAGGGTTTGATTCTGCTCACTGGTCCCGCCGGATGCGGCAAGACGAGCACGCTCGCGGCCCTGGTCAACATCCTCAACGAGGAGCGCCGCGACCACATCCTGACCATCGAAGACCCCATCGAATACGTTCACCGGTCCCAGCGATGCATCGTCAATCAACGTCAGGTCGGACGCCACACCACGTCGTTCGCCGCGGCGCTCCGGGGGGCGCTGCGGGAAGACCCCGACGTTATCTGCATCGGTGAACTCCGCGACCTCGAGACGATTTCCCTCGCTCTTTCGGCCGCCGAGACGGGTCACCTGGTGCTCGCCACCCTGCATACGAGCTCGGCCATGGGGACGATCAATCGCGTCGTCGGTGCGTATCCTCCCGGTCAGCAACCCCAAGTCCGCGCGATGATGAGCGAGTCCCTTCGCGCCGTGATCTCGCAACGATTGCTGCCGCGGGGGGACGGTCAGGGCGTCGTCCCCGCCCTGGAAATCCTCTACGTCACCAAAGCCATCGGGGCGATGATCCGCGAAAACCGGACGTTTCAACTCCGCTCCGCCCTGCAAACCGGAAAGGCCCAGGGCATGCAGCTGATGGACACCGCGGTCGCCGCATTGCTTCGGGAGGGCGCGATCACCCAAGAGACGGCGCTCGCCAACGTCGAAGACCCTCGGAGCCTTTCCTCATGAGCACGACCCGGATCGACACGTTGCTCCGCTACATGCACGAGCACGGAGGCTCCGACCTTCACCTCGCCGCCGGCTTGGAGCCTCGCGTCCGCATTGGCGGCGCCTTGCTTCCCGTGGCCGACCACGGGCCGTTGACCGAGCATGAGCTCAGCCAGATGATGGAAGGGTTGGCGAGCCCGAACCATTGGCGGGACTTCGAGCGGACCCTCGATGTCGACTTCGCCTATGGACTCCCCGGCGTCGCGCGCTTTCGCGTGAATTACTTTTGTCAGGAGCGCGGGGTCGCCGCGGTCCTGCGCATCATCCCCGAGAAGATCCGCTCGTTCGAGGAGCTCGGCGTTCCCCCGGCGGTCACCAAGTTCGTGCACCTGCGCGGCGGTCTGGTGCTGGTCACGGGCCCCACCGGCTCGGGCAAGAGCACGACGCTGGCCGCGATCATCGACGCGATAAACACCACGTACGAAAAGCACATCGTCACGATCGAGGACCCGATCGAGTTCGTGCATCCGACGAAGAAAGCGCTGTTCAGCCAGCGCGAAGTCGGCGCCCACACCGTGAGCTTCGCCGCGGCGCTGCGGGCGGCGATCCGACAGAATCCGGACGTGATCCTGGTCGGAGAGATGCGCGACCACGAAACCATCGCCCTCGCGCTCACGGCGGCCGAAATGGGCATGCTCGTGTTTGGCACCCTCCATACGAACAGTGCCGTGAAGACGATCAACCGCCTCATCGATGCCTTCCCGGCCGAGGAGCAAACGCAGGCGCGGGTGAGCCTCTCGAGCGCCCTCGCGGGCGTGGTCGCTCAGCTGCTGCTCCCCACCGCGGACGGGGGGGGACGGGTCGCGGCCCACGAGATCTTGCTCCGCACCAGCGGTCTCCCGAATCTCATTCGCGAAGACAAGACGGGCCTGCTGCGCTCGCTCATTCAGAACAATCGTGAGCTGGGCATGCAGATGATGGACGACGCGCTGATGACGCTGGTGGAATCCCAGCGGATTCTCCCTCGGGATGCCTTTCAGAAAGCCCAGGACAAGGGTCGCTTCGAGCCCCTGCTCCCGCGCGAGTGAACTCACTACGGCGAGCAGCCGACGCCGGGAGATTCGACCCCGATGTACACGGTGTCCGCGTCGACCGGGAAACACGAGGTCGCCCCCGCGGCCGCGGCGCCGGCGAGAACGTCTTCGCGGCTCGCGCCGGAACGAACCACCACCCCTTCCCCCGTCTCGAGGCCCCCGGCGTCGCAAAAGCTCCCCTCGGCCGCGCAGAGGTCGGCGCGGCCGTCGGCCGTCTGAAAACCGATGTCGATCGAGATCGAGCGCCCGAGATCCACCCGTGTCGCCTGCAGCGTGGCCACCAGCTCGGGCACGACCGAGAACCACGTGGTCGCGCTCGCCGCCTGAAATTCGGAGAGGCGGAAGTTGGGCGACAACTTCGTCGACGGAGCGTGGGTGACGTTGGCTACGGGGTCGTACAGCATCGCCGGATGGAGCAGACATCGCGGCGGGGTCACGCCGTCGTCTTCGGGCCGGGTCTGCAGGGCGACACCGCTCGGATACGAAAGCACCGGGCAACCACCCGGCGCGGGGGGGACGTAACCCACGTGCTCGGCGAAGCGCGACCAGATCCGCTCGTGGGCACGGTTGGAGGAAACCCAAGGGGTATACGTGTAGAGGGCCGCCGTGGCCCGCGACCGCGGGACCACCGTGATGCCGTCGAGCGTGCGCTTCGGTCGCCCCACGCCCCATCCGGTGACGGTCTTCCCCTGGGCGTCCTGGTCGTCGAGATACGACCGCATGAGGGTTCCCATGCAGTCGGTCTGGGCCCGGAACCCGCGGTACGTCGAAGAGCATCCGAGGCCGTCGGGGCAGCCGCAACCCAAGGCGCGATCGATACGGAACTGTGACGCCGACGTCCTCGCAATGAGCGATTGCTCCATTTGTGCCCGGGTGAGGATCGCGAGCGGATTGATCCCGTGGGTCTGGGCCGCCTCCGCGATGGCGGCGGCGGCCGTCACCCCCTCGTCGAGGTGATCCGCCAGCACCGAGCGCGACCCGTAGGGCGTCGCCTCCAGAAAGGCCTGAATGGCCGCCTCGTCGAAGGCTTCCGCGTCGACCATCGCCTCGTCGAGCAAGACGAGGTCGCGTTGAAACGACGTCGATTCCGCCTCCTGGGTCCCAACGTCGGGGCCGGAGTCGGCGCACCCCGACGCGAGAAGCAAAGGTACGGTCAACGCGAGGAGGGACCGCCCCGGCCGACGCCGCGACGTCTGACGGGCACGAGCGAGCGTGGCGAATCGACGCATGACGAGGCGTCAGAGCACGATTCAGACCACCACCACGAACCGGAATTGTGGCGTGATTTCCTCTTCCCGACCTGACAAGGCCTGAAAGACTGAGCCGGCCTTCACTCGCGTGGATCCAAGGCGCCTCATTCCTTCAGCTCTTTTCAGTCGAGGTGTGGGGTGCACCCCGCAAGCCCTGTAGTCCGGCGCCTCCGACGGGGCGGCACCCCCGCGTGATCCCGCATGGATGGCCACGGCACGGGTCGTGCGATGGCACGGCGACGAGACGCCCCATGCGACCGCGATGTCCTCCTCTCCCTCGCCCAACCGGCGCTTTCGAAGTGTGGCTGATCGATCCGACCAGCGGCTCCGAAACCCGCAAGAGCACCCACGCCACCCTGCCCGAGGCGGTGCTGGCGCTGCGGTCGTTGTTGGCTCGCGCGGACGACCCTCCGCTGGTGGAGATCCGCGGGGCCGAAGGACGTGTCTACGTCGACGACCGCGTCGCGTGACGGCCGGCGGGCTCGTGGCGCCATGCGTTCCTCGCCGATGGCCTCGACCGTCAGAGGCGCGCGGGCCGAGGGCCGTCGACGAGGGCGAGCTCAGCCCCCGCCTCGGGGGGCGCCGCGCCGCGAAAGAGCTCTGTGACGGCGTTCGCGACGTCGCGACGCAATGGTTCGAGGTGCGCGTCCGGGACCGCCAGCCACACGACGCAATGCAGGTCCCAATGCCACCGCAAGCGGAGCAGCGGGCCGGCGAGCGCCCGGAGCGTCCGGTACCCATCGACCACCCCGACGTCGACGCCGCGCGGTGACCGCCACGCCCGGGGCGCGCCCCACGTCTCGACAAAGAGGCATCGGTCGGCACCCAGCGCCGACCTCATCGCCGCCTCGTGCTGGCCCCAGGTGAAGAAGGCGAAGACACACGGGCGGCTCTCGAGCCGGGCGCGTCGGTCGAACAGACGACGAAAACGGGCCCGTCGAAAGGCGTGTCGGGGCCGATGCCAAAGACCGAAGGGGTCGAGCACCAAGAGATCGCGGACGTCGAAGGCGTGAACCCGGCGCGCGAGGGCCCCTTCCCCGTCGACCCGAACCCCGGGGGCGCCCACGACACGCCAGTTGACGGCGCTGCCGGCGATCGAGGCGAGCACCGCCCGGGTCGCCGGGTCCCACTCGTAGGCGTCGTGGACCCCCGCTCCGCCCGTCGCCTCGTGGAGGAGCACGCTCGAACCGGGATAATCCCCCTCCTCGAAGCGGGTTCCCACGCGGGCGAGCGCCGCGCGCCCCGTCGCCGCCAATTCACTCGCCGATGTCGCAAGGAAGGCTGTGTTCCGACGTCGCGGGTCGCCTTCGGCGATGGCGTAGACCCCGCGCCCCGCGTGGCATTCTCGCACCCGCAGCTGTCCGTCCCGCCACGGGGGGCGCGCCACGAGGTAGCGGACCATCGCGACCAATGCTGCGTGTTTGACGATGTCGCCGCCGTTGCCCGCGTTGGCATTCTCGGGATTGTGGGGGTCGAGCGTCGCGGGGAAGACGCTCACGTGGACGCCTCGACCGGCCGCTCGGAGACCTCGACGGACGGATCGATCGCGAGGTAGCGACTGAGGTACCTCACCCCCAGATAGAACGGCAGCGTGTCGAGCAACGCGGCCGCAAACTTGAAGGCGTAATTGTCGCGGACGAGCACCGCCATCGAGGCGACGGTCTGCTCCCCCCGCAGGAAGGCGGCCCCGAACGTGAGCCCCACGACGACGAGGGAATCGACGAGCTGGCTCACCATCGTGCTGCCGTTGTTGCGCAGCCAGAGGTGCTTGCCCTTCGTCAGCCGTTTCCAGAAGTGGAAGACGTAGACGTCGACGAGCTGAGCCACGAGATAGGCGACCATGGATGCGACGACGGCACCCGCGGTGCAGGCGTAGATGAGATGGAACAGCTCACCCTGGCCTTCGAGTTGCGTGCCGTCGGGGAGAAACACCGGCTCGGCGAGGGGCAATACTTGCCACGGCGGTTGCTGCGCCACCGCCACCGACGGCAAGAAATGGCCGAGGGCGATGGTCCCGATGATCAACAGATTCACGGCGAGCCCTACCCACACCACCCCCGAGGCCCGGCGCCGCCCGTAGAGTTCACTGATGAGGTCCGTGCATAGAAAAGTGAGCGGATAGGGCAGAACCCCGACGGCGAGCGACAGCGGGCCGATCCGAATGAAACGGGTGATGCCAATGACGTTGAGCATCGCCATCGCGCCGATGAACAGTCCCGCCAGCAGGAGAAATACGCGCTCCCGGCGAGCCTGCAGCGCCGACGCTTCGATGGGGTGGATGGGGACGGAAGATGCGGCCGCCATGGCGCCACGACCGTACCGACACCGTCGAGACACCGCCACCCGGCGTCCCGTCGACCCTCACCGAGGCGCGTGATACGAGTGGCCCATGAGCGAGTCGTCCTCCCTCCGTGGTTTCGGCAACGCGTTTTCCTCCAGCGCCCGGGACGGCGCGTTGCCCCCGCAGAACTCGCCGCAGCGGGTCCCCTTCGGCCTCTTCGCCGAGCAGCTCTCCGGGACGGCGTTTACCGCGCCCCGACACGAGAATCGGCGGACCTGGATGTACCGCCTCCGCCCCTCCGCGGCCCACCCCGCCTACCGGGAGGTCACGAATCGAACCCCCGGCTGGAAGACGGGGCCCTTCGAGCTGCCCCCCGCGGCCAATCGTCTCCGCTGGGATCCCCTCGCGCCCCCCGAGGGTCGCGTCGACTTCCTGGGCGGCGTGCATACCCTCGCCGGCAACGGTTCGCCCGAAGCCGCGGCCGGCATCGCCATGCATCGGTATTCATTCAATGCGTCGATGCGCGACGAGGCGTTTTTCAACGCGGACGCAGACCAGGTGTTCGTGCCGCAAACCGGCACGCTGGAAATCGTGACGGAGCTCGGCCGGTTCGACGTGCCCCCCGGCTTCATCGGTCACGTCCCCCGTGGCATGAGAATGCGGATCGACGTGGGCGGGCCGGTGGCCGGTTACCTCTGCGAAAACTACGGGGCCGCATTCGTCCTCCCCGAGCTCGGTCCCATCGGCGCCAACGGGCTCGCCAATCCCCACGATTTCGAGTCGCCCAGCGCCGCCTATACCGCCGACGCCGCCCCCACCCGACTCGTGCAGAAGTTGGGGGGCCACTTCTACGCGACGGACTTGCCTCGGTCGCCCTTCGACGTGGTCGCCTGGCGCGGCAACCTGGTTCCGTATCGGTACGATCTGTCGCGGTTCAACACGATCAACACCGTGAGCTTCGACCACCCCGACCCGTCGATCTTCACCGTCCTCACCTCCCCCGGCCCCCGGCCGGGCACCGCGAACTGCGACTTCGTGATCTTCCCGCCGCGCTGGATGGTGGCGGAGCACACGTTCCGCCCGCCCTGGTTTCACCGCAACGTCATGAGCGAGCTGATGGGCCTGATCCACGGAACGTACGATGCGAAGGCCTCGGGGTTTTCCCCGGGCAGCGCGTCGCTCCACAACTCGATGAGCGCGCACGGCCCCGACCGCGCCACCTACGAGGCGGCGATTGAAGAGCCCATGGAGCCCCGAAAGATCGACGGGACCCTCGCCTTCATGTTCGAAACCTGCCGCCCCTTCCGTCCCGCGGCCGGCGCCGTCTCGTGCCCCACCCTTCAGCCCGATTACGACGCCGTCTGGAGTGGCTTCGAATGACCCGCGGTTCCCCGTGACCCGCGGCTTCCAATGACCCGCGGCTTCCAATGACCCGCGGCTCCGAACATAGGGCTATAGGGTGAGGCCCCACCGTTGGGCGAGCCGGACCAACATGACGCTCGCGGGGCCCCGAAGATGTTCGCCGTAGAGCGGTGACATCGGGGTCGGTTCAGGATTGATTTCGATGAGCTCGGCCCCTGCGGCCAGTTGGGGGAGCTGGGCGGCCGGGTACACCGCGGCGGAGGTGCCGATCGACACCAGGCAGTCGCAGGCGCGAATCGCCGCCGCGGCGCGCTCGATGGTGTCGCCATCGAGCATGTCGCCGAACCAGACGATCGCCGGTCGCCACGGGGCGCCGCACGAGGGGCACGCCGTCGGCTCGAGCGGCGACTCGCGGCCTTCGTGCCTCGCCCCACAACGCTCGCACCGCACCCGCCACAGGCTGCCGTGAAGCTCGAAGACACGCTCGCTGCCCGCGAGCTGGTGCATGCCGTCGATGTTTTGGGTCACGATGGTGACGTGCTCGAGCTGCGCTTCGGCGGCGACGAGCACACGGTGCCCGTCGTGCGGCGCACACGCGGCGACCAAGGCACGACGGTAATTATGAAAGGCCCACACCGCGGCGGGGTCGCGCTCGAAGGCCGCCTGACAGGCATAACGCTCCGGCTCGTACTCCCGCCAGATCCCGCCCGCGCCACGATAGGTGGGCACACCGCTCTCCGCCGACATCCCCGCCCCGGTGAAGAAGACGACCCTCACGCGCCCCCGACGTCCTTACAGCACCGGAACGAGAGGTGATAATTCTTGTGGTTCATCCCCTCGTTGTCGTGCCACGAGGGGGCGCGCCATCGGCAGTCGTCGACGTGGGCCTCGCGGTCGGCCCAGATGAACCAACTTCCCTTCATCTCGGGGACGCCCTGGCCCCCCCGCGCGCCGAGGTTCTTTTCCTTCAGCGGCAGCAACATGTGCTCGGCGGCGTTGCCGTGCTGGTCGTACACCCCGAGGGGGCTGCGACACTCGGGAAACGAGCCGGCGGGGTAGGTGTTCGAGCCGCACGTGCTCCACTTGATGGGACTGCACCCCCCCTTGGAGCGGTGGCTTCCCGTCGCACACTTCGCGTGGTCTTTCTCGGTTCCGTAGGCCCAGCGGACCTCGCGGTCCTTGTTGTGGAGCCACCGCATGGACTTACGTATCCCTCCGAACCGATACTCTTTTTCGGGGGGCCGGAGCTTGCCCGCGCAGGCCCCTTCCCATTCGTGCGCATCGCAGAGTCGCTTGCCCAGCGACCGACAGATGTTTTGCGCCTGCTTCGTGGTGGCCCAGGTCACGGGGTAGTCGCAGGGGAGGTTCGGAAACTCGTACCGGTCGATGCACACGCGAGCATCCTCTGGTTTCTCGGTCTCCGGATCGTAGACGGGCGCCATGTGGGGGGCGCCACACCGAGGCGCGACCGCCTCTTTGACGCCGGCTTTCCCGCGGCGGTCGAGGCACTCCTGCCGCGTCATCGGGTGCTCGACGGCGCCCGGGTTGCCCTGCCCGATCCACTTCCCCGCCTCGAGCGCCTCGCGAAAGGCCTGCTCTTGGTTTCCGCGAAACATCCCGCGCTCGCGCATGCGCCGGACCATCGCCTCGCGTTGCTCCTCGAGCGTCTTGGCCGTGAACGCCGCGTAGGGCAGGGCCTCTTCTTCATAAACCACCGGGGGAGGCGCCGGCGTCGTCGTCGTCGTCGTCGTCGCGGGCGCCACGGTTTCGGAGGCGACCGGGGCACCGGAAGCTTCAGCCGAAGGCTCGGACACCGCGTCTTCGGAAGCGCAGGCCCCGAGGAGCGCGAGGATCCCCAGCGTCGTCCCGCGTCGCGCGGGCATCATCCACGACATCAACTCGCCTCGCGGGCCGCGTCGGGAGAGGGCCGGCGGGCGGCCACCAACGGCTCGAGGTCGCGGATCAGGCCGTCGAGGGTCGCGGCGACCTCAGCCACCCGGGTCGACGCCACGCCGGGGCAGTCGGGGAGGAGTCGGGCCAGTCGTTCGGCGGTGGCCAGCGTCTTCTCCAGCGCGTCGCGCGCCATCTCGTCGTCCGACTTGCGGAACAACACCCGCTGAAATTCCTTGCGGAGGGCGTGGACGGGCCGCCCCTCCTCGAACACCGCATGCCGCAATTGCTCGATGGGCGGCGGGTCGTTGTCGGGGGGCGCCGTCCACCCCGCTTCGCTCGCGTCCGACGGCGGCGCGTACCCCGAGCGCTCGAGGGCCCGATTGAAGTAGCTGACCGCATCGACACTCGGCAGCGCGTCGCCCCGCTCGAGCGCGTCGGGGGCGTGTTGCCGGAGGGTCTGGTAGCTCCCGGTGAGCTTATCGACGGTCCGACGCTTGATGAGGAGTTCTTCGGCGCAGTAGCGGTAGAAGTCGTCGAACCCCCAGGCTTCGTAACTTCGGTGCATGCGCACTTCGACCAGCGCTTCCGCCATCTCGACCCAACTCCGCTTGAAGCGACGGGCCCGGCGGACGAGGTCGACCCTCAGGGGGGCCGCGCCGTCCGCTTCGAGGTCACGGGCGCGGGTCTCGAGGTGATCCGTTCCGGCCATCGCCCGGGCTTACCCCATCGCGCCCACGCGCGCGACGGGGCTCATTCCAACTGGCAGGCCGCGTCGCAGCCGTCGCCCGCCATCAGGTTCCCGTCGTCGCACTGTTCGGGCCCGACCCGCAGGCCGTCGCCGCAGGAGAGCGGCTCGTCGACGACGCGGAGGATGGCCCGCGTGGCGGGAACCGGGGACGAGACGTGAAGGTACAGTTGACCGCCGCCGGCCACCGCGACCGCGTGGGTTCCCCCCTCCGGCTCGCAGAGCGCCGGCTCATCGAGCTCACACGCCCGGCCCACGACCAGCCGCACCGGGGCCCCGTCGTCCGCGGTGGCTTCGACGGTGACCCATCGCGCCTCGTCTTCGAGCCCGGCGATCGCCGTCGCCACGAGCGCCTGCGGCTCGGAGGCTCCGCCCAGACACGCCGGGGTCGGTCGGGCCGCCGTCGGGGCCGAAAGGTCGAGGACCAGGCCCTCCACCGGGATGACCGACGACGGAAGCGAACAGTTGCAGGTGACGCCAACCGTGGGGTCGCCGTCGTCGCAGTCGTCATCGGCGCACACCCCATCCCGGTCGAAGTCGAAGCAGCAGTCGTACTGTTGGTTGGGGTCGAAGTCGTCGCAGTCCACATCCGAGCAGACTCCATCGCCGTCTTCGTCGAGGCTGACCACACTCCGATCGAAGTCGTCGCAGTCGAGCCCGCCGCACACGCCGTCCCCATCGACGTCACCCGCGTAGCGAGGGTCGCTGTCGTCGCAGTCGTCCTCGGCGCAGACCCCATCGCCATCGCCATCGAAGCAGGGCTCTGGGCATTCATCGTCGTCGCACATGGGCGGCGAGGTCGCGATGCAGCACACGAGGCCCAGCGCGGCCGAGAGGCGCTCGGCCCCCCGGCGGACCCACATCGGCGACGCCGCGGAGGTGGTCGGCACCAGCACCCACCACGAGACCCCGAGGGCGGGAAGCGCGAGCAGATCCGTGGGATCCGAGACGATGACCCAGGGGAAGCCGAAGGCGCCCATGAGCGCACTCCAGCCCGCGGCAGCGGGGGCGGAGACTTGAATGGCGGCGAACACGGCGCCCACCGCGAGGTGGCACGCGGCCATCGCGCGCCGCCCGCGCGCCCGGACCACCGTGGCGAAGAGCAGCGGGGCCACGATGAGCCCAGCCACGTCGGAGAGCTTTCCGGTGACCACGTCGGGCAGGAGTCCCGAGCCCTTCAGGACGTGGTCGTTGAAGGCGAGAACGGCGAGCGCCATCCACCACACCGGATGCACGAGCGCCCGCTCTGGCGCCGCGGAAGAAGAACGAAACAAGGAAGCCAAGGAAGTACGCACGGGTTGTGGGATGGCAAACCTCGTGCCCAGGCCCTCCTGGCCTCTGTCCGTGCATTTGTGACGGGCGGACCGCGATCGACCTCCATCGACCGCGACGCGGGTGTCGTGCTTCGCGCGCCCCCGCCCCGGCGCCATCATTCAATCATTCGTCGGGGAGTTCGAGCACGGTGACCTCGCTGAGCGGCGCGTCGTCGGTGCCGCCGCGCCGACGCGCGTCGCCTTGCCGTACGAGGGCGCGACGGGTCCGGTGGCCGCTCTCGAGGTCCTCCAGGTCGACGACGATGCTGTCCCCCCCGGTTTCGAGCTCGGAGAACACCACGCTGACGTGAAAGTCTTCGTCGGAGGCCACCCCACCGACGGGTTCGGTCGGTCGCGACGTCCAACGGGCGATCTCGGGGGCGCTCCGGGAGGCGGGGATGGGCTGTCCCGCGATTTCTTCGTAGACCTCCCGCAGACGGCGACGCATCGCGGATGCGCTCTCCCAACGGGAGGTCTTTTGAAAGGCGAGGGCGCGGTCCACGAGGTCGACGAGGACGGGCGCCACGTCTTCGCGCACCGACCCGAGCGACGGCGGGGGCTCGCTCATGGCGGCGAGCAGGCGGTCCATGGGGTTCTCGGCGAGATGGACGTTGCGTCCCGTGAGCGCGCGAAACAGCACCGCCCCGACGGCGAAGAGATCGGTCCGATGATCGATGAGGTCGCGTTTCCCCCGGGCCTGCTCGGGGGACATGTAGCTCGCCGTCCCGATGATCGTGCCGGTGGCGGTCATGCTGTGACTGCGGTCTTTCTCGAGAACCCGAGCGAGGCCGAAGTCGAGGACCTTCACCCCTCCGTCGTCGGTGAGAAAGATGTTCGGGGGCTTGATGTCGCGATGAATGATCCCCCGTTCGTGGGCCGCGGCGAGCACCCCGAGCACCCGGTCGGCCACGAACAAGATCTCCTCCGGGGCGAGCGTTCCCGCCACGCGCAGGCGCGTCTCGAGCGAACTCCCCTCCAGCAGCTCCATCACGATGAACGGGGTCCCGTCGTCGAGCTCGTCGTCGTCGAGCACGGTCACCGCGCCCTCGTGCTGGACGCGGTTCGCCACGTATCCCTCGCGAAGGAATCGGACCTTCGCTTCGCTCATCGCCGCGTACTTGCGGTGGAGCACCTTGATGGCGACCCGGTTGCCGTTGCGGTGGGTCGCCTCGTAGACGGCCGCCATGCCCCCCATGTCGAGGAGACGGTCGAGGCGCCACTTACGGGCCGGTCTTCCCACCCGCTCGAGCGCGCGTTTGCGGGTCTCGTTCACGTAGGTGGTCATGGTAGCCGCCCCGGCCACCCGACGGAAGCCGGCGCGCTCTGCCCCTCTGCCCCCTCGCTTCCGCGTCCCCTCACCCCTCGGGGCTCGCGGGAAGCGCCCGGGCCGATGATGGGTCGTCCCGGCGGCGATGGGACGCGAGCGCGTCGAGGAGGGCGGCCGGCGCGTCGTGGTCGCCGACGAGGAGTTGAAGTTGGGCGCCCCCATCGTCGGTGACGACCACCGCGGAGGCGCCCTCGGCGTGGGCATCGACGATGCGCTGGGGGCTCCGCGTCAGAGCCTCGAGAACCGGCGAGACGCGAACGTCTAGATAAAGGGCCGCGCGGCGAAGCGAACGATAGGTGAACACGCCGAAGCCGATGGCCATGAGCAGCGCCACCCCCTTGGGCTGGGGCCGTTCCGTACTCACCGCCAAGGCACAGCTCGCGAGGGCGATGAGCCCCGCCACGATCGCGTTGCGACGGTGGTAGGTCCCCGTGCGGACGATCGCCTCGAATATTCGCTTCGCGGGACTCATCGGGATCCCGACGGGGTGTAGTCGCCCTGGAGCGCGCCTGCCATGATGTGCCGTGGCCGGGATCGTGCGGGAACGGGGAGAAGCAGCCGCGCCACCGATGGCGTCGACCGTACCGGCGCCCGACCCCGACGCCCCCACGCCGAGCTCCCTCCGCGAGCTGACCCAACTGAGTCGCCTCCCTTTCGTGGCACGAGAACGCTACGAGGTCGCCGGCGAATTCGCCCGGGGCGGCATCGGGCGCATCCTCGAGGCGACCGACCTCAACCTCGACCGGACGGTCGCCATCAAGGAGCTTCGACGCGGCGGCAGTCGCTACGCCCGGCTGCGTTTCACCCGGGAGATCCGCATCACGGCGCGGCTCCAGCACCCCAACATCATCGCGATCCACGAGGCGGGCCGGTGGCCCGAGGGCGAGCCTTTTTTCACGATGAAGCGCGTCGCGGGTGGAAGTCTCGAAGAAGCGATCGAGCGCGCCGACCGGCCCCGCGCGTGTCGCGATCTCCTGCCGCACGTCATCGATGTCGCGGACGCGATGGCCTACGCCCACAGCCGGGGCATCGTTCATCGCGACCTGAAGCCGAGCAACATTCTCGTCGGGCCCTTCGGCGAAACCATGGTCATCGATTGGGGGCTCGCGAAAGATCAGTCGGGCCCCGAGGAGCACGAACTCCCTCCCCCCAGCCCGCTCTCGCCCGAGACGGTCACCTACCAGACGACCGACGGGGCGGTGATGGGGACGCCCCCGTATATGCCCCCCGAGCAGGCCGCGGGAAAACCCGTCGACGAGCGGGCCGACGTCTACGCGCTCGGAGCGATTCTGTACCACGTGCTCAGCGGCCGGGTGCCGTACTTCGAGGTCCCCCCGCGGGCGGTCCTACGACGGGTGCGCCACGGTCCGCCGACGCCCCTGGAGGTGCTGGAGCCGCACACCCCGCCGGATCTCCTCGCCATCGTCGACAAGGCCATGGCCCGCGACCCCCGCCATCGGTACGCCGATGCGGCCGACATGGCGACCGAACTTCACCGGTTCGCCGACGGGCGTTTGGTCGAAGCCTACCGCTACTCGCTCGTCGAGCTCGTCCAGAGGTTCGTGCGACGCTACCGCGCCGCGGTGACCGTGGCCGGCGTCAGCGCTTTGGTGTTGTTCTGTTTCGGCGCCTGGAGCGTGCGTCGGATCGCGGATCAACGTGACGACGCGGAAGCCGCGCGCGACACCGCCCTCGCCGCCGCCGCCCGCGAAGCCGAGGCCCACGCGACCGCCGACCGACGCAAGGCCGAGGCGATGCTCGCGGGCGCGGAGGCCGCGCTCGCCCACGATCCGACCCTGTCGCTGCGCTTGCTCGCCGAGCTCGAAAACCCGCTCCCCGGAGCCGCCACCGTCGCCGCCGACGCCGCGGAGCGGGGCGTGGCGACCCGAGTGCTGACTGGCCCGCGCGACCGCGTGGATGCGGTGCACCTGGGGCCGACGGGGGAGGTGTGGGCGACGAGCAGCGACGGACGCGTATGGCGCTGGGGGCCGGATGCGGACGAGGGGCGCGCCACCCCCGCGCATCGCGGGCGGGTCCCCGACCTCCGGGCGGGCCCGACGGGGCGACCGCTGACCATCGGATACGACGGTCGACTCCTCGCTTGGGCCCCCGACGGCACCGCCACGACGCTGGCAGCGGCGCCTACCTCGTGGCGCGCGATCGCCATCGGGAAGGACCGGATCGCGCTCGTGGGGCTCGACGGGCTGCGCCTCTTCGCCCCCGCCTCGGACGGCCTGCAGGAGCTGCGGGTCGACCCGAGCCGCGTCGACCGCCCCGCCTTCGTGGCGCTCTCGCCGGACGGCCGCGAGACCGTCACCGGAGACCACGGCGGTGGTCAAGCGCGGTGGTACCGCGACGATGCCCCCACCGTCGTGCTCGAGCATCCGGCCCCCGTCACCGCCGCCGTCTTCGACGACCGCGGTCACCTCGTCACCGGCTGCGAGGACGGGATGCTCCGCTACTACGAAGGTGGCGCGGCGCGCCCCATCCGACGGATCGAAGCCCACCGGGGGCCCATCACCGCGCTCGTCGCGGTGTCGGAGGGAAGGGTGGTGAGCGGCGGCTTCGACGGCGCCGTCCGAGCATGGTCGCCCGGGCGGAGGGACGGTCGGACCCTCGTCGAACACGACGAGCGCGTCCTGGAACTCGCGCGGTCGCCCGACGGACAGGTGGTGGCGAGTGGAAGCTGGGACCGCTCGGTCGGCGTCTACGACCTCCGCCGCGGATACCGGTGGCGCTTTCGGGGCCATCGCGACGCGATTCATGCGCTCGCCTTCAGCCGCGACGGAGCGACCCTCGCGAGCGGCAGCTGGGACCGCGAGGTCCGACTGTGGTCCCTCTCCGCGGGAGGGTCCCGTCTCCGTCGCGAAGCCCACCGCTTCGGGGTGAAGTCGGTGGACTACAGCCCCGACGGCACCCTCGTCGCGAGCGGTGGCCACGACGATATGGTGCGGCTCTGGAGCGGCGACGGGCGCCCCCTCCGCGCGTACTCGGGTCATTCCGACCACGTGTATCGCGTGCGGTTTTCGCCCGATGGACGCTGGATCGCCTCGTCGAGCGACGACCGCACCGTCCGCCTCTGGCCCGTGGGCGAGGGAGCGCCGGTCACGCATCGGGGCCACCGCGCCGACGTGGAAGAGCTGGCCTTTTCGGCCGACGGGCGCACCCTCGCATCGGCCGGCGAAGACCACCGCGTTGGGCTGTGGCCCGTGGGCCCGGGTGAGGGCCGATGGCTCGAGGGGCATACGGACGCGGTCACCGACCTCGCATTCGTGGGGAGCGAGCAGCTCATGACGGCGAGCCTCGACGGTACCGTGCGCCGCTGGGACGCCCGGGAGGCATCGGCGACGTCGGTGTGGACGGTGGGTCATCCCGTTCGGGCCGTGGCCTTCGCCGCTCGATTCGACACCGTAGCCGCCGCGACGCCGACGGGTGTGATGCTCCAGACCCCAAGCGCCGACGCCCCCACGAAGCTCACCGGGGTCGACGCCGCGGAGGCGGTCGCCTTTTCGGACGACGGCATCCACCTCGCGGTGGGCTCATCGAGTGGAACCGTCTGGCTTTGTCTTTGGGCCCGCGACGCGTGTCGCCGGCTGGAAGGCCATGGGTCGAAGATTCACCGACTCGTCTTTACGGCGGACGCGGCGACGCTGCTGTCGGCCAGCGGGGACGGAACGGTACGCGTGTGGGATGCGGCGCGGGCCGAAAGCCGCCCCTACCGAATGCACACGGCCTCGGTGTTCGACATCGCCCTCGCGCCGGACGGTCGCCGGGTCGTCAGCGCGAGCGGCGACATGACCCTCTCGTGGTGGACGCCCGACGGCCCACCGCCGTCGCCGCCGACACCGTGACCGCCGCCGATCACCAGCCGGCGGGGATGCCAAAATAGTACAGGACGTACGCCACGATGACGGCCGGCACCGACGTGTACAGCGTCGCCAGGATCGCCACCCGAGGGTGAAGCGCAATCGCGGGAAACAGCGCGTCGCCATCGTTGGCGATGGCGTTGCCGACGAGGGCGGCCAACGGGACCAACCCCTGAATGTACAGCGTCGTGACCAAGATCTGGGGCCCGCAACCGGGAATGAACCCGACGAGGATGGCCGCGAGGATGAGCCACGGGCCCGCGGCGGCAAAGAGGGCTCGAAGGTCGAGACCAAGGAAATCCGTGGCGTAGGCGTAGGTCAAAAAGGCGAGCGCGACCGCGACCGAAATGAACGCCGTCTCTTCGGCCGCTCGGGTCACCGCCGGATCTTGCGGGCTCGTCATCGCCCGCAGCGGCGAGGTCGCCCACACCCACGCCCCCATCGCCACCCCGACGAGCGCGACCGAGCTGACCAGCGCCTCCGACATCTCGACGCCGGCGAGCTGGGCGATGCCGAGGCCGAGCCCGGGGACCAGCACCGCCACGTAGCCCCAATGCCGCGGGGCCGGGCGGCCTACCGAGGGCGCCTCGGGCAGGGGTCGGCGTGCGGTCACGAATCGGGGGTGCGGGAGCGCATCGACGATCCACCCGGTGAGCATGCCCACGACCAAGGCGAGTGGGAGCACGAAGGCCGCCACCTTGGGGCGCGACGCGATGAGCAAGAACGCCGCGTCGCCCATGGTGGCCGTGAGCGCGGCGACCACCGCCCCGAATCCGACCCGGCCGGAGGCATGCGCGGCCACGACCACCACCGCCCCGCCGCACCCGGGCGTCACGCCGAGGAGGGCGGCGATGGGGACCTGAAAGGCGCGCGCCCGCGTCATCACCTGTCCGACGTCGACCCCGAAGAGCTTCTCGAGGCCGTAGAACAGCATGAGGGTGCCGCCCACGAAGCTCGAGACGGCGACGAAGGCATCGACGAGCTGCTGCCGCGTGGTCGCCCCGAGCTCGCCCGGGGCGACGGCGAGGAGCAGCATCGCGACGGCGAGCAAGATGCGCCGGATGCGAAACCGCGACCGGAACCCTTCCCCCTCGTCGGCGGAAGCGAGCGCATCGTCTGGCGTACGGGTTACCATTGGGGGAGAAAGCGGCGCGCGAAACGCCAGCGACCCTCATAACAGCCTGATCCTTTGGGGCCTACATGCAACGTGTTCGTACCTTTCAATCCGGGTCTCGGCTCGCCTTGCGGGCGCGGGCGGTTCCTCGCCGCGGTGTCGCGCTCGCCATCGGCGGGGCGATGGGGCTGGTCGCCTGCGCAGATACGTCGACCACGCCGCCTCCGGCGGCCGACGTGGCGGGCGACGCCTTCGTCGTGGCCACCCGCGTGCGTACGAGCGACAGCCGCGCCGTCTACGTGCGCGTGAGCCCCGACCTCGCGCCCCGCGAATTCGACCTCGGGGCGGCGCTCGAGGTGACCGGCCAAGCCCGCGTGTACACGTACGGCGGCAAGGTCTACGTCGCCGACTCGGAGAACGTCACGGTCCGGAGGTTTCGGGTCGCCGCGGACTTCAACCTCGACGAAGAACTGGTGTTCAGCATGCAGGGGGAGGGCGTGACGCGGTTCCGCTCGACCTTTACCTTCGTACGCGACGACCTCGCTTTCTACCTGGACTACAACGGGTACCAGGCGATTGTCTTCAACCCGACAGAAATGACCCTGCGGGAAACGATCGACCTTCGCCCCGTCCTCGAGCGCGACGGGTTCGGGGTCGGTGGCGTCGCCGGCGAGGTCGTCGGCGACCGGTTGCTCGCCGCGTTCAGTTGGACGTCGACCGACGACGCGGTGCGCACGGTCTCCGTCCTGTCGATCGGCATCGACGACGGCTCCGTCGCCGTCATCGAGGACGACCGGTGCTTCATCACGGGCGGGTTCTTCGTGGACGAGGCCGACGACTTTTACGTGGCCGGGACTTCGGGCGATGGCGTTTACGACGTGTTTTCGTCGATGGAGGAAGCACCGCCGTGCCTTCTCCGCGTCCGCGACGGACGCTTCGATCCCGACTATCAGGTCGACCTGCGAACGCTCACCGGCAGCCCTCACGTCTCGGGTCTGGTAGGGCGCCGCGACGGGAAATTCGTGATTCGGGCCTACGACGACCGCATCGACCCCACCTCGTTCGACGCCCCCATCGACTACCTGTCGGCCGAAGTCTGGCGCTGGCATCGCGGCGACCTGGCGACGGAGACCTCGGCCGATCTCGGGCTCCCGGTGAGCGGCATCTCCAACCGCCCCTGGGTCGTCGACGACGCGTTTTTTCTGCCGGTCCTCGACGAGGAGACGCAGACCACCGTTCTTTACCGGGTCAGCTCCGACGACGTCTCCGAGAGCGTGACCGCGACCGGAGACGTGCAAACCGTCGCCCGGGTGCAGTGACGCCGGCCTTTCCCATCCCGGTGAGCGTCACGTCCGCTGATTGACGCGGGCCCTGCGGCCCCTAAGCGCTCGGTGTGCAGATCGGAAGGCGAGCGCGCGCGGGCCTGGTCGCCGCCGTGGTCGCCACCGCGGGGGTCGGCGGGTGGATCGCCTTCGATGCCCCCGAGGTCACGCCGGCCCAGGCCACGTCTGCGCCCCCGCCCGCCCCGGTGGTCACGGCCGTCGTGACCGAGCAGCGGCTCACCGACGAACGCCGCTACCTCGGCGAGGTGAAGGCCGTCGCGCGCACCGAGCTGACGGTGGGGGAAGCCGGGGAGGTGGCGCAGGTCTTGGTGGCCGAGGGCGACGCCGTCGCGCCCGGGCAGTTGCTGCTGACGCTCGATGATCGGCTCGCCCGAGCCCAACTGGGAGAGGCCGACGCGATGCGCCGCAGCATCGAAGTCCGGCGGGCCTACGCGGCCGGACGGACCGAGCGTTTTCGGGCCCTGGAGCGCGACGGCGCGGTCTCGGCGGGCGAAATCGAGCGGGAGCGCGTCGAAGCGGATCGCCTCGCCGCCGAGCGCCGGGCCGCGCGGGCGGGCATGGCGGCGTTGTCGGAGCGGGTCGGTCGCCACCGGATCGAAGCGCCTTTCGCCGGCGTCATCGCCCGGCGCTACGTCGACCCGGGCGACTGGCTCGATCCCGGCGAGCCCGCCCTCGAGGTGGTGAGCAGCGACCAGGTGGAGGTGCACGTACGGGTCCCCGAGCGACTCCTCGACGACCTCGAAGCGGTGGCGCGGGTGTCGTTGGTCCGCGGCGACGAGCGCGTGAACGCCCGCGTCGACGGGGTGGTGCAGGCGCTCGACACGGGAACGCGCACCGCGCTGTTGCGCCTCGTACCCGCCTCGAGGCCCGAGTGGCTCCGACCCGGGGCCGCCACCACCGCCGCTTTCGACGTGGTGCGCGAAGGCGGCTTGGTCGTGTCTCGGGACGCCCTCGTACGGGGCGTCGCCTCGGAGCGCGTGGTGCGGGTGGTCGACGGCAAAGCGGTCGCCACGCCCGTCGAGGTGTTGGTCCGCGCCGGTGAGCGGGCGTTGGTGCGCGGGGAAGGACTCGACCTCGGCGCCGTCGTCGTCGTCCGGGGCAACGAGCGGTTGCGACCGGGACAATCCGTTCAGACCGAGGAGGTGACGACCAACCCCGCCGCCCTTCCGTCGGGGACCGCGGCGCCGCGGAGCCCCGAGTGAGCGCCGACGACCCCCACGACGGCGCGTCGGGCGGAATTCTCGCCCGCGCCATCGCGCGCCCGGTCACGGTCGCGGCGGCGGTCATGCTGACCGTGTTGTTCGGTGTTCTCGCCACCGTCGCGCTCCCGGTGCAGCTGACCCCCGACGTATCGGTGCCCACCGTGTCGGTGACGACACGCTGGCCGGGCGCGGCGCCGGTCGAGGTCGAGACCGAAGTGCTCGACGAGCAGGAAGAAGTGCTGAAGCGCACCCAGGGGCTGGTGCGCATGGAGTCGACGGCGAGCCTGAACCAGGCGGAGATCACCCTCGAATTCGAAGTGGGGACGGATCTGGAGCAGGCCCTGGTCCGCGTCACGAACCGCCTGAGTCAGGTGCCGCGTTACCCCGAGGGCGCCGACCAGCCCATCGTCTCGACGTCGAACGCCACCGGACCGCCCCTCGCCGTCATCCTCGTCCGTCACGACGAGGGGGCCACGGTGGGCCCCTACCGAACCTGGGTCGAAGAGGAGATCGTCCCGCAGATCGAGCGGGTCGGGGGCGTGGCCGGCGTATTCATGCGGGGCGGCCGCACCTCCGAGGTGCACGTCTCGGTCGACGCCCACGCCCTGGCGGCACGCGGCCTTACCGTGCCCTTCGTCGCCGAGCGGCTCCGGGCCGAGATCCGCAACGTGTCGGCCGGCGAGGTCGACATCGGAAAGCGGCGCCTCGTGGTTCGGACCAAGGTCACGGCCGACACGGTGGCCGAGCTGTCGCGCCTGGTGTTGAAGGTGGGGCCCGACCGAGAACCGGTCCGCCTCGCCGACGTGGGGACGGTTTCGGTCGGCCTGCGCCGCGCCTCGGACTTCGCCATCGGCGACGACCGCGACGCCATCGCCATCCTGCCTCGGCGCGAAGCCGGGTCCAACGTGCTCGAAGTGACCGAGGCGTTGAAGCGCGTCGTGGCCGACCTCGACCAGCAGCGGTTCGCCCCCGAGGGCTTGGCCATGGAGGTGGTCGACGACCAGACCGGCTACATCTACGCCGCCCTCGACCGCGTACGCCTCAACCTCGGGCTCGGCGCGCTGCTGGCCACGGTCATTCTGCTGGTGTTCCTCCGCAGCGCAGCCGCCTCGGCCATCGTCGCCCTCGCCATCCCCCTGTGCGTGTTGGCGACCGCGGTGGGCATGTCGCTCTTCGGCCGCAGCGTGAATGTGATCAGCCTCGCGGGGGTCACCTTTGCGGTGGGCATGGTGGTCGACAATTCGATCGTCGCCCTCGAGAACATCGTCACCTGGCGCGACCGACGCCCCGACGTGCGGGAGGCCACGTTGCGCGCCATCCGTGAGGTGTGGGGGGCCCTCTTGGCCTCGACCGCCACCACCGCGGCGGTGTTTCTGCCCATCCTCGCGTGGGAAGGAGAGGTCGGCGAGTTGCTGCGCGACATCGCGCTCGCGATCGCCGTGGCGGTCGTCGCCTCGTTTTTCGTGTCGGTCCTCGTCATCCCCAGCTTTGCCGCGGTGGGCCTGCGCCCGCGGGCCGAGGCGCCACGACCCACCCGGTTCACCCGCGCCGGGAGCGCGGTCCGCGAGGGGATCGCCCGCGGGGCCGCGTGGGTATCGGCGCGTACCCGACGGGCCGGCCTCACGGTCGGGCTCACGGTGGCCGGCGCCATCGCCATCGCCGTCGCCCTGCTCCCGAGCATGGAGTACCTGCCCACCGGCAACCGGAACCTCATCTTCGGCATCGTGCTCCCGCCCCCGGGGTACGGCATCGAGGAGTTGCGCCGCACCGGCTACGAGAACCAGAAGGTCATGCGCCAGCACACCGGAGTCGCGCGCGACGGCGTGCCCGCCGTGCGCCGCAGCTTCTTCGTCGGCGACCCCAAGCGTCTGTTCATCGGCGGTGTCGCGGAAGACGAGACGCAGGTCAAAGAGCTCCGCGACTTCATGCGCGGCTTGCACGCCAAGATCCCGGGGACGATCGGGTTCGCCACCCAGGCGGCGCTCTTCTCCCGCGGGATCGGCGAAGGGCGCGCCGTCGAAGTCGAGTTGAGCGGACGCGATCTGGATACCTTGATCGGGGCGGGACGGGCTCTGTTCGCAGAGCTCCGTAAGGTCGTCCCGGGCGCCCAGGTCCGCCCGGTGCCGCTGCTCGACTACGGGGCGCCGGAGATCCATGTCGTACCGAATCGGGCGCAAGCCGCCGCCTTGGGGTTCTCGGCCCGCGACGTGGCGCTGGTGGCCGATACCTACGTCGACGGCGCCATTCTCGGCGAGTTCGGACGCGAGGGAGAACGCAAGCTCGACCTCGTACTCCGCGCCGATGGCGGGGGCGACGACGGTCCACGCGGTTCGTCCGCCAGCGACACGCCCATCACCGACGACCGGAGCCTGCGGCAGGCGCCCGTCGCCACCCCCGCGGGGACCACGGTCCCCTTCGAGGTCATCGGCGATCTTCGACCGGCGCTGGGACCGACCGTGATCCAGCGGATCGAGCGACGGCGCGCGGTGGTCCTGCAAGTCACCCCACCCGACGACGTCCCCTTCGAGGCGGCGATCGACGCGGTCCGCGGGCACGTCGCGGAGAAACGCGCCGCGGGGACGCTTCCGGTCGGGGTCGACGTCGCGCTCGGAGGGTCGGCAGGAAAACTCGTCGCCTCCCAGCGCCAATTCGCGGGCGTCTTGGCCATCGCGCTCGTCATCTTGTTCTTGCTGTTGGCCGCTCTGTTCGAGGACTTCGTCGCCCCGGTGGTGGTGCTGGTGGCGATCCCTCTCGCCGCGGCCGGGGGGGTCGCCGCCCTCGCGGGCGTCAACGCGCTCGGGTCCACCCAACCTCTCGATCTCGTCAGCGCCCTCGGCTTTCTCATCCTCATCGGGGTGGTGGTGAACAACGCCATCCTCATCGTCGACGGTGCGCTGCTACGCCTCCGCGAAGGGGCCTCGCTCACCCCCGCCATCACCGAGGCGGTCCGGGCCCGGGTCCGCCCGATCTTCATGAGCACGCTGACCTCGCTGGCCGGGCTCGCCCCCATGGTCGTCGCCAGCGGGAGCGGCTCCGAGCTGTACCGCGGCATCGGGACCATCGTGCTCGGGGGCCTGGCGAGTGCGACCGTCTTGTCGTTGGTGGTGGTGCCCGCCTTCTTCTCGTTGTTGTGGCGCCTCCGCGGCCACACGTGATCGAGACGAGCGGTCCCATGCCCCGCGTCATCGAGGGGCGGCGCGACCCATGCCCCCTTGGTGCGCCACGGGAGGGTTGACCGCGCCGGGGCGGGCCTTATGGCTCCGAGCGAGATGACGCGCATCCCCCCTGGCCTCGCCGAGACGACCGTCTTTCAGTTGGACGGTACCGCCGTGCCGCTGGGTACGTACTGGGCCGAGCGGCCCACGGTGCTCGTCTTTCTGCGCCACTACGGGTGAATCTTCTGTCGCGAGCAGGCTGCTCGCTACGAGGCAGAGTCGGCGGCTTTCGAGGCGGCGGGCGCACGGTTGGTCGCGGTGGGCAATGGCACCGCCGCCATGGCCCGCGACTTCGTCGAGAAATTCGGGATCGGGTTCGACGTGGTGACGGCGCCCGACCTGGAGGCCTACCGCAAGGCGGGACTGCAGCGAGGACTAAATCTCGGCCTCGACACGTTCAAGGCGGGGTTCCGCGCCCTCAAGCGGGGGCACCTCCAAGGCGCGACCAAGGGCGACGCCCTGCAGCAGGGGGGCGTGCTGATCGTCGGCCCCGGCGACACCCTTCACTTCGCCCACGCGGACACCGGCCCTGGCGACCACGTCGAGCCCCAGGCCGCGCTGCATCACCTTCCCGCGCCCGCCGGCGAACCGACGTAAAGGGGTCGTCGATGACCATCGTGTACAAACTGATGGGCCGCGCCGCGTGGGAGGCGAAGGGGGACGACGTCGTGCCCCGCGCTCAGGTCGATGACGACGACGGCTACATGCACCTCAGCACCGGGGCCCAGGTCCGGGAGACGGCGGCGAGGTACTTTGCCGGGCGCACCGACGTGATGCTCATCGCGATCGACGCCGAACGGCTCGAAGATCTTCGCTGGGAAGCTTCGCGCGGCGGGGCGCTCTTTCCCCACGCCTACGGAGAGGTGCCCGTGTCGGCCGTCGTCTCCGTCGATGCGCTGCCGGGCGTCGCCCCCGAGGACTTTCCCGCGCACGTCCTCGATTGACGACAGGGCCCGTTGCGACGGGGCTCCGGGCGTTGGGGGGTCTGGGTGTCGGGGCTCCGGGTCTCCGGGGCTCCGGGCGTCGGGCGTCGGGGATCTGGGGGTTTCCGGGCATCCGGGGCTCCGGGGCTCCGGGTTTCCGGGCATCCGGGTCTCTGGGCGTCGGGGCTCCGGGCTTCCGGGGCTCCGGGCATCCGGGGCTCCGGGTTTCCGGGGCTCCGGGTTTCCGGGTTTCCGGGCATCCGGGTCTCCGGGGCTCCGGGTTTCCGGGCATCCGGGTCTCTGGGCGTCGGGGCTCCGGGCTTCCGGGGCTCCGGGCATCCG
>JBCCLB010000060.1:0-39948 GCA_039027095.1 Myxococcota bacterium
CACCCGTCCCTCGGCCTTCTCCCCAGCCCCAGCCGCCGCCCGTGCAACCGCCACCGCCGCCGCCGCCGCCGCCACCACCACCACCACCGCAGGGCTCGGCCGCTTGCGACCGCGCGATCAGTCTCGCGCAAGCGAAGAAATGCGATGCCGCTCGGGCCGCCATGAACACGTGCACGGACCCGGGTAAGCGCGGGATCGCGGCCCGCGCCGTCCGCTCCTGCCGGTGAGGACGCGCACGCACGCACGCACGCCCCGCTTGCCTTCCTCCCCCCCGAGGCTGACCCCCACCCGACGTTGAGGTGAACGTGAATTCCTGCGCCCGCGCTGGTGTCGCTCGATGTGCTCCGGGTTGCTTCGTCATCGGAACGTTTTTCGTGGCCGCGCTTTCGGCGTGTCCGGCTGCCGACCCTACGGGCAGCGAGAAAGGCGGTTTCGCCAGCCCACCCTCCTCGTCCGTCCCCGACGGCCCGACCCCAGCCCCGACGTCTTCGGTGACGACGTCTTCCGTCGCCTCGGGGACGTCAGCCCCACCGCCCGCTGGCTCGAAACCCGCTGGCTCGAAACCCGCGGGCATGGTGCGTATCCCGGCGGGTATCTTCCTGATGGGAGAGCCGTTCTACGGGGGCAACCCCGAGGAGCGACCGGCCCATGAGGCGGCCGTGGCGAGTTTCTGGCTCGACGAAACCGAGGTCACGCTCGCCGCGTACCGTCGCTGCGTTGCGGCAGGCGACTGCGCCCCGCCCCATACCGATCGCCGTTTCTGCAACGCCAAGTACGACGACCGGGAGGACCACCCCGTCAATTGCGTCGATCTCGACATGGCCGTCGCCTACTGCGCCCACGTCGGCAAGCGGCTCCCGAGCGAACGCGAGTGGGAATACGCGGCGAGCGGGGGGGCCGCCCACCACCGCTACAGCTGGGGCTCCAGCCCCCCCCCCGACGAAAAGAACAACTGCTACCAACACCCCTTCGGGAGTTGTTCCGTCAAACAGTACCCTCCCGGCGCGTTCGGCCTCTACGACATGACCGGCAACGCCTGGGAGTGGACCCAGTCTTCGTTCGATCCCTACCCCTCCCGGTCGCGCGTCGACCCCGTGCAGGACAAGCGTCTCTACGTGTACCGAGGCGGCAGCTGGAGCCGACGTTTTCCCAAGTGGATGAAGACCACGCTGCGCAACCGCTACGAGCGCGACCAATACAGCGCGTCGATCGGCTTTCGGTGCGCCCAGGCCATCGAACCGACCGAGTGCCCCCCCGACTTCGAAGTCCGCGCCGAAGGGTGCGAGCGCGCGCGGGGAACGCCACGGTGCGAAGCCGACTTCGCATGGCAGGAGGAGGCCGGCCTCTGCATGCCGACGCCAGATGGCAAGGCGGCGGCCCTCGCCACCCGGTGGCCGCCCAAAGACAATCCCGCCAATGTCAACCAGGGCAAATTCGGACGTCTCGAGCCCCGAGGGAATGATGGTGAAAGGGCGAAAGAGGCGGCGCCCATCACCCGTTCCCGAACGCCCGAGCACGACGCGGACTGTCGCCAGAACTGGCCCGGCACCCCCGCGTCCTATCTCTTCCGCGGCGGCCACAACTACCCGTCGCGAAAACCCGCCGTTCGCCAGGCGGGATGCGTGCCACGCGACATGAGCTGGGCGTGGACGAGCGCCTGCTGCCCGGGCTGAAGCCTCACCGCCTCGACTCCGCATGGCCGGCGCACGCTCCGTGCGTCACGCTTCCTCATCATGGCGTCCTCGATCCGGCACCTCCGCCTTCTCCGCTTCGTCTCCCTTGCGCTCGCCATCTCCGCCATCGCCTGCGGAGGCGCGGCGGCAACGGGCAGCCCGGGGCGGGGCATGCCCACCTACGGTCTCGACCGTGGGTCGCGCAACGACCCCGACGCGCTCGGTCGCATCGCCCTGTTGGCCGACCAGCCGACGCCCTCGGAATTGGCCGACATCGTGGAGTCGCTGTCGTCGTCGGTCGTCAACATCACGACCGTCGTTCCCACCGCCTCGACCGGCCCCTCCCCCCTCGACCTCCTGTTCCGGGGGCGACGCGGTCCGATGCGACCGCGCGAGCGAAAGGGCGCAGGCACGGGCTTCGTCATCGACCGCGAGGGGTACGTGGTCACCAACGCGCACGTCGTGGACGGCGCCGAGACCGTGCTCATCAAGCTCTACGACGACCGGCAACTCGCCGCTCGCGTGATCGGCCATGACCGCAAGCTCGACCTCGCGTTGCTCAAAATGGATGGCGCGGGAGACCTCCGACCGGTCGCCCTCGGCGACAGCTCGGTACTGCGCGTGGGCGAGACCGTGATCGCCGTCGGCAACCCCTTTGGGCTCGGCCACACCGTGACCACCGGCATCGTCAGCGCCAAAGCCCGCAGCATCGGCGCCGGGCCCTACGACGACTTCATCCAGACCGATGCCTCCATCAACCCCGGCAACAGCGGCGGCCCCTTGTTCAACCGCCGCGGGGAAGTGGTGGGGATCAACACCGCGATCCGAGCCGGCGCCGATGGCATCGGCTTCGCGATCCCAGTCAACGCCCTGAAGGACGTCTTGACCCAACTTCGCGACAAGGGGTTCGTCGAGCGAGGCAAGCTCGGCATCGAGTACCAGCCGGTTTCGGGCGACATCGCCCGGGCCCTCCGTCTCGACCGTCCCCAGGGGGCGATGGTCGCCGACGTCTTGGCCGGTTCCCCTGCGGCCGGCGCGGGACTCCAATCCGGCGACGTCATCGTCGCCGTCGAGGACCGACCCATACGCCGCGCCGAGGACCTTCCTCGCAACGTCGCGCGTCACGCCCCGGGCGCCAAGATTCGGATCCGTTACCTCCGCGACGGTGAGGTCGCCGAGACGGTGGCGGAGCTCGCTCGCCTCGAGGGCAGCGAAGGCCCTCCCCCCGGTCGCGACCCGGTACGCGACGACGAAGACGCGTCGCAGCCAGCGACCCTGATGGGTCTCCGCCTCGTGGACGAACCCGGCGGCGCAGGCGTGCGGGTGAAAGCCATGAAACGGCCCTACAAGGGTCTCTTCGTCGGCGACCTGATCGTCGCGGTCAACGGTACGGCGGTGTCGAACCGCGCCGCCCTGGAGCAGGTGGTCGAGGGGCTCAAGGTCGGTGACGTGGCCCTCTTCAAAGTGCGTCGCAACGATCCCCGAGGGGGCCAACATCATCGCTACGTCGGGGTCCCTCTGGCCGAGTGACGGCACCCGCCCCGGTCCCGCGTCGTCTCGCGCCGTGTCCGCCGGGGGCGATGGGACCCGGCCGACCGACATGATGACGCTACGCTTTGACCGCGGCCAACGCCCACCGAGCGTCGTCGGTCGCCGAGAGCGGGCGGACCGCTTCGGCGGCGCCTCAGAGGCGCGACGGCGCGGTCGGCGGGGAGGGCGCCGATGGTGCGCTCGGGGTCGAGGGGGCGGCTGGCGCGTTGGGCGTCGAGGGCGCAGCCGGTGCGGAAGGAGGCGCGGGAGCAGAAGGCGGCGCATCGGGCCGGGGCGGGGCGGACGCCTCGTCGTCGCCGCCGCCGCCGCCGGTTCCGCCACCGACTTCCACACTGAATTGCAGCCCTCCCTTAGGCTTGCGCCCTTCCGAAATGGCGACCATGTCTGGCGTCGGACAGGCCGGAGGGACGCCCAACGAACAGGCCCGTCGGAAAAAGGCCACGGCCTTCTTGGGCTGCCGGTCGACCTTTTCGTCGCGCCAGTAGAGCTGTCCGAGGGCCCGGCAGGCCACCGCGTATCCACCCTCACAGGCTTGCTCGTAGAGCGAAATGGCTTTTCCGATGTCCTCGGCGACCTCTTGACCCTCTTCGTAGAACCACCCGAGGCGATAGCAGGCCCGGTGGTCTTCCTCGGCGCACCGCCGGTCGCATCGCTCCAGGTTCGTGCCGTCGCACGTCGCGGCCGTCGTCGGCAGCCGGTAGGTCGCGGGTCCGCACGCCACCGCGAGCGTGACCCACCACCACCCTGCGCCCGCGGTGAGCCCCCCGACGATTCGGGTGTGCGATGCGCGCCTCGACGACCCCCGTCGTTCGCCCGGGCCCGCGAGGCTTCCTGGCTCGTTCATGAGGGAAGGGTACCGCCGTCGCCCCCGGCCCGGCAAAGAACCCGGCGCCAGCGCTTCTCGGCCGCGCTTCGGATACCCTGGCGCTCATGAGGTCTGCACGCACGCTTTCTTATCGACGCACCCTGGTCGCGTTTGGCCTGCTCTCGGGGGCCTCGGCCTGCCAGCCCCTGGAGGCGATCGAACTCGGCGCGTGTGGCAACCAAGTCGTCGAGCCCGAATTCGGCGAGGACTGCGACGGAACCTCTCCCCGGGGCACCTGCGGCAACGTCGCATCTGACGGCGACGTCGGCTCGGTGGGCGACGACGACGGCGTCTGCAAGTTCGTCTGCGACCCCATCGGGGGTGCCGTGTCGTGTCCGGTCGACGAAGGGTTTCGCTGCGGCCTAGACGGCATTTGCCGCCGTCCCTCGGGAGCCTTCGCCCTCGGGGCCGACGACATCGTTCGTTCCGCGGTCCGCCTCGTCGCCAAAGAGCTCGGGGACGGCTTCGATGGGACCGCCGAATTGCTCGACTTCGACGGTCAGGAGATGCGCGTGACCCGCTTCGATGCCGACGGCAGCGTCTTCGACACGCAAACCGTGAACGCGGGTGGTACCCAGGTCGCCATCGGCGCGTTCTCCGAGGCGGAGCAACCGTCCCTCGCGCTTCGCTACGAAGCGAGCACCGCCGCCGTTGGGGTCTCGCTGTTCGACATCGACGTCGACGGCACCATCACCCCGGTTCCGGTCCAAGACCTCAACCTCGAGAAGAGCGACATGGAGGGCACCGTCCTTCTCGACGCGCCCGGGCGCGCGCCCCTGCCCGAGGACCTCCTGCTCCGGCTCACGCCGAACGAGCTGAACGTTGACGACGCCGAGACCCGAGAGAACTTGCTCATCTGGGAGGCGGCCACGGCACAAAGCGGAGGCGTGGTGAGCGTCACGGTGGGACGCGTCTTCGACCAGGGAAGCCCCTGCGGCGACGTCGCCCTCGTCGCCGACGCCCCCGACGACACGCAGCCACCTTCGATCATCGTGTTGCGCTTGTGCGAAGGACGCGACTTCAACCTCGTCGACGAAGAAGACGGCAGCGAGTTCGCTCGCCTCACGTTTGCCCCCGGAGCGGCCGCTGGGGTCAGCTTTCGCCCCCCCGACGACGAGCAGGAAAAGTCGTCTCGTCCGCTCGTCTTCTTCGCGCGAGACCCCGATCCCGACCCCAACCTGGGACTCCCCGACAGCAACCGAACGGACGTCTTCGTCTTCGTCCCCGACCCGTCCGGCGGCGACGACGATCAGCTCTACGTCGCGCAACAGCGCGCGGCCTCCGTGGTGGGCGACGGCAACGCCCGCTTCGGCCCGCTTCGACCCGCGGCCTTCGAGCTGCCGAAGCCGTGCGACGACCCAATCATGGAATGTGACCGACCCGTGTACGGGGGACGTAGACCTCTCGCGATGACCGACCTCAATGGCGACGGGGCGGTCGACATCGTCGACGAGCAGGGAATTCTCTTGTCGCGACCGGGCGACAACTTCTTGCTCGTCGATACCCTGACCGAGACCCAGAGTTGGTATGCCGTCGTCGTGGCCGACCTCACGGGCGACGACATCCCCGACCTCCTCGTCCAGGAGAGCGTCGTCCGTCAGGGGATGGTCCAGGGCGACGGCCTGCTCGCGCTCGTCAACAACGGCGAGGGCAGTTTCACGCCGACGCGGATCACCACGACCCAGGTCTCGAGGTTCGTGGTCGACGACTTCGACGGCGATGGCCTCGACGACATCGCCTTCACCGTCATCGACTTCGTCGACGCCGTCACTTCCCTCCAGGTCAGCTACGGTCGCGCCGCGGGGGGGCCCGCTGCGCCCGTGACGGCGGCCGAGTTCGACGACCCCATCGTGGATCTCGCCGCGGGTCGCTTCCGGGGCGACGACGGCGCGGCCGATGTTTACGTGGTCACCCAGGGCCTCGGGATCGAGGGTGAGGAGCGAAAGCACTTCCTCCTGATCGGCAGTGGCACCCGCCAACTCCTCGCCCCCGTCTTGTACGAGCAGTCCGACGACGACGACGTGGCGTCGCCGCCGGTGCGACACTCCCCGGAAACCATTCTCGCGGCGGCGTTCCGCACCGCGTCAGCGGTCGACGGAGACGCGCCGATTCCCGACCTTCTCGTCTCTCTTGCCGACATTCCCGCCGCCTCCGACCAGGAACCGGCGCGCTCCGCGTGGACCACGATGCTCGCCAATCCCGAAAGGCCGCAGACCAACCTGTGGCCGGCCCCCGCCGACGACCCCGTGGGTCGAACCAAGCAGCCCCCGGTGGCCGCGGCCGTCGATCTCGACGCCGACGGAAACACCGAAGTCGTGGCCCTCTTCTTCGACGCCGATGCGAACCAGCCCCTCACCCAGGCCTACCAAATCGAAGATGAACAGGCGCCGACCCTGACCAAGTTGACCGACGCGCTGCCGCTGAACCTCCTCGACCGAACCGCGGAGGACTTCGTCAGCTTCGCGACGCCCCCCGAGCCGCTGGTGGTCGACCTCGACCGCGATGGCCTCGACGATCTGCTCGTGTTCACGCGCCACGAGCGCACCGCTTCGGAACCCGCGGACTTAGCCTTCGGGGTGATGGTCGAGCTCACATTCCTGCGCAACCGAGGGCTCGTCGAGGAGACCGTCCTCCCCTTCGAGGTCTTCACCTTCGACCTCGTGGGTCTCAACCGGCCCGGGGGGGTCGTCGCCCCTTCGTTGGCCACCACCGTGCTCGTCCCGAGCGCGCCGCCGGAAGTCATCAGCGTCGGCTTCGACCTCGGTCGGGTGCGCTTCGAAAACGGGGCGTTGACGGTCGAGGAGGTTCATCCGTCGCCCTTCCTCTTTCCCGAGGCCGTCGCGGCCGCGGATTTCGACGGAGACGGTCTCGACGACATCGCCGTCGCGACCGGCGACCTCATCGAGCTGTATTTCGGCGTGGACCTCACCGAACGCACCGGCGAGGAGCTCATTACGTTCAACGCCGTCGATGCAGTCGGCGTCGACGACCCGGTCATCGAGACCGCCACCGCCTTCCCGAGATGAAGCCACCGGGCGCCGTCGTTTTCCTCCTCGCGTTCGGGCTCGGCCTCGGGTGTCGGGACCGTCCGGAACCGACGCCCGCCCCCCCGGCTTCCGCCTGTCCCCCGGGGGCGCCCGACGTGTGTCTCGCCCGCGGCCAGGCTCACCTCGCCGACGCGCCGGACAAGGCGGTCGCCGCGTTCGAACAGGGTTGTCGCGCGGCCGACGCCGCGTGCTGTTTTGCCCTCGCTCGCCTGCTCGCCGAGGGGAGAGGTACGGGTCGCGATACCCCACGGGCGGCGACGCTGATGTCGCAGAGTTGCAATGCGGATCTCGCCGCCGCCTGCGTGGGCCTCGCGGGCCTCGAGCGCAAAGTGGAAACTCCCGACGAACCCGAGGTGCAGCGCCTCTTCGAGCGGGCCTGTACCCTCGGCGATGCGACCGGTTGTCTCGAGGCGGGTACGCGATGGGCCGCCGGCACTGGCGTCGCCGAGGCGTCGAAGACCGAAGCGCTGAAGCGATGGGAAAAGGCGTGTGCCGGCGGCTCGACCCGGGGATGCGCCGCGCTCGGACTCAACTTGGTCCTGGGACTGGACACCGAGAAAGACCCGACGCGCGGGGCCATGCTGCTCCTCCGGGCCTGCAACGCCAGTGACGCCCTTGCGTGCAAAGACCTCGGCGGCCTTCACCTCGCCGGGCTGCTGCCCGACAGCCGTCCCGCCCAAGGGGTCGTCCTCTTGGAGAACGCGTGCAACCTCGGCTACGGCGAAGGGTGCAACGAACTGGCGGTCGCGCACGCCCAACAGCTCGGCGGACTCACCCGCGACCCGGCGACCTCTGCGCGACTCTTTTCCAAGGCGTGCCGTCTCGAATCCCCGGCGGGCTGCGGCAACTTTGCCTTGGCCCTTTTCGCCGGCGATGGCGTCGCCGCCGACCCCGCGCGCGGCCGGACGCTGTTGGCGCGCGCATGTGGGCAGGGCCACTCCGAATCCTGTGGGTACGTGGAGCAGCTCGAAAGCACCGATAACTGATCCGCAGCAGAACCACGCGCGGGTCGGCGGGCACCGCGTTGTGCATCGGTCTTCCGTGCTTACGTTGATCCGTGATGAGACGCTTCGAAGACGACCTTTTCGGTTGGCCGGCACGCCGCCGTCCCTGGTCGCCGGACCCGTGGGGTCGCGGGCCACGAGCGGCCCCCATGCGCAGTCTCGATGAGACCCTCGCCCGCCGCCGACGCCTCGCCCTTGAGGCCGAGCGTGGCGATGACGCGCCCCGTTCCTTCGACCGGTTGGCGACGGAGCCATCTGCGATCGAAGCCTCGAGCCGGGAGCGCTTGGCCCGCGCCGCGCGTCGCGAGACGGAGGAGGGGCGCCGTCGCGTATTGAGCGACATGTTGGACGTCCTCGACGATCTCGACCGAGCGCTCGCCGCCGCCCCTGCCGCCTCGCCCATCGTCGAAGGGGTGTCGCTGGTGCGCGCGAAGATGCTCGGAAAGCTCGAGGGGCACGGTGTTCGTCGCGGCGACGATGCTCCGGGTACAGCGTTCGACCCGGCCCGGCACGCCGCCGTCGGCACCATCGAGGTCGCCCCGGAAGCCGCGGGACACGTGGTGGAGGTCCTGACCCCGGCCTACTTCGTAGATGGCGAACTCTTACGGCCCGCGTCGGTCATCGTTGGCCGCGCCGCCTACACCCTCGACCACAACCGTTGATGGTGTCGCGATGCTCGCCGACAAGTCGGCGAGGGCGAGCATCGCTCCTCAGAGCCGGTTCTGTTGTCTTGGGGGTGCCTTACTTTTTGGGTCGGTCAAATCTACCGATTTGACCGACACGATAAATGCGTTCGCATGGGTTCGCCTCACCTCGACGCGCCCCGGGGCGGGGTTTGTGTCCACGCAAAAGTCGACAACTTGCCCCGACCCCTGCAAGCCGTCGAAAACTCGCGTAGCCTTGGTCTCCGTGGGAATCGACTTGCGTGCCGTGAGCGTGATGCGGGACTACCGCATCCTTCGCCGCGTGCCCGGACCGAACCGCGAACTCTATCTCGCCGAAAAGGGTGAGGGCGACGCGCGGCGCGAGTTCGTGCTGGCCGTGCTCGGTCGACTCGGACCGGATACGCGCCGACGGCTCGAAGACGACGTCGGTCGCGCGCAACGCCTCACCCACGCCACCCACGTGTCGATCGTCGAGGTCTTCGAACACGACGGGCAGACGGTCGTCGTCACCGAATGTGTGGAGGGCATGAGCCTCCACCGCCTCATGCGCTACCTGGAGGAAAACGAGGAGCCCCTCGGCGACGCCGCCATTCTCTACCTCGGATGCACCCTTCTGGAGTGTCTCAGCGAGGCCCACGGACTGAGAATCGACGGCCGACCCCGGCCGGTGGTCCACGGTCAGTGCGGCCCCCATCAGGTGTTGCTCTCGTGGGACGGGGACGTGCGGCTGCTCGGACTCGGCATGGGGCCGGTGCTTCGCAACGTCGAGGCCCCGCGGTGGCTGCGTGACTACCAAGCGCCAGAGCGGCGGCGGGGCTCAGCGGCCACGCCCCGTTCGAATGCCTTCGCCACCGCCGCCATGCTCTGGTCCCTGTTCGCCCGACGCCCCGTGCCGCGTGATGGCGTGTTTGCTCCGCTGCGCGACTTGAGGCCCGACCTGCAGCGAGGCATCGCCGGGCCGCTCGACGACGCGCTCGCCAAGGCACCGCTACAGCGACCGAGCTGCAAGATGCTGGCGATGGCGCTCTCACGAGAAGCCGACGCGGCCGACCGTGAGGAGCTGAGGTGGGCGCTCGAGGTCTGTCGGGTCCGATGCACGGTGGAGGAAGAGTTCTTCCCCACCGCGTCGTTCCCGCCGACGGTCTCCGACCGCCCCCCGGGGAGCGCACCGCCCAACTCAGACGAAACGGAAACCGAGCGCTACGACCAACGCGACCTGCTCGCCAAAGCACGTCTGTTCGGCCCCCTGCCCTGGGAGCGCGAACCGCCTTCGTCCGAGGGCGCAAGAGAAGGCGAAGGCGAAGCCGAGCCCGGGGCCCGCGAGACAGATCGAGACGATGACGACCGCCCGAGCGCCACCCGGACCAAGCGCAATCGCCGTCCACGAAGCTCGCGTGCGGCCGGGTTGAGAAGGGGGAGCGCGCGCGCCGCGCCGCCACGCCCCGGCCGCGGGCGGTCGGAACGGCCCCCTTCAAAGGCACCCGCGTCGGCGGGCACGCCCGTCGAAGGCGCCGCCGCCACCGACGAATCTCGAGCGGTGGCGGCACCCACGAAATCGGCTCCGCCACGGGCTCGAGCCGACGTGCGGCTCCCGGCCGAAAACGACGACGACGACGACGACGCGGCGGCCCCCGCGTGCGAGCCCGGCCCGCCCCGCCCGAGGCGTCCGACGGAGGATCATTTGACGCTGCGCGCCCCGCCCCATCGGGTACCGGATGCCCATGAAGTGGCCCCACCTCCGCCCCTTCATCCGAGGGGCACGGTCGACGAGCCGGGAGCGGAGGGCGCCCCCGCCTATCGCGACCCGGCGACGCCGGTCGGTCATCCCGCCGCGAGGGTACCCCCCGATCCAAATCTACCGGGCGGACCGTCCGCCGGTTCAGCCCCCGTGAGCCATCATCCCGCCAGCTACTACCCCCCCGGGCTGGTCCCAGTCGCCTACTACCCTCCGGGGTACGTGCCCCCTGGAAGTCAATGGCCACCCGCCACCTTGGCCGCGGGGTCCTCCAGCGAGCACGCGCCTCCGAGTCAGCGCCACGACGCGACAGGCCCCGGGGGCGGGGTCATTCCGAGCCACGCTTACGTACCGTTTCCCGTCCCGGGAACGCTGCCGGCCCCCGGCACGCTGGCGCCCGGCGCCCCCGCTGGGGGTCGATGGTGGGTCGGCGCGATCGCCGTCACCGCCATCGTCTCGTTCGTGCTCGGCGTGATCATCGCCAGCGGAAGCATCATCGAAGTCAACGTCGGAAATCGCGACGCGCCCGCGGGGTCATCTCCCCCCGAACCGAAGGCCGCACCGGTGGCGGCGGCGACTGAGGATACGGCGAAGGCACCCTCCGCCGCCGCCGTTGTCGACGGAGCCGAAGTCTCCCCTCCTTCCGGTGCGCCGCAAGGGGCGGCCGAAGCAGCGCCGACGGGCGACCCTCCCTCCGCACCACCAAAAGCTCTTCCCGCCCCATCCGCCCCCCTCCCCACCGAGGGCCGACCCCCAGTGGCGGAACTCGCCCCTGGCCGGGGCTGGTTTCGCGTCGCGGGCCCGTTCCCTAACGCCGTCGTCTACGTGCAGGGCACGCAAACCGGGCCCCTCGGTGAGTGGTTTGCGGCCGACTGTGGCGTGAAGTTCGTCCGATTGGGCTCGCGCCCTCTCCGGGTTTGGTACGCGGGCGGCCGCGCCGTCGACATCGCTTGCGGCGGGCACACCGACGTCACGTTCAAAGCCGGCCCGCCGAGCCCGGTGACTCAGGGGCGACCCCGAAAGAGTCGCTTTCTCCGGTAGTCAGGCCCGACGGCGACGGCGCAGCGTGAGGGCGGCCGGCAACACGACCAAACCGGTGAGGATGCACGCCAGCTCCCCCGCTACGGCGTACGTTCCGAAGGAGCGAAGCGCGAGGTTGTCGGCCCAGAGCAGAGAGCCGTAACCAAAAATGGTGGTGAGGCTACAGAGCGCCACGGCGCTTCCTGCGGAACCCATGCCCCGCACGATGTCGCCCCCGCTGACCCGGATGCGATCGTACAAGTTGATCGCGTACTCGACACCAATGCCAAACGTGAGAGGCAAGGCGACGAAGTTCAAGAAATTGAGCCGCACGCCCAACCAGGCCGCGCCCCCCACCGTGAACAAGACGCCGGACAGCAACGAACCGACCACGGCCACGGCCGCCGCGAGCCGCCGCGTGGCGAGCAAACTCACGACCACCACCACCATGAACGCGGCCCACGTCGCCCGGGGCCCATCCCGCCCCATCGACCGAATCATCTCCGCGAAGACGGTCGCCCGGCTCGCGTTGGGCGCGATGGCGCCGTCGGGGCCGGTCACCGACTCCAAGACGTCGGCCATCTTGAGCAGATTCTCGCCTTTGCTCCGGGAGAGCTTTCGGTCGAAGTACACGTAGACCGGCGTGCCCACCGCACCGTCTTCTTCAGTGTACTGGTCTCGGACGAGCACCGGGAGGTCGTCGGGCGTGACCGGCCGGAGGTATTCCGGAGGCCGCCACCGCTCGGCGAACTCTGCGTCTTCCCCCCGCAGTCGGTCCCCCACGGCGTCGAGCTCCGTCCGGATCTCGTCGAGCACCTCGAGCTTCCGTGCCACTTCTTCGGGCGGCCCTCCCAGGCGATCGTGAATCGTGTCGACCCGCGCCACGAACGTCCCTCCCGTCACCGCCGCGTCACGGTCGACCACCGCATAGGCCAGCGGGAGGGCGTCGGTGATGTCGGCGGCGAGCATGAGGTCGGGCGCCCCTCGGGACTGGAAGATATCGTTCGCCTTGGCGCTCCAAACGCCGGCCCCAGTCTGGCGATTCGACCGACTTCCCAGCTTCGAGAAGTCGTACTCCCACGGGTCGCGGAGGTAACTCGGCAGCGGCCACGCGGCGGCGACCGCCAGGGTCGCCGTTGCGAGCAACACCGGTACCGGGTACCGCACCGAAAGACCGGCGATGGCCCGCACGACACGATGGCGCATCGGCTTGATCCCACCTCGTCGACCCTCCGGCCGCCGCGCGCGGAAGCGCTCGACGACGGTCACCGAGGCGGGGCACACCCCGTAGGTCGCGAACCAGCAACTGACCATCCCGACGGCGCCGATGAGACCAAACTCGCTGAACCCGCGGAAACTGGTGATCATCAACGCCCCGTAGGCGCCGCTCGCCGCCACGGAGGCCAGCCAGGTGCCCCGCCGGGTGCTGGTCGCCGCTTCGACGAGGGCGGATGGCACGTCATCTCCCCCCGCCCGACGTTCTCGGTAGCGTCCGAGGTAGACGATGCTGTCGTTGATGCCGTTGCCGACGATGATGGATCCGAGAAAGCTCGTCGCAGCGTTGAGGTACCCGACGCGGATCGCGGCCGCCGCGAAGGCCAACCCGGTGCCCGTGCCCACCGACAGCAAGATGTGAAGCAGGGGCCAGCCGCTGCGAAAAAACAGCACGATCACGCCCAAGATGAGCGTCACGGCGACGACCGAGACCACCGTCATGTCCTCGACGAGCGCCTCGCGCTGGGCGACGGCGTTGGGGATGTCGCCGCCGAATCCGACCTCCGCGTCCGGGTGAAAGGCACGCGCGTCGACCCGCGCCGCCCGCTCCCGAACCGCCGCCAAGAGTTGGTCGCTCTTGAGCTCGCCCATTCCCGCGCCGAACGAACGCACCACGATCGCGAAGATCTGACCGTCCTCGCTCTGAAAGTACCCGCTCGGAAAACGGTCGAGGTCACGCGTCTTCCGCTCGAGCGTGCGCTTGAGTCGCGTCAGCGGACTCAATTGGGCGCCCTCGGACGCGTCTTGTGCTCCGGGTTCCTCCCCGTCCTCCGGGCCGCCGCTTCGGCCGCGCCGTGCCTGCTCGCGGGGCGTCGGGAATCCCCCGCGCGCGAGCTCGTCGTCGACTTCGTCGGCGCACGGGTCGTCGAGGTCGAGGTACTGACCGAGTCGCCGCAGGCGCTCGCGCCGGACTTCGCAGGCGATCACCATTAGATCCCGTCGCTCGGCGAACAACCAGCGCCAGCGCTCGAAGAACACCCGGGAAGGGCCCGGTCCGTGTTCGATCGACTTCGCCGCCCCGTCCGGCAGCGTACGCAGTTCGGCTTCCAAGGCATCGACCAGAGCCCGGTTTGCCTTTGCATCGGGCGACGCCACCATCACGAGGATGGTCGAACCGGCCCCGCCTTTCCTATCGAGCGTGGCCCGAAAGCGCTGCGCCGTCGGGCTCTCGCTGGGGAGCAGCTCGACGAAGCTCCCGCGTACCCGAAGCCGACTCGCCGTCCCCCACGCGACCGCCAGGACCACCACCGTGACGGCCAAGACCCGCCACGGATGCCGATGCGCAGCGAGGGTCGTCGCCCGCAGCCAACGGTCGAGGCGCGATGGACGAGGCGGAGCGACGGCCGACAAGACGCGGGGATGATCGCCATCGCACGGGCGCCGTCAAGCGCCGACCGAAGCCGCGACCATGACATTTTTGCCCCACTGTGAACGCGCGAACACAGTCGCTTCCGACGGCGCTGGGATCGGGCCGGCCGGTCGCACGGAGGTCAGCGCTTGCGGTGGAGGAGTCGGTCGTACAACGCAAACAGGTCGTGAAAGTGCTGCTCGGCCGGGGGCTGCTCCGACGCGAGGGCAAGTGCCCCGGCCCGCAGCGAGGCCAGAGGACGAGCGAGAAGTCGCTCGATGGCGTTGGCGATGGCCTCGGGCCCTCCGAAAGCGGGGTATCGCTCGGAGCACGAGGGCACGGCAAGCGCCGACGCCCCCCCTTCGTCGGGAGCCACCACCGGCGTGCCCGAGGCGAGGGTCTCCGCGAGCACGAAGCCGTAGGTCTCGCACATCGAACCGTGCACGAGGGCATCGGCGGTCGCGAGGATCTCGGCGTACTCCTCACGGTCCCGCGTAAACGGGAGAAATGTCACCTCGATGCCCCTCGCGGCGGCCTCGATGTCGGCGCGCGCGGGCCCCGTGCCCAGGACACACAAGGCGACGGGTCGTCCCGTCTCCTCGGCAAAGCGCCGCACTCCAGCCGCGACGAGGGCCTGCCGCTTGTCGAACGCCAAGCGGCCGGCGACCAGCAACAGAAGCGACTCAGGCGCGTCCGCATGACGTCCCAACAGGCGGCGACGAAGGGTTTCGCTTCGACGTTCAGGCCCGAAGTCCTCGTGGCGAATGCCGAAGGGCACGGCCACGGCGTTCCGGCACCCTTTTTGCTTGAGGGCGCGCTCGAGCCAATGTCCCGATACGACCGTGACGTCGCCTGCGTTACAGACCGCGCGCATCCACCCCCACGCGCTCGCCATCACGGCGCGCTCGGCCATAGAGGGCAAACCTCGCGAAAAGCGACGCACGTAGCAGCCGATGGGGTCGGAGTGGTACACGTACGACCGCACCGGGACGCTTCGAAGCGTTGCCGCCACCGCCGCAGGGATGTAGGGGCTCGACACTTGAACCACGTCTGGACGTTCTTTCCGACAGATGGCCCTCATCCGGTCGATCCGCCACGGCCAGTGGTACGACGGGTCGTACGGCATGCGGGGCGCCGCGTAGCGAATGATGCGGCCCGCGTTCCCCTCTCGCGTCAGCTCGTCGCGGGGGCCTGGCGCCACGACCACGATTTCGTGATCCAACGCATCCGCCATGCGCACCAACTTACTCAGATACGAACGAACGCCTCCGCCACGCTCTGAGTAGAATTCTCCCAAGTCGAGCACCTTCACGGCATGTCACGTCTACCAGAAGTCGCGTTTCCTGGAATTGACCGCTCGGCGACCCCCGCTCCCCGCGGGCCCATGACGGGCCGAAGCGCGTGGCCCCACCACGTCGGGATCCTCAACGACTACGTGCGGATCCCCTACGCCAACGGATCCTCCTTCGCGTCTCAGTTTCTCTACCGGAGCTTCGTCGCGCGGGGTCACCGGGTCACCGTGGTCGGTCCGCACGACCCCGACGCGCGCGCGGCCGAGCTGCCCCGCCACCACGTGTGCCTTCCGAGCCTCCCCATGCGGAACCACCCGGGGCTGTACATGCCGATGCCAACTCCGGGCGGGATCTCGGCCGTCGAGCAGCTCGGCCTCGACGTCGCCCTCGGCCAGTCGGGCTCGGAGTTGGCCGACCTCGGCGTGTGGCTCCGGTGGCGTCAGAACATTCCCTACATGTGCGTCAACACCATTCATCTGCCGAAGGTGTACAACGTGCTCCTGCCAGACCGTCTCGCGGCCAACCGCGCGGTCGTGTCGCTGTTCGAAAACCAGATCATTCCGATGGTCGAGCGCCACTCCGCTCGGGTCTACAACCAAACGGACGGGCTCATCGTGCTCTCCCGGGGGCTCGAGCGCTACTGGCGCGAACGCGGGGTCACGGCGCCCATCCACGTCATCCCGCGCGCCGTCGACCCGTCCATCTTCGACCGCCCGCGGGGCGACGACCCGTTTCCCGCAGGGGTGCCCCGAGGCGGGCGCTTGTTGTGCGTATGCCGCCAGACCCGCGAGAAGAACGTGGTGCGGTTGCTCGACATTTTCGCCCGTCATCTCGCCGGGGTCATGCCCGAGGTCACGCTCACCCTGGTGGGGGATGGTCCCGACTTCGACGCTTTCGTCGACCACGCCGCTCGGCTCGGGATCGGCGACCGCGTGCACTTCGTCGGAGAGCACCGACTGCACGACATTCCCCGCTTCTATCGTCACGCGGACCTCTTCGTCTTCACGTCGCTCTCGGAGACGTACGGACAGGTCATCAGCGAAGCGATGTGGTGCGGTCTCCCCGTCGTCGCGCTCGACGACAGCATGGGGGTGGCCCAACAAGTCGAAGACCGCGTCGACGGGATCTTGGTGATGCCCGGGCCCGACGAACAGAAGGCCAATTGGCGCTTCGCCAAAGAGGTGTTCACCTTGATTCGCGACGTGCCGCGCCGACGCGCGCTGTCCGAGGCGGCGGCCCGCCGGGTTCAACGGCGGGCGGACCCCGCGCGCTGTATTCAGCGGTACTACGAGGCCTTTGCCGAGGCTCGAGCGCACTGCCACGCCGACGCGGAACGGCGTCGCGGCGCGCCCTACGAGCACCTCAAGACGGTCGGCCGCTGGACTTCGGTCCATACGCTGTTGGTCACCTTGGGTCTGCTGCGACCGCCGGCGACCATCAACCGTCACGGCCGAAGGCAACCCGGCTGGGAGGAGGTCGCAAGAGCCACACCGCGCGATCCCGACGTTGCTGCCCGTCTCATGGGCGACGCCCTCGACGGCCTCGAGCCAAATCCGGGTCCAGGGGCGGAGGGTACCCTCAGCCGCTTCGCGGCGGCCTACCGCCTCGTCAGCTCTCCTCCCTGAACGCTGCGGCCAAACCCTGCGGCCAAACCCTGCGGCGTGAACCCTGCTGCCTGGACCCCGCTGGTTCGACGCGGCGGGCGGGGCCCTCGTGGCTGCGCGGGGTGCTGGCCGAAGTCAGGCTGTTGAAAGTCGGACAGTTGGCCCCGATCTGGTCGAATTGTGACACCGAGGCCTCGGTGGCTCCTCCATAGTCCCGGCGCCCATTTTCGGCCCGGCGCCGGGGGGGTGAGGAATGACCGCCCATGAGAGCCCACCATCCGCTCGGCGTCTGGCAACCCGACCCTGAAGGACCGCATCCCGGCGCTGCGGACCCCGGCGCTGGGGATCCCGGCGCTGGGGATCCCGGCGCTGGGCATCCTGGCGCTGGGCATCCTGGCGCTGGGCATCCTGGCGCTGGGCATCCTGGCGCTGGGGAAACCGACTCGTCGAGAGCTGGTGCCGGCCCTGCCTTCGACCCCGATGGATTGGTCGCGGCCGCGCGGGCCTTTCGCCGACCCGCCCACGTCGTCGGCGCGTCCCTCGAGAGCGCGGGTCGGGTCGGCGTGGCGATCGGAGGTCGGGTCACGCCCACGGAGCCCGGCGTCCGGATTTCTTCTTCCGCTGTGTCTCCCGCTGCGTCTTCCGCTTGGCCTTGGCTTGCCTCGCTCCCGCCCCTTTATCCGGAGTGGCTCGGCGACCGCTCCTTCAACGACGTGCATGGCGTCCGGTTCCCGTACGTGACCGGAGCCATGGCCAACGGGATCGCCACCGTCGATTTGGTCGTCGCCATGGCCGAAGCGGAGATGCTGGGCTTCTTCGGGGCAGCGGGCTTGTCCGCGTCACGCGTCGGGGCCGCGGTCGACGAGCTCGTCGCACGACTCGGAGGCACGGGTTTGGCTTGGGGCGCCAACATCATCCACAGCCCCAACGAGCCCAACCTCGAGATGGACGTGGTCGGTCTCTACCTCGCACGGGGTGTTCCGCGCGTTTCGGCCTCGGCGTTCATGGACCTCACGCCATCCATCGTCCGGTACGCGGCGCATGGGCTACGCCGCGGCCCCCAGGGCGACGTGCTGCGCTCGCGTTCGGTGTTCGCCAAAATCTCGCGGCCCGAGGTCGCGCGCGCCTTCATGAACCCTGCCCCCGCGGAGCTCCTGGAAGCGTTGGTCGCCCAGGGTCACCTCAGCCCCGAGGAGGCGTTGCTCGCGCGCGAGGTTCCGGTCGCCGAAGACATCATCGTCGAGTCCGACAGCGGGGGTCATACCGACAACCGTCCCTTGACGGCGCTGTTTCCCGTCATCGCGAACACCCGCGACCAGGTGGTTGCCGAGCGAAAGTACCAGCGCCCCGTCCGCGTCGGGGCGGCAGGTGGCATGGGAACTCCGGAGGCGGTGGCGGCCGCTTTTTCGCTCGGCGCCGCATTTGTCCTCACCGGCTCCGTGAATCAGGCGGCGGTCGAGTCGGGCCTCAGCCCGGAGGGTCGCGCGATGCTCGCCCAAGCGGATCTCTCCGACGTGATCATGGCGGCGGCGGCGGACATGTTCGAACTGGGCGTCAAGCTCCAGGTGCTCAAGCGGGGGACGATGTTCGGGGTCCGCGCCAACCGTCTCTACGACATCTACCGCGCCTACGACGGGATCGAAGACATTCCGGCGACCGTGCGGACGCGCCTCGAGCGCGAGATCTTTCAGATGCCGCTCGAGCGCGTCTGGCAGGAGACCCACGACTTCTGGTCGCGCCGGGAACCCGCCGAGATCGCGCAGGCGGAGCGCGACCCGAAGCACCGCATGGCCCTGTGCTTTCGCTGGTACCTCGGGCGCTCGAGCCGCTGGGCCATCGCGGGCGAGCGTTCGCGGCGCATCGACTACCAAATCTGGTGCGGACCGGCGATGGGTGCCTTCAACCGGTGGGTTGCCGGCAGCTTTCTCGAGGCGCCAGAGCGACGAAGTGCGGTCGCGATCGCCCTCAACCTCCTCGAAGGCGCCGCCGTGGTCACCCGCGCGCAGCAATTGCGAAGCTTTGGGGTCGCGATGCCCGCGCGCGCCTTTGACCATCGACCTCGCCCTCTGGTCGTCGCGCCCGCCCATGACATCTCGTCGACACCTGCGTCGACGGCGGGCGCCCGAGCAGAGCCGTCGCCGACGGGGGCCGGGTGGGCGGCGCCGCCCCCGCCTCGGCCACGAGGTCTGGAGATCCCATCATGACGACGTCCTTCTCTCCTCCCCCCATCGCCGTCGTCGGCGTGAGCGCCCTGTTTCCCGGCTCCGTCGACAAGACGGGCTTCTGGCGCGACATCCTCGCCGGACGCGACTTGATCGGAGACGTTCCCCCGACCCACTGGCTCATCGAGGACTATTACGACCCCGACCCGAGCGCGCCCGACAAGACCTACGCGAAGCGTGGTGCCTTCCTCGACGAAGTCGCGTTCGACCCGATGAAGTTCGGGATTCCTCCCACCATCGTCCCCGCGACCGACGCCACGCAACTGCTGGGGCTCATCGTCGCGCAGCGTGTGCTCGAAGACGCTTGTCGCGGGCCGTTCGAAGGCCTCGACCGCGAGCGCGTCAGCGTGATCCTCGGGGTGACCGGAGGCCAGGAACTGCTCGCTTCGATGGTGAGCCGACTCCAGCGACCGGTGTGGACCAAGGCGCTGCGCGAGGCGGGGCTCGCCGAAGATACCGTGCAAGACGTCTGCGATCGGATCGCAGCCGAGTACGTGCCCTGGCAGGAGAGCTCGTTCCCAGGCCTGCTCGGCAACGTGGTCGCGGGTCGCATCGCCAACCGGATGGACCTTGGGGGGACCAACTGTGTCACCGATGCCGCGTGCGCAAGCGCCTTCTCGGCCGTCTCGATGGCGGTCAACGAGCTTTATCTCGGGCAGTCCGAGATGGTGATCACCGGCGGCTGCGACACGCTCAACGACATCCTCATGCACATGTGCTTCAGTAAGACGCCGGCGCTGTCGCATTCGGGGGATTGCCGACCGTTTTCGGACCAAGCCGACGGCACGCTCCTCGGGGAGGGTCTCGGCATGGTCGCGCTCAAACGACTCGAGGATGCGGAGCGCGCAGGCGACCACGTGTACGCGGTGATCCGGGGGGTGGGGGCCTCCTCCGACGGAAGGGCCAAGAGCGTCTACGCACCCCGTCCGGAGGGGCAAGCGAAGGCCCTTCGCCGCGCCTACGCCGCGGCTGGATTTGGGCCCGACACGGTCGAACTGGTCGAAGCCCACGGGACGGCAACCCGCGCCGGCGATGCCGCCGAATTCGAAGGCCTGCGTCTCGCATTTCAGGCCGAGGATGACGTTTCGGACCGGCCGTGGTGTGCGCTCGGCAGTGTGAAGTCGCAGATCGGCCACACCAAGGCCGCGGCGGGGGCCGGGGGACTGTTCAAGGCCGTCATGGCGCTGCACCACGGGGTCCTGCCTCCGACGATCAAGGTCGATCGGCCCAACCCGGCGCTACGCATGGAGACGAGCCCCTTTTACCTGAATACACAGGCACGACCCTGGGTCCGCAACAGCGACCACCCCCGTCGCGCCGGTGTCAGCTCGTTTGGCTTCGGCGGCAGCAACTTTCACATCGCGGTCGAGGAGTACCGGGACGGCCCTTCCCCTCGGGCGCCGCGTCTTCGCACCCTGCCCGACGAGCTCATTATCTTCTCCGCGGAGAACGCCGACACGCTGCTCGCGGAGCTGCGGGCGCTCCACCTGCCCGAGGATCTATCCGAGGCGGAGGCGCGCGCCTGCCTCCAACACCTGGCGTACGCGAGCCAACATCGCGCGTCTCAGACGCCCGGCGAATCCTCCACGACCGTGCGGTCGGCCGACGAACAGACGGGCCGGACCGCATCGACGTCGAAGCGCGAGCCTGCGGCGGCGAGGGCGAACGGGGCATCGCACCACGGGGCCATCGTTGCGTCGGCCCCTCGCGACGCTTCCGCACTCGAGAGGGACCCTTCCGCACGCGAGCCGGATGGGTCACCGCGCTCCGGCGACGATACAGGACGGAGCCAGCGCGTCCGCTTGGCCGTGGTGGCCGATGACCTCGCCACGCTGCGCGAACGCGTCGGTCAGGCGATCCGTCGCATCGAAGCCGCGCCATCGCGGAGCTTCGATGGTCCGGGCGGGCTCTTTTTCGCCATCGATGACGACGCGCGGGGTGCCGATGAGGCGGTGGCGTTCCTTTTTCCGGGCCAGGGCAGTCAATACGTCGGCATGGGCGGAGACGTAGCGGCGAGCTACGACGAGGCCCTCGACGCTTGGGATCTGGCCGCCGATGTCGCCTTCGACGAGCCTCTTCACGATGTCGTGTTTCCTCGCGCCGGATTCGACGATGCGACACGGCGGGCGCAGGCGGCCAAGCTGGTCCGCACCGACTGGGCGCAGCCTGCGATCGGGGCCGTGTCGTTGTCCTTCGCCCGGATGCTGGGCGCGATCGGGATCGTGCCGGCGTCGGTGGGGGGCCACAGTTTCGGCGAGGTTACGGCGCTCGGCGCGGCCGGGGTGCTCTCGGAGACCGATGTGCTCCAGGTTGCGCGCCTCCGTGGCGCTGCGATGGCCGAGGCGTCGCGCACATCCGAGGGTGCCATGGTGGCGGTGACGGCGCCGATCGACCGCGTGCGCGATGCTCTCGATGCGTCGGACGAGGGGGTCGTGGTCGCCAACCACAATGCGCCCGAGCAGGTCGTCCTCAGTGGTCCCGCCGCCGCCATCGACACCGTAGAAGAGCGCCTTCGCGGCAAAGGTTTGCGCGTCAAACGGCTCGACGTCGCCACCGCGTTTCACTCCGCCGTCGTTGCCGAAGCCGCCGCGCCTTTTCGCAAAGGGCTCGACGACATCACGCTGGGCGTGCCTCGGATTCCCGTGTTCGCCAACGAAACCGCCGCGCCCTATCCAGAAGCCGAAGAAGCGATCCGAGACCGTCTCGCCAACCAACTCGTGTCATCGGTCCGTTTCGTCGAACAGATCGAAGCCATGTACGAGGCCGGAGCGCGTGTCTTCGTCGAGGTCGGCCCTGGCTCGGTGCTGACCGGCTTGGTCACGCGCATCCTCGGCGACCGCCCCCACCGGGCCATTCCTCTCGACCGCAAGGGAAGACACGGCATCAGCGCCTGGCACGAAGCTCTGGCCCGTTTGGTCGTCGCGGGCGTCCCCATGGACTTGTCGGCCCTGTGGCGACGATACGCTCGCCCGGAAGACCCACGCGAAGCTTCGGCGCCGAAGATGACGCTCGGGCTGACCGGAACGAACTACGGCAAACCCTACCCCCCGCCCGGTGGCGCAGCCGCACTCCCGCCCCCGAACCCCGTTTCGACGCCGGCTGGATCGCGCCACGCTGGTTCACCACCGGCTGGTTCACCACCGGCTGGTTCACCCGCGCCGGGCCCGGAACTGGGTTTCGCGACGCCGCCGGTTTCGGCGGCGGCGACGGCATCGCCTTCTTCCCCTTCTTCCCCTTCTTCCCCCGGGCTTCGCGCGTCCCGCCCGGGACGCGCCTCCGAGTTCCATCCTGAGGTCAACGTGACGGACGACAACCACTACCAAAACGGTCATCATCTCCAGCCCCATTTCACGGCGCCCTCCCCCGCGCCCGCGACCCACGCCACTGCGAGCGGGTGGGCCGCGAACGGAGGGGCGGCGAGCGGATGGGCCGCGGCCTATCAGGAAACGCAAAGACACACCGCCGAGGCCCACGCCGCGTTTCAGAACGCGATGGCGCAAGCGCACATGGCGTTTCTCCACGGCTCGGAGCGCGCCGTCGACGGGCTCGTCGCGATGGCGACCGGCGGCGCCATCGCGGGACCCGTGGTTCCTCTCGCGGGTCCTGCGCCTGCGCCGATTTGGTCGCCCCCCGCCCCCGTGTTTCAGCCAGCGCCAGTCCCGCCGCCCCCCCCCGCCGCGACGCCAGCGCCTGCTCCTCCTCCCGCCGCGGGTCCGGTCTCCCTGAATGCCCCGAGTGCGGTTCCCCCGGGTCCGGGCTCCGCTGGCTTGGGCCCAGCTCATCCTGCACCAGCTCATCCTGCACCCGGTCATCCTCCCGCTGCGGTATCGACGAGGGCCGTCGGACCTGCGACGACGCCGCTCGCTCCGAGCGCGTCTCCTGTTTCCGGGGCAGCGTTCGTCGCCCCCACGTCATCTCCCGACCTCCAGGGACCTTCCGTGGCGTCTGCTCCCGAGACGGCGTCGGCCGCCCCGGCGGACGCCGAGACCCTGCTGTTGGAGGTGGTGGCCGACAAGACCGGATACCCGTCGGACATGCTGTCGATGGACATGTCGCTCGAGGCAGACTTGGGCATCGACTCGATCAAGCGCGTCGAAATCTTGTCCGCCATGATGAAACGGCGACCCGACTTGCCGCAGGTCGACACCAAGAAGATGGCGACGCTCAATACCCTCGGTGAAATCGTCGCCTACATGAACGATCACATCCAAGGGTCGGCCGCCACCACCACCACCGCCGTCGGAGGACCGACCTCCCCAAAAGCGCGCTCGGCCGCCACGCCCTGAGTGAGGTCCCGGCGCCCGCGCGCGGGCTCGGGCTCATCGGGATGGAATGCGCCCGCACCGGCGGGCGCGGCGTGGTGGTTCCTCGCGACGAGGCCGGGATCGCCGAAGCGATCGTCACGCGCCTCGCTGCCTCCGGCCTCTCGAGCCGCGTCATCGACGACGTATCGGCGGTCGACGAAGCCGACGGCGTCATCTTCATCGGCGGGCTCGCCGACGATGACGACCCCGACACCGCTCTCGCCAGCGCCCGATGCGCCTTCGCCTACGCGCAACGCTTTGCCCGCCGCCGAGCCGCGGGGGCAGGAGCACCGGTGGCCCCTGGCATCTTCGTCACCGTGCAGGACACCGGAGGCGATTTCGGCATCCGGGGCAGCGCCCGCGCGTACCACGGCGCGCTCGCCGCGCTCGCGAAGACGGCCGCGCTCGAATGGCCCGATGTCGGCGTCAAGGCGATCGATTGCGAGCGCGGGGCCCGTGCCCCCTCGGCCCTGGCCGATGCGATCGTCGAAGAGCTCCTCGCGGGCGGCCCGGAGGTCGAGGTCGGTCTGCGCGGCGATGGCCGCCGGACGACGGTCGTCAGCATCGCGGAGACCTTGCCTTCCGGGCCCCCGACGCCGCCGGCGCTCGGCCCCGCGCCGGTGCTCGTGTGCTCGGGAGGCGGACGTGGCGTCACCGCCGCGACGCTGGTCGCACTCGCCGAGGCGACCCCTCCCTCTAAGTCCCTCGCGATCGCGGTCATGGGACGGACCCCCTTGGTCGCGGAACCCGAGGCTTGCCGTGGGGTGCTCGACGACCGCGGACTGAAGCGCCATCTCCTCGATGCCGCCCGCGCCGCGGGCAGGCAGCTCACACCGGCCGAGCTGGGACGGCAGGTGGGAAACATCCTCGCCGGACGCGAAGTGCGGGCAACCCTGGCCGCGCTCGCAAACGCCGGGGCCGAGGCGAGCTACCACGCCGTGGACGTGTCCGACCGGGCGGCCGTGGCGCAGACCCTCGACGAGATCCGAACCCGGTACGGACCCATCACGGGGGTGATCCACGGGGCCGGGGTGCTCGCGGACAAGCTGATCGCCGAGAAGACGGAAGCGCAATTCGAACGGGTGGTGCGAACGAAGGTCGAAGGGCTCCGCGCGCTGATGGACGCGACGGCCGAAGACCCCCTCCGCACGCTCGTCGTGTTCTCGTCGGTCGCGGCCCGGACCGGAAACGTCGGCCAGTGTGACTACGCCATGGCCAACGAAGTCCTCAACAAGGTCGCCGCCCACGAGGCGAGGCGACGACCTGACTGCCGCGTGGCCGCGCTCGGCTGGGGCCCCTGGCAAGGAGGCATGGTCACCCCTGCGCTGCGCGCCTACTTCGAGGCGCACGGGGTGCCGCTCATCCCGCTGGCACGCGGCGCCCAAATGCTCGTCGAGGAACTGTCGGCGCCGGCGCCGACGTCGGTGGAGGTCGTGCTTGGGGGCGCGCCCCGACGGGCGTCGATCGCGGCGGCCGGGGCGACGGCGGAAGACCTCGATGGTCCCACGCGTTTCAGCCTGCTGCTGCGTCGAGAACGGCAGCCCTACCTGCGCGACCACACGATCGACGAGCACCCGGTGGTGCCAGTGGTGCTCGGCGTCGAGTGGATGGTCCGTGCCGCCCTCGCCACCGCGCCGCCGCACGTCGAGGTCGCTTCGGTCGACCAGATCCGCATCTACCGCGGCCTCGTGCTCGACGCTTTCCAAGACGGTCAATGGATCCGATTGGACGTCTCACGCGGCGCGCGTGAACACACCCGAGACGTCACCATCGTCGACCCGGACTCGGGGCGAAGCCGCTACGCCGCGACCGTTCACCTCACGCCGACGTCGGAGCGGGCGCCCGCGCCGGGGTCCGACGGGCTCCCCGCCGCTTCGCCCCCGCCGGTCCTGCGAGGGCCGATGTACGGAAACAGCCTGTTTCACGGCCCGGCATTTCAGGTCGTGACGGACGTGCATCGTCTCGATGAGACAGGCCTCGTCGCCACGCTCGTCGGGGTGAGCCAGAAGGATTGGGGACGCGAGCCCTGGGTCACCGACCCTGCGGGCCTCGATGGCGCCGTACAGCTCGCGGTGCGTTGGGTGGAGGAACGACTCGGCGGGAGAAGCCTTCCCACGAGCATCGACGCCGTGCGACTGCACACGGGCGCCCTGGCCGAAACCGGTCCGTGGCGCGCCACCTGCCGTCCGCACGTGGAGGGGCCAGGGCACGTGCGCAGTCGCATCACGCTCGAGACGATCACGTCGTCAGGCCCCCGGGTCGTGGCGATCCTCGAAGGCGTCGAAACCCATCGCAGACCATGAGCTTCGAACCCATCGCCATCGTGGGTCGCGCCTGCCACTTGCCCGGCGCCACCTCTCCGCAAGCCCTGTGGGAGGCGGTCCTCGCGAGGAAAGACCTCACCACGCCCGTCGCCCCCACGCGTTGGCGGGTGGGCCGGGTGCAGGTCCGAGGCACGCCCGACGACGCCGCCGATCGCACCTGGAGCGAACGCGGGGGCTACGTGGACGCGGCGAACACCGAGGTCGACTTGGAGGGGTTCCGCCTGTCCGCGTCCGCGCTCGCGCCGCTCGATCCGCTCGTGCATTGGTTGGTCCACACGGGACGCGAAGCGACGCGAGACGCCGGATTCGAGATCGGGGACCCCGCGCTGGCGCGCGCCGGAGCGATCGTGGGCAACCTCTCCTTCCCCACCGCCGGCATGGCCCGCTTCGCCGAGCGGACGTGGCTCGGCGACGCCTGGGCCGATGCGGGGGACCTTCCCCCCGCCGACCCACGAAATCGGTTCATGTCGGGTCTGCCGGCGCACTTGCTCGCCTCGGCGCTCGGGTTGGGCGGGCGGGCCTTCTGCCTCGATGCGGCGTGCGCCTCCTCGCTCGTGGCGCTCCGGCTCGCGTGCACCGAACTTCAGCGCGGTCGCGCCGACCTCATGCTCGCCGGGGCGGTCACACGCGCCGACGACCTCTTCATCCACATCGGTTTTTGCGCCCTCAACGCGCTCTCTCGCACGGGACGCACACGCCCCTTTCACCGCGACGCGGACGGACTCGTGCCGGCGGAAGGCGCCGGGCTCGTCGCCCTCATGAGGCTCGAAGATGCCGTGCGTCGAGGTCGCACCATTCATGGGGTCATCCACGGGATCGGCCTGTCCAACGACGGCCGCGGGGGGGGGCTGCTCGCCCCCAGCCGAGAGGGTCAGGTTCGCGCGATGCGACGCGCCTACGCCGCGAGCGGATGGTCGCCCGCCGACGTGGATTACGTCGAGTGCCACGCCACGGGCACCCCCACGGGAGACCGTACCGAGCTCTTGAGCATGGGCGATGTGTTCGGTACACGCCGACCGCTTCCCATCGGCTCGCTGAAGAGCAACCTCGGCCACCTCATCACGACCGCGGGCGTGGCGGGCTTGATCAAGGTATTGTCCGCCTTTCGGGCGGACGTCCTCCCTCCCTCCCGCCTCGCGCCCGAGGCCCCGCGCAATGAAGCCTTCGAGGCCCTTGCCTTTCGGGTGGTGACCGAAGCAGAACCGTGGCCCGGCCCGGGCGAGGCCAGCGCCGCGCCGTCGGCGCGACCCGGAGCGGCGCCTCCACCGCGACGGGCGGCGGTCAGCGCTTTCGGTTTCGGCGGCAACAACGCGCACCTTCTCGTCGCTGCCCACGAGCCGAGCGTCACCCGCGTCGCCGTCCCCGCGAACGGCCGTCCGGCGGCCGCTCCTGCCGCGGGGCCCCGCCGCCGGCGCCGCGCCGCGGTTGTCGGCATGGCCGTGCGCCGCCCGATCGACGGTCGCATTCCCCTCCCGGTCGCCGCGCTCCGCTTTCCTCCCCGTGACCTCGAGCAGACCCTCGGACAGCAGCTTCTGTTTTGGAGCGCCGTGTTGGAGGCGATCGGCGATCGCGCGCTTCCGGAGGCCGAAACGGGCGTCATCGTTGGCATGGGCTGCGACCCCAACGTCGCCCGCTACGGCGGTCGGTGGCGACTCGGCACCTGGGCGCGCCGGTGGAACCTCTTCGACTCCGATTGGCTGGCGCACGCCCAGGATGCCTTCGTGCCGACGCTTCGCGCCGCCGGGGTGCTCGGGACGATGCCCAACATCGTCGCGAACCGCATCAACGCGGCGCTGGGGTTCGGCGGCGCGAGCCTCTCGGTTTCGGGGGAAGAGGCGAGTGGACCCCGCGCGCTGACCGTCGCGCTGGATGCGCTCGCCGAAGGCGAACTCGACGTGGCGATCGTAGGTGCGGTCGACCTGTCCGACGAACCGATTCATCGCACCGCACGAGCCGCCCCGGAGACGACGGCCCTCCACGCCAACGCTCTTGGTTCCAAGGGAGGCAAGATCGACCCGTCGGCCACGCACGCCGTCTCGATGCCGCCGCTTCCGCCCGAGGACGCCGCCGTGGCGCTGGTGCTCATGCGCCCCGCCGACGCCGAAAAGGCCGGCCATACCGTCCTCGCGTGGGTGGACGACGACGACGACGACGACGATGACAACGAAGCCCCCCCGCCCCAGGAGACGCCGCGGTCCGACCGACCCCCGTCCCCTCCGGCGGCGCGCATGCCGCCCAGGCGCTCGTCGCGCTGGCCGATGCCATTGCGGAGGCCGGGCCCGAGGGGGCCACGCGCCGTTTCGTCGTCGAAGCCCTCGGCGGACAGCGCGCATCCATGAGCGTCGTCGTCCCCCCAGCGGCGGCGGCGCGGGCGCGGCGTCGCGACTCGTCCGCCGACGTTCTCTCCTTCGACGCCCACCTCCCCCCGGTCACGCTCCCCGCCTGGCCGCCGTCATCGTCTCTTTCCTCCGGGGCAAGCATCTGCGCGTTGCCCCCCGAAGACCTCACCATCGTGACCACCCTCCCTCGCCCTCCCGATCTCGCGCCCGTCACCCCTGTAGCCGTTCGCGTGGCCACATCGCCGTCCTCACCGCCTCGCAGCCCCGCCGTGGGTCCTCCGACGCAAACGCCGCCTGCACCGCCCTCTCGTCCGGCACCATCTCTCGGGGTGGTGCCCTCCCCAGTGGTACCAACGACCGTCGGTGCCGCCGCGATGCTGGTCGGCCAACGCCGACGCATGGCGGCCGCGCATCAGCAGTTCCTCTTCCAACAAGCGGCCCTCCATCAGCGCTTTCTCGAAACACGTCAGCGAACGCAACGCCGATGGCTGCACGCGCGCGAAGCCACGAACGGGACGGCGGACGTCGTCGTGGGTTCCGTGGGGGCGCCGGCTACCCCAACGGGCCATGGCGCCCCGCCACGCGCCAACGGCCATCATGGCCCCAACCACGGCCTCTCGTCGCACCACCACGACGACACACCCGACCTCCGGGTCGCCACGGACCTGCCGCTCGCCGCGGCATCGCCCCCTCGACCTGGCTTTCGACTCGATCGCGACGGCCTGATGGTCCACGCGGGTGGCAACATCTCGGAGATTTTCGGCGATCTGTTCCGACCCCAAGACGCCTACCCCCGCGTCACGCGGATGCCGTTGCCTCCGCTCCTGCTCGCCGATCGCATGACGGGGATCGACGCGGTCCCCGGCTCGATGGGTACGGGCAGCATCTGGACCGAGACGGACGTCCGCGAGGACAGTTGGTACCTCCACGATGGCCGGATGCCGGGGGGCTTGATGATCGAATCGGGCCAGGCCGACCTGATGCTCATCAGCTACCTCGGCGTCGACCTCCTCAACCGGGGGGAGCGCATCTACCGGCTGCTCGGATGCGAGCTCACCTACCACGGCCCGCTGCCGCAGCCGGGCGAGACCCTCGCCTACGACATTCACATCGACGGGCACGCGGCGCAGGGCGACGTTCGACTCTTCTTCTTCCACTACGATTGTCACGTCGCCGGAGCGCGGCGCTTGAGCGTGCGCTCGGGGCAGGCCGGCTACTTCACCACCGAGGAGCTCGCCGATTCGGCAGGCATTCTGTGGCGTCCGGAGACGGGGGAGCACTGTGAGGATCCCACGCTCGATCCGCCCCCGCAGCTGACCACGTTTCGTCGCTTCGACGCCGAACAGGTGCGCGCGTTCGCCGACCGGCGGCCGTACGACTGCTTCGGCCCGGGGTTCGAGCGGACGCGGGCCCACACCCGCACGCCCGCCATCGCTTCGGGACGAATGCTGTTCCTCGACGAGGTCACCCACTTCGAACCCCGCGGGGGCCCGTGGGGCCGGGGCTACCTGCGCGCCGTAGACACCATCGACCCTGACGATTGGTTCTTCGAAGGGCACTTCCTGAACGACCCGTGCATGCCCGGCACGCTGATGTTCGACGGGTGCATGGCCACGATGGCCATCTACCTCGCCGCCCTCGGCTTCACGATCGACCGCGATGGGTGGCGCTTCGAACCCGTGCCCGAGCAGAAGTACGTCATGCGCTGCCGCGGTCAGGTCACCCCCCAAGCCCAGGAACTGGTGTACGAGGTGTTCGTCGAGGAGGTGATCGATGGCGACACGCCAACCCTCTACGCCGATTTGCTCTGCACCGTGGATGGGCTCGGCGCGTTTCACTGTCGTCGCATGGGCCTTCGGCTCGTCCCCGACTGGCCGATGGATCACATCCTGAAAGCCGAGCCGGAACTTCTTTCCCGCGCCCCGGGTGACGTCGCCGAAATCGACGGATTTCGCTTCGACCACGACTCGTTGTTGGCCTGCGCGTGGGGACGTCCGAGCCGCGCGTTCGGTCCGATGTACCGCGTCTTCGACGGGCCTCGACGGGTCGCGCGTCTCCCCGGCCCCCCGTATCACTTCATGACCCGCGTGGCTCAGATCGATGCCGTCGGGGGCGCGATGGAGCCCGGGGGCAGCGTCGTCGTCGAATACGATATCCCCGCCGACGCCTGGTACTTCGAACGAGGCGCACCGGTGATGCCGTTCGCGGTGTTGCTCGAGGCGGCGCTACAACCCTGCGGTTGGCTCGCATCGTTCGTCGGGAGCGCCCTCACCAGCGATACCGATCTCGCCTTCCGCAACCTCGACGGCACCGGCACCCTCCACGCCGAAGTGCGCCCCGACGCCGGGACCCTGCGCACCCGAACCAAAATCGTGAGCATCGCGAGTTCGGCCGGGATGATCATCGAGTCCTTCGAGGTTCAGTGCTTTGCGGGCGACACCCTCGTCTACGAGATGGATACGGTGTTTGGCTTCTTCCCCCAGGAGGCGCTCGACGCCCAGAGCGGCCTGCCCGTCCCCGACCGCGACGCCGACGTGCTCGAGGCATCGTCGCCGCTGCCCCCGGTGGATCTCACGCGCCGCCCCGAGCGCTATTTCGACCGGTCGTGTCACCTCGCTTCCCCGCGGCTGATGATGATCGATCGGGTCACCGGGATCTGGCGCGAGGGCGGTGACGCGGGCTTGGGAAAGTACCGCGCCGAGAGTGACGTCGACGCGGGCGCGTGGTTCTTCAAGGCCCACTTCTTCCAGGACCCAGTGCAACCGGGGTCGCTGGGGATCGAAGCCATGATCCAGCTCCTCCAGTTCGCCATGCTCGACCAGGGGCTCGACGCGGAGTTTCCCGGCGGCCGCTTCGAGCCGCTCGGCCTGGGCACCGCCTTGACGTGGAAGTATCGCGGTCAGGTCCGAACCCACGACGCGGTGGTGCACTGCGTCGTCGAGCTCACTGAGGTCGGCCACGACGAGGAGAACGGCGCGCCCTTCGCGCTCGCGACCGCCTCGTTGTGGGCCGACGGCATGCGCATTTACGAGGCGAAGAACCTCGGCATGCGTATCGTTCCGGGTCCCCCTGACGAAGAAGAAGACGGCGCGGTACCTCCGCGGGACCGAGCGGCCGCCAGCGAACCCAGGCGGTCGACGGAAGGCGTGCCCGGGGTCACCACGGCCGTCGATGACGACACGGGGGGCGCCGGCGAGGAGGTGCTGCGCCCCGACGGATGGCTCGCGGACCACTGCCCGACCTTCACGGTGCCGGCCCTACCGATGATGTCGATGGTCGACCGCATGGGTGCGGCCGGGGCCCGCACCGCCCCCGGACTCTCGGTCGTCGGCATCGACGACGTCCAAGTTGCGCGATGGCTGCCGGTGACGGCGCCGGTCCGAATGAAGGCGGACGTCGACGCTGAGGCCACCGAGCCTGGGGCCACCGAGCCTGGGGCCACGGAAGGCCCCAGCGGGGAGCGGTCCGTCGCGGTCACCCTGTCGGCATGGCGCGTGGCCCCTCGGGCGGAGCTGTCTCGCTTCGAACCCGTCGCCCGGGGCCGGGTGACCTTGTCCCGCGAGTACCCGAAAGCCGACGAGCGGATGGTCCCGCCGCTGACGCCGCTCGACGACGCGGTCGACATCGCGTCACCGTACGCGGATGGTTCCCTGTTTCACGGCCCTCGGTTTCAGAAAATGCGTGCGCTTCGGCGCGGTTCGACGGGGGCGACGGGGGTGCTCGACGCGACTCCGGGCGAGGTTTCCCTGGGGCTCCTGAACCAAGTCTTGCTCGACGCGGCCACCCACCCGATCCCGCACGACCGGCTCGACGTCTTCTCGACCGAGATGTCGCCGACCGACGTGGGCTACCCCTACCGCCTCACGGGCATGCGCTTTTTTCGCCCGCCCCCGGTCGAGGGAACGGTGCGGGCCGAGGTTCGCTTCGATGGCTTCGACGGCGGCGAGCCTCGCTTCCCGGCGTTCATGGTGCAGCTCCACCCCGAAGACGGCGACGGGCCGTGGTGTGTCTTTCGGTTGGTCGAAGTTCTCTTGCCCAAAGGGCCGCTCGGCGTCGCTCCGCCGGCGATTCGGCGGGCGTTTCTGCGCGACCGTCGCCCGAGCGTGGAACCGTGGCTCGGCCTGTCCTCGCCCCACGGAGACGCGACGCGAGCGACGCCCGCCGACCTCAAAGCGAGCGACTGGCTCCCCGGAACGGTCGCGGCCACCTATCGCCTCCCGGCGGAGTCCGTAGATCCAGTGGCGGACGTCGCCGTCAAAGACCACGTGGGTCGGATGGCGGACGTCCACCCGTCGACGGTGAACGTGTTGGCCGAAGAGCCACGCTCCTCGTCGGCGGCCCGCGACGTCGACGGGTCACACATCGAGGCGGTGAGCTCGGCGCAGCCACTCACCCGCCACCCGCTCGCCCTCGAGCGGGGCGACGGCGGGGCCGTCGTGGTGCGGTCGGCGGGGGCGCCCACGATGGACTTGACCCCGGTCCGGGCCTACTGGAGCGCGTACTTCGGACTTGGACGCTGGCCCGTCGAAGACCTGTACTACGGCCTGATCGAACGGTTCATCGGACGCGTTCACGTGGTCGACCCCGAGGCGATGGCCGCGATTCGCGGGCGCGGCATTCTGTACCTCGCGAACCATCAAGTGGCGGTGGAGTCGTTGTTGTTTTCGGTGATCGCCTCGGGTTTGAACCACGCCCCCACGGTGACGCTCGCCAAAGCCGAACACCGTACGACCTGGCTCGGCCGGCTCATCCAGCATTGCTTCCAGTATCCGGGGGTCGTCGACCCTGAAGTCATCACGTACTTCGACCGCGACGATCCGACATCGCTCCCCGGACTCATCGACGAGCTCGCCCGCGACATGGCGGCGCACGGCAAGTCCGTCATGGTGCACGTAGAGGGCACGCGCGCCCTCAGCTGTCGAACCCCGGTGTACAAAATGACGAGCAAGTTCGTCGACATGGCGCTTGCGACGCGCTGTCCGGTGGTTCCGGTGCGGTTCGTGGGCGGCCTCCCCGCGACGCCGTTGCGCGCGCGCATCGAATTCCCGGTGGGCCACGGCCGGCAAGACATCTTTTTTGGCCGCCCGATCCACCCGGAAGATTTCGAGGCGCTCCCCTATCGCGAGCGCAAGCAGCTCGTCATCGACGGCATCAACGCCCTCGGGCCCGACAACGCCACGGAGCAACCGCATGCCGGTGACCCCCGGTTCGCGGCGCGCGTGGCGGCGCGGGGGAAAGACACCGACGCAAGCCCCGAGCATGCCACCCTGTTCGAAGTTCTCGCGGAGCGGCCCGATCTCGGGCGCGACGCCGCCGCCCTCGTCGCGGGGTTCGACGCCGGCGGCATCACCCTCGATGACGACGCCCGCGGCCACTGGATGGCCGAGCTGGCCCGTCGCCTCTACGGGGCGCGGGGACCGGCCGTCACCCTCCGCTAGGCGACGGCGGCGCCATCATCCCCTCGGCCCGGCCCGCGTCATGAGCACCCCCACGTACGTCCACCCGGTGACGATTTACTACGAGGACACCGACCACTCCGGCCTCGTCTACCACGCCAACTACCTCAAGTATTTCGAGCGGGCCCGCGAGCACGTGCTCGGACGCGAGGAGCTCGTTCGGCTCCTCGAACAAGAGGGGGTGGGTTTCGTCGTGTACCGCGCCGAACTCACCTACCGACGTGGCGCCCAGTTCGGTGATGTGGTCGAGGTGCGAACGTCGGTCACCATGACCAGCGAGTACCGGCTCGCGTTCGTGCAGAACGTCCATCGCCGACCGGATGGAGAGCAGCTCGTCGCCGGCCATGTCGACCTGGTGACCGTCGACCGAAACCGCCAACTGATCCCGCTCCCGGCCTCGGTTTTGGCGCGGTTGCAAGCTTCTCCGCGCTGACGCAAGGGTAATTTTTACCCCCTTTTTTTTCCCGGCGCGGATCGGTTACCTGCACCTCATGGGAAAAATGAATCTCGGCCCCCGGGCGGTGGGGATGATGTTGGCATTCGGACTCGGGCCCAGTGTCGTCGCCTCCTGCGGCGGCGCGACCGGCGAGGCGCTTCGTCCCGAAGAGCGAACCGCCAACGATGCGTTGGGCGTAGAAGCCGCCGAATGCACCGGAACCTCGGCGTTTGCCCGACCGCTCATCGTCGACTGGGACCCGGACGCCCGGGTGGACCTCGAGGCGTCGATGAAGGACGGGATCGTGGTCGTGAAGTACGACTGCAACGAGATGACGATCCTCCCCGGCTGCAAGGCCAAGGAAGCGTCGTACACGTATGCGGGCGTCAGCCGTAAAGAGCAGGTCGTCCAGATGAAAAGCATGGATGACCTTCAGGCCAACGTGCCCGTCAACTCAGGCAAACTCGGGGCCGAGCTCAAGAGTGGGCGCGCGATCGACGTGGCCATGGTCATGGTCGGAAAGCAGTCGACGACCGTGGCCGACCTCGCGGCCGACCAGCTCGAAGGAAGTTGCGATGGCGCGACTCACTTCGTGCGTTCGGCGTCCCTCGGGGCCTTCTCGATGGCGACGGGTTCGGTCGGGAAAGCGGCCGCCGTGGCTGAGATGTTCGGCGTCGGGGTGGGCGCCAAAAGCGAGTCCGAGCGCAAAGCGCTCAATCGCGACGGATCCCTCGAGTCGTGCAAGACGTCGGACCCCGACCAGGAGGCCCCTCCCTCCGAGTGCCGCGCCCCCATCCGGCTACAGCTCGTCCCCATCACCGAGGTGGTGAAGGTCGGGGTCGCGAAGACCGAGAAGGCCGCGGAAAAGAAGGACGTCGCGAGCGAAGAGAACCCGTGTCCGCCCGGCTACAAATTCGTCGACGAGATCTGCACGGTGGAGGACGGAAAGCCCTTCCTTTGCGACCCGAAAGACGAAGCCGAGTGCAAGGCCCAATGCGACGCCGGTCACGCCGATTCATGCCTGAACTACGGCAACATCGTGAGGCGAAAAAACGGGTCGAAGGGTTATGCCAAGGCCTACGGGGCCGCGATGCCCTTTTTCACCAAGGCTTGCAACGGTGAGTCCGCCGAGGGGTGCGCGGCCCTGAGCGTCGCAACCGACCCCGACGAAGAGCAGCCCAACTTCGCCGCCCTCGCGAAGACGTCGTTTGGCTACGCAAGCCGAGCCTGCGACCTCGGCAGCGCGGTCGGCTGCGAGAAGGCGGGCGACATGGTCGGCGACGACTATTACAAGATCGAAGACCTGACCAAAGCGTTCAGGTTTTACATGCGCGGCTGTAATCTCGGTCGTGGCATCTCCTGCTGGAGCGCCGCTCAGGCGCGGTTCAAGGGCAAAGGCATCCCCAAAGACGGCATGGAGGGCGTCAAACTCCTCGTGAAGGCGTGCTCGGGGGGGAGCGTCGACGAGTGCAATGACGCCGCCAACGTCTTCGAGGAGGGCAAGTACGGGGTGCCGAAGCGGCCCGACATGGCGCTGAAGCTCAACACCATCGCCTGCAGAATGGACAAGGGTTACTGCATCTACATGGCGAACACGGCCCACAACATGGGCCAACACGAGCTCGCGGCGAAGATGTACATCAAGGCCTGCGACGAAGCCGAAGACGGTGAAGGCTGCGAAAAGGCGGGCGACGCCTATCGGGAAGGTCGCGGCGTCAGCGCCGACGAAGAGGCAGCGAAGGCGTACTGGGCTAAGGGCTGCAAGCAGTACGAAGAGACCGCCTGCAAGAAAGCAGGCCTGCCCACCCCCGAGTAGCGCGGACGCTGAACCTCGAGGGGCCGCCATCGGCAACGATGGCCCTTCCGGCGCCCTCCCGCCTGGCCCCCGGGGGGGGGGGGCGGGGCGGCGAGAAGCGTCAGAAGCGGCTCCCCGGCTGCTCCAGAAACGCGCGCTCTTCGTCGTTGCTCTCACGTCCCAAGATCCGATTGCGGTGAGGAAATCGGCCGAAGCGCACCACGATCTCACGATGACGCTCGGCAAAGTCGACCGCGACCGCCGCCGCGTCGACCAGGTCGGGGAAGGCCACCCCGAGGCCCCGGAAAAGCGCCACCGATCGCGTCTGGGCCGCCTCATCCTCCGCATGCATGAAGGGCATGTAGAGGAAGTACCGCTCATGAAAGCCGAGTTCATCGTCGACACCGGCGTCGACGCCGGCGCGGGCGACGGCCAACGCGCGGTCGTCGGCGGCGAACATTGCGGGGCGGTCCCGATGGATGTTGCGCGAAAGCTGGTCCAAGACGATGACGTAGCCGAGCCGCCCTCTCGGCGAAGCGAGCCAGTCGTCGTGGTCCCCCCGTACGACGGCCGCGTGCATCGCTCCGAAGCGCGCGGTGCATAAGGCATCGAACGACGCGCTCTTCTTCCACCAGCGTCCCATCGCCGCCGCCGCGGCCCAACCGCGGGCGTCGAGCGGACCGAGCCAGAACGACAAGACCTCCTGGGGATGCGACATGGCGGCGACGGTATCGCTCTTCCACGACGTCCGCTACGCGCCTCGCTCCCTGCGGAGGTTGCGTCCCGGGTCGCCCCGAGACGCTCGCGGCCAAGGCGACGGCGGGGCGCGCGGGTACGACCACCTCATCGCTTTTCGCCCCCGGGGCGTTGCGATAAGCGGCCCCATGGGCGACCGAGGACCACGGCAGCAGACACGGACGACGCTCGTGCGGCAAATCGCCGCGACCCTCATCGCAGGGCTCGTTCTCTTGGCAACGGGCTGCATGGCCCGGGTCGGAAGCGACATCAGCGTACCCCCCGACGCGGCGCGCACATGCTCGGAGCAGTGCGAAGACATCGGACTCCAGATGACCGCGGTCGCCATCATGGCCAACACCGTGGGCTGCGTCTGTCAGCCCCGAGAAACGGAAGGCGGGGTGAATCGCGCCGCGGCGACGGGCGTCGCGGCAGGGCTCACGACGATCGGACTGCAAGAAGAGACCAACCGCGTCCAGCAGGCCAACGCGCGCTGAACTCGCTTGGGCTCCAGGCACTCGAAGATGTGCGCGGGAGAGGACTCGAACCTCCACACCTTGCGGCGCCGGATCCTAAATCCGGTGCGTCTACCCATTCCGCCACCCGCGCGACGAGGGCGACACATGACCCATCGATCCAGGGAGGGCAAGGAGAGACGGCGCAGCCCCGTCGCGGAGCAGGGGCCCGCAGTCGAAGCCAGCCGTCGGGGGCCGGGTTGAAGCCAGCGGCACCTACGTAGCCGACGCCCGCAGCGCGGCGTGATGATGCCGCAGGTGATCTTCGATGAAGGTGGCGATGAAGAAGTAACTGTGATCGTACCCCGGGTGGGCACGGTAGCGGAGGGGTTGGCCGTGACCCGCACAAGCGCGTTCGAACCGTTCGGGCTGGAGCTGAGCCGCGAGAAAGCCGTCGCTCAGGCCCTGGTCGATGAGGATCTCGGTGGGGTGGCGGGCGCCCATCTCCACGAGCTCGGTCGCGTCGTAGTCACGCCATGCCGCCTGGTCTTGGCCGAGGTAGCCGGCGAACGCTTTTTGGCCCCATGGTACCGATGCAGGCGCGACGATCGGCGCGAGGGCCGAGACACTGCGGTAGCGTTCGGGGTGCCGCAGCGCCGCGACCAACGCCCCGTGACCACCCATCGAGTGTCCACACACCCCTCGGGCGCCGACGCGGACGGGAAAGGTAGCCTCGACGCAGTCCGGTAGTTCCTGCGTCACGTAACTCCACATACGGTAGTGGCGCGACCACGGTGCGACGGTGGCGTCGACGTAAAAGCCAGCGCCGGTGCCGAAGTCCCACGCATCATCCTCCCCTTCGGTGCCAGCGCCGCGGGGACTCGTATCCGGAGCGACGATGATGAGCCCCAGCTCGGAGGCGACGCGTTGGGCGCCCGCCTTGGTGACGAAGTTCGCCGCGGTGCAGGTGAGCCCGCTGAGAAAGTACACCACCGGACAGGGCTCACCCGCGAGCGCGGCCGGCGGCAGGTAGACCGACCCCCGCATGGGCAAGCCAACCGCCTCGCTCGGATGAACGAAGTCGCGTTGCTCGCCGCCGAACGAGCGGACCTTCGACTCGAACTCCACGTCGTCTCCGTGTCTCCGTCAGTCGAGCCGGACCACGGTCCGAATGCTCTCTCCCCGGTGCATCAGGTCGAAGGCGGTGTTGATGTCCTCGAGACCCATGGTGTGGGTCACGAGCGAATCCACTTCGATGCGGCCCTCCATGTACCAATCGACGAGCATCGGAACGTCGGTCCGCCCCCGGTAGCCCCCGAACGCGCTGCCGCGCCACACCCGACCGGTGACGAGTTGAAAGGGACGCGTCGAGATCTCTTCGCCGGCCCCCGCCACGCCGATGATGATGCACTCGCCCCACCCCTTGTGGCAGCACTCGAGCGCGGTCCGCATCAGCTCGGTGCTGCCCACGCACTCGAAGGTGTAGTCGGCCCCGCCTCCGGTAAGCGCCACGAGGTGCTCGACCAAGCCGCCTTCGACACGGCTGGGGTCGACGAAGTGCGTGGCCCCAAGAGAGCTGGCAAGGGCCCGTTTGGCGGGGTTGAGGTCCACGCCGACGACCATCCGAGCGCCAGCGAGACGGGCGGCTTGAACGCAGCTCAAACCCACCCCGCCGAGTCCGAAGACGACCACGTTGGCGCCGGCCTCCACCTTCGCGGTGCGAAGCACGGCGCCCACTCCGGTCGTCACCCCGCATCCGAGCAGGCACGCCTTGTCGAGGGGCGCGTCGCGACGAATTTTGGCGAGGGCGATCTCCGGAAGAACCGTGTGCGTCGCGAAGGTACTGACCCCCATGAAGTGGTACACGGTTTCGCCTCCGGACGAGAGACGACTGGTACCGTCGGGCATGAGGCCCTGGCCTTGGGTGGTTCGGATCGCCTGACAGAGGTTGGTCTTGGGGTGAAGGCAGAATCGGCAAGCTCTACACTCTGGTGTGTAGAGCGGGATGACGTGGTCCCCCGCGGCGAGCGACGTCACGCCCGGCCCCACGTCGACCACGACCCCGGCACCTTCGTGCCCGAGCACGGCGGGGAACAAGCCCTCGGGGTCGGCGCCGGATAGCGTATAGGCGTCCGTGTGGCATACCCCCGTGGCCGCGAGGGCGACGAGCACTTCGCCCTCGCGAGGACCCTCGAGATCGAGCTCTTCGACGGTCAGCGGTTGCTGGGGAGCATGGGCGACGGCGGCTCGAATCTTCATGGTGCACTCCCGCTCGGTGGCTCGAAGGTAGCACGACACGCTGAGGCCGCGGCGCCTCGCTTGCCACCTCTCGGCGCCTCTTCGAGACTCGGCGCGTGGCGAAGTGGCACGACGACTTGGAAGTCGCGAGGATCCGGCACCGACGAGATCCAACCGGCGGCTACGCGCAGTTGGCCACGGTCGACGGATCCGGCCGCCCCCGCTGTCGCACCGTGGTCGTGCGGGACGTCGATGCGGCCAGGGATACCCTCGCCGTCGTCTTCGACGCCCGCAGCGCAAAGCACCAGGAGCTCCGCGCGACGCCGTGGGTCGAAATGTGCTGGTACTTCCGAAAGACGCGGGAACAGTTCCGTCTTCACGGTCGCGCCCACACGGGGGATGCCTCGGTCCGAGACGCCTTCTGGCGACGCCTGTCCGACGCGGCCCGGCGAACGTTCAGCTGGCCCGCTCCGGGCGCGCCGCGGGACGAGACCGCAGCCCCCGACCCCGATGACGCCACGCCCCCGCCGTCGTCGTCGCCCCCGCCGTCGTCGTCGCCCCCGCC
>JBCCLB010000061.1:0-39590 GCA_039027095.1 Myxococcota bacterium
CATCCCCCACGATGTCCGCCTTGTCGCACTTCAGGATCTGAACCAGCAGCCGGTGCACGTAGATGCTGTAGGCCAGCCGCAAGGCGCCCCCTTCGGTGATCACCCGCGACGGCCAATGCGCAACGAGGACTTCAACGACGAGCCCTTCGATCCGTCGATCCGGATGGCGCTGCAGAGTTCGCGGCTGCTCGAGACGGTGATGAAGCGCGGGGTGCCGGTTGGCAAGTCGCTCGAAGACGCGGGGATGCCCTCCCCGGGAGTCTCCTGTGGCATCGCCTCAGGTCTCCCCGCCGTGGTCGTGCACGATGACACCTCACCCCATTAGGGGGATTGCCAAAATTCCTTTTCATGTTACCTCTACGTTGGCAACTTTTTTATCTCCATTCCTCGCTATCACCTTTTCGAAGGGCTTTTATCGTGCGACTTCCCCCGACAGCGCTCGTGCTTGCCGTATCCCTGTTCGCCGGCAACGCTCGTGCGCAGAGCTTGAATGAGCGCCTCTGCTCCGCGAGCATCTATTGCTTCACGGACGACGATGGCCCTTGGTCTGGCTTCCATGTTGTCCCCCAAGCTCGGCTTGGCCTCTTCCAGATTCCATTCGGTCAAGGAACACGCAACGACCTTGGGCCTGCCCTAGCGGCCTTCCAGCCTACCGCAGGCGCCACAATCCGTTGGTGGACATTCCACGGCGTCTTCGCCGCGCGATGGCAGGCGGTCTACGGCGATGGCCCGGGTGTCGATCTCAACGACGGAGCTGGGCGCCGGGGCACGCACCTCTTCGCCACAACCATCGGCGTAGAGGGAGCATCCCTTGTGGCGATGGACATTGGGCTTGCCAACAGCAGATGGGACGACAACCTTGAGAGCCTCGACGTCGGTGGGGTCTTTTCCTTTTCGCTAGAGATCTCCTCCGCGGTGATTGAGCTCACGGCCCTGATTGGCCAGCTGAAGGACTAGCCATGCGACACGCTCTCCTACTCCTTACGTTCGCCTTACCAGCTTCCCCAGCCTCTCCCAGGAGCTACGTACAAGGCTCAAGCTCCCTTCCGGATTTCTGCAAGAACCACCAGAACATACCTTTAGCTGCCGCTAAGCTGTCTGCTACCGATACCCCAACACTGAACGCTTGCTGCTCTCTGCTTCGCAAGACTAACCCCGACTCCGACATGGATAGGCTAGCTCTCACCGGACAGTGCTTTAGTGGGCTGGCGCGCCGTAGCCCGGCAAACAGTCCTAGAACAACAAAGCTACGACAAGACTATCACGAGGCGTCCTTCTATTTCTTTCAGCAAGCGCGCGGAAAGACCGCTCAACGATTCACCAGAAACTTATTGGGAGAGATTAGCAAGACCCAGCGTTCATTTATTAGACTTCTCCAAGGTGCCGAAGCGGACCGCCTTAATCTCGAGAAAGAACTCGACGAACAAAAGACCAAATATAAGGCCACGCTAGCAAGAAAACACCAAAGGCTAGAGCGGTGTCAGAAAGACCTTCGTGGCTCCGAGGTGGCGAATACCGGCCTCATCCAGGCTTCGACAGATTGCGCCAATTCGACACAGGAGAGGGTCTCCTCCGCCAAAGCGGAGCGCGACGTAGCACGGACTACGGCCGCAAAGCTGAGGGTCGAGCTCAACAAGGTCAGGCAAGAGCGTGTGGTGCTGAAGCAGGAGGTTAAGCGGCTTCAGTGCAAACTTAGGCCGGACAACTGCCGCAACTCTCGCTGATGTCAAACCCAGTCGCACGCTGAAGCACATTGCAAACCGCTTGAGCCGTGAGCGTACGGCCTTGCGGAACGCAGTCGTAACCGAGCTCTTCGAGCGCGTCGACCTGCACCGCGACCTGACCTTCACCCTGTCCCACGCGCGCCCGTGCTCGCCCTTTTTGGCGTCGCGACTTGGTCGCTGAACGGTACTTCCGGGTCCCTGTGATGCCTTGGAAACCAGCATAAAACTCCCTAGGCTCTTAACTCGCATGACTTTTGAGGTAGGAACTACTTACGCCTTTGGCGAACAGGACGTGTCTCAGTACATCATTGTCGAGGAACTCAAGGGTGGCGGATTCGGACGCGTGTTCGTTGCGCACCGCCACGTCTTCGGGTTCAACATGGGCGACGTCGTACTGAAAGTCCCCGTGGACCTATCCGTTGATGGGCTCGCACGCTTCGAGCGAGAAGCGACACTTATGGCGAACGTGGTCCACCCCAACGTCGCCGGGGTGCTGTCGTACTACCCGGCGACTGACGCGCGCGGGCCCATATTGGTCCAAGAGCGTATCCCCGGCGCGCAAAAACTGGACCAAGTCGTCGTGGCGATGCCTCACCAAGTACACAACATCGAAGCGCTACCGTCGCTGTACTTGCAGGCGCTGTACGCGCTGGATGCAATCCATGCGTCCAACATCGTCCATCGCGACATCACGTTGGGGAATGTGCTGGTGGGCTTCGACAACCGGCTACGGGTGATCGACTTTGGGCTGTCTTACGATGCCGCGTCCGATGCAACGCGAATGACCAAGACGGGCCAGCTTCTTGGTACGGTTGGTTTCATCGCTCCCGAGCTGCTCAAGGACCCGAAGAACGTGGACCATAGAGCGGACTACTACAGCTTGGGCAAGGTTCTTTGCAGCGTCTTATGCGGCCACGACGCGCAGCACGTGACTTGGCATAATGTTGATGATGGACCGTGGAAGGACGTGACACGCCAGCTTTGCGACAACGACCGTTCGAACCGCTACATCTCCGGGGAGCAGGCGATTGCTGACGCGCTTAACGTGATCCTGCGCGAAAATCTGCCGCTTCCTACTTCCTCGCTGAAACACCACGGGGAGTGCCTGGACAAGATCGCGGAACGCGAGACGTACTTCAGGCCGAGTGCGTGGCACGCGCTCATGCATCGCGCCATCGTGGGGCCGTTGAACTGGGACAAGGTGGAGGCCCTCGGGTCGCTCCCGATCGGCTTCCTACAGCCGGCCGAACTCGAGACGATCATCGCAGAGGCCAGTAAGGCAGGACCACTTCGCCAAGCTCTCGACTCGTACATCCCTTTTGACCTGGTGGACCCGCTTGCGACGATGCTCCACCGTCTGTTCGTAATCTGTCAGACTCCCACCAAGTACAACTGCTTTGCGGACCTAGTTACCTTGGCGGTGAGGTATCGGCGGTTTATGGCAATGGGGCTGGTGCGGCGGTGTTTCGAGATCTCATTTCAGCCGGACGTTGTGCGGGCGCTGGTTGAAATTCTCGATGCTCACGATCCCGAAACGATGATCTTGGGGCGCGGAATAATCCCAGGCCGAGAGTAGACGAGCCACCTGACCGCCGTGGAGCTCGTTGGCTTCGGCAGACTGCTGCGACTTGATTTTGGATGCCTGCGGGGCATGTTTTTAACATAACGTAAATTATGCGAATCCATTCGAAGAGCCGGTAGGGTACCTCGGCGTGGCGCGCGGAGTCGTGGCCAGCTCCGGCTCGACCGATTCGTCAAGCGCCTGCTCCTCTTCTTCCTGCGCGACGCGCGCGGGGACGCCCATGAGACGCGGGACCCACGGGAATGAAGGCACTGTCGTCGCTACTGAGTCGTCGGCGGGCCCCCGAGCCACGTCGAGCTGCCGCTCCAGCTAACGAACTCAGCGTGTTCGCAAGTTAAGATGCGATGCGAGCGAGCCGGAGCGCGTGCTAGGCCGCCGGTATGGGTGAACCGCTGAATGTCTATGCCCCTTTCGTGGAAGCGTTTTTGGTGGTGCCTTTTTTCGTCATGGGCGTCTCCCACGTCGTCCAGGCACGAATGTGGCGAGACTTTTTCGTCCGTCTCGCGGAGCGCGGTGAGGAAGCCATCATCGTCCGCTCTTTCATGCTCGAATTATGGCCCGCGGTACTCATCGTCACGTTTCATCAGGTGTGGCGTGGGCCTGCGGCCGTCCTGACCCTGTACGGCCATCTCCTGTGCGCCAAGGTCGCGCTCGCCATGGTTTACCCGCGGGTTGGCATGGCTTCGCTGAAGATGGCGAAGACCCACGGCGAGGGAGGCTTTCGCAAGGCCGGGCTCGTCCTCATCGGTCTGGGCGGTCTCTGCGTTTGGCTCGTTGTCTCGGGGTGACGCTCGTTCGAGACGAGCTTTGATATGATGAGATGCCCTCTCAGGGCCGCGATACCTCGCATGCGCGCTTCCACCGTCCGGTTTCGACGGGACACACGTCCCCGCGCCAGTATGGGCCGCCTCCGAACCAAGCGTCCTCGCATGGAAGGATGGACGCCGGTCCGGTCGTTTGAATGCATCGAACGAGGTCGATCATCGCCTGGTCACAGGCGACATCGTCGTCGGGTGACCCCCATAGCCCACAATCGTCGCGCTCGTAGCAGGTGGTCGTGGGAGACGACAGACCGAGGAGGTCTTGGCAGAAGACCTCGGCGCAGGAGGCGCGAGAATCGCATCGTTCGGGCGGCTCGAACTCCTCCGACCCGGTCGAGGAGGACGCCTCGTCGAACGTGACGGTTTCGGCACATCCAAGGTGAAGCCAAACCAGCAGCGACGCGATGGCGAACGCCGGCCATGCACGGGTCATGCAACGAGGAGCCATGCTGCCGCCGAACCGGCTCAGCTTTTCGACCCTTCACGCCAAAGGTCGCCGGTCATGGCTGTCGTCGTTCGTGCGGCGTCAGTAGGTGAGGAGCTGGACGCCGATGCGATGGTACGGCGCCGTGTGGCCGTTGTTGTTGTAGTCGCAGTTGTTGGGGCCGAAATTCGTGCAGCCCGCGCACTGATTGTTGGCGTCCCCGGCATTGGGACGGCAGGTGTTGACGTAGGGGTCACCCGCTTCATCGAGAATGTCGTAGGTGAAAGACACCGTCTCGCCGGGTTGGACGTGGTCGCTTACGTCGATGCGCGTCGGCGCTACGTAGGCGCCCGGGCACCAGCCGGCGCGGTCGAATCGCCACGTGCCCAGCTGATCATCGATCGGGTTGTCGGCGCAGTCGTCGCGCCAGGGGATGAATTCAACGGGCGTCCCGCCGATGGTGATCCGATGGGTCATGTCGCAGAACTCGGCGCAATTGCCGAGATTGCCCTGTCCATGCCCGGTGACGTGGAGCAAGAGGCTCGCGCGGGTGGTGTCGGCGGGGATGGCGATCTCTCGGGGAGGGAGTGCATCCGCCACCGGTTGCGCCGGGTCGCCCGCAGGGACCAGTCGGTCTTCGGCGTTGGGGTTCCACAGAGGAATGACCCGGCGCGGGACCACGGCCGGGTCCGGCCGCCCGGGGTGCATGATGAATCGCGTGGTGACGCGCCATCCGCTGCCATTGCTGTGGCCGGGGCCCACCCAGGTGTCGATGAACGAGCGGATGGTCTTTTCGCCCCGAAGGCGCGGCGCGAGGTCGGTCACGTCGGCGACGAAACACATGCCCCTACGGTACGGCGTCATGTGACGGGTGAGCTCGATGATGACCTCGTCGTCGTCGTCGTCGTTTTCGTTGTTGTCACCCCCACCCTGCCCCGGCCCATCGACGAGCGAGATGGTGGCCCCGCGATCCCACCAGTCGCAGCGACCGTCTTCGGGGCACGCCACGTCGACCTCGAGAAAGATCCGACGCCACGAGCCCGCGTCGGGGAACGTGGCCGTCGCGTCGACAGTGCGGAAGTTCTCTCCGTCTTCCCAGCCGAGCCAGAAGTGATCGGCGGCCTCGTGGGCCGGGACGACCGTGGCTTCCGCGGAGACCTCCGTCGTACCGGGGCAGAGATTCCACGGCCCGACCGGCTCGGGAATGGGATAGGTCGGCAGGCTGGTTCCCCCCTCCCCGCCCGTTCCCGTCTCGCCTCCGCTGCCCGCCCCGACGACATCTTCGTCGTCGTCCACGACCTTGCGCACCGTGCATCCGCCGGGTGCGAGCGCCGTGATGGCGATGAGGACCGCGCCGGCGGCCAACGACGACGTCATGAGGCGACCCATGACTCCATCATGCCATGCGAAGCGCGCTTCGCGCGATGGGGGACCCCGGCCGCGACGTGCTCCATCATGCGCGGCCGGCCGCTCTCTGGAGATGACGCAACGAGACGGCATCGTGAGCGGGGAACACCGTCACCGCCTCGTGACGGCGCGTCGCGAGGTCGCGGAGGCGCTCGAGGTTGCGGCGCCAGGCGTCGCGGTCATGCGTGGTGAAGCGTTGCGTCAACGCAAGGGCCCAAGGGGCGCGCCGGTGGGCGCCGTCGGCCCGGACTTCGTCGCGCTGGTAGTAGGCGTCGCCGGCGAAGAGCAGCCACCCCGTCTCGCCGCGGACCGCGATCCCCGCGTGGCCCGGCGTGTGGCCCGGCAGGGGAACGAGCGCGACCTCGTCGTTGAGGCCCGGGACCGGACGCACCCGCGGGAACCCCTCCCATGATTCACCGTCGCGCGGGGTGTGTTGGCGCCACTTCGGCCCGTGCGCCCACTGCGCGGCCACGTACCGGGCGCGGTCCCGCCAGGCCGGCGCGACCACCGCCGCCTCGTATTCCTCCGCCATGAGGTGCACCGTCGCCTGCGGAAAGTCCGAGAGTCCGCCCGCGTGATCGAGGTCCAGATGTGTCAGCAAGACGTGCCGCACGTCCCTCGGGGAGAACCCGAGCCGACGAACTTGTGCGACGGCGGTTTCCGCCTCGACGAGCGCGGGTCGAAGCAATCGCCGGGAAGAACCGAGCCGCGACGGCGCGGCGACATCCGCGGAGCCGAAGCCCGTATCGCAGAGAATGAGGCCACCGTCGTCGTGCTCGAGCAGCAACACGTGGCACACCAGCGTTCCGCCGACGAGCCGGGCCGGGGGACACATCGTGCCGCAGTTGAGATGGTGGACCCGCATCGCACGAGCGTGCGCCATTCTCTAGCCCGGGGCCATCAAGCACGTACGACGCCGCGGCGATGGGTTTTCCTTTCTCGAAACGGGTGGGCCCCCACCGGCGGTCGACGTCACCCCGAGGCGGTTTTACGTTCGTGGTCCATGGTCGGTGGCGAGGAACGTGAGGTCTCCGACCTCATCGTCGCCTACGACACCGCGTCGCTCGCGCGGCGCCCGGTACGTCGGTCCGACGTCGTGGACCAGTTTCGGGCGGAGGGACATGCCCGCGCGGCGGAGATCGTCGCGCGTCTGCCCGCGCCGGGAGGCGTTCTCGACGAAGTCGCGATCGATGCGCTGCTGGTCCGCGTGCACACCGAGTTGCAGCGGCTGCACGAGGAGTTTCAACACGGTCTGCGGGTGCAACGGTGGCTGTTGCCACTGCTCGCCGCGTTGCGTGAGACGACGGACATCTCTCCGATCCGCGTGGTGGATGTGGGATGCGGACTCGGGTTCGTCACCCGTTGGCTCGCTGCCCACGGCGATCTTGGCAACGACGTCGAGCTGCTCGGCGTCGACTACAACGCGGGCCTCATCGGGGCGGCCGCCCAACTCGCCGACCACGAGGCGCTTCGGTGCCGTTTCCGGGTGGGCAATGCATTTGCCCTCGACGCGCCGGCCGCGGTCTTCATCTCCACGGGCGTTCTCCACCACTTCCGTCGCGACGACCTCCAGCGCTTCTTCATGCAGCAGCGTTCCGCCCACGCCTTCGCCCATTGGGACATCGCCCAGACGTGGGCGGCAGAACTCGGCGCGTGGATCTTTCACCGGGCCCGCATGCGTGAGGAGGTGTCGCGGCACGACGGGGTCGTTTCCGCCCGTCGCGCCCACCCTGATGATGCGCTCCTCGCCGCCGCGCGGAGCACCCCCTCATTTCGCACCGCGGTGTTCGACGGCCCGAACCCCGTCCTGCCCATCTTCAAGGTCTTGCGTCCGATCGTGGGATGGCGTGCGCCCATCGAGCCCGCGCTCTTCGCGCGTCTGGGTTCTCGCCGCGTCCGGCGGCTCAAAGGCCTCTCGTGAATCGGGACGGTTCAACCATGTCGTGGGTGATTCCGATCGCGATGTATGGCCTTGCGAGCCTCGATGCGGCCTTCGCCGGTTTTCGCATCGCCGCGGGGCGAAATCCGCTCCTGGAGAAGCGCCGGTACTACGCCCGTGCGGTCGGGCGGGGGTGGTTCGTGGGCCAAGGCGTGATCCTCCTCGTCGCCGTCACGATCGCGGCGACGCACCTCTTGGCGGTGGCGCCTCAGGCCGTTTGGCAGGCGCATCTACGCGCGGGCGGCGACATGCTGTGGTGGTACCTCCCCTATGCGGTGCTGGTTCTGTCGGCGTTGGTCGTGTACGCCGCCCCTGACCCCGACGTAAGCAGCCTCGCGACCGTCTTGGTGCTCGGGCCGTTCACGGCCGCGCGCCCCTTGGTCATCGTTGCCGGCGGGACCTTTGCGCTCGTTCGGCGCGGCTTCTCCGGCGCGGGCACATCCGTGGTGATCGCCTGTGGTGCGATGTTGGCCCTGCAGCCCCTCCTCGCCCGGCGATGGCGCCATCGCGCGCCCCTCGAAATCGCCCGCCGAGCCCGAGCGACGGCCACGCCAACGAATCCCGAGCCCTAACGCGCCGGTCCACCCCGGTTGCATCCCGAGGCGGCCGATCGCACACCCCCGGCGTGTTCGACACGGTGCGTCATCCCGAGTTCGCCGCGTGGGCCTTCTTGGCGGTCGCGCTGTGGGGGCTGGCATTCACCATCAACGCGTTGCGGCCGCGGCCACATGACACCGCCACCGGAGAGCTGGGGCTCGCTCTGAGCTTCTTCTCCGCCTGGGTGACCACCGAATTGGTGCTGCACCATTTCCTGGTGCAAGCCCTCGTGACGGTGGGGTTCGTGGCGATGGGCGCGCTCGCGCACCCCGCGGGCGGGGCAGCGGCGCTCCTGACCCTCGGCTCCTGGGCTGGCCTGGGCGTGATGTTCAAGTCGGCGTGGGACGACGGCGCCGTGGTCGCCGCGGCGCTGCATGATGACCTCGGGATCACGCCCGAGCGACCGAAGATCGCCTGGCGACGCGTTCTTTGGCCCTTTGGCGCGATGGGCCTCGATCTCGTCCGTCACCGCGACCTTGCCTACCTCGACGACGGCTCGTCGCGGCACCGACTCGACGTTTATCATCGGAGCGACCAGCTCCCGTCGGGGGCTCCCATTCTTCTCCAGATCCACGGGGGGGCCTGGATCATCGGCGACAAGCGCCAACAGGGCATGCCGCTGGTGCGACACATGGCCGGACGGGGGTGGTTGTGCGTGGCCACCAACTACGGCCTCAGCCCCCGCGCTACGTGGCCCGACCATCTCATCGACTGCAAGCGTGCGCTCGCGTGGATTCGCGCCCACGCGGCCGAATACGGCGGCGACCCCTCGTGTGTCGTCGTCACCGGGGGTTCGGCGGGAGGACACCTCGCGGCGATGATGGCGTTGACGGCCAACGATCCTGAATTTCAGCCCGGATTCGAAGAGGTCGACACGTCGGTGCGCGCGTTCGTACCGTTTTACGGGGTGTTCGACTGGACCGACCGGTTCGGGATTCGCGGGGCCCGCGATGGGCTGCGCCGTCGATTGGAGCGTTGGATCGTCAAGCGCGACCGCGACCAGTACTTCGAAGTCTTCGATCGTGCCTCGCCGCTCAGCCGACTCGAGGGGCGGGGCGACGCCATCCCGCCCGCCCTCGTGATTCACGGTCGTCGTGACAATCTCGCCCCCGTCGCGGAGGCGCGCGCGTTCGTTTCGGGTCTCCGTACGACGTCGGAAGAAGCCGTGGTGTACGTCGAGCTTGGAGGGGCCCACCACGCGTTCGACCTCTTTGCCTCGGTCCGGACCCTTCAGACGAATCACGCAGTCGAGACGTTCGGCCGCTGGGTGGTCGCACAGCACCGCGCCGAAGCTGAAAGTTCCTGAACGGTTCTAAACAACTGGGCCTTCACCGAGCCCAGCCCTGGGCCAGCTGATGTCCAGGTCACACCTGGCACGACTAAGGATTACTTTAGCCTACATGTTGGCACATGAGGTGCACTGAGCGGCGCGCGAGAGGCACGACGGCGGGGTCCCGCCGACGTGAACCGCGGCGGAGCGCCCGCCGCACAGAGGAGAACCTTCATGAACAGTCACCCTTCCCACATCGCCGCCGCGCGCACCTACGCGGTGTCGTGTGCGCTCGCCCTCGCGCTCGGCAGCACCGCGTGTGCCGACGGTCCCGACGGCGGGTCCGCATCGCAAACCGAAAATGTCGTCGCGGCGGGCACGGCGGTCGAATACCCGGAGTCGGTCTTGATCTTCGGTCGGGGCTACCCCGCCGGACGCTGGATGGCAGGGACGCTCATCGCCCCCGATGTCGTCCTCACCTTCGACGTGATCGATCGGTATCGCTCCGTCGACGTCGAGGTGATCGCGCCCCACGTCGACCAAGAGCGCATGGTCCGTGACGTGGCCATACAGAGCTGGGGCGAACGCGACGAGTGGCCGGAGGAATGGCATGAACTCGACCGTCTCACCTTCCCCGTCGTACACGAAGTGGCGCTGTTGAAGCTCGAGTCGCCCATCGAGCTCGAAAGCTACCCCGTGCTCGCGGCCGAGCCTCCCGTCGATGGCACCGGCGTCGTTCGTATCGGCACCAACGCCGAGGGACAGTTCATCGGGACGACCATGAAGAGCCATGTCGACGAGATCTTCTCGGGCGACCCCTACAACCTGCCGACCTCGCTGGTCGCGTTTCGAAAGACGATGTTCGGTGACGGGGGCGGCGGCGTCTTCGTGGCCGGGGATGCGCTCCCCCACCGCCTGGTCGCCGTCAATTACGGGTACGGCAATGGCGAGGACTTCGTGACCGACGCCTACGCAGCGGCCCGCGACTACGTTGGCGCTGCGCCGCTGCCCTACGCCTACGACTACATGGTTCGCGTCGACCTCGTGAAAGCGTGGATCGACGATACGATGGCCCAGTGGGACGCCGAGGCCGAATGACCCCGGCCGAGGCACATCCCGCGACGGGTAGCGCAACGGCGGTGTAGGCGCCCCGGGCGACGCGCCTTCAGATTTCACGGTTGTCGGCGTTCTCGACGGCGTGGGTGAGGCGACGCGGCGTGAGATCCAACGATTGGAGGCGCGGCTCGAGGAACTCAGGGCGCAGGAGGCGCAAGCGCGCGCGCAGCGGCGCGTCGGGACCGGGGACGGCGATGAAGGCGGGATGGCGTCGTCGACGTCGGCGGCCCCGGGCCCGCGGGCACATGGCCCGGACGGGCGGGCGCGACGGAGGCCCAAGACCCATGGTGAGACCTCGACCCCGCGCCCAAGCGCCATGCCGTCGTCGCCCCCATCGACGGCCCGTAGGCGCTCGACCCGGTCTCCCCGTCGCGACCGCTCCGAGCGGATTGCGGGGGGACTCGTCCTCGCGTTTTTGGGCGGCTGCATGGCGCTGGTCGCCCTCCCTCAGGGGAATGTGACCTCGCCGCCTTCGCGGCCCGCAGGAGGGGATACGCGCCCCTCGGGGGCGTCCCCGTCCCCATCAGCGACGACGCCCGAACCCGCCTCGGCCCCGGACCCGATGCTCGTGTGTGCGCAGTTGTCCGAAGCACGCGTCGCCGTCACGTGTCGCCCGGAGCCCGCCGCGAACGCCGGCGAGCGACGCGCGGCGTTCACGCTCGACGATGAGGCGATGACGACCGGTGTCGTGCGGACCTTCGAGGCCGTCGATGCGTGTGCTCGGGCCGGAGGAGACGAAGACGCCGGCGAAGGAGGCCACTGGCTCGCGCGCTGCGATGCCCGGACGGCCATCATGCTTCCCGCTCGAGCCACCCCGAAGACCACGCTCGCCGCGCGACGCGTCGCCGCCACGCTTTAGCCGGTTCAACGTCCCAGTCGACCTCCCAAGGGGGGCTCCCTAAGGTCCCGCCCGACCCATGTCTGCCCCTGACGCCGAGTGGCGCTGGCCCCTCGAAGGGCGGTTGGACGTCGTCGCCAGTCTTCGGTTTCTTCGGATGGGACCCCACGACCGCACCAAGCGGGTGATGCGGGACCAGGTGTGGCTCGCCACGCGCACCCACAGCGGCCCGGTGACGCTCTGCCTTCGCGCCCCCGGTCGCGAGGCCGTGGTTCGGGGTTGGGGGGCCGGCGTCGAGGCCATCGCCCCCGCCCTGCCTGCACTCCTCGGCCTGCATGACGACCCGACGGCGCTCGTACCCCGCCACCGTACCGTCGAGCAGCTCGCGCGGGATCACCCTGGATTGCGTCTCACCCGGGCGCCCAACCTCTTCGAAGTCCTCGTCACGATGGTGCTCCAACAGCGGGTCAAATTCGAGGATGCCGCCGCGGGCTACCTCGCCCTCACCCGCCGCTACGGGGATCCCGCCCCGGGGCCCGAGCGTCTTCGACTGCCTCCCGACCCGGCCCGTCTCGCCGCTTTGCCGTACTACGCCTACCACCCCTGCGGCATCGAGCGACGCCGGGCCGAGACGCTACGCCGGATCAGCATGCATCGAGCCAAGGTGGCGCAGTGGGCTTCCGAGGCCCAAGACTCGGCCGGCTACCGGCGCTTGTACGCGCGCCTCCTCGCGATGAGCGGTCTCGGGCCGTGGACGGTGGGGATGACCGCCGGATTCGGGATTGGCGACCCTGATGCCCTCGTTTGCGGCGACTTTCACCTCCCCAACGTCGTGGCGTGGGCGCTGTCGCGAAAGCCCCGGGGGGACGACGCGATGATGATGCGCTGCCTCGAGCCGTACCGGGGGCAACGTTGGCGCGTGGTTCGGCTGCTTTTCGCCGGCGGCGTGCACGCGCCTCGCTACGGAGCCAAGCGTGCTTCGCCCCCCTGGATGCTCGCACGGTGAGCTGATAGGTCACCGCGCACCATGGCTGTGCAGCCCGCCTTCGCTCGCTTCCTGATCGACACCGTACGCTCTGCTCCAGACGAGGTCGTGCTCGAGCTCGTCGTGCACTACCTCAGACACCTGGAGACCTTGGCCGCGCCTGGCCCTGCCACCGGTTCGGCGGGGGCGGCGGCCCTTTTTTCGGGGGCGAGCTCCCCGCCCGGCGCATCACCCGCGGTGGCGCGCGCGCCGCGCCCGGAGCCGACCGGCGAGACGTCGGAGATCCCCCGGTCGAACCCGCTGCCCTCCCCCTTCACGCCGGCAGGCGTCACCACCGTGGTCGACCCCCAGGCGATCACCGCCGCCCAGCGGCCTTCTCGAGATCGCGTGACCCGCGAATCGGACCGGCGAGAGACCCGAGAGGGCGCCGTCATGCCGGTTCGTCGTCGGCGCACGTCGCAGGCCGACCGGGCCGCCGACAAAGCCCGGGTGCTCGAACACGTCCGCCGACTCGATGCGGGCGTCAGCCGCGGGGCGGTGGCGGAAATCCTCGATCTGCCCCCTCCCGCCGTCGGGCAAATCCTCCGCGCCCTGGTCGAGGAAGGACACATTTTCCGGGCCGGCGAACGTCGTCTCGCGCGCTACGGACGCACGCAGGAGCTCGCTGACCGCGCGACCCAAGGCGACGACGAACCAACCTGAACGCGAGCCCTCACGGAGGTATGGTCCGTGGACGAGGAAGGCCCGGGATGAGGCCGAGACCATCGGTCGGGGCCCACCACAGGGAGCGCCCGGGCGACGCGACTTCGGTTCCCCGGTCGGCGACCCACGCGGCGAGGCGCGACGGCGGCGGCTGCTCTCGCACCGGCGAAAACCCTCGGACGGCGAGGAACGAGAGACTGAAGGTGGCGCGTTGCCAGGGAGCCGCGACCACCGTCGCGATCCCGTGTCCGTGGGCGCGCTCCCCGAGCTCGACGAGGAGTCGGGTGGCGATCCCGAAGCGCTGACGTTCGGGGTCGACCGAAAGGTCGTGCAAAATGGCGACGCCGGGCGCTTCGTCCGACCACACGAGAAAGCCCGCGGGGTGGTCGTCAGCCTCGGCCACGAGGACTTCGTGCGCCCGGGGAAGGCGCGCCAGATCCGTCTCGGAGCGCGGGGCAACCTCGGAAGCGTCAAAGCCCCGCGCGTAGAACATCTCCGCGCACCGCGCTTCGATGGCGACGAGGTCCAGCAGTTGCGCCTCCTGCAGCTTGGTGACCCGGATCTTCTCCGGCGGGTGGCGTTCGTCGTCCGTCGGCGGCTTCATGCCCCGAGCATTATCACGCGGGTCCGACCTTGCGGTTCCGCCGCGGCGACAAAAAGCGCTACAGTCCGCCCGATGCGCGGATTCGGCAAGATGTGGCCGTGGGTCACGGCGGCGGCATTCATCGGCGTCACCGGTTGCTCTTCGGTCTGCGACGATGCCATCGACTTGTGCCGCCGGTGCAGCCCCGACGGGGTGAATTGCGACAACGCGTTCAACAACGTGGATGAGACCTTTTGCGAGACCTCGATCGAAACCTTCCAGGCGGCCGAAGAGATGGGCGGATGTCCCGACGACGGCGAAGAACCCGAGCCGGAATAGCCCGAGGACCAGCGACCTGGAGACCGACGTCATGAGATTCGCACCCCATGTGTTCGGCGGGTGGCTCGCCGCTGCCTCCGTCCTCATCGTCGTCGGATGCGCCGACCCCTGCGAAGACCTCCAAGAGCTCTGCGATTCGTGCGCCGACCCGAACCAACGGGCCAGTTGCGAGCGCAGTGTCGATGAAGACCCGAGCGAGGTCTGCGAACAGAACATCGATTCGTTTCGTCGTGTCTGCCAACAATGAACCGCCTCGCCATCATCGCCGCCGCGGGCTCTCGACCGAGCCCCGACCCGCGCCTCGGGGAGCGCGACGCCATGCTGGTGGGCGCCCGCTTCGAGATGTCCGACCTCGGGTTCATCCCGGTCGTCGCGGCGCCGGAACGCGACCTCGCGGAGCAGCTCGACGAGCGCTTCGGGCGGGGCGACCCGGGTGACGAGCACGAACCCGCTCCCGATGCGATCGTCTTCTACGCCTCGTGCCTCGTGGCCGTGCTCGACGACGGGGAGTGCTTCCTGTGTCTCGACCCCGAGGAACCCGACGTCGGGGATGCGCTCGGCGACGTCGTCGATGTGCTCGCGTCCGTCGGGGTGCCCACGCTGCTGATCTTGGAGCTTCGGCTGGATGAAGCCCAGGCGACACGGTCACAGCTCAACGACGCGCTCGCGGCGGTGGAGCAGGCGGTCGACGCCTCCGCGCGGGGGCTGGAGGTCGTCGTGGCCCTGCGTCCGAGAGACGCCCACCCCGAGCGAATCCCGTCGCGGCTCACGGTGGGGCTGCTCGAAGCGATCGACACGCCTCCTGCCGACGCGCCCCTCACGGCGCGAAAGGCCTACGCGGCCGCCATTCAAAACACTGACTTCGGCCGCTGGCCCTCGGTCATGACCCACCGTGGCGGTTCGTCTTCGTTCGTGGTGCGTATCGGCGACGAGACGCCGCTCGAGCCCGACGCACCCCCCGAGAGCGAAGAACCACCGACGCAGCGTCGCGGGGTTTCGACGACCATGGTCGCTGACGCGCCACCCGCTCCCGAGACACCTCTGCCCCCCGACCCGGCCCCGGCTACCGTGGCGTCTCCGGGCGCACCGACCGCCTCCGACCCGCCCGCCGCGTTGGAGCCCCCTCCGCCGGAGCCCCCATCGGCGGAGCCCGTCCCGCCCGACGGCCATGAGCCTGAGCCGCCCGTGGTGGCGCCGTTGAACGCCTCGCGAGGGGCACGGCGCCCCGCGCCACCGTCTGAGCGAAAAGAGGTGGCCACGGTCGCCTGGCCGGGTCGCCGCGCCCGTCCCGCATCAGATGCCCCTCCCAAGGTGGTGATCGCAGGTCCGGCGGCGGCCGCGGCGAGCGCCTCCGCGGAACACGACGGCGCCACCTTGCGTGAGACCACCGCCGAGGGTCCGGCGGCCAAGCGGCTCGAACGCATCGCGCGCGAGGCGTTGGCCCAGGCCCGCGCCGATGGACATGACGTCCCGGAGCGCCTGACCCCAGAGAAAGGCAAACCGCCGGCCGATTCGCGCGACGCCACCGTGCCCAAGACCGACCTCCCCGCGCCCGACGGGCGTCGCGACAGCGCGGTCGCCCTCGCGGAACAGGGTCGGGAAGCCGCCGCGCCCTCGGAGCCCGAGCCGTCGACGCAGCCGCGTCCCGCGCCCCCCCCTGCCCCGACGTCGCGCAAGCGCGCGGCGGCCATGTCGGTCGACGACCACATCGAAGCCGGGGACCTCGCTCGCGACCTCGGTCACGCCGAAGAGGCGGTGGGGCACTACAAAAAAGGGCTGGCCAAGTTGGGCACCGCCAGCACGCCGGAGCGCGCGGCGATTTACGTGCGCCTGGGGACGTTGGCCCGGGCGGGCGGAAAAACGCGCGTCGCGGTGTCGAACTTCGACAAAGCGCTGGCGATCGTCCCCGACCACCAGGAAGCACTCGTCGCGCTGGTGGCGTTGGAGGCCGAGCAGGGTCGATGGCGCGCCGTCTCGGCGGCAGAAGAAAAGCTCTTCGCCGCGGTCGACGACCCGACCGCACGGTTGCCCCTCCTGCTCGCCAGTGGCGACCGGTGGCGGGCTGAAGACGCGCGCAAGGCCAAGGAACGCTACGGCCGCGCCCAGCGGGAGAACCCGCGACGGCTCGAGCCCCTTCAACGTTTGCTCGCGGTGTACCGCGACGAAGGCGCCGTCGAACACGAACTCGATGTTCGCCGCCGGATCGCCGACGTCATCGAAGACCCTCGCGCCAAGGCGGCCTCGTACCACGAGCTCGGCGTTTATTGTCTCGAACACCTCGAGGGGCACGACGAGGAAGGCTACGCGGCGTTCGAACTCGCCCTCGACGCCGACCCGACCATGCTGGGTACCCTCGAGGCGCTCGCCGCCGTTTTGGCCGAGTCTCAGGAGTGGGGAGAGCTCGAGCGCGTGTACGCGAAAATGCGCGACCGCTTCGAAGCGCGGGAACGTCACCCCGAGACCGACACGGTGCTCGCCGAGCTGCACCATCGGTCGGCGCTTCTCCTCCGCGACCACCTCGAAGACCCCGTCGGCGCGCTCCGGTCGCTGACGCGAGAGCTCGAGCTTCGACCCGAGGCCCTCTCGTCCCATCTCATCGCGGCCGAGGTCGCCGTCGAAGTCGACGACGGAATGCGGGCGCTCCAGCATCTGCGCACCGCCGCGCAACTCGACCCCTCGCGGACGGAGACCTACCGCCGGCTGTTCGAACTCGGCCAACGGTACGATGCCCTCGAGGTGTCGTTTCTCGCGGCCAGCGTGCTCATCACGCTGGAGGCGGCCGACCAGCGCGAGCGCATCATCTACCGCGAACACCGGATCACCGGCGTCCCCGGCCACGTCCGACCCCTCGACGAAGACGGATGGCCTCTGCTCCTCGGCGAAGATCGCGACGTCTTGGTCGACGCGATCATTTGCGCCATTGCCCCCGCGGTGCTGCGCAGTCGGACCAAGTCCCTGTCGGCTGAGGGCAAGCTGCCCGTCCTCCCCGATTCGGCGCGTCAAGACCTCCAGGGATCGACCCTCAGTGTCGTGCGCTCGATCGCTTGGGCGAGCCAGTTCCTCTCCGTTCACACCCCGGCGGTGTTTCTCGACGAGACCAACCCGGGGACCTTGGTGGCGCCGGCCGCGGTCGAGCAGTCGATCCTCGTCGGCCAGGGCGCGCTACGCGGACGAAGTCTCGGTGAACTGGCCTTCATCTCGGGACGTCACCTCGCCCTTCGCCTTCCCGAACACGAGCTCGTCGCTCACGTCCAAGATCTGGAGGAGCTGTCGGTGTACTTCCTCTCCGCTGTAAACGTGGTGCGGGGCGACGTGGCGGCAGGAGACCTCGGGGCCCGCGTCGACGCCCTCACCCCGATCTTGTCCGGCCAGCAGACCCCGCAAGAGCGGGAAGCGCTCAATGATGCGGTCGCGACGTTCTCCGCCGCCGGGGGCCGCGCCGACCTCACCCGGTGGCTCGCTTCGGTCGAACGGTGCGTGAACCGCGCCGGACTGCTGATGTGTGGCGACCTCGAGACGGCGGTGGGGGTGCTTCGCGAGATGGGCGAACCGCGTGCCTTCACCCCCTTGGAGCAACGTACCCACGATCTGTACGCCTTCGCCGTTTCGGCGGACTACGCGCGCCTCCGCGTGCAACTCGGCTCGGCGCTCGAGACCGAACCCGACGCCCCGTTGAGCGCGGCCCCGCCGCCCTCCTCTTGAGCGACCGACCCGACCCTTTCAGCCGTCACCGCGCAGAAAGGCGAGGTAGGCGCGCTCATCGGGGGGGCGGCCGAGAAAGGCCTCGAGCATCGCGCGGGGGTCCTGGCTGCCGCCACGACGGAGCACGTCACTGCGCCACGCCCGGGCCGTGGGCCGATGGAGCAGCCCGCTCCGCTTGAAGCGGGCGAGCACGTCGTACGAGAGCGACAGGGCCCACTGGTAGCCGTAGTAGCCCGCGTCGTACCCGATGAGGTGACCAAAGCTCGACTGGAAGTGCGTGCCGGTGACGTAGTCGAACGAGAAGTATTGGCGATGGATGCGCTCGAGGCGCTCGGTCGTGTCGAACCCCGGCGGCGACGCGTGGTAGTCGAGATCGAGGCGCGCCAAGTAGAGCTGTCGCTCCGTCGCCAGGGCGAGGCCGACCCGTCGCGCCGCGACCATCTTGTCGAAGAGCGCGGGGTCGATCGGCGTGCCCCGCTCCTGGTGCCGGGCGAACCGGTTGAGGACGGCGCGATCCCACGCCCACTCCTCGAACATCTGCGATGGGGTCTCCACGAAGTCCCGCACGGTGTTCGTCCCTGCGAACACCGCGAGCTCCGTCTCGGTCAACAGGTGGTGAAGCACGTGACCGAACTCGTGAAAGTACGTGACGACCTGGTCGTGCGACATCGGCTGCCCTGGGGGCGGGAAGTTGCACACGAGCGCCGCGAGCGGCGTCTGCCGGGTGCCATCGACGAGGCGTTTCGGCGTCCGGATCGTGAACATCGCGGCGTGCTTGTACTTGTTCTCCCGAGGCTCGAGGTCGAGATAGAACCCGCCGATCTCCCGCCCGGTGGCCGCCTCCTTCACCCGGTAGGCCGAGACCGTCGGATGCCACGTCGGCGCGCCGGGACGGCGCTCGAACGACAGCCCGTACATGTCTCCCGTCAGGGCGAGCAAACCATCCGTCACGCGCGAGACGTCGAAGTACCGGGCGAGGTCTTTCGTATCGAGGGCATACCGCGTGTTCTTGAGATGCTCGGTGAGGTAGTAGCGGTCCGGTGGAAGCAGCGGTCGGCCACGGTTGCCCAGAGCGTCGAAGGCCGCCCGGAACTCGGCGAGCTCGGAGACGACGGCGGGGGTGATGGCCGACGAGACCCGATCGAGGAAGGCGCGCACGGAGGCGGCATCGCCCGCCATCCGCGGCTCGATGGCGTAGTCGGCCCAAGAGCGGTAGCCGAGCAGCCGTGCCTTGTCGGCGCGCAGCTGGAGGATGCGCTCCAGGCGACGCACGTTCACGTCGCCCCCCCGGTTCGTGAACGCCACGTAGAGGTTTCGCGCCGCATCGCGATCCCGCGCGTATTTCACGAAGGGCTGAAAGTCCGGGTAGTCGGTGGCGATGTCGATCATCCCGTCCGGTCCCGGGGGATGGGACGTGACGTATTTGTCGGGCAGCCCCTGCAACTGACGGGGACCGACGCGGATGACCCGCCGGCTCGCTCCGATCTCGGCGATGAACTTCTGCCCGAGCTCGGTGAGCTCCTGGTTGTAGGTCCGCAACGTCTCGCGCTCCCCCGACGACAGCGCGATGCCGTTGCGGCGAAAGTCGCGAAGGGTGTGGGCCACAAAGCGTTGCCGCTCGGGGGTCAACACGGGTTTCTGCGCGGCGTAAGCCTGAAGGACGCGGGCGAGTGCGTCGTCGAGATAGAGGCTGGTCATCAAGGCGTCGGTCTTCGTCTCGCAAGACTGTGCCGCCTCTCGAACCGCCCGGTCGGGGTGGGTCACCCCCATCAGGTACGGAAGCTCTGACGCGTTGTAGATGGCGAGGTGCACGTCGTCGAAGCGGCCCATCGTCCCCGCCCAACTGAGCGCCGCGGGAGAGGACGGCTCCAGACCGAGGGCCTTGATGGCCGCGACGAGGTCACGCGCGAGGTCGAGGTTTTCGTCACACAGCGCTTCGACGCCGGCCACCGACATCCCGCGGGGGAGCGGCTCGACCGCGGTCACCGTCGGCCCGGGGGGAGGCTGGTCCTCCTGCTCCGGCGACCCTCGCGACACCGCGGCGGTCGACACGCCGGGCGCCGGTGCTGGGACCGTCGTCGCCGCCACCGTCGTCCTCGGTCCGCAGGCCCCAGCGGCGCCGACCGTCGCCCCCAAGAGCAGCGTCGCCGTTCCGAGCTTCAGCGCCCGCCGTGGACCGTTCACCGACCTCACTTGCCTTTTTTCGAGCGCTTCTTGGGGCTCGGAGCAGGCTTGGGCGGAGGTGCTTTTTTGGGGGGGGCCGGGCGCTTCTCGGGCGCCGGCCGTGGCTTCTTTTCCCCTTTTGACCCCGCGCCGGCGCGCGGGCGCTCACGCGTCGGCTTTCGGATGGGGCGGAGCGGCCCCGGCCGCGTCGCCTTGGCGCCTTTGGGCACGTTGACGATGTACGGGGCCGCAAATCGTGACGTGCAGGCGTAGAACGGGTCGCGATAGAACTCCCAGTGAACGTAGACGTTGCCATCGCTCGAACGAATGACCTCGGGGGGTTGTCCGTAGGGACCGGCGGAGTGGACGGCGGCGATGGCACCGGCATCGAAGGCGGTGATTCCGCTCGTACGCACGATCCCGGCGCGGATGACGGCTCCTGTCTGGCCGTCGAGCACGATTTCGGTGTGCGCCGAGAGCTTCGGGTCCTGAAGGGGGTCCCCCGGGGGGAGCGCCGCCAACCCGCCGAGAAACCCATCGGCGAAGATGGGGTGAATGCGGTTGTGCATTCGATTGATGTACGACGCAAAGGGAACCCGGGCGGCGTTGAGGGAGGTCTGGTTTCCGGGCTTGACGGTGGGGTCGTAGTTCTCGATCGCAGCGCGGTACTTTTCGAACTGGTTGGTCTTGAACTTGCCGCGGTGACGGGCCAGCCGCGTGTTTCGCGCCCGCTGCTCTTCGCGGCGGAGGTGCTTCTTTCCGAGCGCCTCCATCAAACCGAACGCCGAGATGCTGTACCGCGGGCCGAGAACCCCCGCTCGCGGCCCCCCGGGGAGCCCTGGGATCGCAGCGACGCCACGCCTTCCCTTGCGTCCCTTGCGCTTCGGACGACCATCTCCGCTGGCCTCGGGGCTGAGCGACCAGGTCCCGCCCGGAGCCGTCGCCGCCCCGGGCGCGGCCGGCCCCTTGCCCGCCTTCACCGGGGCCACGCTCTTCTGCCCCGCGCGCCCCGTCGTGCCCTGGCGGCCCGGCGTGCCGGCAGCCTTGGGACTCCGCGCCACCGGCTGGCGCTCGGGCGAGGTCGGCCCGCCCTCCGACCCTGCGCGGGGGGGGGCCTCTTCGGTTTTGACCTCGTTGGAAAAGCCCGGCGCCCGCTCGGCTGCGTTGCCCGGTGTCATCGCATCTGACGGAGACAGTTGACGGCCTCCGGTGGGCTTCGACGCGTTCTGGTCGTAGCTCCGGAACTTCGCCATCGTCTCTTCCTTGACCGTGTTGGCTTGGTCGGCGATGCGCTTGGCGTTCGGGTTGTCCTTTGCTTGCTTCTTGAGCGCGGGGTCGTTGATGACCGCGATCCGCCCGTCGGGCTTGGGAAGCTCGAGCTTCTGCGGTTTCTTCTCTGGCGCCTTGGGCTTGGGCTTCGGCGCCGCCTTCGGCTTCGGTTTTGGCTTCGGCGCCGCCTTCGGCTTCGGATTTGGCTTCGGCGCCGCCTTGGGCTTGGGCTTCGGAGCTTCGACCTTCGGCTTCGGCTTCGGGGCTACCTTGGGCTTCGGCGGCTGCGGTTTCGGAGGCACGCGCGCGACCGGTGGCCGGGGCGGCACCGGTGGGGGCGGAACGGCCTTCCTCAGGTCTTCGGGGTCGTTCTTCGCTTCCTCATCCTCCTCGTCGTCGGAGGACGCGTCTTTTGGCGGCGTCTCGTCGGGACGTTCCTTCGCTTCCTCGTCGAGAAACGTCACCTCGACGACCTGAAGGCTCGCGCTCACATCGTCGCGCACCTCGCGGGTGAAGGCGCGCAGCTCGACTTTGCCGTTCTCGACCTGCGCCACCTCGAACGCACTACCCCCGCTCAAGAGGTGGACCAGCAACGCCGCCGGAAGCCACAGGAGAAACGGGATTTGGGCTTCGCGGAGCATCGACGGATCACGGGCCGTTGGGGGCCCCAGCCAAAACAGCAGCAGCCGAAACTCGTGAGCCGGAACGCGACTGCCCCCGGTGCTCAAACATTCAGCACTTGGAAGCTAGCATCGGCCCCCTACCCGAGCAACGTAACCAAGGGCGAACGGGAGGCTCGGTTCACTTGACGATCGCACGCCAATGCTCGTCGATCTCCGCCGCCGTCCACGGCGCGTTGTCGTCCTTGAACTTGCCGCGCGTCTCGACGACGCGAAACGCGTACATCCGGCTGCCGGACGCCGCGAGGACGAAGCCCGTGCGGTCGCCACAGAGAGGACTCGCGAGGAACAGCGTAGCGGGGGCCACGTGCTCGGGCGTCATCGTGTCCATCCCCTGAAACATCGGGAGGTCGGCGGTCATGCGGGTCTTCGCGATGGGTGCGACCGCGTTGACGGTGATCGCGTACTTCTGCAACTCGATGGCAGCGGTGCGGGTAAGCGCGTAGACGCCCGCCTGCGCGGCCGCGTAGTTGGCCTGGGCGAAGTTCCCCTGAAGGCCAGCCGCGCCGGTCGCATTCACGATGCGGCCCCCCTCCTTCTGCTTCACCATCGCCGCCGCCGCCCGCTGGATGCAAAAGAGCGCGCCCTTGAGTTCGACGGCGAGCACCGCGTCGAAGTTCTCTTCTTTGACCTTGCGCAAGGTCTTGTCGCGTCGAATCCCGGCGTGGTTCACGAGCACGTCGAGGCGTCCGAACGCGTCGAGCGCCGCGCTCACGACCCCGTCGGCGCCCGCGGTCGTCGACACGTCGTCGACGTTGGCTTCCGCCGTACCGCCCGCGGCACGGATCTCTTCGACCACCGTGGCGGCACGATCGGCGTCGACGTCTTCTCCTTCGCTCGTTCCATCGCGCGCGGCACCGGTGTCGTTGACCAGCACCCGCGCGCCCTCGGCGGCGAGGGCGAGCGCCGCCGCGCGCCCCAAACCGCCGCCCCCACCGGTGACGATGGCGACCTTGTCGTCGAGTAGGCCCATGGCATCCGCTCATAGGGCGAAGTAGGCTCCGCGGCCATTGCGATGACGCGCCCGTTCTACATCACGACGCCCATCTACTACGTGAACGACAAGCCGCACATCGGGCACGCGTACACGACCGTCGCGGTCGACGTGTTTGCGCGCTACCAGCGGCTGCGCGGGCACCCGGTGCGGTTTCTCACTGGCACCGACGAGCACGGACAAAAGATCGAGACCTCGGCCGCGCAACAGAACGCCGAACCTCGCGCGTTCGTCGACCGGATGAGCGCGCCGTTTCGCGAGGCGTTTCACCAGCTCGACTGTCAGTTCGACGATTTCATCCGCACCACCGAGCCCCGCCACGAAGAGCGCGTCCGGCGTCTCTGGAAGACCATCGCGGACAAGGGCGACATCTACCTCGGAGCCTACGAGGGCTGGTACTCGGTGGCCGACGAGGCGTTCGTCACCGAAACCGAACTCGAGGGACTCGACCCCGTGACCCGGAGCAAGGTGCAGCGCGTCGAAGAGCCGAGCTACTTCTTCCGACTGAGCGCGTACGGCGACGCCCTTCTCGAGTTCTACGAGGCGAACCCCGACTTCGTGCAGCCGGCCGGTCGCTACAACGAGGTCAAGTCGTTCGTACGCCATGGCCTGAAAGACCTCAGCGTTTCGCGCACGAGCTTCACGTGGGGGATCCCCGTCCCGGGCGACGACGACCACGTGATGTACGTGTGGTTCGACGCCCTCAGCAACTACCTCACCGCCCTCGGGGGTCCGGCGGCGCCGGGCGAGGAGCCGCTCCTCGACGCGTTCTGGACGCCGAACGACGCGCGGGTGGTCCACGTGGTGGGGAAGGACATTCTCCGCTTTCACGCGATCTTTTGGCCGGCGTTTCTCCTCGCGGCCGGCATCACGCCGCCCCGCCAGGTCTGGGCCCACGGCTGGCTCACCATTAACGGGGAAAAAATGAGCAAACGGCTCGGCAACTTCATCCCCCCGGGGCCCCTCGTCGAGGGATTCGGCGCCGACGTCGTTCGCTACTACCTGATGCGCGAGGTCGCGTTCGGTCAGGACGGTGACTTCTCGCACCGGAACGTGCTCGCGAGGTACCGCGGCGAACTCGCCAATGGCCTCGGCAACCTCCTGCACCTGATCTTGGCGTCGATCGTGAAGAAGAGTCTCGGCGGGGTGGTGCCCGAGCCCGTCGGGGCGGCGCAACCGGAAGACGAGACGCTCGTCGCCGCGGCCCGTAAGGCGGCGAAGGACGCGGCCGCGCATCTCGACGCCATGGCGCCCCACCGCGCCCTCGACGCGATCTGGGAGTTGGTCGGGGCGGCGAACACCTACGTCGACCAGACGGCGCCGTGGGCCCTCGCGAAGCGAGGCGAGACCGAACGACTGCACCGAGTGACCTACCACGTGCTCGAGAGCCTGCGGTGGCTCAGCGTCATGATCGCTCCGTTCATGCCGGGGACGGCCGCGGCGCTCCGGGCCCAGTTGGGCTTGGACGCCCTCGCGATGGCCGGGGGGCGCGACGAGGGCCCCGATGCATGGCCGGCTTCGTGGGGTGAACTGGCCCCCGGCACCACCACCCGGCCGGGCGACCCGTTGTTTCCTCGCATCGACCCTCGGGAAGAGGCGGCGCTGCTCGCGCGCTTTGGCGTCGCGCCCGCTGCGACCCCGAACGCGTCGGCGGCCGCGGCACCCGCGACCACCGCGCCGCACCCGGATGCCGCGGACCCGTCCGGAGGCGGAAAGAGCAAGAAGCAACGCCGGGCGGAAGAAAAGGCGCGGATCGCCGAACTGGAGCCCCCCGATGGCTACATCTCCTTCGACGCCTTCGCGCGCGTCTCCCTCCGCGTCGGACGGATCGATTCGGCCGCTGCCGTACCCAAGAGCGACAAGCTCGTCCGGCTCACGGTCGACCTCGGGGAGGCGCGACCGCGACAGATCCTCGCCGGCATTCGCGAGCACTACCCGCCGGAGGCCCTGGTGGGGAAGCGCGTCACGGTGGTGACCAACCTCGAGCCGCGCAAGATCATGGGCCAGCTGTCGGAAGGCATGGTGCTGGCGGCCTCCGATGACGAACATGGACTGAGCGTGCTCGCCGTCGACAAGGACATCGACCCCGGCACCGTGGTGAGCTGAGCGGCCATGGGGGCCGCCGATCGAGACCAGGGACAGCTCGGGTTGTTCGGTGCCCCTCCCGACCCGGCCGCAGAGGCGTCGGGCGCGACCGCCACCCCGAAGTCGGCGACCCCGACGACGCGACAAGCGGCGGTTCCCACCACGTCGCGGGCGGCGCCTGCGACCGCAGCTGCCCCCCCCGGCGAAGCGGCTACGGCCCCAGATCCGGCCACGACGCCGAAGCGCCCTGCCCCGCCCGAAGACCCGCCTCGGGTCCTCGGAGTCGCCGAGGTCGACCGTCGCTTGCAGCGCATGTTGGAGCGCGCCACGGCCCGCCTGCTGGTTCGGGGCGAGGTGCGGGGGCTTCGTCGGGCGGGCAGCGGCCACCTTTACTTCACGCTCAAAGACGAGAAGGAAGCCGCGGTGCTCGAGGCGGTCATGTACCGCTCCGCGTCGGCGCGCGGCCGGTCCCGGGTGATGGAGGGGGAGCAGGTCGTGGTGGCGGGGCGCATCACCTTCTACCCGCCGCGCGGCCGCGTGCAGCTCATCGTCAACGAGGTGCTGCAAACCGCCCGGGGCGCCCTCCTCGAAGCCCTCGAACGTCTCAAGCAACAGCTCGCCGCCGAGGGACTCTTCGACCCGGTGCGAAAGCGCCCCGTGCCCAAGGCGCCGCGAAAGATCGCGGTGGTGACGAGCCGGTCGGGCGCCGCGGTTCACGACTTCATCCGCATCGCCCACCAGCGCGGGGGCGGCGCCCGAATCGTCCTCGTCGACACCCTGGTGCAGGGTCCGGCCGCGCCCTCGAGGATCGCCGGGGCCATCGCCACCGCCGACCGCTACCTCGGCGCCGACGTGATCGTGGTGACCCGGGGCGGCGGCTCCCTGGAAGACCTCGCCGCCTTCAACGACGAAGGGGTCGTGCGCGCCATCGCCGCCTGCACCACCCCCGTGGTGAGCGCGGTCGGTCACGAGATCGACCAATGCCTCACCGATCTTGTGGCCGACGGCCGCGCCGCGACCCCCTCGCAAGCGGCGGAGCTGCTCGTCGTCGATGCTCGGGCCCAACACCAACAGCTGCAGGCCCTGCGGGGCCGCCTCCTCCGGGGAGGGACCCAAGACCTTTCTCGACGACGGGCGCAGCTCGCGTCGCTTCGCGTCGGGCTCGGCGAGCCTCGGCGCCTCATCCTCATGAGTGGGCAACGTCTCGACGAACTGCGGCTAGACGCGGAGCGAGCCGGACGCCGCGGGTTGCGCATGCGGCGGGCCCAGCTCGAAGGGTGGCAGGCGCGACTCGGACGCCAACACCCCCGACGCGTGTTGCAGCAGGCCCAGGAGGCGCTCCGCCCGCTCGGGCCCGAGGTCGAGCGCCAAGCGCGACGCCACCTGCGAACCGCGACGAGCCATCTCGCGGGACTGGAGGCGCGGCTCCGTCATGCCATCGGTTCTCAGATGCAAACCGCCCGGCACGCCTGCGCGCAGCGGGTGGCGCAGCTCGATGCCCTTTCGCCGCTCGCGGTCCTCGCCCGCGGCTACGCCATCGCTCGTCGTGAGGGTCGCGTGATCACCGACGCGTCATCCCTGGAGATGGGCGATCCCCTGGAGGTGATGCTCGGGCGGGGCCGCGTCCTGGCGGAGGTCACCGGCACCGAGGAACCCGTCGAATAGAACCGGCTACGGCTCGACCGAGGGGGCTCGCGCGTCGAGCCACCGCTGCAGCAGGATCGCCGCCGCCGCCCCGTCGAGGTGGGACTTCTGGGCGCGCGCGTCGAGACCGGCGGCGCGCAACGTCTGCGATGCCTGGACCGTGCTCAAGCGCTCATCGACGAGTTCGACGTCGCGCCCGCTGACGTCGGCGAGCCGCTGGCAGAAGCGGATCGCGCGCTGCGCCGCCACCCCCGCCTCGCCCGACATGGTCAGGGGCAATCCCACGAGAAAGCGGTCGATCCCCTCGCGTTCGGCCAGGGCCGCCAGCTCGGCCGCCAGTCGACCCGGGTTGCCCCCGGGCAACGCGGGACGGGGATGGGCGAGCATCTGCAACTCGTCACTCACCGCGAGGCCAACCCGGGCCTTGCCGAGGTCGATGGCCGCCACCCGTCCCGAGGTCGTCGTCGGTCGGCTCACGTCCCGTCTTCCTCGTCGGCACCCGCAGAGGCTTTGAGGCCCCCCGCCCTCGCGAGCCTGGTACGGAGCAGGGGGAGCCCCCGGGCAACCACACCTCGGCACATCATCTCGTGGTGGATACTACGACGACCACGGGAGACCGACCACATGCCCCATCATGGGGCGGTTCGCGCCCCCCAAAGCCGCCCGAGGCCTACCATTCTGCAGGCTTGACCCCACCTCAGGCGTCCATCATAAGCCGGCGGACCATGGAGCTGCGCGCCGTCCGCGGGATGAGGGACATCCTGCCTCCCGAGTCGTGGGATTGGCAGTGGCTCGAGTCTCGTTTCCGTGAAATTGCGGAACGTTACGGCTTTGCCGAAGCCCGGACACCGCTCCTTGAAGCCACGCCCTTGTTCGTCCGTGAAATTGGGGCGGGCACCGACGTTGTAGACAAGGAGATGTACTCCTTCGAACGGCACCGCGACCAACTCACCGTGCGCCCGGAGGGCACGGCGGGCGCCGCACGCGCGTACGTCCAGAACGCCGTCAGCGGTCGAGAACCCGTGACGCGGTGGTACTACGTGGGGCCGATGTTTCGGGCGGAGCGGCCGGCCAAAGGGCGCTACCGGCAATTCCACCAAGCGGGATGCGAGATCTACGGCGACGAAGGTCCGCTCTGCGACGCCGAGCTCATCGCCCTCTGCGTCGACGTCATCACCGCCCTCGGGCTCGACGATTGTCGCATCCACCTCAACTCTCTCGGCTCCGGCGACACCCGGGCTCGCTATCGCGACGCCCTGACCGCGTACTTCGAACCGCGGCGCGCCGAGCTGAGCGAGGTCTCACAACGCAGGGTGCACGACAATCCCCTCCGTATCCTCGATTCCAAGTCCGAGGCCGACCAAAAGGTCGCGGCCGACGCGCCGAGCGTGCTGGGGCTGCTCGACGACGAAGACCGAGCCCACTTCGAGCGGCTCCAGGGGCATCTCGACGACCTGGAGATCCCCTACGTGGTCGACCCGACCCTCGTGCGGGGCCTCGACTACTACACGCGGACCCTTTTCGAACTGAAGACGACGACCGACACCCTCGGGGCGCAGAGCACCCTCATCGGCGGCGGCCGCTACGACCGCATGGTCCAGAGTCTCGGCCACAAAAGTCCGGTGCCGGCCATCGGCTTCGCCATGGGGCTCGAACGGCTCCTCACCCTCGCGACCCCGCCCGCCACGGCGCCTCGGCTCGCGTGTTACGTGGCGCCTCTACGCCCTGAAGCCCATGGGGTCGCGCTGCGGGTCGTCACCCGTCTCCGCCGCGCCGGACATCACTGCGAGCTCGACGGCCGGGGGGGCAGCCTGAAGGCGATGTTGCGTCGGGCCAACAGCATGGGCGGCCGGCTTTGTCTCCTCATCGGAGAAGACGAACTCGCCACTGGCTCGGTCACGATCAAAGACCTCGCCCGCCACGAACAGCAGACCGTCACCCTCGACGACGGGTTCGTGGCAAGGGTGCAGGCACGACTCGACGACGACGACGACGGTAGCGGCGCGAGCGGGGCGGAGACGGCCGGCTGATGCCCTGCCCCCGGGTCCGCCTCCTCGGGCGACCGGGCGTCTTCGCGCTCGTCGTGGCGGTGTGGGTACTCACCGGGCTGGCGACGCCGCCCGCCGCCGCGCAGGGGATCGGGCCGGGACTGGGGGGCCCCGGACAGGGGATCGGTCCCCCGGGCGCAGGCTTGCCCGGCGGCGCTCCGACCCCGGCGCCCAACGAGCCTGAGGGTCCCGAGACCCATGCCGCTTCCGGCGGCGACAATTCGTTGCTGCCCACCGAAGCGGCGCAACTGCCGGAAAAGCCCAACGAGGTGGGTAAAGGTCTCGTGGGGAAGCTCACGACGGACTTCAACCCCGACGCCGAGATCGAAGTGGGGCGGGAGGCGGTCACCGAGCGTGAGTTCTACGGCGTCTTCTATCGAGAGCGCAGCGGGGACTATTCGTTCCAGGGGATCTTTCCGCCCCTCTGGATCGAGCGACGACAGGGCGACGACCGAGCGTCGCTGTTCGGATTGACGTACTTCAATCGCCGGAGCGAGCATCACGACGCCGACGTGGTGTTCCCCATCTTCTGGAAGCTCCGCGACCACGACACGTACACGACCGTGGTCGGCAACGTGATGCACCGCGAGAGCCCGACCGGCCACGACAACTGGGTGGCCCCGTTTTTCTTCGAGGGCTCGGGGCAAGGGGGCAAGGAGTATCTTCACATCCCTCCGCTGCTGACGTTCAACACGCGTACCGATCACAACGGCTTCAGCATGTACGGGCCCGTGTTCTGCAAGTGGACCGGAGGCCCTCGGTGCGACGGACGCACCGCCGATGAGATCGACTACGGTCTCGCCCCCCTCTACTTCTACGGCCGCGACGACCGGAGCGAATACGAGGTCATCCCTCCGCTCCTGCGTTACTATTCATACGAAGAAAAAAACGACCAGGAGTACGACATCTGGGGTCCCGTGTGGACGGAGAAGAACCGCGACGGGGGGGTCGTCAATGTTCTCCCGCTTTTCTACCACTCCTGGGGAGAGAACCGGGCCAGCACCACCCTCGCCCCCTTCTTTCACTACAGCTACGAGGGGCCGCAGAAGCGGACGATCGCGACCCCGTTGTTCGTCGATCACATTCAGGACGACGGCGCCCACACGTTTGCCACCTATCTTTATGCACGGCACCGCGGCCGCACCGAACTCGACATGTACACACCCCTCGTGTGGCACTACGTCGATCCCGACATCGACCTCGACCGTTGGCTCGCCCTGCCCTTCTACTACCGTGAGACGAGCAACCGGAGCGACAACTTCGCGCTTTTCCCTTTTTACGGTCAATTCAAACGGCACGGGCTGAGCCGCGAGTGGTGGATCACACCACTGTTCCGTCACAAGCGGAGCATTACCGGTTGGCAAACCGATCTCTATCCGCTGTTTTACTCGGGTCGCACGTACGACAAGTCTCACGTGGTGCTCGCGCCGTTCTTTTTCGACTTCAATCGCCCGGGGCACCGGTCAACCGTGGTGGCGCCCCTCTTCTGGCGCTTCAAGTCGCCCCGGGGGCTCGACCAGGTCATCGGCAACACCTACTACGGGGAGACGAAGACCCCTCAGGGGACGGAATGGCAGTTCCACTTCTTCCCTTTCTTCTCTTTCGGCGAAACCCCCCGGGGCCACTGGTGGAACGTGCTCTACGGCCTGGCCGGCTACTCGCAGAGCGGCACCCGCAGTCGCATGCGCCTCGCCTACATCCCCATCACGTTGAGTCAGTAGCCGTCCCCCGCCGAGGGAGGGCCGGTCACTCCGGGTTGGGGCGACGCGACGAGGACGGAGCTCGGAGGAGGATGGTCGTGGCGGCCGCGACTTCTTCGGCGACCCCGCGGGGCGCATGGGGCCCTTCGAGCTTCGCCAGCGCCCCGGCCGTGGCGAGATCGATGCAGCCGTGGGCGAGCGCGAAGATTTGCCGCGCCCGCATCTGCACGACCACGCGCGGCGCCTCGGGGAGCGCTCGCGCCACCGCGCCCACGAGATGGCCGAACACGCGCTGGGCCACCCGTTCCAAGGCGTCATCGGCGGGCTCGAGTTCGGGGTCGAACATGAGCCGATAGTGCTCGGGGTGGGCCAACGCGAAGGTCACGTAGGTGGCACTCATGTTCGGCGCCTGCTCGGCGGTCTTCTCGGTGCGGTCCAGGGTGGCCAGGAGGGCCTCCTCGAGCGCCGTGAACCCTGCGCAGGCTACCGCCGCCATCAGCCCGTTCGCCGAGTGAAAGTGGTGGTAGGGCGCGGCGGGCGAGACGCCGGCCGCCCGGGCGACTTGCCGCAGTGAGGGTCGCTCGCCCTGAGCCAACAGCGCCACCGCAGCCTCCAGGAGGGAGCGCCTCAGGTCTCCGTGGTGCTGACCGACCCCGAGCCGCTTTTTGCCGTTGGTCACCCCGGCAGGTTGACGCTGTTCATCTATCGCGCAAGATAAACACTGTTCATCATGCGGCGACCCAAACGTTTGACCCTGCCGGCATGGCTCGCGCTGGCGCTGCCAGGAGCCTGTGTACGCCCGCCGCCGCCGCCACTCCCTCCGTCTTTGCCTCAACCCGTCGTCTCACGTCGTCTCGCACCCGAGGTGCGCGTGCACGCCATGCGGGTGGGGTTCGTGCAGGTGCGGCCGACCCACTACGAGGGCGAGGGGGCATCTCTGCTCCGCACGCTCCGAATCATCTCGGAGGGAGACTGGTCGCCGTGGCTGCCGATCATCGTGTTTGCGGTGGAGCATCCCGAGGGCACGATCCTGGTCGACACGGGCCTGAGCCGAGACATCGCCCTCGACCCCGAGACGGGCTCGCCACGCGGTGGGCTCGGGTGGTTCTACGAAAACCACCTCCGTTTCTTTCTCCCCTCGGGAGACGACCTCGGGGCGCGGCTCGAGGAAGTCGGCCTCGGGCTCGAAGATGTCGACCAGGTGGTGTTGACCCATCTCCACGCCGACCACACCGGCAATCTGTCGCGCCTGTCTCAGGCGGAAGTCTGGACGGGCGAGGGCAACTGGCCATCGCATCTCGGCAGCGTGTGGCCTCCCGGGACGAAACCTCCGCGCCTCGTTCCCGATGGCGCGGTGGGTACCTCCTACGCCCTTACCGAGGACGGTCTCGTACGGATCGTTCGATTGCCGGGCCACACCCAGGGCCACATCGGCGTGTCCGTCGTCGGCTCATCGTGCCGTGTCCTCATGGCCGGCGATGCGACCTTCGACGCCGCCCAGACCGACCGTCGCGGTGTCTCCGGGATCTCCGAAGACCTCGCCCTTGCGCGCATGACCCAGGAGCGATTGCGAAGCCTGCCGCCCCACACGCTCCTGCTTCCTTCCCACGACCAAGGCGTCTTCGCGCGTTTCGCGGAGACGGGGCGGCCACCGGCCCGCACGGAGATGACGCCGTGACCTTTCCGTCACCTCGATGGTTGTGGGTCCCCTACGTTTTCAACGTGCTGATCTTGGTCCCCGTCTGTCATCAGATGTTCCTCGGTCGGGGCGTGGATGCCGTGTTTGGGGGTCACGTCGTCGAGTCCCCGGGGCTGCGCACCATGGTGGGCTCTTTGTGGGGTGCCATCTTGGTCGCGTCGCTAGCTGGACTTCGTTGGCCCGCCTTCTTCGCCCCCGTGACCCTCATCCAGGTCTTCTACAAGGCGCTCTGGCTCGGCACGTTCGTCGGGCCGATGTGGTTCGCGAAAGAGAGTATCCCCATGGGAATCACGCGGTGTTTCGTCTTCATCGTGGTCACCTATCCCGTTTGCTTCGCTCTCGCGCTGCGCGGCTAAATCACTGTTCATGGGTTCGCGGCGCCGGGAGACCGCGGTGAACCGGATGGTTCCGCGGTACTGCTCTGGTTCCTCGCGGCAAGCGGGCCGAGCGAGCCACGGGACGCCGTCTCGGGGGAACGCCTCGGAACCAGCGTTGCTTCGCGGAGGACGGGTGGCCCGGGGCGTGAGGCGTCGCTATGAGCCCAACGCATGGGCCCACGAACCCGAACCGCACCGCGCCGCGACGTCGTCGTCGTCGTAGCCCCATGAAGGTTGGGATCCTCCAGACCGGGCACGCCCACCCCGAGATTCAGGCCCGACACGGGCCGGTGGACCGCTGGTTTCACCGCCTGCTCGACGACTTGGGCTTTGCGTTCGAAACGTGGCCCGTGCTCGAGGGGGTGTTTCCCGACAGTCCCCTGAGCGCAGATGGCTGGTTGGTCACGGGTTCCGAGCACGGCGCGTACGACGCCCTCGCTTGGATCGCCCCCCTCGAAGACTTCATTCGCGAGGTCGCCGGGCTCGAGCACCCGCTGGTGGGGATCTGCTTCGGCCACCAAGTCATCGCTCAGGCCCTCGGTGGTCGCGTCGAGAAGTTCGAGGGTGGGTGGGCGGTCGGCCAGCAGCGATATCGGATGGGCGACGCTTCGCTCGTCCTCAACGCCTGGCATCAGGATCAGGTCGTGGCGCGCCCGCCCCATGCCCGCCGGGTCGCGACGTCTGATTTCTGCGACAACGCGATCCTCGCCTACGACGGGAACATCCTCACCGTGCAGGCGCACCCCGAATTCTCCGAGGCGCACCTCGCCGACATGATCCGTTTTCGGGGAGCGAGCGTGCCGGAAGGGGTTTTGGCCGACGCGCGCACCCGCAACGGTCGGCGTAACGACAATGCGATGCTGCGGGAGCTCCTCGCCACCACGTTGAAGGCAGCGCCTTCCCCACCGCGATCGCGCGGACGGCTCGATTTCTAGGGAGCGGAGCGTCGAGGTGCGCGAACCCATGGGAACGTAGTTGGGTGGCTCCGTCGCTGCGCCCGTCAGCCTCGACAACGAGATACCAGGCGAGCGAGGTGGTCGCGGCGACGCGGGCGCGATACCGGCGACGCCATGTAGCGGGCCAGCGCCGTCTCGGCGGCCGGTCGGCGGCCGCGGGCGCAATGGGCGACGACGAGGAGGCGGTCCACTTCCAACGCCACCGCCGGGCGCAGGCCGCCGCGCCGTTGGGCCTCGTCGAACGCCTCGACGGCCAGGTCGTAGGCGCCGCGATTGAAGTGTTGGCGCCCGAAGAGATAGTTCGGGGTTCCGTCCGCGGGGGCGGCTGCGCGCCAGCGGCCGATCCGATCGAGGGCTTCGACCTCGTTGGGACCTTTGGGGCCGGTACCGATCAAGAGCGCGAGGAGGGCCGGCCGGCCCGCGGGGTCGTCCGCGTAGTGGGCCAGAAGGTCGTACGTCCGTTGGCGACCCGAGTCGCTCGCGTGCTCCTCGAGGTCTCGATACGCGGCCACCGCGGCGTCGATACGGCCATGCCGAAGATCGAGCGCGGCCATGCGATCGCGCGCGCGGTCGTGGGTGTAGGCCACGTAGCGATCGTCATCGACGATCGCGCCGAAGAGGGCGCGCGCGCCGTCCTCGTCGCCCTCGCGCGCAGCACACTCGGCGAGGCCGAACCGCATTCGCTCGTTGTCCGGGTCGAGGCGGCCCACGGCCGTGTAGGCCGTCCGGGCCGCCGTGATGTCTCCCGCGCCAAGTTCCGCGTCGGCCGCGGCCAGGCGCTCGTCGATCACGTGAGGACAACGCCGGCCCAGCACGCCGGGACGGTCGAAGCGTCGCTGGGCGGTGCGGGCCGCGGCTTCGTCGCGCACGATCGTGTCGAGGTGCGCATGCCAGTCTCGCTCGAGCATCGCCCACGAGGCCCCGGTCAACGCCGGAAGCGCTTCCCCGCCGTACCACCGACCGACGACATCGGCGCCGAAGCGTTCGCGAACCCAGCCGACGAACGAGCCGGCGGCGGTGTAGCTCGTCGACGAGGCGGCGGTGAGAAACGAAAGCGAGAAGAGCGACTCCAGCGTCGGCAACACCCGGAGGTCCTTCATGGCTGCCGCCCACTCGTCGGCCGAGAGGTCTTCGTCCCGCGGCGCGCCCGCGACCGCCAGGCCTTCGATCAGGCCGGGGTTGGGGAGCCATCCGCCGAGGTCACCCGCGATGCGGAACGGGCCACGCCCGAGATCGGCAGCGAGGGCGTGCACGAGCTCGTGTTCGACCACGGTGTGGGGGTAGGCCATGTCGTTGAGGTAGATCTCGCGACGCCATGGTTTTGCGATCGACGTGCGGGCGGCGCCCATGAGCCGCTGCTTGTCGGCCAGGGTACGGAATACGTAGGCCGTCACCGGGGCGGGATCCTCGACTTGGAGCCACGCCGAGACCCGCTCGATGTGGGCGTCGCAGTCGCGCGCAAATCGCGCGATGTGATCCCGGTCGAGACTGCGGTCGAACACGACGATGCAGCGTCCTTCGACCCGCCGTCCCCCGAGGGTGCGCTCGATCGTCCCCGCGGTCTGCCAAAAGCCGAATTCGGCCCCCCCGATGACCATGCCCACGCGGACGAGCGCGCATGCGACGCCGAACGTCACGAGGCCCGGTCGCCCTCGGCGCACCCACCGGAGACGGCCGCCCTGCGCATCGCGTTCGAGGTGTGACGCCGCCACCGCGGCGGCCAACAGCGTCGCCACGCTGCCCGCTCGGTAGCGCCACAATGGATCGTCGGCGAGGACGGTGTCGTAGAGGGCCCCGCTGAAGAACCCGACGAACGGATCGAAGGCGAAGACCGCCGGCGACGCGTAGAAGAGCGCGACCCCCGTGGCCATGGATCCCACGGGTCCGAGAAGCGCGAGACCCACCGCCCATGCTCGGGGCCGCGCCGTGTCGCGACGTCGCGCGACCTCCGCCGCGGCCGCGCCCCATACCCCCCCGAGCACCGACCCCATCCCTGGCCCCAGCGCGAATTGCACGGTACCGCCGATGGGGTCGCACATCGTCGACCGCACCCCGTGCAACAGCGCCACCCCCAACGCCGCGAGGGCCACCGACATCCCCGTCGCGATGGCGCGACCGTACGTCGCCAGGCCATGTCCCCGCTGCCGACGGGTATCGAGGGCGGTCGCGACGGCCGCGACACCCGGACAGACGAGCCCCGCGACCAGCGACAGCTCGTACGTGGGCTGCGAAAACGGGGTCAACCACCCGAGGCCAGCAAAAAGGAGCGCCACCACGGTGACCGCCGTCGCGCGCCCGCGGTGGCGCGGACGCCACCGCCACAGAGCGTGAAACCGTCGCGCTGTCCCCTCGCGAGGGGACCGCACAGGGGGAGGGCTGGACGTCAAGGCGAGGCGTGAACGGCGGACGGCGGCGACGCATCACGGCCATCGGCGGCATCGGCCGGTGGCTGCAGGACGAGGGGCAACACCTCGTCGACGGTATCGATGAGTTTGATGTCGAGCGCTTCGAGCAGGGCCCCTGGTACCTCTTCGAGATCCACACGGTTTCGCGCGGGGATGAGCACCGTACGCAGCCCCGCGCGATGCGCCGCGAGCAGCTTGGGGACGATGCCGTCGACGCGAAGCACCCGGCCCCGAAGCGACAATTCTCCGGTCACGGCGACCTCCGAACGGACCGGCACGCCGAGAAGCAGCGAACTCACCGCCACGAACACCGCCAATCCCGCCGCCGCCCCATCCTTGGGGATCCCGTGATTGGGGATGTGAATGTGCAGGTCGACCTCCTGCAACCACGCGGGGTCGAGGTGGAGCGCCTCCGCCTTGCTCCGCACGTAGGTCACCGCGGCGGTCGCCGACTCTTCCATGACGGGCCGGAGGTTTCCGGTGAGGTGAACCCGGCCTTTCCCCGGCATGCGGCTCGTCTCCACGAACATGATGCGTCCGCCGTCGGACGAAGCGCTGAGCCCGGTGCTGACGCCGGGCTTCAGATCGAGCTCGGCGCGCTCGGGGCGATGTTTCGGCGCCCCGAGGACCCGCTCGACGTGGTCGCGGTCGACCGCGACCGGGAACGTCAGGGGGCGTTCGGGGTTGGCCTCGGCCATGCGGACGGCAGTGGCGCGACAGACGGCCCCGAGCTGCCGCTCGAGGTTTCGGACCCCCGCCTCGCGGGTGTAGTGGTCGACGACGGCGGCGATGCCTTCATCGGTGAAGTCGAGGTGCTCGAGCGTCATCCCGTGGCTCGACAGTTGTTTCGGAATGAGGAAGTCGCGCGCGATGTCCATCTTCTCGGCTCGCGTGTAGCCAGGCACTTCGATGATCTCCATACGGTCGAGGAGGGCCGGACTGCACCCGCGCAGCGTGTTGGCGGTCGCGAGAAACATCACGTTCGAGAGGTCGAACGCGACTTCGAGATAGTGGTCCCGAAAGGTGTTGTTCTGCTCGGGATCGAGCACCTCCAGCAGCGCGGCCGTCGGGTCGCCGCGCACGTCGGCCCCCATCTTCTCGACCTCGTCGAGGACGAGCACCGGGTTGTTGCTGCCGGCCCGCTTGAGCGCCTGAATGATGCGCCCGGGCAGCGCCCCCACGTAGGTTCGCCGGTGCCCGCGGATCTCGGCCTCGTCACGCACACCGCCGAGGGCCACGCGCTCGTAGTGGCGACCGGTTGCCCGTGCGATCGAACGACCCAGTGAGGTCTTTCCCACCCCGGGGGGGCCGACGAAGAGCAGGATCGGGCCGCGCATGTCGGTCCGCAATTGCCGGATCGCGGCAAACTCGACGATCCTCTTTTTTACCTTCGCGAGCCCGTGGTGGTCTTCGTCGAGGCAACGGCGGACGTTCTGCACGTCGAAGTCGTCGGCCGTGCGGTCGGACCACGGCAGGTCCCCCAACCACTCGACGTAGTTGCGCGTCACGTTGTACTCGGCCGATTGGGGCGCCATCGCATTGAGGCGGGCGAGCTGTTTGCGGGCGACGTCCATCACCTCGCGCGGGGGCCGACGGCGCCGCACCTTGGTCCGGAGCTGTTCGAGCTCGTCTTCGTCGTCCGCCTCGCCGAGCGCTTCGCGAATGCTCGACATCTGCTGACGGAGCATCTCTTCGCGTTGCGACCGGGTGATCTCTTCCTCGACCATCCCGGAGATCTCTTTTTTGACCCGAAGCACCTCCAGCTGGGGCGCCACCATCCCGAGGACCAGCTTGACCCGCTCTTTGGGGGCGAACGCTTCGAGGACCTGCTGCTTGTCGGCCACCGAGGCCTGCGACGGAGGAAAGTTGGCGGCGATGAGGTCGGCGAGCCCCGCCGGGTCGCGCACCTTATCGAGGATACCCGCCGTCTCGCGGGGGAGGTTGGGCATCAGGCGCAACACCTCTCGTGTGCTCTCGCGCAACGTCGCCCCGAGGGCTTCGATCTCCACGTCGGCTTCCCGACGTTCGGGGACCCGCGCCACCCGCGCCCGCATGTGGGGCTCGAGCGCGACCCCCGAGAGAATTTGCATGCGACCTAGCCCGTTGAGCACCACGGAGTAGTTGCTCGGTCCCAGGCGGATGACCTTGACGACGCGGGCAATGGTGCCGACGCGGTGGAGGTCGTCGAACGTCGGCTCGTTCGTCTCGGGCTTGTGCTGGCTCACCACCCCGACGTAGGCCCGCTCGCGCCCGAGCAGCTCTTGGACGAGGCGCACGCTGCGCGGACGGCCCACGTTGATCGGTACCACCGAGGCGGGGAAGAGCACCGAGTTGCGAAGCGGCAGGATCGGGAGCGCATCGAGTTGCGCGCTGTCCGGGGGTTCACTCGCCATGATGGCGTACCCTACTCCGAAACCGAGGGCGGGGCCGCTTTTCCCCGCTCGCCCGAGGGCGTCGGATCACTCGAGGTCCTCGACCTTCCACCGTCCGTCCTCGCGCAGGAACAGCACCGTGCCGTTGGCCCCGTACGGCATCGCAGCCCGATCGCCCGTCTCTTCGATCTGCGCCGTCGGCAGGGCCGTCTTCACGGCATCCACGAGGCCCCGGATGTAGTCTTTTTGCGCCCCGCCCCACGCCTCTTCGAGACGCTTGGCCGTGAGCGGGGTCGCGGCTTCCGCCTCGGGGCCCCACATGGCTTCGGGGGTGCCCTCGCGCTCCGCGTCGGGGACGTAGCGCATCAAGATGTCGAACCGCTGCCGCTCGAAGGCCCGGATGAAGCCGAGGATGGCCTGCCGCGGGGTCGACTGACCGTAGCGGTCGATCCCCGTGCCATCGATGGCCCAGCGGCCATCCTCGTAGACGAGATCGAGGCGGTCGCCGCCCGGAGCCACGATGGCGGCGGTGACCACGGGGGGCGACCCCGACCTCCCGAGCGAGCGCGCGAGTTCTCGAACGTCTTCCGGCCGCTCTTCCACGAGCCGGCCAAACGCCTCACGCGACACCTGCCGCTTCGCTTCGTCGCTCAACAGACGATACGCCTCGTCGACTTGGCCCTCGCGGAGCGCATCGGCGTAGGCCCGCAGCGCTTCTTCGGGACCCACCGGCCCCGAGCCCGCCCCGCTGCATCCCCCGCCGGTCAGCGCGGCCAAAAACACGACCCCGGCGGCGAGACACCGCCGCCACCGCGGTTGCGTCCTGTCCTGAAGTCGCGTTGCTCCGTGACGAACCCTGCGTTCGCGTCGCGCTCGCCGCATCACGCCCCGAGGGGTAGCGCTGGGGCATCGAGGTGTCTACGTCGCGTGCCTGGCGCCATCGCCTGACCCCGTCCCCAGGACGCCTGAGGCGGTAAGCCTGCCTCGCAACGGCGCCGCGGCCCGCGCCGGCCGGTGTCGGTGCTCGCCGCAAAACTATCGCCGTCGAAGCGTCACTTGACAGTTCCACGGCCTCACGTACGGTCATCGATACATGCCAGGGGGAACGATGCCAGGGGGAACGATGCCAGGGGGAACGATGCCAGGGGGAACGATGCCAGGGGGAACGA
>JBCCLB010000062.1:0-39179 GCA_039027095.1 Myxococcota bacterium
CCCCGGGGTGCCGGGGGGGGGGGGGGTCCCCCCCAGCGCCTTGGCCCACGTCCGCCCCCCCCGCGAGGTGCCGGTGGCGGGGCCGGCCGCGCAGACCGTCCGCCGCCTCGTCCGCGACGAGGCGGTGGACGGCCACGTCCTGGTCTTTCTCCCCGGCGCGGCGGAAATCCGCCGCGCCGAGGCGGCCTGCGCCGCCCTCGCCCGCGACGAAAACGTCGCGGTGCTTCCGCTCCACGGCGCGCTTCCCCCCGCCGCCCAAGACGCGGCCCTGGCGCCGTCGTCGCGACGGAAAGTCATTCTGGCCACCAACGTGGCCGAGAGCTCGCTCACCATCGACGGCGTGGTCGCCGTGGTCGACAGCGGCCTTCACCGCCAGGCTCGGGCCACGGAGCTCTTGCCCGAGCTTCGCGAGCAGCCCATCAGCCAAGCCTCGGCCGCGCAGCGGGCCGGTCGCGCCGGACGCACCGGCCCCGGCCGGTGCGTCCGGCTGTACGCCGAGGACGACCTTCGCCGCCGCCCCGCATTCGACCCCCCAGAGATCACGCGCGCCGACCTCGACGAGGCGGTCCTCGCCGTCGCGCTGGCCGGCGCGGCCGCAGAAACGCTGCCGTGGCTCACGCCCCCGCCCGAGTCGGCCTGGGCACGCGCCCGGGCGCGGTTGGAAGGCTACGGGGCGGTCGACCCAACCGGCGCGCCGACGCCGCTCGGGCGTCGGCTCGCCCAACTGCCGCTGCCGCCGCGGCTCGCCTGCGTTCTCGTCGACGCCGCCGCGCGCGGCGTCGTCGACGAGGCCACGACGGTGCTCGCCGTCCTGGTAGAGCGCGTGCGCGCCGGCCGCAGCCCCAACCTGTGGCACCACGTGGCCGCCTTCGACGATGCGTCGACGGCGCGGCGGGCGGCGGGCGCCCGCGCCCGCCGTCAGCTGCGACAGGCGGCCCGCCGCTTGCCCAAGGGTGAGGGTGAGGGCGAAGGCGACGTCACGGCCGCATTGCTGGCCGGGTTTTTGGACCGCGTGGGCAAGGTCGTCGGAGAAGGCACCGGGCGCCGGCGCATCGCGCTGGCGGCCGGCGGCATGGCCGAGGTGCAACGGGTCGACGACGCGACGTTTTTTTTGGTGGTGCTGGAGGCGGAGCAGCGATCGCCGTCGCGTCCCGCGACGGCGACGCTGGTCGCGCCGGTGACGGCGGAGCAGCTGTTCGACGTGGCGGCCGACCGGCTCGAGATGGTGGAGACACGGACGTACGACCGCGCGCGCGATAGCGTCGTGTTGGTCGAGGAGATCCGGCTCGGCCGGATCGTGCTCGACGGGTCGCGGCGCCGGGCCCCGCCCGGCCCCGCGACCCTGGACGCCTTGCTCGACGGGTGGGACGTGCCGGTCGACGTCACCCTGCGCGCGCGCGTGGCCCACGCGCGCGCGACGGGGGCGGAGGAGGTCCCCGTCTGCGACGAAGCGGCGCAGCGCGAAGCGCGGCGCCACTTCGGCGCCGGCGCAACGTCGCGAGCGGAGCTCGCGGCGTTGCCGCTGGCCACGCTATGGACGCAGGCGCTGCCGCCGGCGGCGCAGCGCGCGCTGCGGCGCGCGGCGCCGACGGAGGTCGCGTTGAAGGACAAGAAGGTCCGCGTGCATTACCCCGCGGGGGCGCCGCCCTTCGTCGAAGGCTACGTCCAAGACTTCTACGGCCTGGCCGAGGGGCCCCATCTTGGCGGCCAGCCCCTGACGCTGAAGCTTTGGGGCCCCAATCGACGCCCCCTTCAGGTCACCGACGACCTCGGCGGCTTTTGGGCTCGCCATTACCCCGAGCTGCGCAAAACCCTCTCGCGACGCTACCCGAAACACCATTGGCCCGACCACCCGGCGACGGCCCCCCCCAAGCTGCTGCGCCGGCATCTTTCCTCGTCATCCTCATGACCGCGGTTCACGCCCCTCCGGTAAAGAAGCGAAGACTTCCGACACCGCGATGCGCGCCCGCGGCTCATCGAACCCGACGACGCCGTCGCCGCGATGGATCGCCGTGTGAACATTGCCGTCATCATCCCGACGATGGTGCGTGACCACGCCGCGTACCGGGTTGACGACAAGGTAGTGGCGTACCGAACGAAGCGAGAGGTAATCGGCCAGCTTGCGCCCCGAGTCGTTAGATTCCGATGACGGCGACAGGACCTCCACCACGATGGTTGGCGCATCGACCACCGTGGCGTCGAGGTCGACCGGACCGCCAGCGCACACCACGGCGTCGGGCTCGTAGGCGGTGGTCTCATCGACGACCACCGTCATGCCGTCGCCGAACACCGTGCACCCACCGTCTTCCAGCGCACGCCGAAGCGCGATCAGAACGTCGCTCTTCACGAGATTGTGACGCGCCCGCTCCGGCGCCATCGCGACGGGCACGCCGCCCACCAGCTCCCAGCGACCAGGACGTTCGACCCGCCACGCGTCGAACTCCGTCACCGTCATCATCGTCGTTCGTCCCCGCACCGCCAGGTTTGGGTCGAGTCTACCCGCACCCGAAGCCGGGTTTCATCTTTGCTGCCCCGCGGTCATCGCCTCACGCAGAGTCCGCCAACGCTCTTTCCAACGCGGCCTTCACTTCCCTCCCGAGCGACTCGAGGCGTTTCTCCAGCGCCTCGGTCGCGCTCGCATCGACGTGGCCGCCGAAGCGCGCCTTCAGTCGCGCCACCCGTCCCGCCGCTTCCGCGACGCGCCCGCGGTATTCCGACGCCCGCTCCGCCGCGCGGACCAACGCGCCGAACGCGGCGTCCTGAGCCGCCTCGTCGCTGCAGATCAACACCGCATCGCACCCGGCGCGGACCGCCTCGACGGCACTCTCGGGTACGGGCAGCCCGAGGCTGTGCCGCAGCGCCCCCATCTCCAGGTCGTCGGAGAAGAGCACGCCCTCGAAACCCAAGTGCTCTCGCAATAGTTCCGTGGCGAAGCGGGGGGCCAACGTCGCCGGTCGCGACGGCTTGGTCTCGTCATTGGGCGCCCGAAACACGACGTGGGCGCTCATGATCGCGGCCAAGTCGGGCATCTTCTCGACCGCGCAGCGAAAGGGCCAGAGCTCCAGCCGGTCGAGCGCATCCGCATCCCGCTCGACCGTCGGGAGGGTGAGGTGACTGTCGACCGAGGTGTCGCCGTGACCAGGGAAGTGCTTGCCGCATGCCGCCACCCCGCCGGCCTGAAGCCCACGAGCGAACGCAATACCGTGTCGGGCCACGACCGCCGGCGTACGCCCGAACGAGCGATCGCCGATGACCGGATTGTCGGGATTCGAATCGACGTCGAGGACGGGCGCGAAGTCGACGTGAAACCCGAGCGCCTTCAATTGTCGCCCGAGCGCTTCGCCCACCCCCCGCGTAAGCGCATCCCGATCGAGGTCCCCCAGCGTCCGCATCGGAGGCAACGAGAGCACCGGAGCACCGAGCCGAGCGACCCTCCCCCCCTCCTGGTCGACGGCCACCAAGCCTCCCGCCGCCGCCACCGACGCGTTGAGCGCCGCCACCTGCCCCCAGGACCCGATGTTGCGCCGAAACAAGACCGCGCCCCCCCGCTCCCCCCGTGAGAGGGCGGCCGAGAACGACGTGGGCAGCTCGGTCCCCGTAAAACCCCCGAAAATGATCTGCCCACAATGGCGTGAGACTTCAGACATCGGTCGCATGCTCAACACGGTCTCCCACCGCGCAGGTCCCACCGCGGGGCTTCCGGGCCCGCGAGCCTCTCGACACCGTCATTCAAAAGAAACATGATACCGGCCAAACTCTAGTGCGAAGGTCTCACCCGGTCATCCGTCGCGGGAGCGCGAAAACCCAACGAAGGCAACCATGCCCAAGCCGGCCGCCAAGCAAGACGACCCCGTGCGGGCCACCGACCTCCACGTGGAAGTAGTGCAGGGCACGCCGGTGATGGTCCCCCACCCCTTCGAAGGAACGCTCTCCGGCGAGCTCAGCCCCGACGTGGTCGTGGAACACAAGGCCGCGGCGCTGGTGACCTCGACGGCCTCCAACGACCCACCCCACACGCCGACCTCCGGCGCCTTCGCCACACCCCCGCAGAACGAAGGCACCGTCGTGACCGGCTCGGCCACGGTCTTCGCCAACCACAAGCCCATGGCGCGTGATGGGGATCGCGTGCTGACCTGCAACGACCCGATGGACCTCCCGGTCGGCGTGATCACCGCGCAAAGCACCGTGATCGTGGGCGATTGATGCGCGGCGACGTGCCCCACGACACCCCTTTTCGCCTCGTGCTGGCCGGAGGCGAAGTGAACTGTCCCGTCGTTGCGTTCGAGGGGGAGGACGCATTGAACACCACCCCCCGCTACGACGTCACCGTGAGCGCGGAGCGCGGCGCCTACGCCCCTTCTTTTTGGCTGGGACATCTCGTCCATCTCGAGCTGGGTCGGCCCGAATTACGTCGCCACGGACTCGTCGTCGCGTGCGGCCGCGTCGACAACGCATCGCGGGGGCGCGAGCTGGTTCGGTGCACGGTCCAACCGCGCGTCTGGCGGCTCAGCAAACGGCGCCAAAGCCGTGTGTTCCAGGACCAGACGGCGGTCGACATCATCACCACGCTGCTCAGGGAGCATCAGGTCCCCTACGCGCTTCGCCTCTCGCAACGTCATCCGGCGCTCGAATACCGAGTTCAGTACCGCGAGTCTGACCTGGCGCTCGTCGACCGGCTCGCCGGCGACCATGGCCTCTTCTGGTTCGTCACGGACGTCGGAGGGGAAGACGTGCTGGTTCTGGGCGATGCCCCGACCGCATACGACGACGGACTCGACCCCAAACGTCTTCGTCGTCACCAAGAGGGTGCATTGCGCGACGCGGCGCCGGCGTACCGTCGGTTTTCCTGGCGCCATGCGCTCGAGCCGACCGAATTTCATCTCCGACATCACGATCTCGACCGTTCGGGCCGCGGCATCGACGGGATCGCGCACTTCGAGCCCGGCGGGTCGATCAAGACGACCGTCGCCCAGCAAACCTGGCGAGAAGATGCGGCCGTGCCGAACCAGGCGATGTTCGCCTACGACCACGGACAGAACCATGGTCTCGACCACGATGCCGAGCAGCGGGTCAGAGTCCTCGGCGAACAGGCCCGTCGGAACGTCGTGTCCGGACACGGCCAGAGCTTCGACCCCCGGCTGTCGGCAGGAACGGCGTTCGAGCTCGACGAACACGAAATCGACCACCCCCTCGTCGTGACCTCCATTCGCCACGCATACCGGTGGTCGGGCGACACCGACGAAACCGCCCATCACGCCTTCACCAACGATGTCGTCGCTGTTCCCGCTGAAACCACGTACCGAGCCCCACCGAGCCCGCGGCGCGAAGCCCCGTCGATGGAACTCGCTACGGTCGTTGCCCCCGAAGGCCCATCCGCGCTCCACACCGACGAGCTGGGCCGCGTGCGCGTATCGTTCCACTGGAACCGACAAGGCGCCGACGCGACCAACTCGTGCTGGCTCCGCGTGGTGCAACCCTGGGCCGGTCCCGGCTGGGGCAGCGTGTTCGTGCCTCGATGCGGCATGGAGGTGGCCGTTGGCTTCGCCGGCGGCGACATCGACCGGCCCCTCGTCTTGGGCGCGCTCTACAACGGCCAAAACCGACCCCCGTTCGACCCTCGCGGACTCAAGAGCGGAATTCGCTCTCAAGGCCTCGATAGCCACGAGCCCACCGGCGCCCAGCACGAACTCTCCTTCGACGACACCGCCCACGCCGAACGCGTCACCCTGAAAAGCCATGGCGCCCTCGACGAGATCGCCACCGGTGACGGCCATCGCCGCATCGGCGGCCGTGAACAGCACGTCGTCGGCGACGCCTACGACCTTCTCGTCAGCGGCGCCACCCACCTCAGAAGCGGCGACACCTTCACCCTCGCCACCGCAAAGGACAGCCACACGACGGTCGGCGGTAACGCGCATCGACGCCACGAAGGGGGTCTCCTCGAAGAAACCGGCGGCGCGACCTACCTCAAGGCAGAACAGGGCTTCGACGTACGCACCCCGCGCCGCCTGCGCCTCTCCTGCCAAGACTTCAGCCTTCACGCAGGAGACCCGGGCTCACCTGACGAACGCGACCTCCTCATCGACGTCATCGGTCGCGGAACCTTCACGAGCACCGGTTCGATCTTCATTGGCGCCCAACAACGCGTCGAGCTTGCGTGCGGCCAAACGTCCCTGACGCTCCTGCCCGACCGTATCCGCCTCTCTGCGCCCACCGTCGAAATCGAAGGCAAGAAGTCGACGACCTTGACCGGCGACGGCGCATCGGTCGCCCTGGCCGGTACGGCACAAATTTCGGCCGGGGAAATCCTCCTCGGCTCGTCCAGCGCATCCCTCGTTCTCGATGCCAACGCCTCTCTCGACGGGACGCTGGTGCTCTTAAACTGTGCAGGAGGCGAAGCCGGCGGCGGTATTCTTCCGGCGGACACCGGACCTACCCAAACCCTGCGACTGACCATGCTCGCAGCCGGTGGCCAACCCTTCGCCCACTGGCGCTTTCGGCTATCGAGCGCCGGAACCGTTCACACCGGCCGCCTCGATGCCGCAGGCGCCCTTGCCGTCGAAGTTCCCGAAGGAGCGACCCAAGCGCGCTTGACCCTCACCACCGACGGTATCGCTACGACGCATCAATTCAACATCCGCCTCGGCCCCTTGCCGCCGCTCCACACCATCCAAGGCATCAAAACGCGCCTCTCTAACCTAGGTTACTATCCACACCCATCCAAGGATGACCAAGTCGACGAGCGGCTCCGGACGGCCGTGCGACTCTTCCAGATTTCAAACGGGCTGCCGCCTCTTGGTCACGAACAAGACCACGAGTCCGACCTGACGCTCGACAAGACAACGCTGGACGCGTTGGAAGCCGCGAGAAAGACGAATCAACAAAAATGACCCGCTTCAAATATGAAGATCCGACGTCTCCGCTACAGCTCCACGACGCGGACGCCGAACTCAGCCCCGAAGAAGTGAACAACATCATTGCTACTACGAAGAGGGTTCTTCCGATCATCTTTCTCCCGGGCATCATGGGCAGCCGACTTTGCTACCGGCAAGGCGACGAGGAGTATCTTGTGTGGAACCCGAGAGGAGGTCGGCGCCACGAGGCGCACAAGCAAACTCCTGGCGTGAAGAAGAACACGCGCGCCATCAAAGCACTTTCTGACCCAAGCATTCCTCTCGAAGTTGCCTATACCTTCACGCATCTCAGCGAGACCCCTCAACGCCCCGAGGAATTCGTCGCGAGACATCCATGGCTGGTCTACAACTCCTACGAACTCGTATATCCCGGCTACCAGCCATTCCTATCCAAAATGGTTCCGCTCTTCAAGAGACTATCCCAAAAGGGATGGTTTCTACAGGTCTTCTGCTGCGGCTATGATTGGCGCAATTCGTGCCTCGAATCGGCGACAAGGTTTCTCAGCCCCCGCGTCGACAGGCTCATAGAAACTCACGGAGAGCGACCAATTATCATCGCCCACAGTATGGGCGGGCTCGTCGCACGAAGCTACATCCATGGCAACGGCGGCGCGGATAAGGTCCGCGCTCTTATTCTTTGCGGTAGTCCGAACTTTGGCGCAACGATGCCATACCACTATCTTAAGGCCGGTATCCCTTTGAGTCCGACCGACAAGGGATTCGAATTCATGATGGCCATACTCGCAGCTGTTATGCTGAGAAAACCAACCCCAGGTTCAATCACGGAATTTTGCCGTGGAGTCCCGGGGCTCTATGAGCTTGTCGCACGTGAGCCCTACCTGCGGCTACCCGACAAGGCGAGTGATTGGATCCTCTATGATCATGAAGACACCGACCTTGACCGCTTCAAGCCTCCAGGACCTGACGGCCGACCACCCCCACGGCTAGGGACCAAACTGACCACCGCCACGAACACGTACGACGTGTTGCTCGACTCGGTGCTCGGACTCATGGATTACGCTCCATCACCAAAGTATAGCGTAGGGTCTCGCGCGCGTACCGAACACCTCGTTTCTTCACTCAAGCGGCTTGACCGGGTGATATTCGACACGTCCATCGAGAAGCGCCCCATCAGGGATGCGGACGGCAATGCGGCCCTAGACGAAGACGGCCATCAGAGGTTTACACGGCAACAGCGAGTCTATCGGGGGCGCTTTCATTCTCAGACGCTTTTCGCCGCTACGATCACCAAGAAGACGCACGTAGGGGACCGAGTCACCCTGGACAAAATCCTTCACGACCCAGTGATCGGAAACACGTTCAAAACAACCACTCGAAGTATCGTAATGAAGAATTCTGGCGACACGTCGGTACCTACCCAGAGTGCCATCCCGCCCCTCACGAATCTTTGCTATCCGGACCCGACCGATCCCGGGACGACCTATATTGCCTGGTCCGACCTGACCTTGCCCCACGGCGACATTTGCGGCGATGAGAGCTTCCGGGCGCGTTTGGATGACCTAATCGTTAATATGGTTCCAGACCTATCGGCAGGAGACTGAGTGTTTCGCAACAAGCATATCGGAATCGGCCTATTCATCGAGTGGCCGCAGCAGGAGGGGGATGCGTGGGGTGCCTTTGTCGAGCTGAGGACACTTGTGCATGACTTGACATCGCTTCGGCTACGTTCACAGGTAACTCGCGAGGAGGTTCACACATGGCGTTTTGGTCCGGACGAGCCGTTTCTATTTGAGGCCGCTTTTGGCGGCCCCGACCCGCTCCCTGAAGCCCACCTCGAGCTACCCGTCGGGCCAGTCGTACCGTCTTGGTATCCGAGACGACTTACTTTCGGGTTTCTGTCGAAGTGCGGGGGGGCCGAGTCGGACCGGGTCCGCTCGCTGCTCCTTACCATCAATCGTCACCTGCCATGCACCTTTGCCGCCGTCTCCTCGGGAACGGGACCGACGATGTCCCCAAGGCTGGAACTCCGGGATGATGGTCGACCCCACTTGGGATGGATCACGCTCATCGATGAGCGTGAGTATGGTATCCCTCCGGCAGGTATCAGCGTTGACCGGCACCACCGAATGATCGAAATTGCGCCGCCATGGGACTTCGATAACGCGCGTAGTCGTCGCCGCCATGAAGAGTTGGTTCAAGCGACATCGGACTGGCTCGACGATGCCTACCCCAAGTCAGCACTAGACCGGTATCAAGAATTCCTGAATCAGCAACGCATCTCCATGCAAGAGGAGACAGGAGCCGACGAAGGCGGAGACAGCGAAGACGAAGGGGCTCCTTGATGGTTGTGATGGGTGCAAAACACGAAGGAAACGTAGGTCCAGAGTGTCCTTTGGGCATGGACCGCTGGCTCGAGGACCTCGTAAGAACAAGGGACCTCAAAGAGTTGACGCGGTTTTCGGACCGGCGGTTTGCCGATCGCCCCGACCCGGCCGTTCTGCTTCATCTTCGGCTCTTGTTGCTGCGCGCCTACGAAGTTGGCTGTGAACCAACTGACGCGGGGTGGGAACGCGTGCGGCTGGCGCATCTGGCGCTCGACCCCGATGGCGACGAGGTGGTTCGGGCGGCGTTGGAGAAAACGCCGCAGGAAGGTGCCAAACCACCCCAGGAAGGCGCGGTACCATCGACGGCCGCGGTGCCAGCATCGAATGTCGCACAGGGTGCCTCAGCCGGGCCCGTACCGGCCGCGCTTCCCCGAGTCCCCGGAGGACCTCAACCAACCTCGCCCTGGGCCGAGCGAGGCCAGTCATCCGCCGCTACGGCGCCGGCGCCACCCGGCGCTCCCCTTGGGCTTTCGATCCAGGATGATGCTGTCCCGGCAAGTCCCGCACCCGCGGCCAGCCCGTCAACGCCAGCGCCCGCCCCGGCGACGCCCGCCGCCGCACCGGCGCCATCGACGGCCTCGGTGCCGCCTGCCGCCGCCGCGCCCGCCCACGTACCGCCACCGGCTGAGCCGAACCCGGTTCCGCCCATCCCGTCTGCCTCGGGCAACGTCGCAACGTCGTCCGCGCATCTCGTGGACGAGACGGCCTTCGTCGATGTGGTGGTGGTAGGGCCCGCGACCCCGTTCGAGAACGTGCCGCGCCGCGCCGAACCTCCGCCGTCCTCGTTGACGGACTCGTTCATTGCCGAGGTAGACGCCATCCGGGGCGGTACGGCGGACGCGGTCGACGTCGTCACCGACGCGGAGGTCCGCGCGTCCCGCGCCGGAGAACCCCCTTTCCTCGCAGGGCCTTCCCACGCGGGAGATCCCCCCACTGGACATCCCCCCGCTGGACATTCCCCTGCTGGGTATCCTCCCGCTCGGCTGGCCCTCGAGCAGTACGCCTCGCTCATGGCCGAGCTGACGGTGCTCGCGCGTCCGCGTGACCAAACTCTTCTTCGTTATGGCCTCGATGAGGCGGAACTCGTCGCCACCAAGGGGAGCTTCAACCGGCGCTTTGCCGACGACCCGGCGCTTTATGGTCGCTATCGACGCGCCTACGACGCCTACCTCCAGTGGCTGAGCCAAACGCCCCCTCGCTAGCCCCCTCTGCGTCGCCCACCGTCTCACCGCACCGCGCTCGGAGCATGCCGACCCCGAAAGCCCGTCCGGAGGAGCCCCGACGAAACCCGCTTCGGTGGTGAACCTTCCCCAGCGACGTAACCGTAGCCAGCGTCGCTTTTACGACCCAATGTCGCCCTTCGGGCAGAGTCGCCGTCAGGACAGGGACGCGAGGGCGGCGGCGGGGTCGACGCGGCCGGCGCGGCGGGCGGGGCCGAGGGCACCGAGGAGGGCGAACATCGACGCGAAGGCGAGCGCACCGAGCACGAGCCAGAGGGGGAAGGCGAAGAACGTGTCGGGCTTGAAGGGAAAGTCCGGGAGGCGAGTTTCGCCGAGGCGATCGGCGCCCAGGCTTGCGAGCCAGGCCACCAGGACCCCGGCCGCGCCGCCCGCGACGCCCACAGTGAGGGCGAGCGCGAGCAGCCAGGCCATCATGTCGCCGCGGGTGGCGCCGAGGGCGCGGTAGAGCGCGATCTCGCGACGGCGGTCGTTGACGAGGACGCGAAAGGTGTAGGCGATGTTCGAGGCGGAGACGACGAGGATGATGCCGGCGACGAGGGCCAGCAACGCCATCACCCCGCTCAACAGCACGCTCACGTCGCGGGCGCGTGTGTCGCGAGGTTTGAGCCCGAGCTCGTCGGCGAGGGCCACCACCTGACCGACGCGGTCGTTGGCGGCGACCTTCACCATCACGCTGGAGTAGGCGTCGCCCGCGCCTTCGCCGCTGAACTCGACGTTCCAACGGCGCACGGTGTCGATGGGGAGGGTGAGGCCGAGGTCGATGGCGCGGTCGCTGATGCCGACCACCCGGGCGTGAACCCAACGCGGGGTGCCGGTCTTGGCTTGGCCGAGGTACGACTCACCGATCCACATGCGAAAGATCATGCCCTCGGCGCGCTCGAGGAGCTTTTCGCCGATCTGCGGGTAGCCGTGGGCGGGGGCGACGCTCTTATCGAAGAGCTCGATGATGTAGCGACTGATCACCGCCGGCACGGGGTCGACGCAGAAGCCTCGCTCGTCCTGCTTCGCCTCGCAGTACTGCGGCGCGGTGCACTCCTTGGTCGTCGCGCACGGCGTACAGGGTCGCTTGGGGTCGTCTCCCGTGCAGACCGACAGCGGGTCGCGAAACGGAATGTCGCCCACGTCGCCCACGAGCTCGGGATCGATGCCGTCGGCGATCATCTCCCCGGTATTGAGGTCGCGGCCGAGCAGCTCTTTGCCGCCGCGGGCAGAGGCGGGAAAACTGAACTGGAGTTTGGGGTAGACCGCGGCGACGTCGGGCGACGCCTCGAGCGCCGCGATGTCGGCGGGCTCGATTCGAGGCGCCTTGGCTTTGCCTCCGAAGGCGAAGCTCGCGATCTGCCCGAAGCTCGATCCCTTGGGCGGCTCGAGCTCGACCTGGTCGATGGGAAACACCTCACCGAGAAGCACGTCGCGGACCCCGAGCCCGAGGGCGAGAAAGAACACCAGCGCCGCCGTACCGGCCATGATGCCGAAGCCGCTCGTTACGAGCGCGCCCCGCACGCGCACCAAGTCGCGCACCACGAGCTTGTGCAGCGCGCCGAGGCGCATCTCAGCCGCCCTCCCCGCCCGCCGCCGCCGCACCGACGTCGTCCGCGACGCTCCCCGCGCCCGCCTCGCCGTCGGCAGCCGTCGCGCCATCCCCGACCGCCACCTCAGCCTCCACCGTTGTGTTCGCCTCGACCACCCGGCCCGCCGACAGCCGTACGATCGACGTCGCCGCCTCGGCGAGCTGCTCCTCGTGGGTGACCGCGACCAACGTCAGGCCGCGCTCGCGGTGCAGACGGCCGAAGAGCTCCGTCACACTCCGCCCCGTCGCGAGGTCGAGGTTGCCCGTGGGCTCGTCGCACAGCAGCAGCTCCGGCTCGAGAAGCAGCGCCCGGGCCACGGCGAGGCGCTGGCGCTCTCCCCCCGAGAGCGTCGATGGCATCTCGTCGCCGCGCCCTCCGAGCCCGACCTCGGCGAGCAGGTCGTCGGCCCGCTTCCGCATGCGCGCGGCATCACGGGCCTCGCGGAGAAACAAAAGAGGCGCGAGCACGTTGTCGCGCGCGTTCACGTGGCCGAGCAGGTGAAAGGCCTGGAACACGAAGCCGATTTTTCCCCCGCGAAGACCGGCGAGGTCGGCGTCCCGCATCGCGCGAACATCTGCCCCGAACAGCGACAAGCGACCCTCGAAGCTGCGGTCGAGGCAGCCGAGAATGCCGAGGAGCGTCGACTTGCCGCATCCGCTCGGGCCCACGATGGCGAGAAAGTCCCCGCGCGCGACCTGCAACGACACCCCGTCGACGGCGACCTTGGTCGCTTTGCCGTCGCCGTAGCGTTTGGTGATGTCGCGGGCGTCGATGATGGGGGTCGACGCCTCGGAAATCGGGGCTTCGGGGGTGACCGCGGTGGCCTGCACGCGGGCGGTATAGCCTGACCCCGCGATTCGGACGAATCGAACGCCGATGGCGGGTGCCCGCGCGCACCCGGCCCGTCCGCCCACCTCAATCCTCCCGTCGGATGTCGCGACGCCGCACGTCCGACCCCGAGCGACGCCCCGCACGTCCGACCCCGAGCGCCGGCCCTCAGACGTCGGCCCTCAGAGGCCGGCCCTCAGAGGTCGGCGCAGCAGCGAAAGCCGGTCGAGTAGTCGTGGTAGCGCGGCGCGTGGGCGGTGGTCTTGTAGTCGCAGCCATCGCCGTGTTGGTGCACGTCGAGGTAGTAGCCGCCGCGAAAGGTCCCGCTGGGGGTGGCCGTCCACTCGTGGAGGTTGCCCACCATGTCGTAGAGTCCGTAGGAGTTGCGGCAGCGCCGAAACTTCCCGGCCGCGGCACACGTTCCTTTCGCGCGGTTGAGCCGTGGATCGTTGAGGTTCTCGAACGTGTAGGCCGACTGCGGCGCCGCTTCGCCGCCTTCCCCGAACAGCTCGTTGAAGTGGCTGCGGCCGCGATCGTTGCACCGCCGCGCCTTGTGCTCGTCGCCGTAGGGCCACGTGGTGGGCTTCTTTCCTTTGCAGGCCTGCACCCACTCCGAATCGGTGCACAGGCGCTTCCCGCTGTTGCGACACGCGCGCTCGGCTTGGTTTCGGCTGATGTATCCCTGCGGCATGCGACCCTTGCGTACGAGCGCCCGGAGGTTGGGCTTGTCGCCCACCGGCGCGTAGGGCGACAGCCGCCGCAGCTTGCCCGAGGGGAGCACCTCGGCGACGTAGGCCTCGTAGCGGTCGATGCAGAAGGCGCCCCCGACCTTGGCCATGTTCTTGAAACACGTGCCCTTCTTCTTGCGCGGGATGCGGAACGACCGCGACGGTGCCGGGGAGGGGGTCGCCGCCCGCTTGGGGCTTTTCGGGTCGGGTGCCCCCCGCCCGGCGCGACGGATGTCGCGTCGCGACCGCCGCTTCGACTTGCGCTTTTTGCTCGGGCCGCGGCCCGGCGCGTACTTCTTCGTACCCTCGCCATCATTAGCTTTGGCCCAGGCGACCTCGACCCCCACCTCCGGCGTCGGTCCCAGGGCGACCCCGAGCAGCACCCCGGCCGCAACCGCGACCCCTCGCGTCACCCGACGAGTGCCCATCACCGGAGTTGACGCGGCCGCGGGCGGCGCCGCAAGTCGCGTCCGTGCCCTCCTCGCCGCCTCCGCCGCCTTCGTCCTCACCCGCCGCCTCCCTCCCGACGGCCGTGATCCGAACCGAGCCCGAGGACTTCGTCGTCGACGAAGTTCCCGCCTATGCGCCCTGCGGCACGGGCCCTCACGCCTACCTTCTCGTCGAAAAGCGAGGCCTCACCACCTTCGACCTCGTACGTCGTCTCGCCGCGGCCACGGGCGTGCCCCGCGACGCGATCGGCACCGCCGGCCTGAAGGACCGACACGCGGTGACGACCCAGTGGGTGTCGGTGCCGCTCGATCCCATGCCCTCCGACCTCGACCTCGGACCCGAGACCCGCATCCTCGAGGTCAGCCGGCACACCAACAAGCTCAAGACCGGACACCTTCGGGGCAACCGTTTCCGACTTCGCCTCCGCGAGGTCTCCGCCGCCGCGGCCGAGATCATCGCCGCGGGTCTGACGCGCCTGAGCCGTCAGGGGGTCCCCAACGCCTTTGGCCCCCAGCGGTTCGGCCGCGACGGAGACCTCGGCGCGCTCGCGACGGCGTGGGTGCGGGGCGAACGCCGTCCGCCAAAAGACCGTCGCCAGCGACGGCTCTGGTTTTCCTCGTTTCAAGCGACGCTATTCAATAGCGTGCTGGCCGACCGCCGACGCGATGGCACCCTCGACACCGCCCTCGCCGGCGACCTGGTGAAAAAGCACGACACCGGCGGGATGTTTCTCGTCGCAGACGAAGATGCCGCCGATGCGGCCGCGCGGGCCCGGGCCGGCGTGCTCTCGGCCACGGGACCCATGTTTGGCGCCAAGATGCGATGGCCCGAGGGGGCGCCGGCCGCGCACGAGCGCCGCGTGCTCGAGGCCGCAGTCCCGGGCGGCGATCTCGCCCCGTTCAAACGATACGGCGAAGGAACCCGGAGGCCGCTCCGCTTTCCCCTCACCGAGGTTGAAACCCTCGCCGAACCCGAGCGCGGGGCCCTATTGGTCGCTTTTATGTTACCAAAGGGTGCCTACGCGACGACGGTGCTGTCCGAGGTGTGCATGTGGCGGGAGGCGCCGAGAGATCGATCGTGCTGAGGTCGACGCCCACCCCTGCATCGCGCCCATCTGCACGCCACAAATGCAACATGGTTGCATGTACGCCTGAGAAATGACCTGGTTCGGTCCCGTGTTCCAGAGCGTGGCCCACCGTTGGACGATCGGCTCACCCCGGGGCGAATTGCCCTGGGTCACCTTTGACTTACGGGTCGAGCTGCTTAAGAACCCCGCTGCAGCGTGCCCTCCACGGTGCCCTCCACCGCGCCCTCCACGGTGCCCCCCACAATGCGATCTCGCTCAAAGAGCCGTCTCGGGCACGGGTCGTCTCTAGACAACGCCCGTCTCAGGAACCCCCAGTCTCAAGAACCCCACTTTCAGGAACACTGAACGATGGAGCAAAGCCCCCTCATCATCTGGCTGGAACGCATCATGACCGGGTTCGGCGCCGGTTGGGTCATGTACCTGATGCTCGGCCTGTCCGTGATTTCCGTCGCCGTCATTCTCGAGCGTGCTTGGTTTTTCAACTCCCTCAAGGACGACCTCGGGGTGCTCGCGAAAGACCTACGCGAAGCCCTCGAAGATGGGGTCGACGCGGCCAAGAAGCGCATGCAGTCCTCGCCGTCGGCAGAGGCCGCGGTGGTGATGGCCGGGCTGTCGACCTACACCAAGGGCCCTCGTGCGGCCGAGGAGGCGATGGACGGGGCGAAAGCCCTCCAGCGCATGAAACTCGAGAAGCGGCTCGTGTACCTCGCGACGCTGGGCAACAACGCGCCCTTCATCGGTCTGTTCGGGACGGTCATCGGCGTCATTGGCGCCTTCAAGGCGCTGGGAAGCCAGGCGGCCGTGCCGGCGGCGGAAGCCGCGGCCCAGGCGCTCGCGCCCACCGCGGTGATGAGCTCGATCTCCGAGGCGCTCGTCGCGACCGCGGTCGGGATTTTCATCGCCATCCCAGCGGTCGCGGCGAACAACTACTTCATGCGCGCGACCAAGCGCGTGCTCGCCAACACCGAGGCGCTGACCAAAGTGCTGTTGAGCCACATGAACGCCGACCCGGCGTGGGCGCCTGCCCCCGCGTCGGCCCGGCCCACGACCAGCGGCAACAAGAAGTCCTCGAAACGGCAGGGAGACTGACCCGTGGCCGGCGGAGCGAGCGAAGACGAAGACGGGATGATCTCCCAGATCAACGTGACGCCCCTCGTGGACATCACGTTGGTGCTCCTGATCGTGTTCATGGTCACGGCGAAGATCATCGTGTCGAGCGCGCTGCCCCTCGACCTGCCCAAGGCGGCGCAAGGCGACACGGTCCAGCTCGTCTTCAGCATCGACATGCGGGAAAACGGCGAGATCTACATCAACAACGACCCCGTGACCGACGAGGCCGAAGTCGCGGCCAAGGCGAAAAAGGCGCTGGCCGACAACCCGAAGATCCGCGCCGTGATCCGGGCGGGCAAGGCGGTGCCCCACGGCAAGGTCATCCGCATGCTCGACCTGTTGAAGACGGCCGGGATCAGCAAGATCGCCTTCGGCGTGACCCCCATCACCCAGGACGGCCCCAACAAGCCCAAGGATGCGCCGGCCCCCGCCCCCGCGGCCACCAACGGCTAGACCCTACGGTTCGCTCCCCCGTCTCGAATGGTCATGCACGGCACCGCCTACCCCGCGACGGCCCGACCCACGGTCGAGGTCGACCCGTTGGCGCCGGTGCAGCGACTGGGGCGGAAGGCGGCGTACAACGGGCTCTACGGGGGGCTGATCATCGCGCTGCTGAGCCACATCGTCCCCGTGTCCAGCCGCGACTTCACGACGTACTACCTGCGGCTCTGGGAAGAGTCGCTGCGGCTCGAGCTCAAGAGCTACATGCTCGTCGAAGTCGAAGTCGACATGCTCGCGGCCAACGACGACGAGCCCGAAGACGAACCGGAGCCCGAGCCGGAAGCGATTCCCGAGCCCGAGCCGGAGCCCGAACCCGAGACGCCGCCCGATCCGACCGAGCCCGAACCCGACCCCCTCGAACCACCGCCCGACCCCGACGAGCCACCGCCGCCCGACGACCCGTACAACGACATCGAGCCGCCTCCCGAAGCGGCCCAGGCCGGCAACGCGCTCACCCAGGACGCCGTCGACCTCACCGGGGAAGGCCTGGTCGTGAACCGAAACAGCGACGGGTACCGCGGCGGGTACAGCTCGGGCCGAGGCAAGGGCCAAGACGCGGTCAACGACCCCAACGCAAAGACGGGCGGGACCCGCGGCGGGCGCGGCAAGGGCGACCCCGTCCCGAAGCCACGCCCGAAGTACACCGGGCCCGATCGTTCGGCGCCCCCCCAGGCCATCGGCAGTTGGAACTCGTGCGGCTTTCCCCCTCAAGCCAACCTCGAGCAGATCGATCGCGCCGTCGTGATCGTGAACGTCACCGTGAGCGCGAGCGGCCGCGCGGTCCGGGCGTCGGTGCAGAACGACCCCGGCTACGGATTCGGGGCGCTCGCGCGCTCTTGCGCCATGGCCAAGCGCTATCGGCCAGGGAAGAACCGCGCGGGCGAACCGGTCACGAAGTCACAGAGCTATCGCGTCAAGTTCACCCGCTGACCGGCGGCGGGGCCGGTCGGCGGGGCCGACACCCGACCGCACGCCGCGCCGCACTTGCTCGGCCCGCTTCCGCCCGCGATGGTAGGGTCGCGGTCATGGTGGAGACGTCCGACCGGCTCGAGCTTTTGAGCAAGGTCCCCCTCTTCTCCGGGCTCACGCCGGACGCGTTGCAACTCGTGGCGAGCGTCGCCAACGAGGAAACCCACCCCACGGGCAAGGTGATCTTCGAGCACGGCGACGTGGGCGACAGCCTCTACATCATCCTCACCGGCCGGGTGCGGATCAGCCGCAACGTGCCCGGGATGGGCGAAGAGGCACTCGCGGTGCTGAACCCCGGCGCCGTCTTCGGGGAGATGGCGCTGCTCGACGACACCCCGCGCTCCGCCGACGCCCGCGTGCACGAGCGCTGCCGGATCCTCACCATCAGCCGCGAAGCCTTCGAGGACCTCCTCTTTCTCCACAAAGACCTCGCCTACGAGGTCCTGTGGAGCATGGTGCGCATCCTTTCGTCGCGCCTGCGAGAGACGACCGACAAGCTCACGTTCCTGTCGGTGAGCAGTAAGTTCTGAGGCGCCCCCGGGGATCACCGCCGGCCGAGGGCGAACCGATAATCCCGCGCCATCTCGTCGATGGCGTCGCGTTTGAGGACGGGCCCGTCGAGCCAGCCGACCATCGGGTCCGCCTCCCACGTGTACGGCGCGCCGTTCATCGTCACCCGGCCCTCGTCGACGGCGGCCGACAACTGCGACAGGGGACGGTGGCCCAGATCCCGGAGGAGCGCGACGAAGCGGGCCTGCCGGTCGAGCGCGACGAAGGAAGCCCGCTCGCGCGCCAGGTAGGCCACGTGAAAGAAGGAGGGCGTGAACGCGACGCCGGCGAGACCCAAGCGGCGCGCGGCCTGGGCGAAGAGGTCCCTTCCTTCCTGCGCGAGGCCGAGGCCGGGGTGCTCTTGACCCGGGAGATTGGCCCGGGCCGCGCGGGCGCCATCCCGCTGGGTGTGCCAGTGCACGTAGAGCACCGAGGCGTCCCCGACGGTCTGAATCTCGAGGACCGTCTCGACGAGAAGGTGTTCGCGTCCGTCGGCCGTTCCGAAGAGCCTCACGCGACCCCGCTCGGCGTCTTGGCGCAACGTGACGCGAAAGCGCGCGTACCCGAAGCGGCGCAGGTAGCCGAGGATCCCGTACGCCTCGAGGGCGTACTCGACACCATCTTCCGAGTAGAAGCCGAACAACCGGTGCGGGGGCGCGTGACCGACCCCGAGGTCGGCGAGAATGTCCGCCATCTCGAGGTCAGAGCCACGCGTGAGCTCGGCCGGGGTCAGCTGGCGCGCAATACGTGAATATGCGGCATGAATGGCGTCGTATCCGGCGGGGATGGGGCGTCGGGAGCCCACGAGCGCGAGCGCGGTACCCGCCAGGCAGCGCCACGCGGGGTCGCTGTACCCGCCGCCGGGGAGCCACACCTGAGGGATGCGTCCGAACGTCTCTGCGACCATGACATCGCGACGCCGGACCCCCTCGAGCGTCAGCCCGAGGGTCCCGAGGCGGTCGCCCGCGAGCACGTCGCCTCCCGCGATGACGAAGACGAGGTCTGCCCGGGGCAGACGACGGAGCAGGGCCGCGAGGGCCGCGAGGTAGGTCCCGTCGCCCGCTCCTTCAGCCAGCACCGTCTCGTCGACGTCCGCGAGCGCGTCGTCGTCTTCCCAGCCCGGCCCCGAGATGGAGCCGATGTGCGCGGCGTCGTCGGCGGCGAGGCAGGCGGCGAGGCCGTCGGGGGGGTGGGCGTCGAGATCGAGCACGACGACGGTACCGTCGAACCCTTCGTCTCGAAGCACCGCGAGCGCGATGGCGATGTCGTTGATGGGGCAGAAGCCGCGCCCGCGGTCGGGGTGGGCATGGTGAAAGCCCCCCAACAGGTTGAGGGCCAGGGCGCCGCGCCCCCGCCGCAGCGAATGGCGTGCAGCGTCGAGGGTGGCGCCGGCGGCGAGCCGCACGGTGGTGAGGAGCTCTTCCGCGGGGAGGTCCGTCGCGGCGAGGCCAAACACTTCGGCCATGCCCTCACGTGTGTGGAGCCGCTCGATCCAAGCGGGCGCGTGGACCCGGGCGATGGCATCGTAGCCAATCCGCCGCGGGCGGCGGACGCGGTCGGCCGCGACGAGGCGGCTGTCGAGCAAGTACGACAGGGCGAAATCGGCCCGCCGCGGCTCGAGTCCGAGTCGATGCACGATGTCGCCGGCGAGGGGAATTCGGTAGCGGGGCTCGTACCAGACCGTCACCGCCGGCGCCCCCAGCACGCGGCGCCGAAAGCGATTGACGAGTCGGTGAATCCGCATTGGCCCGGCCTGACGGCGGGGATAGCGCATCGGGTTCCGGCTTCCCACTCGCCCCCTACACCCTCGACCACAACCGTTGATGATGTCGCGATGCTCGCCGACAACGTCGACGACAAGCCGGCGAGGGCGAGCATCGCTCCTCAGGGCCGGTTCTAATGTCTTGGGGGTGCCTTACTTTTTGGGCCGGTCAAATCTACCGATTTGACCGGCAATTTAGGTTCGGTTGCTCCCGCGACGGAACCGAGGGGATGGTTTGTCGCTTCGATGTCTGAGGAACCCGCCTCTCCCGTCGACGGCGCCTCGATCGCCCCCCTCGCGCGTGGCCTCTACCGGCTGTTGCTCGCCCTCAGCCTCATCACCCTCGCGGCGCACGTGATCCGGCTGGTGCACATCCAGGTGCTGTGGGACGACGGGTACATCTTTCAGCGCTACGCACGGCATCTCATGGCGGGCCAGGGGCTGAGCTGGCAACCCGACGGCCCGCCGGTCTACGGGCTCACCGCGCTCCTCTACGTGCTTCCCGCGGCGTTGTGTCTGCTGGTGACGCGCGAACCGAGCGCCGCGGCCATGCTCGCCAGCGTCGCCAGCGGCGTGGTCTTCGTGGGGGCCGCCGGGTGGCTGTTGTGGCGCTTCGTGCCCGGGCCCCGAGGCGCCCGCGCGGCCGGCCTCCTGCTCAGCGCCGCCGCCGTCGCGGCTTCTTCCACGCCGGTCCACTTCGCCTCGGGGATGGACACGACCTTCGGCCTCGCCTTTCAGGCGGTGTACTTCATGGTCGCCGTCCGCTTCGCCCGCAGGCCCGCGAGAGCCCAAGCGATCCACCTCGGCATCGTGGGCGCGCTCGCGCTTTGGGTCCGCCCCGAGCTGCTCGCCTTCTCGATCATGCTCCCCGCCGCGATGGCGGTGCGGCCTCCCCCCGGTGACGGACACCCGCGCCGGCGGGCCCTCGAAGCGCTCGCCGCTACGGGGGCGGGCGTCCTCGTCATTCTGACGGCCAACGCGCTCTACTTCGGAATGCCGCTGCCGCTGCCCTTCTACGCCAAGACCTTCAGCCCGTACCTCGGTGGGCTCCGCGCCGCATACCGGGGCGTCGGGGTCGAGCACCTCATCATCTTCGCGGGGCACTACTGGCCGCTGCTCGCCATCATCGCCGCCGAGCTGCTCGGACGTCCGCGCCGGTGGTGGCACCGGGCCGATGGGCTCATCCTCGGCACCCTCGCCGCATCCTTCGTGGTCGGCGCGTACCACAGCCTCTTCGCCCTCCCGGTGATGGCGATGTCGGAGCGATTTCTCCAGGTGCTGGTGGTGCCTCTCGCCTACCTCGCGTCCCGCGTCATCGCGGACGTGTGGCCAACTCTCGCCTTCCGCCGCCAACGTGCGAAGCCCCGGCCGCGCTGGGGGCTCGCGGTGGTCGGCCTGGCCGGAGTCGGCTTGTGGCTGGGGCCGGTGGCGGCCAAGGAACTCACCCAGGCGAACCGACACCTGGCCCGCTCCCGCGTGCGGTGGGATGTCGTGGCGCACGCGGCCGATGACGGGCCGCGCTCCTATTGGTTCGAGATGGACGCATTTCTGGAGATGCCCGCCGACTTCTCCATCGCGAGCACCGAGGTCGGCATGCTCGGCATCGTCCATCCGAACAAGCGGATCATCGACCTCGCCGGCCTCAACGAGCCCCGGTTCGCGCGCTCCCCGCTGGAACCCGAGGTGTTGCTGGGCGAGATGCGCCCCGACCTGCTGTACATGCCGCACCAGGACTACGGACCGATGGTGGAAGCGATCCGAACGCATCCGCTCTTCGCGAATTACGTCCACCTCGACAAGCGTCGCGCGCGCACGCGTGCCTTCGGTGTCGCGCTTCGACGGGACAGCCCCTACTTCGCACAAATGAAGCGCATCGCCGGGATCGAGCCCCGCAAGAAGAAACGCTGAGCCGCGATTCACGTTGGCGCCCCCCCACGGTCGTGACTAGTTTCCGCTCTAGGCGTGGACCTTAACGCGGCCGCGACCGAAAGGAGCATTTATCATGTACGGCACCCCCTCGGCGGGCGGCGGCGACGACGCGCGGCGCCCGCGCAAGAAGGTCACCGCCCCTGCGATCTGCGCCCGCAAAGGACAAACCCCCATCGCGATGGTGACCGCGTACGACTTCACGATCGCCCGCCTGCTCGACGCGGCCGGCGTCGACGTGCTGCTCGTGGGCGACTCCCTCGGGATGGTCGTGCAGGGCCAGTCCACGACGCTTCCCGTCACCCTCGACGAGGTCGCCTACCACACCCGGGCGGTCGTCCGGGGCGCCGAGCGCGCGCTGGTGGTGGCCGACATGCCGTTCATGAGCTTTCAGGTGTCGCCCGCGCAAGCGCTCGAGAACGCCGGAACCCTGGTGAAAACGGGCGGGGCCGAGGCGGTGAAACTCGAAGGGGGTCGCGACGTAGCCGAGCACGTGCGCCGAATCACCCGCGCGGGAATTCCCGTCGTCGGCCATGTCGGACTAACCCCGCAGTCGGTCCACGCCCTCGGCGGGTTCAAAGTACAGGGCAAAGCCGACGCCGCCGCCGCCGCGTTGCTCGAAGATGCTCAGGCCTTGGCCGACGCGGGCGCGTTTGCGATCGTGCTCGAGGCGATCCCCCCCGATCTCGCGGCGGCGGTCACGGATTCGATCGCCGTTCCTACGATTGGGATCGGGGCCGGGCCCGACTGCGACGGACAGGTGCTCGTCTGTTACGACATGCTCGGGATGACCGGAGGTCGCGTGCCCAAGTTCACGAAGCAGTTCGCCGCCGTCGGGGACGCGATCGAAACCGCCACGCGGGCCTTCGTCGACGAAGTGCAGACCCGGGTCTTTCCCGCCCCGGCCCACACCTACCGGCCCCGCATCAAGAAGCTCGACGATGCCGCACAGTGACCACGCCCCACAGTGACCACGCCCCACAGTGACCACGCCCCACAGTGACGACATCGCACACAGTGACGACGACACCGCTTCAGTGAGGTCCCGGCGGCCCTCCTCGGGCATCAGGCGGCCGCGACGTCGACCGGTGGCTCGTCATTCGCGGTGGGGTCGCCGCGCTCGTCGGATTCATCCGGGGAGGGGGCGCGTCGCCGACTCGCGACCCGAATGATCATCTCGGCGAGGATGAGGGCAAGCAGAGCCAAGGCGACGTAGGACGACACGTCGACCGAAGCCTCGACGCCGCCGAGCGCGTCAGACCGCTGGTTGGCATCGGCAGGGCGGGGGCGCAGATCGACTTCGCCTTCGCGCACCGCCGCCACCCGCGTCGTCTCGTTTCCGTCCAGCGTCAGCGCGTAGAGGCCCGCGCGCTCCGGAACGACGCGACGGGTCTTGCCCCCGGGCGCGAGTTCGACCTCGAGCGGTACCGCCGAGTCGTCTCGAGCCAAGCGCACGACGCGGACTTCATCGAACCCCTGAAGGGTCCAGGCGTTGCCCACCGTGCTCCGTGACACCCCGCCCAGGGTTCGGGCGGTATCGGTCATGCGCTTGAGCAGCTCGAGAAAACCCGGTCGGAGCGCGAGGTCACTCTGCGCGGTGTCGAAAGGCAGGGTCAGGGCCACCACCACCCCCCGCCCCATCCGATGCTCGAGGGCGAACGGACGCCCATCCGCCCACGACACGAGGGTCGTCGTCTCGTCGTCCTCCTCCAGTTCGAGGGCCGCGCGTCCCTTTGGCGCCAAATCCTCGAGCCCGGACCCGGCGTCGGTGAAGAGCCGGTCCTGGTCGCGGTCGACCCCGGGGGGAGGCTCGCGTTGCCACCGGACCAAGCCGGGGACCATCGGATCGAAGGTCTGGCCCAACGGGGCCGACGCGGCGCCCGGCCCCAGGGTGAGGAGGAGAACGCCCCCCCCCTCGATCCAGGTCGTGAGGGCCCGGCGTTGCGCCGGCGTGAATCCAGGGACGTCATCGACGATGAGCAAGCCGATTCCGTCGAGTTCCGTCGCGCGGTCGGGAACCGTGGACCGAGGCCGGATCTGCACCCCGAGTCGCAGCGCGGCGAACGCTTGCTCCACCGGAGGCGGGCCGCCGGTGGCCACGGCGTTTTCGGCGGCATCGGTGACGACCACGACCTGAAGACGTCCGCCCACCCTCACGACGGGGGCGAGGTCGTCGGCGGCGATGGCGTCGGTTCCCGTGAGGGAGACGTAGAGCCGAAGCGCGGGGTCGAGGTCGGCGTCCTCGGGGATGACGAGGGTCAGGTCTTGGGGGCCATCGAGGCGACGGAAGGGCACTTCGACCAGCGTTCGGTCTCCCGCCGACAGCCGCAGTCGCCGGCCCGATGCCGCATCCGCCGACCCGCGCGGCGCCGCCGCTTCCTCGGTCGGGGCCGGACTGCACGCGAGCCGAACGCCGACCCGTCGCCCTTGGCGCTCGGCGCCGACGACCGCGCAGTCGTCGGCCGGTCCTTGCAAGGCGTCGAGCGGTACCCAGAGCTTCATCCCCTCCGGCGCTTCGAGGGCGCGAGCCGGTTGGCCGGTCCCCGCGGCGAGGTCGCTCAGGACCACGACGCGTTTGTCGACGTGGCTCAGCTCGCGCAGAAGGTCGGCCGCGAGCGTGACCGCCCCGTCGAGATCGGTGCCGCGGTCGGATTCGGTCGTCGTTTCGATGGCTTCGCGGACGGCATCGAGGTTGGTCGTCGCCGCGAGGTGCACCCGCGGCGGGTCCCCGGCGAGCACGACCGCAACGGCGTCGCCTTCGCGTAGTCCTGCGAGCAGCTCCCGCGCCCCCTCGCGGGCGCGGTCGAATCGGGACACGGTCTCCCCCGGCGTCGCCGCCTGCATGCTCATCGAGTCGTCGAGCACGATCGCGATGGCCACCGAGGCGCCACCATCGCGGGCCAGCGACAGGCGTTGGCAGGTGACGAAGGGCGTCGCCCCGAGAATGGCGAGGGCGAGGACCGCGATCGCCCGCACGAAAAACAGGGCCCGGTCTTCGAGGGCGTTGCGCCGTTGCGCGGTCGCGGTCGTCGCCGGAACGAGGTCGACGGCGGTGAACGCCACCTCTTCCGGGGGTTTGCGCCGCAAGAGGTGGGCGACGATGGGGGCCGCCACCAAGAGCCCCACGGCGAGCGCGGCCAGGGTGAGGAAACTCACCGGCGGGCCTCCGCGATGGCCCGAAGCACCGTCCGGACGTGCTTCACCGGATCTCCGTCGGTCGCGGTTTCAACCCACCGGGCGCCGGCCGCCTCCACCTGGGCCTGGAGGGCATCATTGTGGGCGCGGAGCGCCGTCTGGTAGCGCGCTCGTACCGCGTCGGCGTCGGTGGTCACGACCCGCCCCCCCTCGAGGGCCTTGAGCCGCACTTTGCCCTGAAACGAGAGGTCGCGTTCCTGGGGGTCGAGCACCTGCACGAACACGAGGGCCCGGGGGGCCGCCGCCAGCGCCGTCAGGGGGCGGAGGGCCTCGGCCGGAAGATCGAGAAAATCGCTGAAGACCACGATCGCCCCGCCGCGCGCCGCCCTTCGATCGAGCATCCGTGCCGCCCGCACCACCTCGCCGTCGTCCCCGTGGAGATCGCCGGCGGCGGTGGCGCACTCCAACTCGCTGACGACGCGCTCGAAGGTCGCATGTCCGAACCCCACCGAAACGCCGCGCCCGGGTTCGCCCCCTCCGATGAAGCTCAACCCCACTGGATCCTGGCCGGCGATGGCGATGCGGGCGAGGGCCGCCGCGAGAAGCGCTCCGTAGGCGACTTTCGCGCCGGGCGCCGCCGGTCCCCGAAACGCCATGGACCCCGTCGCGTCGAGACACATCCAGAGCGCCCGCTCGGTCTCGGTTTCGTACTCGCGGACCATGAGGCGGTCGTGGCGAAGGAGCGCGCGGAGATCGAGAAACCGAAGATCGTCCCCCGCCACGTAGGGCCGTTGCCCTCCGAATTCGACCCCCGCGCCGCGACGACGGCTCCGGTGGACCCCGTCGTACGCCCCATCGGCGACGAGCTGCGCTCGGAGCCGCAGCGGCGTGATCGCCCCCCAATCGATGGGGAGAAGTTGCTCGCCCGGTCGCCGGGGCGCGCCTTGCATGGCGGGGGTATAGCCCATGCGGCGCCCGGGACACGGCTTATCGGCGGGGGCCGGCCGTCGCCGGGGCCGGCACCGCCCGAGCACGGGTCAGCCGGCGGCGCGAGACCCGACTCAGAACGCGCGACCCGAGTCGAGCAGGATGGTCACCGGGCCCCAATTGTCGACGACGACCCGCATGTCGGCCTGAAAGCGGCCCGTCGCGACCTCGAGCCCCCGCGCGCGGAGGAGGTCGACGAATCGGCGATATCGTTCTCGCGCGGCGTCGGGCGCGAGGGCGCCGCCGAAGCTGGGGCGCCGGCCCTTGCGACAGTCGCCGTAGAGGGTGAACTGACTGACCGCGAGCACGGCGCCCCCTACATCGCAGACCGACCGGTTCATCTTGCCGTCGGCGTCGGGGAAGATCCGCAGGTGGGCGACCTTGTCCGCGACGTATTCGAGGTCGCCGTCCCCGTCGGACGCCCCGGCGGCCACGAAGACGACGAGTCCCTCGGCGATGGCGCCCACGACGTCGCCTTCGACCTCGACGCGCCCGGCCCGACAACGCTGCACCACGGCCCGCATGGCGTCACGATAGCGCAAACCCGAGCGGGCCCGGCGTGTACACTCCCCGCGTGGTCGAACGTCGACGCCCCGGCCGGATCGTCACCCATCGCCACCGGCGGGAGGGCCGGCGCGTCGTCGTGACGGTCGCGCTCGTGCTGATGATGTGGGGGTTCGGCCGCCCGGGCCGTGGTCCCGCCCCCGCCCACGCCTTCCCCTACGTCGTAAAGCGGGGCGAAACGGTGGCGCGACTGGCCGAGCGCATGTACGGCCGCGTCGAGCTCGAGCGCCTCATCGTCGCGGCCAACGGTCTCGATGGCCGCCGGGGCGCCGCGGTCGTGCCCGGAATGCGCCTCGAGGTCCCCGCCCTCGGGCACCGTCGCGCGGAACCGGGCGACACGTGGCCTGACCTGGCCGAGGTCGAACTCGGGGACGCCAAACGCGCCGACGTCCTCGCGCACATCAACGACACCCACGCGTGGCGCCCCCCCGCGGTGGGCCGGGAGGTTCAGATTCCGTTCAACCTGAGGTACGTCGCGTCCGCCGGAGACACCACCGAAAGCGTCGCCTACCGATTCCTGGGCCGCCGCGACCGCGCGTGGATGGTGGCGAGCTACAACCGACTGCAACGCGCTCGGCTCATCCAGGGCGAGGTCCTGTTGATCCCGGTGCACGACCTGACGCTGACCGTAGCCGGTCGCAACGCCGCCGCCGTGGCGGGTACGCGCATCGGCGGCGAGGCGGAAGGGCGCGCCCGCGCGGTGCAGGAGGAAGCCGAGGCGGAGCTCCCACGGCTCGTCCAAGCGGTACGCCGCGGGCGTTACCTCGAGGCGGTCGCGCAGGGGGCCGGGCTCATCGCACGCGGCGGGCTCACGCAGCCTCAACGGGCGACGGTCTACCGTCAGCTCACCGAGGCCTACGTGGCGCTCGACGCCACCGGAGCGGCCACCGATGCCTGCGACCAATGGCGCCGCAACGACCCGCGGGCCACGCTCGATCCCATTCGGTTGAGCCCCAAGATCATCGACGCCTGCGTGGCCACCCGGCCTTCGTCGGCCGCGCCCGTCTCGACCCCCAAGACAGGGGACGCGGACCCGTGAGCGATGGGGGCCCGCCGCTGCCGGGGCGCGACGAGACGGTGACCGAGCCCTCTCGGCTCGCCCCCTGTCCGTACGCGCCGGGTCAGGTGGTCGCCGAGCGCTTCGAAATTCTCGCGCCGGTCGGTCGCGGTGTCACAGGTACCGTCTACCGGGCCCGCGACTTGTGGTGTGACAACGACGCCGAGATCGTCGCCCTCAAGGCGATTCACCCGCACCTTCACTGCGACCGCCAGATCTTCGGTCGGGTGCGTCGGGAGGCGAGCATCCTCAAACGCATCGAAGGGCCGAACCTCGTCAAGCTTCTCGATTACATCGAAGAGGACGGCCACCTGCTGCTGTCGCTCGAGTACGTCGATGGTCCTTGTCTCGACGACTACGTGCGCGAGCGCGGCCCGATGCCGCTGGCCGAGAGTATCGCCATCCTCGAACAGGTCTGTGCGGCCCTCGAGACGGCGCATGAAGACGGCGTGATCCACCGCGACCTCAAGCCGTCGAACGTCCTGGTCGAGACGATGCGGCCGCCGCCGTCGGTGAACCCGACGGACGACGGAGACGGGGGTCCGGAGGCCGAGGACCGCGTGCCCCCGTCGTTTCTGGCCGGCCTGAGGGTCAAGGTGGTCGACTTCGGGCTCGCCAAGATGGTGGCCGGCGAGGTGACGGGGACCGCCCTGACGGAAGCCGACATGATCTTCGGCACGCCGGATTACATGTCCCCCGAGCAAGTGAGCGGAGAGCCCCTCGACCGGCGCAGTGACGTCTACGCCGCCGCGGTCATTCTCTACGAGCTCGTCTGCGGCGACGTTCCGTTCGATGCCCCGACCGCGCTCGCGACCATGACCGCGCACCTCCACGAGCAGCCCGTCGCCCCCAGCCAGCGGGCCCCACGACGGGACGTGCCCCCGGCGCTCGACGCCGTCATTCTCCGCGCCCTCCACAAGGATCCCGCGGCCCGGTTTCCCTCGGCGGCGGCCTTCTCACGGGCGCTGAGCACGGCGCTCCACCGGGCGCCGGGATCCTCCGGGTCTCCTGAGGGTCTTCGCGCTGAAGCCGGCGACGAAGCGGCGTCCGACACCGGGCTCGGGCATTCGGAGACCGCGATTCATCATACCCTCAGTTCCGAACGGGACAGCGCCAACCCTACCGGCGAGGGGGGCCGGGTTCGGGTCGTGGTGAGGACGGCGCGAGACGACGAGGCGACGTCCGCCGACGTCGCGCCCGTTCCCCCGAAAGACGTCCCCACCACCGACCCGCCGCGCTCGGGGGGCGCCGTCACGTCCACCCGTCCTCGCTCACAAGCGCCTCCGAGCCTCGGCGCCACCGCGGGGGAGACGCGCCTGTGGACCGTGATCGCGATCTGTTGCGCGGTCGCGGCCGTCGCCGCCGGAATCCTCCTCGGCGTCCGCTGAGTCCGGGCGCTAGAGTTCGTTTGGGGTGGCGGCGAGGTCCGCCGCGGCCCGTGGCGACTCCGTTTCGGGATCGCAGCCCCACCCCCGGGGCATCACCGTGTCGTCGTCGCAGTGCGCGGTGAGCCAGCCCCGCATGCGGCTGGTGTCTGCGCCCGAGAGGTCGGCGCCGGAGAAATCGGCCCCTGACACGTCCGTCCCGTCGAAGCTCGATGCGCTCAGGTTGGCCCCCACGCACTTGGCCCCCCGCAACGTCGCCGCGTCGAAGCGGAGCCCCGTGAGCTGAAGTCGGGACAGGTCCGCGCCGCTCAGATCGAGCTGGCTGAAGTCGCGCCACCCTCGGTCACGCAGGGTCACGAGGTTTTGGCCTCGCACCTGGGGCGCTCCCCGCTCGACCAGCGCGCGCCGACCCGCGAGCGCCACGCGAGGAACGGGATCGACGAACCAGGCGAGAAGCCCGAGGATGAGGGCGCTCGTAAACCGACTGACGCCGGGATGGCCCACCGGAGGGATGAAGAGGCTCGCCCCCACGACGCCGCCGACGAACAGCAGCGTCAACGCCAGGGTGGGAACGCCGGTGTTGTAACCGACGGCGAGGGCTCCGATGCCGGCCACGACCCCGGTCCCGCCCAACAACCGCACTTGGAGCGGCGAGAGCGGGTCCACGGCCTCGTCGACCGGAGCGGAGCCCGCCGCCGCAGGCATCACGGGCGCGGGCGCAGCGGGGGCGGCGGCGGATGCACCGCCGCCGGTCTCACCTCCGGCCGACGAAGCGGCCGCGGTGGGGGCCGTCGACGGGAATCGGCCCCCGGGCACCGGAGGACGCTCACTCGGTCGACCACGGTCGAAAGGCCCGTCATCGAGGTCGAGCGCGCCGTAGCGACCGCTGTCGTCGGGACTTCCTTCTCGCCCCTCGGGATGCGCAACCCCGACCGTGTCCGCGTCACGCCAGCGCTCCAAGTCGACCAGGAGCGAATCGACGGTCGCGTAGCGCCGACTCGGGTCGCGGAGCGTCGCCTTGCGGGTGATCCGCACGAGCCCCGCGGGCAGGTCACTCATGCCATCGAGACGGAGGACGTGGCTGTCGTCATGGCTCGGGGCGGACCCCATCAGCGCGAATTGAAGCAATCGTCCGAGGCTGTAAACATCGGACCGAGGCCCGGCGCGCTCCCCCAGCCGCACCTCGCGAGCGGCATAAGCGCTGTAGTCGTGCTTCATGTCGCTCGGTCCGTCGTAGCTGTCGTCGAGAACCAAACAGCCGACGTCGGCCAAGCGAGGCTCCAGGTCGTCGTCGAGGAGCACGTTGCCCGGTTGCAGGCAGCCGTGCACGAGGCCGGTCTTGTGCACCCGCCGCAGCGCGCGACAGAGGTGGCGAAAAAACGCGAGGGTGTCTTCCACCCCCCATCCCAAAATGGGGATGTCACTCATCGTTCCGGTGACGCCCCCCAGTCCGATGTAGAGTCGCTCGCTGGGGACGACGGCGACGACCTCGACCACGCCCTGCAACGGTCGAACCCGAGCCGCCGCGGCGAGCTGGCGCGCCCCGTCGAGAAAGTTCTGCACCTCACGCGGGCGCGCCGTTTCGGTGATCGCATGGAGCGTCACCGAGGCGCCGTCGTTCCGGTGTCCCCGGAAGCTCGAGATCCGTTCGCCGCGGGTCAGCGGTTCGGCGATGACGGCACCGCCGGCCGAAAACCCCTTTCGCAGACGGTCGTCACGAGGTGGCTGACTCGGCGACATCCGGGGACTTTAGCGAGGGCCCGAGGGAGGTCCAAGCAAACGCCACCTACACCCTCGACCACAACCGTTGATGGTGTCGCGATGCTCGCCGACAACGTCGACGACAAGCCGGCGAGGGCGAGCATCGCTCCTCAGAGCCGGTTCTAGTGTCTTGGGGGTGCCTCATCGTTTGCGCCGGTCAAGTCTACCGATTTGACCGCCAGTCTAGGGCACCAGCGCGCGCCCGCCGACGTCAACGCATCACGGTGCGAGCACCGGCGTTACTGCGCCGGTGCCCCCGGGACACAAAGGCCAGCCGCGCAGCCGAGCCCGGCCGCGCAGTCGGTGGCGGCATTGGCGCAGGGAAAAGCGCAGCGTCCCGTCTGCAGGTTGCACTTGTGGGTGCCGCAGGTGATGTCGCTCTGACAGGGCAGCGCAAGGGGGCTCGGGGGCGCGGCCGCCGGGGCGGGGGCGGGTGCCGGTGGTTGCGGGTAGGCGCCCGGCTGTGGGTAAGCCCCTGGCTGAGGATAGGCCCCCGGCTGCTGAGGGTACGCCCCCGGCTGCTGAGGGTACGCCCCCGGATCCTGACCGGGCTGCGGGTAGATCGGGTTGCCGTACTGGTCGTAACCAATCGGCTGCTGGAACTGCGACGGGTCCTGTGCGTCGCGGTCTTCACAACCGGCGACCCCCGACCCCACGAGCGCGAGCCCCACGACCAAGCAATAGCGATTCATCGGCAACATCTCCTGTATTCCGGTGACCCTAGCAACAACGCGGAACGGGCGACCATCTTTCGCCGCTTTTCGACGATCGTCGCCCCCGGAGGTCGGCGGGCCCTCAAAGGCTCGTTCACCAGGGACTGGACTTCTGCGCCGCTCGCGCGAGTTCGACGGTCCTTCGCCCCACGTACTCCTCGACGTCCTTTGGGGAGAGGTGGCGATCCTTGGCAAAATCGAAGTCGCGCGGTCGTCCTTCGTTGAAGGTCACCCCGAGCACCGCATCCTCGCGAGAGAGCGAGACGACGATCGACTGCTCGTGCAGGTCGAGCCGCATGGCGTCCGCTTTTTCGTCGAATCGACCCGGTTGCTTCTTTTCTTCCAGTTTCCCGGCCGCGAACGCGAGCGCGTCACGAGCCTTGCTCCAGGCTTCACCCGCCACCGCCAAGGCGGCTTCGAGTCGTTGTCGCTTGCGCGCCGCCTCTTCTGCGTCGCGCTCCGCCTGAGATTTGACGACCTCGAGCAGCTCTTCACGCCAATTGGCCATGTGGTAATCGCCCTTACTCCCCGTCTTCGTTCTCGAGATGGCTGACGTCATCGGCGCTCAACGCCGGGTTCATCAGCTCGTGGTAGGCCTCGCGTGCCATCGCCCCGGTTGGGTCCGGTTCGCCCCGAAGGGCGATCAGCGTCCCTTGTTCTTTCATGAACTTGAGGGTCTCGATCGCCCCCTCCGCGCGGACACGGTCGTCGCCCTTCGCCGCTTCGCGGAGGCGGTAGCGCAGAACCACCCGGGTTTCCGAGTGGGGGCCATTGTCGAACTCGAGGTTGTCGAATTGAGATTGGAGCCGGTTGATCGCCCACTGCTGGGGAGCGTCACCGATTTTGACCCGCGCGATGGCTTTGGCGTTGCGCACGTAGCGGTAGAGGTTCCCTCGGTCGAGGTCTTCGTCCGACCAGTACCCGAAGGCTCGGTACCACATGTCCTTGAGGTCGTTGAGGGCCATCTCCCGGTCCTTCTTGCCGTACGTGGCCACGGTCCGTGACGCGATGTCGGCCGACCCGCCCATCATCAGACCGAGCGCCGCCGCGTTACGCATCTCAGGGTCGTCGAGCATGGCGAAGAGCTTCTGCTCCGCCTCGGGATTGCCCTCGAGTCCCGTCGTCCCGATGGCGCGGCCGAGCACGATGCGCACCCCGACTTCGAGGCTCGGTTGGAGCAAGTCGACCATCATGTTGACCGCGGTGGGGATCGGCTTGCGCGAGAGCGTCGTGGCGTAACAGGCTCCGATGAACTGCTCCTTCGGGTCGCTGGACGACGCGAAGGTGCCGACCTTTTCCACCACCTTGGCGAGGGTGTCCTCGGTGGACACCCACGCGAGCGCCTCGCAGGCGGCCTCACGCGCCTCTTCGTGCCAGAGCTCGTTCTCGATGAACTCGATGAGCTTTTCTTCGACCTGGTCGCCATCCTGCGGCCCCCATTGGGCCAGGCCCTGCGCGGCGCCGTAGGCGACGGCCCGTAGCGCCATCCCCAACATGGCCAGGCCCGCGCCTTCGAGGCCGCGTTGGGTGATGTCCATCTTGTCGTCTTCTTTACGGTCGAACTGGTCGAGCAGCTTGCCGCGAGAATCACGCATCCATCCGAGGTAGCGCAGGGCGCTCTGGGCGGTGGCGTAGCTGTCCGGAAACGGAGGTTGGGCCCCCTCTTCGGGCAGCGGGTCATCCGGGAACGCCCAGTCGCGCATCAACGTCTTGCCCTTTTTCGAGCCCACCGCGGCGAGGAACCGGAGCCCGTTGGCGTGCGGTTGGGGACGGCTGGTGAGCCATTCGATCACCGGCGCTTCCGCGTTCTCGCGAATGGTCGTGATGGCATCGTCGTCTTCGCGGTGAATCACCGCAAGGTCGGCCAACATGCGCGCGGCGACGACCCGGGAGCGGTCGGTCTTGGTGAGGTGACCGCCCTTGTCGGCCTGCCAAAACTTCGCCTTGTCGTAGACGTCTTTGGGCTCGATCCCCATGCGCTCGCCGAGCAGCGCGGCCGCGCGCACGTCGCCGACCTCGGCGAGGGCGACCCCGGCCTCGGTGCGCCAGTGGGGGTGGGGGTCCGCCGTTTTCGTCCACTTCACGAGCGCGTCGCCCATCCGTGGATCGGCGACGGTGTGAATCATGTCGAACAGCTGCTTGAGCTGAAACCAACGCCGCTGCTCGGGCTCTTTCACCGCGGTGTCGAGCGCGAGCACGAGGCCCTCGCCTCCAATCCCGTCGCGGAGCGCCTCGATGAACTTGCTCCGGGTGTCCTTGTCGGCCTTGGACAGCGCATCGAGGAGCGGCTGGCGCGCCTTGTCGTCGCCGATCTTGCCGAGACCGACCGCGGCCTCGGAGGCGACCACGATCTCCGGGTCTTTCACCAGCTTGATGAGCACGTCGGTGTGCTTCGGGTCGGCCGTCTCGGAGAGAATGGTGGCCACGAGTTGTCGAACGGCGGAGCTCTCGTCCGAAGCCTTCTGGGCCAGCTCGTCGAGGGAGACGAGCCGGATCATCTTGAGCGGGTCGAACGCGCGCCCCCCCTCCAGCCGCTGGACCGTGGTGATCTCCCCGATCTTGTACGATTCGAGGGCCTGGTTGAAGACTTGGGGCTCCCCGAGCTCGACGAGCGACCAGAGAATTTGACGGCGGTCCCCGGCCTCGGCTTCCTTGAGCGCCTGCAACAGGGCCGGTTTGGCCTCGCCGGCTTTTTCCTTGCCCCAGAAGGCGAGCACCTGCGCGGCCGACGCGCGCACACCATGGTCGCGGTCCTTGAGGGCGTTGATGGAAATGCCGATCGACTCCTCGTCGCCGAGCAGCGCGAGCTGGGTCAGCGCCTCCTGGCGGATGCGCGGCTGCGCGTCGGCATTTTTCGCCCACTCTTTCCAACGGGGCACCTGTTCGGCCCGAGGAAGGACGAAAATGTCGGATTGCTCTTGCAACCGCTCGGCGTCGTCCATCTTCTTCGCGTCTTTGCGAAACCCGATGTAGAGGAGCGCGCCGCCCAACCCCGCCACGATCAGCGCCAGCGCGATCATCGCCGGATTGAAGCGGCGTGGCTTCATCTCGGCTTCCGTGATCTGAACCTCAGCCATATCTTCTTCGTCCACCTCGGGCCCGTGGGGGCGGTTCTCGCGTCGTCAACCGAGCACCCCGGTAGGGCTCTGAATCGTCGCGCACCTTATACACGCCGCCCTGAGGTGTCATCCAGGGCGGTCGACCGGTCGTGACCAGCCGCGCGCTTGCTGCTAAGGCCCCGGGGGAAGGAAAGTAGGACGCCCATGAATTTCGAACTCACCGAGGACCAAGAGCTCATCCTGCAGACCGCCCGCGACTTCGCGAAGAAAGAAGTCGAGCCGCAGGCCTCCATGCTCGACAAGGAGGCCAAGTGGCCGACCGAGCTGGTGGCGAAGATGGGTGAGCTCGGTTTTCTCGGCGTCGCGATCCCCACCGAGCACGGGGGCAGCGGTCTCGACAACATCACCTACGCCCTCGTCTGCGAAGAGGTGAGCCGGGCCTGCGCGAGCACCGGGGTCATCATGAGCGTGAACAATTCGCTCTTCTGCGACCCGCTCAACAAGTTCGGCACCGATTGGCAGAAAGAAAACCTCCTCGCGCCCACCGCTCGCGGCGAGATGCTCGGCGCCTACGGCTTGACCGAGCCCGCCAGCGGCTCCGACGCCCAGACCATGAACACCCTCGGTGAGCGCCAGGGCGACGGGTCCTACATCGTCAACGGGAGCAAGAACTTCATCACCGTGGGCCCCCACGCCGACCACATCATCGTGTTCGCCATCACCGGGGAGAAAAACGGAAAGAAGCTCCATACCGCCCTCATCGTGAACAAGGACCAACCCGGGTTCTCCGTCTCGCCTCACGACGAAAAAATGGGGATCAAAGCCGCCCACTCGAGCACCATCTTTCTCGAAAACGTGAAGGTGCCGCCGAGTCACGTCCTCGGCGAAGACGGCCGCGGCTTCAAAGTCGCGATGGCCACGCTCGACGGAGGGCGCATCGGCATCGCGGCGCAGGCCAATGGGATCGCGCGCGCGGCGCTGGAGAAGGCGATCGCCTACAGCAAGGAGCGGCACTCGTTCGGCAAGCCGATCGCCAGCTTTCAAGCCATCCAATGGATGATCGCCGACAGCGACGTCGAACTCGAGGCGGCGCGCCTGCTGACGCTCAAGGCGGCGGCGGCAAAAGACGCAGGAGGCCGGCACACCTCCGAAAGCGCGATGGCCAAGCTCTACGCTTCGGAGGCGTGTACCCGCATCACCCATCGTTGCCTTCAGGTCTTCGGGGGCTACGGATACGTCACCGAGTACGGCATGGACCGGCACTACCGGGACGCGCGCATCACCGAGATTTACGAGGGCACGAGCGAAATCCAGCGCCTCGTGATCGCCAAGACCGCGCTCAGTTAGGGCTCAATCGTCGCCGAGCGGCGACGAGGGCTAGGGCTCAATCGTCGCCGGGCGGCGACGAGGGCGAGCGCGATGAGGCAGGGCGCCGACCCGGGCGGCGCCGAACCGGGCGGGGAGCCGGTGCCGGCGGCGCGGCAGCTGCACCCGGCGTCATCATCGTCAGCGTCGTCCTGCCCCGGCGCCTCGACGCCGGGGCTGCCGCCGCTGCTCCCCCCTGCGCCGCCTCCGGCTCCCGCCGTCGTCGCGCCAGCTCCGTTGTCTCCGCCGACGCCAACGCGCCCTCCTCCTGCACCGCCGGCGCCCGCCCCTCCGCCCGCACCTCCGAGAAGCGAGGCCAGCTCCATCGCGTTGTAGTACGTGATCGGGTCACGGCACCCGTTGGTCGTGAACTCGCCGAAGAACCCGATCCCCACCAGGCGGTCCTGGGCATCGAACGCACCGGTATCGCTAACGCAGGCTTCGACGCCCGATGCGACGAACGTCGGAGGCGTGACCGCGTCGACGGTGATCGCTCCCTCGGTTCGCATGTCGACGCCGGTCGGGGTCCCGTAGCCCGCCAGCGTGAGGGTGGCGCCAAGGCTAGGCGGCGGGCCGAGCGACGACGGCTGGACGGGGAGGTCGGTGTCGACCTCGTACACCGCGAAGCCAATGCTACCGTTGGGAATGGGGACGGTGGGTCCGAGCACCACGTTGGTCACCGGCACCGACATCGACCCGACCGGCGTGGGGCGGATCACCGCGTCCGGCGCGGCGCAGAGATCGACGCCGACCACGACCCGCGGTCCCACCGCGACGCCGCCGCAACGCGTGTTGCCGCCTTCGATGAGCACCACCGAAGTGCGGGATGAGGCGCCTCCCCCCAAGACGGCACCTCGGGCCTCCGACACGGACGACGGCACCTCGGCCGTACACCCCAAGAGCCCGCCGGCGAGAGCGGACACGCACAGCTTCGCGGTCCAATGCACATCCCGAGCGTACCCATCGTCCGCGGCGGGGGGGGGATCTTTTCCGCCGTCCATCCGTCCACCGGACATGGCGGGTCGAGCGAGGAACGGGTTGGGCATCTGTCTGCTGGGGGTCTGTCTGCTGGGTGTCGCGCTCGTCGGAGGAGGAGGATGCGTCGACCCGCCGCCGCCGCCGCCTCCGTCGCTCGAGGCGGCGCTCGTGCCCCCCGTCGAAATGCCGGCCTCTGCCCCGGTCGCGGCAATCGTGGCGGCCAACCTGCAGCGGGCGGGGAGCGCGCTGGTGCTCGCGACGGTCGAAGGACGGTTGGTGGCCTTCGTTGGCGACCGCGACGGGCGCGTCGTGCGGGTGGTCGACCCCCGCACCCATCGCGTCATGACCGACGTCGCCACGGGGGGTCAGCCGTGGTCGCTCACGGTGGCCAGCGGGAGGCTATGGGTGGCGCTCCGCGACACGAACGAGGTGATCGCGATCCGCGCGCACGAGGGGGGGCAGTTCGCCGTGTCCGCGCGCCGACATCTCGCGTCGGCGGAACCCGTGGGGCTCGCCGCGACCCCAGACGGAGCCGAGCTTCTCGTCACCACGGGCTGGGGTCAGCGGCTCATCGCGCTCGCCCTCCCCTCGCTGTCCGAGGTGTTCTCCGTCGCGCTCGACCGCGAACCGCGAGGGGTGGCGGTCACCCCCGACGGCGCGGCCGCGTTCATCACGCACGCCATCGGGGGACAACTGACGCGCATCGACCTCACCGCCGCTCAGCCTCGACCCGAACCGCTCGCGTACCGTGGCGCAGACGCCAGCCTCCCGATCCGCCGCCGTCCCCGTCCGACCTCTTGCTTCGGGTTTCACGACGACCTCGACTTCGATGGGCTGGCGTTCAGCCCGGCCATCGCCACCGAGCGACGCCCGGCCGTCGTCTCCCGGGGGAACATGGGCGTCCCCCGCGACGGCACGCAAGGCTTCGCGTTGGTCATCACGGAACGAAGCGTCATCGCACCCACGGCCCTGGTTCACACGCGCTCAGGCGACAGCGAGGGTGGGGGCGGCGTGTATGGTTCAGGCGGCGGTGACAGCGGGGCTTTTCCGGGGGCCGAGCCCGCGTTGGTGATGGTGCCGTGGGGCACGACGTCGGACCCCGTCCGGGTTCGCGTCATGGCTCGGTCCTTCGATGCCAAACGGAGCCGCGTCGGCTTCTCGGGCGTTCGACCCGCAGAGAGCTGCCTCCTGCCTCGGGGGCGGCGCACGAACCGCTCACGAGGACCGTCCTCGTGGGCTGTCTCGGAACCGACGAGGTCGTCGCGCACGGGGAGGAGGATGCCGGACTCGCCTTCACCACGCCGCGACGGTGGCGGGTGGGGTCGGGCCCCGTAGGCATCGCGGTGGACGTGACCCATCGGCAGGCCTTGGTTTGGTCGCAGTTCGATCGGACCCTCTCGACCCTCGACCTGAGCGAGCTCGGACCGCGACCGGGGGGACCGACGAAGGTCGTCGCTTATCCCAAGACGCCGACGCCCGCCGCCAAGACCACGGTGCTGCCGATGACACGAGGAAAGCGGCTTTCGCCCAAAGCGCGACGGGGGCGCGAGCTCTTTCACGCGACCCAAGACCGACGGATCACCGCCGACGGGCGAGCCTGCGCGTCGTGCCACCCGGACGGTCGTGACGACGGGCTGACATGGCCGACGCCGCACGGGCCACGACAAACGCCGATGCTGGCGGGTCGGCTGGCGCCGGCGACGGCCCCCTACGGCTGGCAGGGCGCGGCGAAGACGGTCGCGGCGCACGTCACGGAGACCTTCGCCAGACTCGGCGGCTCCGGGCTTCCGGAGGAAGAGTTGGACGCGCTCGTGGCGTACCTGGCGGAGATGGCCACCCCGACGCAACAACCACACTCGAACGAAGCGCTCGTCGCCCGCGGGAGAGCGCTCTTCGAGCATGCGGCGGTGGGTTGCGCGGCGTGCCACACCGACGGCGGGGGCTCGGACGGGCAGAACCATCGATTCAACGACGGGCCTGCCCTCGACACGCCATCGCTACGCTTCGTCGGCGGCACGGGGCCCTACTGGCACGACGGACGATACGCGACGCTGGGCGCGCTGCTCAGGGACACCCAGGGCACGATGGGAAGCTGGGCCCGCGAGCTCAGCCCCGAGGAGGTGTCGGCGTTGGAGGCGTACGTGAACACACTGTGACGTGAACACACTGTGACGTGAACACACTGTGACGTGAG
>JBCCLB010000063.1:0-38134 GCA_039027095.1 Myxococcota bacterium
ACCGTTGATGGTGTCGCGATGCTCGCCGACAAGTCGGCGAGGGCGAGCATCGCTCCTCAGAGCCGGTTCTATTGCCTTGGGGGTGCTCTTTTATTTGCGTCGGTCAAATCTACCGATTTGACCGACAGTGTAGAATTCGTCCTTCGGCGCGGGGACGGCGGACCCCGAGGGAGGAAGCCCCCGCCGGCGTCGTCGCGAGGGCGGCGGACCCCTCGGAGGGAGGCCCCCGCCCGCATCGTCGCGCCGGTCGCCTCCACTGGCCGCGGCGGGGGCGAGCCACTACGGACCTGGTCGATGGGCCATCCGTTCGTTCGCTTGTTGCGGGTCGCGCAGGGTCATCGCGGCCGGGCGTTCCGGGCGACGAGCTTCTCCATCCTGAACAAGCTCTTCGATTTGGCCCCGCCGGCGCTGATCGGCGCGGCCATCGACGTGGTCGTCAAACGCGAAGCCTCGGTCTTCGCTTCGTTCGGGATCGTCGATCTCGACGCCCAGCTCTGGCTCCTCGCGGGGCTGACGCTGTTCATCTGGGGGTTCGAGTCGATCTTCGAGTACGCCTACAAGCTCGACTGGCGGGGGCTCGCCCAAACGGTGCAACACGAGCTCCGCGTCGACGCCTACGGCCACGTGCAGTCGCTGGAATTGGGGTACTTCGAAGACCGTCGGACCGGGCGCCTGATGTCGGTCCTCAACGACGACATCAACCAATTGGAGCGGTTTCTCGACGGCGGCGCCAACGACATGCTGCAGGTCTTCACGACGGTGGTGTGCATCGGGGCCGTCTTCTTCGGGCTGTCGCCGATGCTCGCGATGATGGCGTTCATGCCGGTGCCCATCATCCTGTGGGGCTCGTTCCGCTTTCAGCGCCGGATCGCGCCCCGCTACGCCGACGTGCGGGAGCGGGCGGGTCTGCTCAATGCCCAGCTCGAGAACAACCTCGGGGGGATCGCGACCATCAAGGGGTTCGTCGCCGAAGACCGTGAAGTCGACCGCATCGCCGGGCTGAGCGACGACTACCAGGCGAGCAACCGGCACGCGATCCGCCTCAGCTCTGCGTTTTCTCCGCTGATCCGGATGGCGATCGTCGCCGGCTTCATCGGGACGCTCGTGTACGGGGGTCATCTCGCGCTCCGCGGAGACATCGCGGTGGGGGCCTACGGGGTGCTGGTCTTTCTCACCCAACGTCTCTTGTGGCCGCTCACGCGGCTGGGGGAGACGTTCGACCTCTACCAACGGGCGCTCGCCTCGACGGCCCGGGTGCTCGACCTGCTCGACACTCCGCCGGCCATCGTCGGAGGTGCGACCGAGATCGTGCAGCCGAAGGGGGCCATCGCCTTCGAAGGGGTGCGGTTCGCCTACGCCACCGGGAGCGAGGTCCTGCGGGGTCTGGACCTCGACGTCCCGGCGGGAGAAACGACGGCGATCGTGGGGTCGACGGGGGCCGGCAAGAGCACGGTGGTGAAGCTGCTCCGGCGCTTCTACGACCCCACCGGCGGCCGCATCACGCTCGACGGCCACGACCTGCGCGACTTGACCCTACCGTCCCTCCGACGGGCGGTGGCCGTGGTGAGCCAAGACACGTTTCTCTTTCACGGGACCGTACGGGACAACATCGCCTACGGCCGTCCCGACGCCACCCACGCCGACATCGAGGCGGCAGCCCGGCGCGCCGAAGCGCACGCCTTCATCTCGGCGCTCCCCGAGGGCTACGACACCATGGTGGGAGAGCGAGGTCAGAAGCTCTCGGGGGGCCAGCGCCAACGCATCAGCATCGCGCGGGCGGTGGTCACCGACCCCGCGGTGCTCGTGCTCGACGAGGCCACGTCGTCGGTCGACAACGAAACCGAGGCCGCCATTCAGCGGTCGCTCGAGCACCTCGCCCGCGACCGGACCGTCATCGTCATCGCGCACCGACTCTCGACGGTGCGCGGTGCCGACCGGATCTACGTTCTCGATGGGGGCCAGGTATCCGAGCAGGGGCGCCACGACGAGCTGATCCACCGCGGCGAAGGGCTCTACGCCTCCCTCTGGCGCGTTCAGACCGGCGAGCCCCCGGCCGCATGAGCGGCGTCTCGCCTCGAACCGAGACGCATCATGTCGAGAGCACGGTTTGAAGCGCTTCAACCGTCGTGGCGGCGGTGCGCTCCCACGTGAAGTGACGGACCCGCTCCGCGCCGGCCGCGACTTGCCGTCGGCGGGCTTCGGGATCACGGTCGAGCGCCACGAGCGCCGCCGCGAGGTCATCGACCCGGTAGGGCTCGACGTACAGGGCGGCGTCGCCGCACACCTCGGGGAGGGAGGCGGCGCGGGCGGCGATGACGGGGGTGCCACTCGCCATCGCTTCGAGCGGGGGGAGGCCGAAGCCCTCGTAGAGGGACGGCGCCACGAGAAGCGTGGCCTGGGCGTAGAGGCGACGAAGCTCGTCGTGGTCGATGTCGGGGCGGCGGTGGATTCGCGCGGGCCGCGCATTGTATTCGTCGAGACGGTCGCAGGCGCCGACGACGAGAAGATCGAGGTCGGTGTGGTCGGCGATGCGATCGAAGGCGGCGACGAGCCGCCGGAGATTCTTGTGGGGCTTGTCGTTCCCGACGAAGAGCGCGTAGGGGCGGGGGTGGGTCCGGGCGTCGCCAGGCCGGGCGCCGAAGGCGGCGCCGTCGACCCCGTTGAGGGCGACCGCGATCCGAGCCGCAGGGATGCCGAGCCAGCGTTGGACCTCGGTGGCGCCGAAGGCGCTGACACAGAGGATTCGCGCCGAGTGTCGCGCCGCGCCGCGGTAGAGCTGACGAAGATGGAGGCGTTTGTCGACGCGAACGGTGCCCTCCGCCTCCGGACGTAGGTGGTAGGTGTCGTGAATGGTGGCCACCAGGCCGCGGCCCCGAAACCCGAGCGGCACGTTGACGTGCGGAGACCAAAAGAAGGGGAGCCCCCGCGTGGCGCGCGCGAGGGCGAGCTGTTCCGTTGGGCCGTAGACGGGAGCGTCACAGGCGCGGAGCGATACGTGGGACGCGCGCGACCACGACGGGACCGCCGCGAGCGTCTCTCGCCGGCCGAGGACGACGATGGGTCGCGGCGCGAGCGCGGCGATGACGCGCGGCAAGAGCGCCTCCAGGTAGCGTCCGATCCCCGAGGGACCGAGCATGCGGGCGTCGATCCCGAGCGCATCCATGGGCCGAGCCCTCATCCGTGGAACGACTCGGCGGGGCGGTCAATGGCACACCGCACCCGCTGCTTTGGTCAGGCCCGGTTTTGGTGACGGCGACGCCGTGTGTTACGCGCCCGGTCCGTGCCGTCTCGGGAACGCGTCGAAGGTGCGCCCCCCGCCCTCGCGGTGGTGACGGCAGACTTTCCCCCGGTCGTCGGCGGGATTGCGACGTACGCTGCGGAGCTATCGCGCCGCCTCCTACGGACCCATGCGGTGACCGTGGTCGCCCCGGCGCACCCGCGGAGCGCCCATCACGACCGCACCTTCCCGGCGCCGGTCGTTCGCCTGCCCGGTGGCGCCGATGCCCTGGGCTTCGCCTCGCTCCCCGCCCTGCTCCGCCGCCGTCCGACGACCGTGCTCTGTGCGACGTGGGGGGTGGCCCCGAGCGCGATCGTCGCCCGGCGCCTGGGGAGGGTGAAGCGGGTCGTCGTCGCGGCCCATGGCCGAGAGCTGCTGCTCGAGCCGTGGCCGGGGCGGGCGCAGCGCGGCTACGACGTTTTTCGTCGCCGCGTGTTGCGTCACGCCGACCATTGCCTCCCGGTGAGCCGCTACACCGCAGGGCTACTCGAAGCGCTCGGGGTGGCGGCGAGGCGGATCACGGTCGTGAGCAATGGTACCGACCCCGACCGATTTGTCCGACCGCCGTACCCTGCCTCGCCGTACCCTGCCTCGCCTTCCCCTCTCCGCGGCCTGGGCGCGGGGGGAGGCCCCATCGTTCTCACGGTGGCGCGGCTCGTTCGCCGCAAGGGGGTCGACACCGTGCTCGAAGCCTGGCCCACGATCGCCGCCCACCACCCGGGCGCGCGCTACGTCGTCGTGGGCGACGGCCCCGACCGCGCACGGCTCGAAGCGCTCGCGCGACCCCTAGGGCCCGGAATCCACTTCGCCGGCAACGTCGACGAAGACGAGCTCGGGGCCTGGTACCGCGCCTGCGACGTCTTCGTGATGCCGGCGCGGAGCGAGCCCCCCGACGTCGAAGGGTTCGGCCTCGTCTTTCTCGAGGCGGGGGCGCTCGGAAAGCCGGTGGTGGCGGCGCGGGCGGGCGGCGTCGTCGATGCGGTCGACGACGAGAAGACGGGCCTCTTGGTCCCGCCCGGGGACCCGGTCACCACGGCGGCGGCCGTGGTGCGAATCCTCGCCGATCCTTCGCTCGCAGCGCGCCTCGGCGCGGGCGGACGCGCGCGGGCGACGGCGTCGCGCTGGGAGGACGTCGCCGGCGCGATGGTCAGGGTGCTTTAACCGGCGGTTGAAAGACGACGGCGTCGGCGACGGACACCCCCGGCGGCCAGCGCCAACACCGCTAGGGCCCAGACGCCTCCTTCATTCGCGCTTCGTTCGCCCGCGGCGGCGACGACCGAGCAGCCTGCGTTCGCTCGGGTCGCGTCGTCGTAATCCTCTTCTTCGAGACCGTTGGTCCATCGTTCGCCCCCCGGGTCCGCGGCGCCGGCGCCCCCGGCGGCCCCGGCGCCCCCCGCACCGGCATCGCCGCCGCCGAACCCCGTACCGGTGCTGGTCGCCACCGTGCTGCCCGTGGTCGCGGCGGTCACCGCGGTCGTCGTTCCTCCTCCGGGACCGACAAAGGGGGCGATGAAGCCGTCGTAGACCGACGAGGCGCGGCCACCGACCGCGTAGCCCAAGCAGCTTCCGACGACGAAGGAGTTCACCCCCGCGACGCGTTCGATGCCGCCCCGAACGACGAGGTTTGGCCCGCCGCTATCGCCCTGACACACCCCTTTGCCGGTCGATTGGTCCCATCCGAGTTGGATCATGCCCACCTGGTCGAGGGTCGCGCCGCCCTGCAGTCGCTGGGGCGAGGCCTGCCCGCCGTCGGACGTTCGGCCGTAGCCCACGAAAACGAGAGGCTCTCCTGGTTGAAGGTCGTCTTCTGTGGGCGTGAGCACGGGAATCACCGGGGTCGAGGCGTCGGCCCCGGTGACCCGCATCATCGCAAAGTCGTAAACGTATTGGTTGTTCGGATCGTACCCCGGGTGAATCTCGAACTCCGCCATCGGGAGCACCGCGTCGGGATTGTTGTAGTTGTCCCCAATCACGATGCCCTGGACGCTGCCCTGGCCGAAGCAGTGGGCGGCCGTGAGCACGTAGGCGTCTCCGCCGATCCGGTCGATGATGGTTCCGGTACACGCGCTCTGGTTGCTGAACACGAGCACCACGGCATCGCGGTCGAAGTCGGGATCTCCGGCGATGATCGGGAGGTCGGCGACGCCGATCGACGCGGGGTCGTAGGCGACGGCCCGGTCGTCGGCACATCCCGAACCGAGGGCGAGCAGCGCCCCGAGGCAAGTCATCCGAAGGGAGGGGCGAACGCGAGGCGAGAGGTCGTACACCGCGGGACGATATCACACCTCGACGGGGACGCCCGTGACGAGGCGCGCCACGACGGCAGATGCGGGGGGCAGCGCCTCCCGAAGGCTCACGGCGGCGAAGTCGTTCGTCTTCAGCCGACGGGCGAAGCGCTCGGCGACCGCCCGTCCCGTTTCCGGGGTCTCGAAGGTGTCCAAGCAGGCTCCGATGCCGACCTGGGCGGCGTCCACGAGGGACGCGTTGAGCCTCTGCTCGTGGTGGTCGGAGGCGTACACGGCCAGCACCGGTTTTCCGAGGGCGACGCACTCCGCGAGCACGTTGCTCCCCGCGTTCGACACCACCGCGCGACAATCGCGGAGTGCGCTTCGAAACTGGGCGCGATCGAAGCGAGCGGCCCCGGGCCCCGACCCAAAGGCGCGGACCTCGAGGCCTTCGGCGCGGAGGGCCGCCATCACGGCGCGGGACCGACCGAAACGGAAGTAACCGACGATGGTGCCGTCGTCGCTCGAGGAGGCCGCAGAGAGGAGGGGGTCGAGATCCGGTCGGGCCACCGTGACCCCCGCGCCGGACGGTCGACAGGGGAGAAAGTGCACCGCGACCCGAAAATGCGCCAGCGTGGTGGGGATCACCGTGTTCGCTCGCTGATGCCAGAGCGAGGGCGCGGGCAAGTCCGAAGGGAGGGCGCAGCCGGCAAAGACGAGCCCGTGGCCCACCGCGATGGTGGGTATGCCGCGGGCACGTCCCGCGGCGAGGGCCGCCTGGTCGCCGTCGCTCACGATGACGTCGGGGCGCTCCCGGCGCAGGCGCCGGCCGTCGGCCAAGATACGACGCGTCAACTCGAGGGGCATCGCCCAGCCGGGGCGAAGCGGAGCACGGGGGGCGTGGTCGGCCCCGAGAAGGTCTCGCGCGTGGCCCCCCGCCCAGACCCGGACCCGATGCCCGTCGCCACGCAACCGGGAGGCGATGTACGCGCACCGGTTGGCGTGTCCCCGGCCGTTGCCGTGCACGTAGAGTTGGACGCGCTTCATGCCGCGGACACGACCCTACACCGGAGCGGAGGGTGGGCGGGACATTCTTTCTGATCGATCACAGATCTATAGAGGTACGAATGAGATCTCTAAGATCTCAAGATGCGGACGAAGCTCACGTTCAACCTCAGGGCAACGAGGTTCGACAGAGGCTGGACATGGGTGACACGAGGCACGGAGGGGGTGGGTGCGCAACGAGCCGGCCGAGGGCGATGGGCGATGCAGCGTCACCGGGCGAAATTGGCGTGGCGGGGTGCCCGTGCTGTGGTCGGAGCGCTGACCCGGGCCCGCCAGGGCCGAGCCGCCAGGTCGGACGGAGGGGGCGAGCGCTCGACCGCCTGGCGGCGGTTCGCCGGCGCACCGAAGACCTCGTGACCTTTGCGACGGAGCTCGCCGTCATCGCCGAGCACACCGACATGCTCGCCCTCAACGCTTCGGTGGAGGCGGCCCGAGCGGGCGAATCGGGCCGGCGCTTCGTGGTCGTCGCCGACGAAGTGGCGGCGCTGGCGCGGGACACCACCGCCGCCGTCGAGCGACTTCGCCGACGACTCTTCGAGGTGCGCCGCGATGCCGAGGCGGCGGCGGAGATCCTCGTCCGCCGCGACTGACCCCGCGTCTGGGCGCGATGTGGTACGAGCCTTCGATGCCGAGGCGCGACCCCGTGGAGGGCCGGGTGGTGGGACCGGGTTTTCACGGCCGGGTGTACGCGGTGGTGCGGGCGGTCCCGCCGGGGCGGGTGATCACCTACGGCCACGTGGCGACCGTGCTCGGTTCCCCGCGGGTCGCCCGACATGTCGGTTGGGCCCTGGCCGCATGCGTTGAGGCGCGGGACGACGTTCCCTGGCATCGGGTCATCAACAGCCGAGGGCGGATCTCGTTCAAGGGACAGACCTCGCGGGCGGATGAGCAACGGCGCCGTCTCGAGGCCGAGGGCGTGGTCTTCGACGAGCGAGGCCGGGTCGACCTCGAACACTTCGGATGGCGGGAGCTGTAGCGAACCTGGGGGAACGAATCTACGCTGTGCGCTGATGAATCTGGCCGCCGGACCACCGACGGATGCGTCCGAGACCGCGCCGACCATGGCCGCCACCGTCGAGGCCGCGGCTTGGCCTGACGCCGACGACACCGACGCATCGTGGGCGCGCGCTCAGGCCCAACTCACCGCCGCGTGGGATGTGCGCGGCATCGACGTAGAAGACGTCCCGTTCGTCGCGGCCACGGCGGCGCTGAAGAGTCGCGCGCCTGGCCGCCCGGTCTCCGCCCGCTCCGCGCTGCAGACGCTGCCAGCGCTGTTGCGGTCGGGCGAGGACAGCGCGCGTCCGCAGATCGTCATGGGCGATGCGCTGGGGGAGGGGGGGATGGGCGTGGTGCGCGTGGCCAAACAGCCCTCCCTGGAGCGCGAGGTCGCGGTCAAGACGCTCCGCGCGAACCGACCGGCGGCAGTACACGACCCGCAACTGCTCCGGGAAGCGCGCATGACGGGGGTGCTGGAGCATCCCAACGTGGTCCCCGTGTACGCCCTCGGTCGCGACGAGGCGGGGGCGCCGCTGCTCGTCATGAAAAAGATCGAGGGGCGGAGCTGGCAGGAAGTTCTCGACGCATCCGAGGGGGCCCGCGATGGCGATGCCTACCTCCGCGAGCACCTCCGCATCCTCGTCCAAGTCGCCCGGGCGGTGCACTTCGCGCACGACAAGGGCATCGTCCATCGGGATCTCAAGCCCGACAACGTCATGCTCGGCGCGTACGGGGAGGTGTACCTCGTCGACTGGGGGATCGCGGTCGCCCTCGAAAACTGTTCCGTCCCGGGGGCTCCGGCCGCCTCCGACGTGGAACGCATCGAAGGGACCCCGGCCTTCATGGCGCCCGAGATGGCGGCCGGCATGGGCGAAGCCATCGGGCCTCGCACCGACGTGTACCTCCTCGGCGCCACCCTCCACCTGATCTTGACCGGCCGTGCGCCCCACGAGCGGCCGAGCCTGGTCGCATCGCTGACCAGCAGTTTTCAGAGTGCGCCTCGCGCCTACCCCGACTGGGTCATGGGGGACCTCGCGGCGATATGTCATCGGTCCATGGCGGCGTCGCCGGACGCCCGCTTCCCGAGTGCGGCCGCGTTCGCCGACGCCGTCGAAGAGTTTCTCGTCCACGTGACGTCCCTCCGCATGAGCGACGAAGCGGCGCGGCACTTCGCCGACCTCGAGGCGGAGCTCGAGAGAGCGACCCGCGAGGAGGACGAGCAGCTCTACGCGCGCTTTCGCGAGTGCACCTTCGGGTTTCGCCAGGCGCTCAAGGCGTGGCCGGACAACGAGGCGGCGGGCGCGGGGCTTCAGTCCTGCCTCGAAGCGATGATCGCCTTCGAGCTCGCGCGTGGCGGCGCCCCCGCGGCCCGACGCTTGCTGAACGAGTTGCCCATCCGCGCCCCCGACCTCCAGACGCGCGTCCTCGCGGAATACGGCCAGTGGCAGACCCGTCAGGATGCCCTCGCGTCGCTCGCGCGCGAGACCGACCTTTCGGCGACCGTGGGATTCCGCAGCCGTATGACCCTCGTGGTCGGCCTGGTGTGGATCAGCGCCTGTCTCGCGGCGGGGTGGGCGCACCGGAGTGAGACCGTCGAGGTCACCCATCTTCGCTTCGCGGCCGTCAACGCGGGGATCGCCCTGATGGTGCTCGGGTCGATCGCGCTCCGGCGTGGCGAGATGCTCGGCAACCAAGCCAATCGGCGCCTCTCCGCCACCGTCGTGCTCGGATTCGCGGCCTACGCTTGCGTGTGGGTCCTCGCCGGTCACCTCGAGGTCTCCCTGTTGGGTACGGTCGCGTTGCACTCCACCGTGGGGGCGGCGCTTTGGGGGAGCGGGGGCCTCAACGTCGACCGGCGTTGGTTGATCATCGCCGCCGGCGCGGTCGCGTCCGTGGTTCTCGCGGTTCTGGTCCCGGCGTATGCTTTCGAGGCGCTGGGGATCACCGGCGGCGTGTCGACCACGCTCGCACGGTGGCAGCGAGGCGGCTCCTGACCGATCCAGGGAAACGCCGTTCGTGCTAGGCAAACCCATGGGCGACGGAAAACTCCTCCTGGATTACGTGTACGGCCACGAAAAGGGGCGGGCCGACGCCGTGTACATGACCCAGCCCCTCGGAGGGGGGCGCACCGAGGACTACTCGTGGGCGCGCGTGATGGACGAGTCGCGGCGGGTCGCGTCGTTTCTCAAGAGCAAGGGGTGGCCGCCGGGATCGACGGTGGCCATCGTGAGCAAGAACTGCGCTCATTTCGTGATGACCGAGCTCGCGATCTGGATGGCGGGCTACACCACGGTCGCGCTCTACCCGACCCTCAACGCCGAGACCGTGGCGTACACGCTAGAGCATTGCGAGGCGAAGATGCTCTTCGTCGGCAAACTCGACGAAGCGCCGTGGGAGGAGATGAAACGCGGCATTCCCGACACGTTGCCGCGGGCGTCGTACCCCTTGAGCCGAAGCGATGTAGGCGCCGACGACGCCGACGCGTGGAAGGACATCATCGCCAACCACGACCCCATCGAGGGCGAGCCGAGCCGCGACCCCGACGACATCGCGCTGATCATCTACACCTCGGGCAGCACCGGGCGTCCGAAGGGGGTCATGCACAGCTTCAACAACATCTCGCACGCGTCGCGGATGCTGGCGAAGACGTTCAACGTCGGTCCCGACGACCGCATGCTGTCGTACCTTCCCATCGCCCACGCCATGGAACGATGGCTCGGGGGAACGCTGCCGATGGTGAGTGGGCTCCACCTCTACTTCGCCGAGTCGCTCGCGACGTTCGTACAAGACCTCGGTCGCGCCCGGCCCACGGTGTTCGCCTCGGTGCCGCGGCTCTGGCTGAAGTTCCAGCTCGGGGTGTACCAAAAGATGCCCCCCGAGCGGCTCGGGCTGCTCATGAAGATCCCGATCGTGAACGGGATCATCAAGAAGAAGATCCTCGGCAACCTCGGGCTCGACGCGGTTCGGGTCTGCGGCAGCGGCTCGGCGCCGATCCCCCCCGAGCTCATCCAATGGTACCGCGACCTCGGCCTCGAGATGCTCGAAGGCTACGGCATGAGCGAGAACTTCAACTACTCGCACCTTTCAATGCCCGGGCGCACCCGCGTCGGATACGTCGGCGAGGCCTGGCCCGACATCGACGTCAAACTCAGCGATGAGGGAGAGGTGCTCGTCAAGAGCCCCACCAACATGGTCGGCTACCTCAAGGACGAAGAGAAGACGGCCGAAGCGTTCACCGAAGACGGATATCTCCGCACGGGCGACCGCGGCGAGATCGATGACCAGGGCCGCTTGAAAATCACGGGGCGGGTCAAAGAGATCTTCAAGACGAGCAAAGGTAAATTCGTGGTGCCGGCGCCCATCGAGAACATGATCAACAACCATCCCCGGGTGGAGTTGTCGTGCGTCTCGGGCCTGGGGCGCCCCGCGCCCTACGCGGTGTTGCAGCTCGCCGAAGGCCTCGACACGAAAATCGCGGCCAATCCCGGCCTGCGCGGCGAGATCGAAGGGGAACTGCGAGCGCTGCTCGCGCACGTCAACGAGGAGGTCGAGGTGTTCGAGCGGCTCGATTTTCTCGCCGTCGCGGCCAAGCCGTGGACCATCGAAGACGGACACCTGACCCCGACGATGAAGATCAAGCGCGGGGCCATCGAAGACATCTTCAACGACAAGCTCGACGACTGGTACGGCCAAAAGAAGCAGGTCGTCTGGGAGCAAGGGTGAGCCACGCCGACGCGGGGGCCCTCACTCGAGGAGGGCGAGCTCGTCGTTGAGACGGCGGTCGTATTCCTCGTCGATCGGCGCGTCCTCGTCGGTCGGGTGGCGCCCGTCTTCCGCCGCCGAGCGGTCTTCGCGTCGGGCCATCATGCGGCGCAGGGCAAATCCGAGCAGCGCGATGGATCCAACCACGGAAAAGACCAACCAGCCGTGAGAAAAGCCGGAGGTCGGGGCCGCGATGAGGTCTGCGCCTCCGGCCCGAGCGCTCAACCGCTCCTTGATCTCTTCGCTCGAGACCCCTTCGGCGACCCAGCGGCGAATATCCTGTCGCCATTCGGCGGCGGCGGGGCTGGTGCAGCCATCGAGCGTCTTGCCCCGACAAAAGGGACTCGATAGCTGGGTGTAGAGGGTCTTTGCGCGGTCGGACCCGGGGGCGGGGGTTTCCTGCCGCGCCTGGGCGAGCGCGGTCGACGACCCGAGCGCGTGCGCCCCCAACCCGAGGCACACCACGCATAATACGGCGAACCATGCGGCCCCGTACCTTTTGACCCCGTACCTTTTGACACTGTACCTCTCGACCGCGTGTCCCTTGGCTCGGCCCACTTTGCCCATCCCCGAAAGCGTAGGACCGTCGGGCCCGGGTCGCCAATCCGGCCGCGCCCGGGGGGGCGCGGGGTCGACCTTTCGCTCGGCGTGGTTACCTTTACCCCGTGCCTGACACCGCCCAGCTGCGGGGTCGACGCCCCGTCATCGAAGTCCGCCGGTTCGCGGGCCCCGAGGTGCACCGCCGCCAGCTCGACCATCTGCGGGTGGTCCAGTTGACCGATCTCCACTTCGGACGGGTCACCCCCCTCCGGATCCAGCGGGAAGCGGTGGCCCTCACCAACGCGGCGCGCCCCGACCTCGTCGTGATGACCGGCGACTTCGTCTGCCACAGCCAGGCGTACCTCGACCAATTGACCGAGGTGCTCGGGGGCCTCGAGGCACCAACCGTCGGGGTGCTGGGCAACCACGACTACTGGTCGGGGGCGGCCGGGGTCACCCGGGCGCTCGACCGCGCCGGCGTCGCCCTTCTCCGAAACGCGCACACCACCGTGACGCTGCGCCGGCAGCGGCTGCAGATCGTCGGCGTCGACGACGCCTACACCGGGCACGCGGACGTCGCGGCGGCGACGAAGGGGCTGCGTCGCGACCTGCCCGTGCTCGGTTTGTCGCACATCGCCGAGGAGGCGGACCGCCTGTGGACCCAGGGGGTACCGCTCGTGTTGTCCGGGCACACGCACGCGGGACAGGTGACGGTCGCGGGCCTTCATGAGTTGTCGCTCGGGCGGGTCGCCGGTCACAAATACGTTCACGGTCTTTACGGCCGTCGCGCGGGCGGAGGTCGGAGCGACCGAGGGGGCGCCGTGTACGTGGGCGCGGGGATCGGGGCCTCGGTGATGCCCTTTCGGATCGGCGAACGAGGGCGTCGGGAGATCACCGTGTTCGAGCTCGGCGCCGCGATCGGCGACTTCCCGGAGCACCATCCGGAACAGGTGGCGCTCCCCGGGCGACCCCCATCGGACCGAAAGCGCGCCAAGCGAGCCGAAAAGGTCCTGCGTCGCCGCGCGCGCCGGGTCCGCGCCCATCGGACCACGAGCGGGTCGAGCGCCCGCGACGCCTCGTGACGCGCCCCCTCACGCCCGCGGCAGCGGTGTGGGCGCTGACTACACCCTCGACCACAACCGTTGATGGTGTCGCGATGCTCGCCGACAAGTCGGCGAGGGCGAGCATCGCTCCTCAGGGCCGGTTCTATTGTCTTGGGGGTGCCTTACTTTTTGGGCCAGTCAAATCTACCGATTTGACCGGCACTATAACCCCCGTCATCGACGCGGATGAGGTGCGTCGACCCGTCCGGGCGCTGGTAGAGCACGGCGAAGCCCTCGGCGGGGTCGGGGGCGACGGTGGGCGCGACGGTCGGGTCGTGGTCGACATCGAGGCACACCCAAGGCCCAACCGGGACGAGGTCGAGGTCGAAGACGCGGACGCGTGGTGACCCGTCGTCGCCCCTCGCCACGACCGCGATCCGATCCCCGAGCGACGCGAGACCGTAGGCGGGGAGGGCGCCGGGGAGGGCGCCAGACGAAACGATCGCGTTGCCGAAGCCATCCAGCGAGAGGAGCTGGGCCCCACCCGGGCCGCCCTGAACCAATGCGGCGTAGCCGTCGTCGGTCGCCGCGATCCCGAGCAGCTCGTGCTGGTCGGCCGACACGAAGAACGGGTTTGGCGGCTCGCCGCCGGCGGGGTCTGCGGGGTCGAGTCGCAACAGTTGGCTCTGAAACACGCCGGGCGTGGACGCGCCCGTCCAGCCGAAGACGGCCGTCGCCGAGCCGCCGCTGACGCCGAAGAGGCGCACGCTGGTCGCGTAGGCCCCGGCCTGAACCAAAAAGACCCCGTCCCCGGGCGCGCCCGCCCCGTCGACCGTGCGACCCCACAGGGCCCCATTTCGCGCCCAGACCACGACCGAGACGTCGTCGGCTGCCGCCACCGCGACGGCCTGCGCGACTTCGGAGGCGAGGCCGCGGGGCCCCGTGATCGCTTCCACCTCCCCGAGTCGCTGATACGCTACCGCGGTGTCGCCCGCGGCCCCGTAGCCGACCGCGCCCAGCGCGGGCTCGGCCGCGAGCACGTGAAAGCCTCCCTGGCCGAAGGACGTGGGTTCTGGGTCGGCATTCGCGCCGTCGTCGTCGAAGCGGACGTAGCCGTCGAACCCGGCCGCGAGCCATCGCGAACCGATCCGGACGAGTCGCGTGAGGGCGCGGTCGGAGCCCGCGGGGTAGACCTCGACCGAGGGGGTCGAGGCGTCTACGCACGCCGACGCCCCGCCTCCCGCGGCGACATCGGCCCCGCCTCCGCCTCCCGGACCGGGTCCGGTGGTCGTGGCGCCGGCCGGCAACCCGCCGCCGACGCTGAGGGTCGTGGGCGAGGGTCCAGAACCGTCGTCGTCGCCGCCGCACCCCGCGACCACGCCCCAAATCAGGAGAACGCCCGTGGTGAGCGTTCGCAAATGGGTGGTCACTGATTGAACTCGCAACTGTACTGGAGGTCCCAGTCGTCGACGCTCGGCGTATTCGCGCCGCTCGAGGTCGGGTTCACGGTGACGCGAAGGGCGGCAAACGGAGCTTGGGCGGCGGTGACGCCCAACGCGTTGCGGAGGTCGACGGGGCTGGCGGGCAGGGCATCGGGATTGGCGATGTCCGCGGTGGCGACGAGCTGCCAGGGGCCCGTGGCCGCATCGGCGGTGCTGACGTTCGAGGTGCTCACCTCGAACGTCACGGTCGCGTCCCCGGGAATGGTGGTGTCGTAGCGGAGGAAGTCCCAGAACGCGGAGGAGCCCTCGGGGTACCCGGTGCAGTCGCCGTCGTACTCGTAGACGAATTGCTCCGCGGTGTAGCCTCCCGCGCAGCCGCCCGTGAATTCCACCGTCGAGCCTACGTCGGCCCGGACGGCGTCGCACACCACGGGGCACATGACCGCGTCGGTGGGGTTGGTGGCGTTGGGGAGGAAGTAGAATTGGTCCCCGCCGGAACAAGCCGCCGCCGAAGCGACCTGGGTGAGCGGGCGGTCGGCCCCCGAGGTCGGGTCGTACGTCACCGTCACTTGGGCCGGGTCTACGGTGCCGGCGTTGGGAATGGCGACCTCGCACGAAAGAAGGTTGCCCTGAATATCCTGAAGGGCCTGGGTGACGTCGGCGGTGATGTTGGTCGAGCTGGTGAGGTCGATGGCGCTGCCCGTTCCTCCCTGGGCCGCGAGCTCGTTCATCAGCAGCAGGTTGGCGTTCGGAAGCGCGATGCCGAAGAACAGAACGCCATCGTTGGCGAACGCCTGGCCGGCGGGGGTGGAGATAAGCTGCGCTCCGGCGAGGTTTTGGTTGGCGCCACTGAAGTAACAGTCACCTTCGTCTCCGTCCGTGATGTAGACGAGCGCGATGATGTCGTCGGGGTGGCCGGTGCGCCATGCCCGCCCCCAGTCGGCCATGCCTTCGATGGCAGGCCGGTGCGGCGTGCCGTTACCTCCGGTGGTGGCCCCGTTGAGAAAACTCACCAGCGCGCTCTCGTGCGCCCCGTTGCTCAACAGGTCGGGACCGAGGATCGGGCTTCCGCAGGCGGCTGCGCTGCAATCGCCCTGCGTGCAGGCGTTGGGGGTCGAGTTGCCGTACACCCGAAAGGCGTAATTGATGGTGTCGGAGCCGGGGTCTTGAACGAAATCGTTCACGGCGTTTCGCGCGGGGTTCCACAGGCCCAGGCTCACCATCGACCCGGACGAATCCAACATCAGATACATCGTGACGGGGCGAAGGGCCGAGCCGGCGGTGGCGGCGGCGCAGGTGCAGCCCACCGAGTTGTCGTAATAGCCCCAGTTGTTGTCCTGGTCGGATTCCGACACGCAGGCGAACTCGTCGCAGCCGTTGACGTGGACGAGGGACGCCGGGTGCCCCGAAAGGTCGCAGGGTACCGCCGCACAATCGCCGGGCGCGATGTTGCTCGGGATGGTGCACGTCCCCCGCGCCGACTCGCCGGCCGCGGCGGCCAGACCGGTCTTCAGAGCGCCCTGACATCCGCTGGAGCCCCCACACAGAGCAGGGTTCGGGGTCCACACCGAAATGCCCACGCCGTTGCCCCCGGGAGCGTCCCCGCGGTTGCAGACGGTGACGACCGAGCTGTCGCATCCGACCTTGATGGTGAAGTCGGGGTCGCCGGCCCCCGTGTCGAATTGGCCGTCTTGCCAGGGGACACACGTCGAGCCGGGCGGGGTGAGGCAACGCGTGTCGAACTGACAGTACCCCGTCGACGTGCAGTTGTTCCCGCAGGTCGTGGTCGTATCGTCGATGCACGCGTTCTTGATCGCCGCCGGAGCGTCGTCGATCGTCCCGGCGGCGTTGGGCGGGGGCGGCGTCCCCGTGGCCTCGAGGTCCGGGGCCGGGTCTTCGTCGAAGGCTTGGCACACCGGGTTGCAGGGGTTGCCGGTGCACGGCGCGGGAGGCCCCAAGGAGGTGGGTCCCAACGAGGCGGCTTGCCATTCGCCGCGCGCGCCTTCGAGAGGCGCGTCGGGCAGGCACGAGCCCCAACGGCCGTTTTCGCAGACCTGCGCTCCCTCGAGGCAGTTTTGTGCGTTGATGTCGACCTTGCAGTCGCGCCGGGCCCCCGGTTCAGCGCACGCTTCCCCGCCGTCGGCGCCGCCCCCCACTCCGGTGGTGCCCGGGGTGTCGCCACCCCCGAGCGGCCCCGGCTGCCCTCGAGGGTCCCCCGTTTGACAGGCGCCGGCTCCCACCAAGCCAAGGAACGCGAAGAGGCCGGCCGCGCCGCGTCGCCACTGGGCCCTTCGCCCCGCCGAGGGCGCAGGCGATGTCTCCGATGGTGCTTCCCCGGGTGGCTCTTCTGGTCGCTTCATCGTCCCTCGGTGCCTCGGGCTGAGCCCGGAGCGTCTCGAGGATACAGCAAACAACGTGCCCGAACGTCGCGCTCTGTCTTGGGTTCTGGAGCCCATGACCCGGTCCCGGCCTTCATGCCGGCGATGGACCTATGAAAAGGTTGCGTGGATGCGAACTCGATGCAGTGCGGCGATGTCGGTATCGACGCGTGCTAGGACGACGCGATGACGGCACGAGGGTGGTGGGCCGCCGCCTCTTGGGCGCTGGTGGCCGCGGCGCTGGGGGGATGCGGCGGCACGGCGGCCGAGCCGACGGCGGTGGCGCGTCCGGCAGGGACAACGTTACCCGACGCGGCGTCGCCGACCCCGCGGAGCGACGGCTTCGACGAGGCCATGGACGAGGCCGCGGCCGGGGTGACCGACCCGGCGCTGGCCGCCCTGCTGCGTCGCCACTGGGCCTGGACGTTGGAAGACGACCCCGTGTTCGCGACGCGCCTCGGGGTGCGTCGGTTCGACGACCGACTCCGTGCCTACGGTCCCGCCGCACGCCTCGACCGTCAGCGTCGCCGACGTGCCTTTCGTGCCGAGGCGCAGGCGATCGATCCGGCGCGTCTCAACGAGACCGACCGGCTGTCTCATACGTTGCTGCTCGAGGAGCTCGAGAGCGCCATCACGAGCGAGATTTGCCGGTTCGATCTCTGGACGGTCAACGCGCGCAGCAATCCGGTGACGCGCTACAACCGCCTCCACGAAGACCACCCCATCCGCGACGCACGCGACGAAGTCTCGCTGTTGGCGCGCTACCGTGCGGTGGCGGCGGCGGTCGACCGCGAGGGAGACGACCTACGTCGGGGGGCGGCCGAAGGCTTGCGGTCGCCCGCGGAATCGATCCGTCGGGTGCTCGCGATGTTCGACGAACAGCTGGCCCGGCCGCCTGACACGTGGGCGATGAGCCAACCCGTCGCCAAGATGTCTCGGCCCGAGCGGTCGAAGGCATTGGCGACGGTAATCGAAGACGACATCCGCCGCGCGCTCGAGCGCTATCGCGTCATCCTCCGGGACGAGGTGCTCCCCCTGGCGCGCCCGGATGAGGCCTCGGGCTTGGCGGCGTTGCCCCTGGGGCCCGCGTGTTACCGCGCGCGCATCCGGCACTTCGTGACTCGGTCGCCCTCACCCGACGAGGTGCATCGCATCGGGCTGGAGGAGATCGCGCGCACCGACGCCGAGCTCGCGGCCCTCGGCGCGGAAGCCCTCGGGAGCGAGACCCTCGAGGGAACCCTCGAGGCCCTGCGCACCGATCCTGCGCTCTACTTCGACACGGCCGACGAGGTGGAGGCGGCAGCCCGGCAGACGCTGGAGGTGGCGAAGGCTCGGATGCCGCAGTTCTTCGGGGTGCTGCCGCGCGCGAGCTGCATCGTGAAGCGCATTCCCGCCTACGAAGCGCCCTTCACCACCATCGCGTACTACCGGCCGCCCCACGCCGACGGCAGCAAACCCGGAGCGTACTTCGTCAACACCCACGCGCCGCAGACGCGCCCGCGCTACCAGGCGCGCGTCCTTGCGGTGCACGAGGCGATCCCTGGCCATCACCTGCAGATCGCGATCGCGGCGGAGCTGCCCGAACTGCCCGCCTTTCGAAAACACGGAGGCTTCACCGCGTTCGTCGAGGGCTGGGGCCTCTACACCGAGCGCCTGGGGGCGGAGATGGGGCTCTACCCGACGGCGCTCGACCGCATCGGCGTCGTGAGCTTTGACGCCTGGCGCGCGGGCCGCCTCGTGGTCGATACGGGCATCCACCATCGGGGCTGGAGCCGCCAGCGTGCCCGCGCTTTTCTCGAGGCCCACACCGCGCTGTCGCCCTCCAACATCGACAACGAAGTCGACCGCTACATCAACTGGCCGGGCCAGGCGTTGGCGTACAAGCTCGGGCAATTGGAGATTCTCCAACTTCGCCGTGAGGCAAAAGAAGCGCTGGGGCCGCGGTTTTCGTTGCCGTCGTTTCACGACGCCGTGCTCACCGGGGGGGCGATGAGTCTGCCCGCCCTCCGACGGCGGGTCGTCGCGTGGTACCAAGCGTCAAACGATCCGGGGCCGCGGCCGGGGCCCGAGGGAACCGCCCCGTGACCCCGCGAACGGCCGTGCCCGCGCGCGAGGCCGGCGTGGGCCGGGTGGCTCTGGTGGTCGCGTTGGCCGGAGGGCCCGTTGGCGCTGCCGGGGGTTGTGGTCGCGCGACGTCATCGGGGTCGGCCCGGCCCGGTGCGACCGCGACCGCGAGCGTCGTGGCGACCGCCGCGGGGGTGAACGTCGCCGCGCCTGCGTCGGCCCCAGGGGCGTCGGCGGCCCCTCGACGGCCGACCGCACCCGCCGCCACGACGCGCGCGCCTTACCGCGACTCCGACGTTCCTCCGACCCCCGAGCAGTGGGATGCCGAAGCTGACCCGGCGTCGCTCGAGGGCGCGGCCGAGCGTGGTTGTGAAGGTCATCGTTTGGGCCGATGGCTCCGGGTTCGTTGTCGGGGCGAAGCGGATTGGCGGCCCGACGGCGTCGAGGTCACGCGGGGAGGTGGCGATGGCATGACCTTCACCGTCGTCACCTCGGGGTCGGCGACGCTCGTCACGCCGTACGGGGAGGGCGCGGCCCTCACCGCCGCATTTCGCTTTGCAGGGGCCGATCATGCGTTACGGATCGAGTGGCCCAAGAACGGCCCGGAGCCGACCACCAAGGGCCGTTTCTCAAGCGCACCCGCCCCGTGAGGCCCCATCTCGGCGACGCGTCGTCGACGCGACCCGACCCCACGTAACCCCTTCGAAAACAGACCGTAGGATCGGCAGATGAAGCGACGTTGGTGGATTTTCGGGGTGGTGGGCGTCGGCCTCGGCGGTGCGGTGGCGGCCACGGCTTGCGTGAGCGTGCGGGCCCCGGGCCCCCCGACGACCGCCTCTGCTCCCCCATTTGCGCTGCGGAGTCATCGCGACGCCACGGTGCGCTTAGACGAGCTCACGGGCCGCGGTCCCGCGGTGCTCGTCTTCTACCGCGGCCACTGGTGACCGTACTGCCGCAGCCAGCTCGGGGAGCTGGCCGAACGCTACGACGCCTTCACCGAGCGCAAGGTGCCGGTGGTCGGCATCAGCGTCGACACCGCCGAAGAGAGTCGCGAGATGGCCGGCGAGTTGGGCATCGACTACCCCCTGCTGCGCGATGAAGGGCTGCGGGTCGCGCTCGCTTACGGCGTCGCGATGGACGGCCGCGACATCGCAGTTCCGGCCGTCTTCGTCATCGACGGAAATCAGCGGATCCACTGGAAGAAGGTCGGTGAATCCGTCTGGGATCGCCCCAAGGTCGAGGTCATCCTCGAACAGGTCGACGCCCTCCTTTGACGCGCGGTGGGGCGCGTAGCCCCGGAGCGGGTTTCGTATCGGCAGTGGGAACTCGACACGGGGCGTCGTCGCGGCCCAGAGTAGGCGCGAACGATGGGGCTCATCAGTCGGAAGAAGCGCGTGTTTCCCGTCGCTCGTGAATTGCGCAGCTACCTCCAGCGTCACGGGCGGGTCGCGACGCTGCCGGTGCACTTTGCTTCCTTCAACCGTTACTCGGATGCGGTGTCCCTCTACGACCGCGCGGGACGGGACACTCTATGGAAGACGCTGATTTTTCCCCCCGACGAGCGCGCTGAACTCGGCGAGGCCCTGGTGCGCGTCTACGCGACGCTGAAGGTGCACGGCCGGGTCTCGCTGATGGAGCACCTCGTCACCGATCGCATCGACGTGTGTACCTGGGGCAATACGCTGCCCGCTCGTATTCGCATCCTCAATCGGATCAACGAAAACTTCGATTACTTCTACATCAAACGCGCCGATGCCTCTCGGGTGTATGGCCTCGAGCTCGAGCACCTTCTCTCTCCCAATCGGATCGAGTTTCTCGTCGACGGAGAGACGGTGGTCGAGGAGCACATCGCGGGGATCCCCGGCGACGCATTTCTCGCCACCTGGATCGACGCCGAGCACGTCAACGAGATCCGCCTCGCCAAGGAGTTCGTGAAATTCAACGAGCGGGCCTTCGTACGGCTTCTCGGGGACATGCACGCCGGCAACTGGGTGGTCGACATCACCCCCGACTTCGACGAGACGCACTACCGCATCCGCGCGATCGACTTCGACCAGCAGTCCTACGAAGGGCGGTCGCGCGTGTACCGCCCTCAGTACTTCAAGGAGAACAATCGGATCGTGTTCGTGGGCATGAAAATGATGACGGCCCGGACGTACGAGCAGTACCAGCAAGAGGAACTCACGCTCATCGCGTCGCGCGCCAAAGCGGAGGATGCACGTCTTCAGGAGTTGTTGACGGTGATGGCGCGGGAGGTCTTGGCGCCGGCCGAGCACGTGGCGCAATTGGCGCGAGAGCTCGGGGCGTATTACCGGAGCGATGCGTTCGCGCGGTGTCGGACCATGGGGGACGTGGTCGCCGCGTCTCTCGACATGCTCCCCGACGGTTGAGCGCTTCGGGCGGAACGCTGGTGCCGAGACGCTTGCGACGGAGCCATGCTTCAGGGCCGTTTCTCAGGACGAGGGCAGGCGTGCTTCGAGGGCGGTGAAGGCAGACCGTCGTCCCGCTTGGAGCAAGTGACCTCCCGGAAAGCGTTGGCACGGGGCATCGAAGTGACGGGCCAACCGTTCGCCCTGAGAGGGCGGCGTGATGCGGTCGCCGTCGCCGACCATGACGAGGACGTGGTCCGAAGGGACCCGGGGGCGGCGCGCGAAGGGATCGATGACGGCGTACGCGCGTTCGCACGCTTCGTACTGCTCGCGCTGATCGGCGGGGCTCCCATTGAGCCATCCTCCGTCGCGCGCCGAATCGGCGAAGCTCCCGAGGGGGATCAGGGGCGCGAGAAACGAGAGCGGCTCGATGGTGCCCAACAGGCTGACCGTATACCCGCCGAGGCTCATGCCCGCCGCCCCGATGACGTCGTAGCCCGTGGCGCGGAGGCGGGCGATCAGCACGCGCGCGTCGATGATGGCTTGCCGCAGGGTTTCGTTGGTTACCCGGGGGTCGGGGGTGAAGAAGCGCGTCGCACCACGGCGGACCCCATGAAACGGGAGGGTGAAGAGGGCCGCATCGAACCCCCGCGCGAGCCACCAGCGCACGGGCCAGAGCTGTTCTTCGACGGCGTAGCGCCCCCCGCCGTATCCGTGGACCAGCACCACGACGCCCGTTCGACGGCTCCCGCGGCGCCGTCGAAAGAGCCGCGCCGCGCCCTGGCGATTCTCCTCGGCTTCGGCGAACCGGCGCGCGATCTCCGGTCCGTCGACGAAGGTCGGCATCACCGACGGCCACGTGAGGTCGACGACCTCGAACCCCTTGGCGGCGAGCACGGGCCAGCGGCCCGAGGCGGGGCGCTCGCGGACCGTCGTGGTCGCCTCCGGCGCGACCGGAAAAAACCGATCGACGTCCTCCAGCGGATGCGCCGCGGCGTAGGCGTCCGCGGTGCGTTCCAGGATCTCCAGCCGCCGGGCCGGGGTGACCGAGTCGACGCGCCGTTTTCGTTGACGCGCGCTCCCGCGCAGGGGCACGGCGGCCAAGCGGTCGATGGCGGAGGCGACGGGCGTGACGAAGCGGCCGGGCCGTATCGCAGACGGAAGCGCCATGGTGGGCATAGGGGGGACTTAGCGGCCTGCCTTCGTTTCGACAGCTCGAGGTCGCAACCCGTGCCGTGGTAGGCCCCGGTGATGAAGTCAGGGGCAAGCCGGTGGGCGACGGCGACGTCCCTCGCCTTGGGGGCGGGCCTGAGCGCCTGCGGCGACGGGGCGACGAGCGCGACTGGCCCCGCGGAAGGCAGCCCCTCCGCCACGGTACGCCCGGCCGAGCCCGACTCAGCCACCGACTCGGCCACCGACTCGGCCACCGACTCGGCCTCTGACTCGGCCTCTGGAAGGGGGCCATCGACGGCCCCCGTCGCCATGGCCGTCGTCGGAGACCTGGCGGTACCCCTCCCCCACGGGGCCTCCGTGCCTACGGGAAGCAACGCGTTTAGGGTGCGGCTGTCCGAGTCGCCTGTGGAATGCGACCGCCTACGGGAGGACCCCACGACGGGACGAGGCCTCGAGACGACCCTGGTACACCGGCTGGAGCCGAGTGGCCGACGCCGATGGGTCGTCGCGACGGCGCAGGCGTTCGGGTTCGGCGAGCAAGCCTTCATTCTCGACGGGACGAAATCCCACGGGGTCAACGTCGCGGTCGCCGACGCGACCCGCGGCGTCTCGGCGACGTTCGACGCCACGTTGCGTGGCGGGCCGGATGCGCCGTCGCTGCGGTTCTCGGGCGCGGCCCTGGCTCGCGCCTGTGGTGCCACGGACGCCACGGCGTCGCGCTCGGCCACGGCGACGGCGGGCGCGGTCACGCCCGTACGGGACCTCATGCTGCAGGTGGCGGGCGAGCGCTTTCCCGTCGGTGGCGCCACGCTGCGTTCACGAAACGACCGGCGGGAGATTCATCTCACGAGCCGTGCTGCTTCATGCGACGCCGGGGACCCAGGCGCGATCTCGGTGCGCATCAGCGTGACGCGCGGGGCGGAAAAACGAGTGACCCTCGGCGGCGAGGCGATCGGCGACCAACTCACGAGCAGCGGCAAGGACCTCTCGGTCACGGTCGATTTCGCGGCCCGTCGCGGCGACCGAAACCGTGCGACGATCGCCGTCACGGCCGACATTTTCGACTACGCGGTCCGCGTCGAAGGGAGCGTCGACGCGCTGGTTTGCTCCGACTAAGGCCGCGCGCCGGCGCCATCGGCCTTTCCCGCGTTCGCAGTTTTTGGTATGGGGCGCCCCGGGAGACACTCGCGATGCTCATGCCTACCATCTTCGTGGCGACGCTCATGGCCGGGTCGGTAGCGACGGCACCGCTCGATGGGCTCGAGCCGCCACCACCGTCGGTCCCGTCTCCGCCGCCGTTGCCTGCGCCGCGACCGCCGGAGCCGCCCCGACCGCCGGCCAAGCCCCAGCCCCCGGCCAAGCCAAAGCCGCCACCCAAGCCGAAGCCACCGCCCGAGCCGGAGCCCGCTCCCGAGCCCGAGCCTCCCCCGAAGGACTGACCTCTCGGGGAGGCCCTGCGCGAAGGGGGATTCATGAGCCTCGCGTCGTATACCCCTGCGTTCTCGGTCGTGCCTCTCGGTGAGGCGCGCCCCTCTGAAAGATCACACATGCGTACTTCGCCTTTGCGGACGTCCCTCGCGGGACTCGGATCTGCCGTCGCCCTCGTAGCCTGCGGGGGGAGCACCGCGCAGGTCGTGGTCCCGAAGGACCCGACGCCGCTGGCGAAGTGCGACGTGGCGAAGAGCAACGCGCGGCCGCTCGTGACCGAATGGCCGGCCTCGGAGAAGGCCAACCTCGAGACCCTGCTCGCGTCGCAGGCGGTCGCCGTCAGTTATTCGGGCTGCGAAATGCAGCTCCTCGACGCCTGCCGCATCCCGGGCGGCTACGGCTTTCAGCGGACCTCCATCAGCAACGACACCATCGAAATCACGAGCGCCGACGAGCTCTACGCCAAGATCCCGCTGGGGGCGGTGGGGCTCGAGGGCGAGCTCTCATCGTCGGGCCGCCTCGCCATCAACACCACGGTGGTGGGCCAACTGCGCCTGGATCGCGATGTCGCGATCCCCGATACCGCCGCCTGTCGCGACGCGACGCACGTCATTTCGGCCATCAGCATCGGCGCCTTCGAGATGAAGAGCGGGGGAGCCGTCTCGGGGAGCGCCGGCGTCGACGTCGGCAACATCGGCGCCGGGGTGGCCACGAAGAGCGAAGAGACGTCGCTCAAGAGCTCGGGCGACCGCCGTGCGTGCCGCGACACGGAAGACGAACCGAACCCCGACTGTCGCTCGCCCCTCCAGGTCTTTTTGCGCAAAGCCAAGGTCGGCGGCGCCGCCGTGGCCGGGGTGGGGCCGATCCAGCCGGGCATCGACGAGCCGGGCATCGACGAGCCTGGCGTCGACCCGAACGGCGAACCGGGCATCGAAGAACCGCCGTCGCGGCCTCCCCCGCGACCTCGGCCCCCGCCGCCGACCCCGAAACCCAAAAAGCGAAAGCCTTGGGACCAGCCGCCGGCGGACGAGTCGGTCACCGTGCTCTTCGAGGCCCCCGGCGGGGAAGACGGCGACAAGTGGAAGGTGCTGAGCCGAGAGGGCGACATCCTCTGCGATTCGCTGCCCTGTCGGCGCCGGGTCGGCAACCAAGCGGGGATTCAGCTCCAGCTCGATGCCGCGAAAAAAGAAGACATTCGTGTGTTTCCGGTGCCGGCCGACCTCGGTTACTCGCCGGGACGCACCGTGCGCGCGGTCCCCGATATGGGCGGTGGAGGCTGGATTTGGCCCACCATCCTCACGGCGGGCGGCGCGGCCGCGGGGGGCGTGGGGCTGGTGCTCTTGCTCACTGGCGACGACACTGCGGCCGAAGAGTCTTCGACCCGACAGATCGCCGGGATCGTTCTGGCCTCTTCGGGCGGCATCGCCTTGTTCTACGGCTTGTACGGGTTTCTCTCCCTCGGTTCTCCTCCGACGGAGGGCGAGCTCGACATCTCGCTCGTCGAGAACGAATCGGCTGACGTGCGCCTCCGTCTGCTGCCCGACGGCGTTTCCCTCATCTTCTGATCCCACGTGGCCTCGGCGCCCCGCGGGGCGCTCAGGTCAAACAACGCGAACCCATCGTCGCCCGGTCGAGGAAGATCGCGCGCCGCCCGCCGTAAGTCACTCCGATGTTCAAGCCGCCTCGCCCCGCCCCCTTCGCCATGGCCCACCGCGTCCTGCCGCAGGACGTCTTTCGCCGGGGCGAAACGATGTGGTCCGCCCTGCAGGGCCCCGACGCGCAGACCTACCTGCACGAGCGCTGGGAGACGGAGGCGGGGGGAGACCCGGCCGACGCCGAGGACCTCGACGTCGTCGATCGGCTCGAGTTGGGCCGCGTGGCCATCGTGCTCATCAGCTTTCCCGCCCCCGAAGCGGGCGCGGAGCCGCACTACGCCGCCATCGTTCGTGGCCGCGAGGGCGGTTTCCGGTTCTTCGTGATGGAGAAAGGCGTCACGCAAAAGGGTGAAGCCCCGCGTGCCTTTACCTCCGAGTGGGGAGCGGACGGCTCCCGCGTGCGGGGCGCCGACCTCGACGACGTCAGCGCCGCCGGATTCACCGCCTCGGTCAAATCATGGCTCGGACCGGAGGCCCTTCGACCCCTCGCGCCCCCGCCGCCGCGCTCGGCCCGTCCTGCGGTGCCGGCGCCCGCGCCGGTCGATGCGCCGTCGCCTCCGCCGGCTGAGGTTCCGGTGCCACCATCGGTGTTGGCGCCTGCGGAGGCCCCCCCCACCCCCCCGGCGGTCATGCCGGTGGCTCCGACGGCTCCGGGCGCACCCGCGCTGGCGGTGGCTCCCGCGGCCGTTACGATGGCGTCCGCCGCGCCGGCGCCCTTGGTGGCGTCGGCGACCGCGGCCTCCGCCGCATCTCCCGCGGCGATACCGGCTGCGATGAGCCCGACCGCGGTGGCCCCGGGGATGGCTCCTGCGGCGTCCGTGCCGCCGCATCCCGCCGTACCCGCCTCGGCGCTGACGGCCCCTCCGACGCATCACGGCTACGCGGCACCGTCGATGGCGCCGGTCGCGTACGCGCCGGCCGTGTCGCGCCGGTCGAACGGACGGGTCGCGGCGGCGATCGCGGGGTCGGTGGGGGCGCTCGCGGTCGTGGGCGGCCTCGTGTGGTTCGCGGTCGCGCCGGGCGGTGGCACCGACGAAAAAGACGCCGATGCGGCCGCTGCTGCGATCGAAGACGCAAGAGATGATGCGCGCAAGATGCGTACGCGGGCCCAGGCGCGGGTCGAGGAAGTGGAGCAGGCCCTCGAGAAGTGCCTTCAGGACGAGCAGTCGGCGATTCAGTCGACCCTCGATCGCGCCCGAGCCGGTTCGTCATTGCGGCGCGACGACATGGTGCCGGCGCGTCCCGACCAGCTCGAAGGGGCCGTGGCCTATGGGTCGCCGAGTCGCTTCCGGCCCGAAGCGAAACCGGTCGAGGCGGAGCGCCGCGAAGACCTGCTTCCCCAACACCCCTTCGTCGCACCCCGGGCGACGGCCTGCCCGGCTGAGCCCGAAGCTCTGGTGGCCCTCCGGGCCACGTTGGCCGATCGTCCGCGACGCCACGCCGATGCCGATGACCACGAAGCGCACGAGGATGCCCTCCGCGAGAAGCTGGAGGCGCTCGAAGGCGTCGACACGTTTGCCCCCGCCGCGGCGCCGACGGTGCTGGCGGTCGAGGACCGATGCATGCCCCGGCGCGCCTCGCGGGATCGACGTGATCTGTTCAAGTACCGCTGCACGACCACGCTGCGCTGGCTCTCGCGCGACGACGGGTCGCTCGTGGCGGCGGTGTCTGCGACCGGGGAGGCGCGTCCGGACTCCGTTCCCTCGGGGGCCAAAGAGGCTCAGGCCGCGAACGCGGAGACGAAGGCGCGGGCGCGACGCGCGGCCAAGGCGGAGCTCACGCCGAAACTAGCCGCGATGGCTGCGGGCGCGCGCGCAGAAGCGGAGGCGCCCGCGGCGCCGGCGAAAACGACGCGGGTGTCGCAGCCCTCGAGGCGTGCCAAGCCGGGGCGGCGTATCTACTGATCGGCCGTATCTACCGATAGGACTGGCTCAGGCGGCCAGCAGGGCGGGGGGGCGCGGTCGCAACCACGTCGCGAGTCGGGTTCGCTCGTCGGCGCTGAGGTCGAGGAACCGTAGGCCCATTCCGGCGCGCACCCCGTATCGGGCCCGTCGCACGCGCGTCACTTCCCCGAAGACCATCATGGGGTCGAGGTCCCACACGCGTGGCTCAAAACACAGGACGACGTGCTCGCCGCGGACCAGCGGGAATCGCGTGTCGAGCCACAGTCCGTACGGCGTGAGGTCGGCGCACCAGTGGAGCACGGGCTCGTCGACACGGGCGCTGACCAGCTCGACGGGCACCATCACGCGTTTCCGAACTGCGATCCGCCGTGGGTCCCGCGATCGCTTGTCCAACCCCTTGATCTCGTGCATGTAGGCAAGTGTAAGCAAAGGACAGAAGAGGGCCAAGAAGCTCGGGGCCGACGGCCCGTCCGACGGGCGTGAAAACGGAGCTGGCGCCCGCCGTTTCGAGGTACGACCCGCCGCGATGAAGTTTTACGACGGGAAGAGGGTATTCATCACCGGCGGCTCGTCCGGGATCGGCAAGGCGGCCGCGATCATGGCGGCGCGCGCGGGCGCGAGCGTTGTGGTGGCTGCGCGTCATCAGGGCCGACTCGATGACGCCGTCGCGGAGATGAAGCGCGCGGGGCCATCGAATCGCGTGTACGGCTCCGTCTCCGTCGATGTCTGCGACCGAGACGCGGTCGCCGAGGCGGCGCGAGAGGCGCTGGCGCAGTTGGGCGGTCTCGACGTGTTGATCGTCAATCAAGGCTACGCGCTGACCGGATACATCCAAGACATGCCGGATGAGGCGTTCGACGAGATGATCGACGTCAACTTCCGCGGCCACGTCAACGTCACGCGGGCCTTTCTGCCCCACTTCATCGAGCAACGGGGAGGACACATCTGCCTCGTTTCGTCGATGCTCGGGTTCTTCGGATTCTTCGGCTACTCCGCCTACGCCGCGAGCAAGCACGCCATCGCCGGGTTCGCGCGATGCCTTCGGAACGAGCTCGTGCCCCACGGCGTGAAGGTCACGCTCGTCTATCCGCCGACGACCGACACGCCCGGCCTGGAAAAGGAAAACCAAGACAAGCCGCCCGAGACGTGGGCGATCGAAGGCAACTCGACCTGCTTTTCCCCCGAAGAGGTCGCCGCGTCGATGCTGAAGGGGGTGGCCAAGGGCCGTTTTGAGGTGGTCCCCGGGTTCAGCAGTTGGGCCATCTGGCTCGCCCACCGGATCGCCCCCTCGGTGACCGAGTGGTTCATCGACCAGGATCTTCTCCGCTTCACTCGGAAGCGGGCCAAAAGCTGAGCCGCTTCGCTGAGCCTCGCTCTGGGAAGCGGGCCAAAAGCTGAGCCGCTTCGCTGAGCCTCGCTCTGGGAAGCGGGCCAAAAGCTGAGGCGCTTCGCTGAGCCTCGCTCTGGGAAGCGGGCCAAAAGCTGAGCCGGCGAAGGGGTGGTCCGGAGGCTGGGCTCAGCGGCTTCCGAGAAAGACCGCCCAGTTGCCGGTCGGCGCGTAGTTTGTGCCCGGGTAGGTGTCGATGTGGCTCAAGCCACCGTACTTCGAGAGGCTGAAGACTTCGATGTCGTCCGCGTTTCCGGGGTTCTTGTCGGGCCCGGCGGACACGAGTTTGGCGGTGGTCGGAGGGTCCGAGATGAAGGTCAGCGGCGTCTTCCAGGCATCGAGAAGTTCGTCCGAGAACCCGGTGTAGGCCCTCAGCTCGGCGAGGTCGTTTGGATAACGCCCGGCGTGGTTTCGCGCGAACCGGCTCACATGGTCGTAGAACGCATCGAGGCGCTGGCCGAGGGTGTGGTGGTCGTCCTGGACGAGGGTCCCGGCACCGCAGGAAAGCTCGCTGACGACCGGGAAGTCGAAGAAACCGGGGTAGCGCATCTTTTGGCTGATCTCGTCGGCGGAGGCCTCGAGTTCCGCGTGGAACAGCGGGGTCTGGCCTTCGCACAGGGCGGGGATGTAGTAGCTGTCGAAGTCGGCGAGCAGCTCGGCGCTTGGCCCTCGGACGAGATCTCCCTCGCAGGTGATCACGGCCAGGGTCACCGTGTCGGCGAGGCCGCGCAGGGCGGACCGCTCGGTGACGTCGCCCAGCCGGTAGATCCCGCTCGACACGGTGTCCTTGATCACGGCGTACGTCGGCTTGGCCAGACTCGGCGTCACGGCGGCGTCGTCCGACGCGCAGGCGGGGACGCCGCGGAAGGGGAACCGACCCTCTGCCTTGCCGCAACCGGCGGCTCCGAGCGCAGCGACAGCGGTCAGGGCGGAGACGAACGTTCGCTTCATCCCTGCGCTCTTAACGACCCCATCGCCGGCTGCAAGCCTCGTTACATGCTGTCGTTCACATCGGTAGATTTGACCGACACAAACAGTAAGGCAACCCCGAGACAATAGAACCGTCTCTGAGGAGCGATGCTCGCCCTCGCCGGCTTGTCGTCGACGTTGTCGGCGAGCATCGCGACACCGTCAACGGCTTTGGTCGAGGGTTTAGGGCCGCGAGGCGAGGTAGCGACGGAAGAAGTCGGCCTCGGCGCCCCAAGAGTCTTGAATCTGCTTCTCCGCCGACGCCTCGATGAGTTTGCCCACCCCGAAGATCTTCGCCTCGACCGTCACTTCGTCGCGACGACGGCATCGGTCGTCGCTTACCGCTTCGATGCGTATGACCCCTTCGGTGCGGAGCTTGTCTCCCATGGTGTTCGGCTTCATCTGCCAGCGGTAAACACTGCCGTCGCGGTCGATGGTCGCCTCTTCCGTGTAGCCGAACGAGTCGCCGAGCACTTTGGTCACCGCCTTGGGCATGTCGAGCCTGGGGACCACCCGCATGCGTCGTTCGGTCGCCGACTGAGCGAGGATCTCGCAGGTGGGGAAGCCCAGAGCCTCCAAGTAGAACTTCTTCGTGTAGTCCTCGCTCAGAAACACGTCCCAGAACGTGCTCACGTCACACGCGTACTCGCGAGACGAATTGGCCTTGCGCATGCTCGGAACCTCTCTCCGGCCTCGGGGAGGCCTCAGGTGCCCGTGACCGTCGCCTGCAGCGGGACCTTCTTGATGTGACACGACTCGTCGTTGCAGACGCTGAACTTCACCTGCCCGGTGACCGCGTGGGCGCCGGCCTCCGTAGGGGTGACCGGAATGGAGAATTGAATGCTCTTGCCGCTGACGGCTCCGGTGACCGAGGGTTGGGGGAAGGTCACGCCCGTTCCCGCGAGCTTTTTGACGCGGTGCGGGTAGGCGTCGTTGCACTTGAAGCCTCCCTTGGCCGTGACCGTCACGCTGATGGTGGCGGCCTCGCCGACCGTGGCTTGCGCGTTGCCGACACTGATGTCGAAGGTCCCGGCCCCCAACTCGGTCGCCCCTCGTGGCTCGGCGGCGACGCCCTCAGAGGGCTCCGCCTGCGACAACGCCGTGTCGCGCGCTTCGGCGGGCGTGTCCAGGGTTGAAAGTCCGGCGACGGCGAGGGCGGCTACGGTCGTGGGAAAGAGTAAATTCTTGAGCATGATTGGTTACTTGTGAGATTTCGGAAGCGCGCGGTCATCGTCGATGGGGGCAACGACGACGGGTTGGACGAGCGTCGGCGCCGCTACATTCACGCGGTTGCACCACCATGTACAACGGTGTCTTACGGCGTTTTCTCACCATGGTTGCGACAAAACAAGGATGTGACGCATCCGCGGAGACCCCCTACCGGGGACGACTCGCACCCTCCCCGACGGGAGCGACCCACCTCGGACACGCAAGAACTTACATCGTCGCGTGGTTGCGGGCGCGGGCGGCGAACGGCACCCTCATTCTTCGGATCGAAGACCTCGACGCCCCGCGGGTGGTCCCGGGGGCCGCCGCGCGCATCGTCGACGATCTCCGGTGGCTCGGACTCGACTGGGACGAGGGCCCAGACGTCGGGGGCGCGACCGGCCCCTACGCCCAGTCGCGACGTCATGACCTCTACCGCGCCGCGCTGGCGCGTTTGTCGTCCCTGGGCCTCGTCTATCCGTGCATCTGTTCGCGTCGCGACGTGGCGCAAAACGCCAGCGCGCCCCACGGGGTCGAGGGCCTAGGGATCCGCTACCCGGGGACCTGCCGACGAAGACCCGTGCGTGAGGGCCCGCGCGCCGCCGCCCAGCGGTTCGTCATGCCCGAGCCGCCTCCCGATGTGCCCGACGTGCGCGTGGCGGCCGGCGGAGGCGGTCCGGTGTCGGCGGCCGCGTGGGGCGGAGACTTCGTGCTCCGTCGCCGCGATGGGGCCTGGACCTACCAGCTCGCGGTGGTGGTCGACGACGCCGCCATGGGGGTTACCGAGGTCGTCCGGGGCGACGACCTGCTCCCCTCGACCCCCCGACAGCTCGCGCTGTTTCGTGCCCTGGGCTCCCCACCCCCGCGCTACCTTCACCTCCCGCTGGTCGTCGGGGCCGATGGTCGTCGCTTGGCCAAGCGCGACGGTGCCCTCGGGCTGTCGGCCCTTCGCGACGCGGGTTGGTCACCGGGTCGGGTGCGGGGATGGGTCGCGCGTTCGCTCGGCATCGTCGACATCGGTCCCGAGCCAACCCTCGCGACCCTGCGCGAGCGGTTCTCGCTCGCGGCCGTGCCTCCGGAACCGGCGGTCGCCCCGCCGGTCGTCGTCGGGGGGGCGCCGCCGCGGGAGGCTTCCTGAGGCGCTACTGCACGCAGGGGGGCTCGATCCACTCCGAGTCGTTGTTCTCGGGCCGGCACTCGTTGAACGTGACGTTGTTGGGATCGACGAGGATCCGCGCTTGAAAACGGCCGTCGGGGGAGGTTTCCACATCGACCTCCAGCACCTCGGATTGGCCGGGGAGCAAGGGCTTGGTCGTCTGCACCGTCGTCAGCAGGGTCTCTGGGTCTCCGCGGTAAATGCCCACCTCGATGCCGGCGGGAAGGCCGGCGAGCCCGAGGTTGCGCACCGTCGCCCGGAACGGGACCGGAGACGCACACGCGGCGTCGAGTCGGACGACCGGATCGGGGGCGTCGAAGAGGCCGCCGTCCTGGACGTTCTGACGGAAGTTGTTCAGCCAGGGGAGCGTCCAGTTCTTCTGCTGCTGGGTCGGGATTTGCCCGTAGTACGAGCCCGGCGTGCACGCCCCGTCTCGCGGGTCGCACACGTTGGTCACGTTGTAGGCGTGTTGGTTCCAGAGCGTGCGGGTGCCGACCCAGGAGTTCGCGGCGCCGCCGAGCACCGTGATCCCTCGGTAGGCGCCTTCGGCGGGGAGGCTCCACACGGGGTAGCCATCGGTGCCCGTCGTGTGCTCGGCACAGGTCCACGAGTTGGGATTGGCGCCGTTGTGCACGACGACGATCTCGGCGTTTCCGTCGCCATCGACGTCGGCCACGATCGAGGCCTCCGTGGCCGTGAACGACTGGGAGTTCGCTGAGTAAATGACGTCCCCGGTGGTGCCGTCGTAGACCCAGAGGAAACACTCATCCATGTAAACGACCTCGGCTTTTCCGTCGCCTTGAAAGTCGAAGACGCTGGAGCCGGTCACCGAGCTGCTGTTGTCGTGGTTGGTGGCCGACCACTGATCGATGACGACCCCGTTGGCGTAATCGGGCTTCATCATCGTGTAGAAGTTCTGCATGGCGACGCCGATCTCCGGCTGCCCGTCACCATTGAAGTCGGCGACGGTGGGCGGCCCGCCGTTGCCGTTGCCCGGGATGTCGTGGGGCCCGATTTCAATCTGCCCGGTCGCGCCCTCCAAAATGGTCAGGTTGCCACCACGAATGACGACGACCTCGGGGAGGGCATCGTTGTCGAAGTCGGCGACGGCGGTGAACCCGTCGGTGACCCCCGCCGCCTGCCATACGACCGCACCCGTCTCGTCGTAGGCGGTATTGCCCGCGAGCAACTCGAGGTCGCCGTCGCCGTCGAGGTCGACGAAGTGGGACATCGCCGTCCCGCCATTGAGCCCTCCGAATCCAGCCGTACCCTGGAACAGCAGGCTCAAGGCGCCCCCCTGCATCGTGAACACGGTGCGTCCGTAGGCGATCTCCGGCCAGCCGTCGTTGTCCATGTCGCCGAGCGAGATGGCCCCGCCCCAGCCGAAGTTGCCCCCGGTGTGGCCGTCCACGGTCTCGGTGGAGATGTGGGTCACTTGGCCCGTGCCATCGACGACGACGACCTTCCCCTCGCCGCTGAGCGCCACCACGTCGGTCTTTTGGTCACCGTCGACGTCGCCAATGGCGACGCTCGTACCGGCGTAGCCCTGACTTCCCGGCTCGGGCTCGTCGAGCGAGAAGATCTCTTCGCCGCTGCGGCCGTCCAACATCCGCAGCACCCCCTTGCGGCACGCGAAGTTGGTCAGGTTGTTGTTGGCGCACTGATTGTCGAACGCGTAGCCCGACACGAACACGATCGTGGGAGGGTCGGCGATGTCGACCTTCCCGTCGCAATTTGCGTCGTACACGCGGCCCACGGCCGGCGTCGACCAGACGTCGGCCATTTGATTGAATTCGACCGGGCCCCCGTTACGGTAGCCCCACTGCCACTTTTCCACCGCGTCGAGTTGGCCGGTCGGCGGCACGTATTCGCAGGCCTCGATGCAGTCGGGGGGGTCGTCGGCGGCGCCCGTACACACCGGTGGCTTGGGCACGCACTTGCCCGCCTCGATCGGTTGGGTGCATCCCGGCGCCGTTCCTCCCGTGCCCCCGGAGTCGTCGGCCAGCGCCGGCTCGCAGTATTCGTCGGGGCCGCAGTCCGCCTCGCTCACGCAGTCGTTCCCGGGAACGACGCAGCTTTCGAACAAGCACACCTCGCCGGCGCCCCCGTCGCAGCACACCGATCCGCAGACACTCGCCTGGTCGGCGCAGCACTGGCCGTCGTTGCACACCCCACCGTCGCAATCGGTGTCGTCGGTACAGCCGGTGTCCCCGCCGCCGCTGCTGCCGCCACCGCCCTGGTTGACGGTCGTACCGCCCCCGGAGCCGCCCACGGCAGTCGCGCCGGGGTCGTTCGTTCCGTCGCTACCGCATGCGGCGGCCGTCACGAATCCCGCGCCCACGACTCCGATCATCCAAATGCGTCCCATTCGCTTCCTTTCACGCTCCGCTGGGGGTCCAACTTTCCACTGCCACGACACAGCAAAAGACGTCGCCATGCAAGGGCTCGCCGACGTTACTTACATTCGCTCACCTTGCCGCTGCCGCAGCGAGGCCCGGTCGTCCGTGCCCGAGAACGGTGATACGCCCTCCCCCGGTGACCGATGGCGAAGCCGCGGAGGGGGCGACCGAGGTCGCGATGGCGGTCAAGGATGTTGTCGCGGCGTCGCTCGAGCTCCCCCCGCCGCGTCGCCGTTACGCATCCGCGGCGGGTCGCTTACGTGCGCAACTCGGGCATGCGGCGCACGATCAGGCGCGTCGGGAGGCCGAAGCCGAAGGGGCGCTGACGGAAGTCCCCGTTCGGTTGCGGCGGACCTGCGACGCGTCCGTCGTGATGGTGCGCGGCCGCGCGGACATCGTTTGGGACCAGGACGGGGACGCGGGGGGACGTGTCGTGGAAGAGGTCAAGACCACCGGCGCCGCCGACGGAACCCTTTCTGAGCTCGGGGCCCGCGCGGCCGCATTGCAGGCGGCGCTCTACGCCCTCGCGCTCCACGAAGAGAACCCCCGACCGACGACCCTTCGCGTCACCGTCTACTCCTTCGCGTCGCCGAGCGCACCGCGGGTCCTGACCTTCCCCTTCGAGGTCGAGACGACAGAGCGAGCGCTGGCGCGGGGCATCGAGCGTCTCCTCGCCGCGCATCGAGCTCAGCGTGCCCGGGGGCGGCGTCGTCGGGCTCTGGCGGCCGGGCTCGGGTTGCCGTTTCCGTCGCCTCGTCCGGGACAAGCGGAGATCATCGAGACCACCCGCGATGCCCTCGCGCGAGGTCGACCCGTCCTCATCGATGCGCCGACGGGGACGGGGAAAACCGCGGCGGCGCTCGTCCCCGCCCTGAAGTTTGCGCTGGAGCGCGAGGCCTCGGTTTGGTTCTTGACCGCCAAGACGACCCAGCGTCGGCTCGTGGCGGAGACGTTTACGGCGATGATGGCGGCTCGTCCCCCGCCGCCCGATGAGGCCACGACGCCGCCGCCTTCTGCGCCCCCGGTCGCGCGTGCGGTGGTGCTCCGACGCAAGGATGCGATGTGCCCGCCGGGCCATCTCCGCTGCCACCCACGCCACTGTGACCTGTTGGCCCGTTTCGAGCGGGAGGGGGAAGACGCCCTCGCGCGCCTGCGGGCCCGCCCCGAGCCCACCTTGGCGCCGGACGTGGTGTTTCGGTTTGGCCAGCTCGAAGGGGTCTGCCCCTACGAGCTGATGCACGCCGCGGCGCGCGAGGCGGAGCTGGTCGTCGGCGACTACCACCACGGGTTCGACGCCCGGAGTCAGCGCACGCACGACACCGCGTCGCTACCCCGGGTCGTGGTCGTAGACGAGGCCCACAACCTCCCCGACCGCGCGCGCCGCGCTTCGTCGCGGGCGGTATGGCGCGCCTCACTGCGGCCGTTGGCCGAGCCTCGGGCGCCCACCCCCGAGTTGGGAGAAGCGGCGCGTCGCCTCGCGCGGTTGGTCGCGCGCGGCATGGCGGAGACCGTGGCCCGGGCGACCCTGGAGCCCCGGCCGAGCCTCGACGGGCGGCTGGTGATCGCCCTCGCCGACGGATGGGTCGAGGTGGGTCGACGGGCCGCCTTGCTCGCCCTGCGGTGGTCCCACGCACGCTACGCCGACGGCGATGCGGCGCGAGACGACCCGGCCCTCGACGTCATGGAGGAACTCGCCCACCTCGGAGAGCTCGTCGGCCGCGGGGACGACACTCTGGTGGGCTACGTCTGCACCGAGGAGGCGGAGGAGGGGGTCGGGATCGGCATCGATTGCGTCGACCCGGGCCCGACCCTCGAGCGCATGCACGGTCGTCACGTCGGCACCGTCATGGCGAGCGCCACCCTCCATCCGCTCTCCTTCTACCTCGGAGAGCTCGGCCTTCAGCGCTGCGATCCCGTCGTGACGGGCGCGACCTCGCCCTTTCCCCGCGAGCACCGGTGCGTGTGCATCGTGCCGACGGTGGATACCCGGGCGCGCGAGCGTGATGCGCACCACGGGCAGGTGGCCGACCTCGTCCGAGAAACGGTCGGCGCGCGGCCGGGCAATTACGCCGTCTTCGTGCCGAGCTTTCGCTACGCCGAAGGCCTCCGCCCGCATCTCGAAGCGTGTGTCGCGCCGGGCGCTTTGGTCGTGCAGCCCCCCCGCGCGTCGGAGGCGCTCCGGGCGCGCGTGCTCGCCCGCCTTCGCGCCGCGGATCGTCCCACGGTGTTGCTGGCGGTGGCGGGCGGCGTCTTCGCCGAAGGGGTCGATCTTCCGGGGCGGGCGTTGGTCGGCGCGGTGGTCGTGGGGCCATGCCTGCCCGCCGCCACGTTTTCTCGGCGGCTGCGTCAGGCTTGGTTCGACGAGCACCGCGAGGGTGCAGGCTTCGCCCACGCGTTCGCCTACCCGGGGATGCAGCGGGTGATCCAGGCGGCGGGCCGGGTGCACCGCACCGAAGAAGACGTGGGCGTCGTCGTGTTGGTGGGCGCGCGTTTCGTCGACCCCGTCTACATCGACGCGGTGCCCGACCTGTGGTGGGACCACACCGTCGAGGAGCTGGTGACGCCGTCGCTGACCGACCGTCTCACTCGCTTCTGGCGCGACCACCCCGAGCCGACATCGGACGACGAAGCGTTTACGCCGTCGTGACGGTCTTGCCGAAGGGAACGACGGCAAGCACGGCGAGCTTCAGATGTTGGATCGCGAAGGGGATGCCGATGATGGTCACCGCGAGTCCGGCCGCGAGGGTGAGGTGACTGATGGCGATCCAGAGCCCGCCGACGACAAACCACAGGATGTTCATCACCGTGCCGAGCAGGCCGCCGCCGGCGGCGCTGCGGTCGTGCTCGATGTCCTTGCCGAAGGGAAAGAGGGCCAGCCCCGCCAGCTTGAAGCACTGCACGCCGAAGGGGATCCCCACGACGGTCAGGCACAACAAGAGGCCTCCGAGGAGGTACTGGATCGCGACGACGAAGCCGCCGAAGACGGCCCAGAGCAGATTGAGGATCAGCTTCACGCCCTCAAGATAGGCGGGGGGTGGAGCCTCGGCGAGTGACCTGGCTCACACCCCCGCGCGGACGAGACCTCGGGCTAGGCCTCAATCAAGCGTCCCCATGAGCCACGAGGCCTAGAGAAGTCTGCTCGGGGCTCCGGGTGTCCGGGTTTCCGGGTTTCCGGGTGTCGGGGGCTCCGGGTGTCGGGGTTTCCGGTGTCGGACTCGAGGGTTCCGGGTGCCCTGGCTGCGGGGCTAAGTGCGCCGGTCCGACGGAGGGGGGCGATTGGCGAGGAGTGCTCGCATTTGAGGCCGCTTGGGTGACGTAGGGGCCCCCAATGCGAGCGAAGCTCGCCGATTTGGCCTCTCTGTTGTGCGCCGGGGCTAAGGGCTCGGGTCGGTGCAGCTTGGGCTCGCGGTTTGGGGGGAAGAGCTCTCCTCGGCTGTTTCAGCGTGCCCTCGTGCTCGGGCCGGTCAAGGGGCTCGCAAGCTCGCCCGCGCTGCGCGTGGCTTCGCCCTTGAGCGACCCTGCGCGCGAGGGCGGGGGGGAAGCCTCAAAGGAGGCTCAGATGAGCGAAGTTGAAAACGTAGCGGTGAAGGGTTCGGAATTGGTGCGGGGGCGTGGCGCGGGTCTCGAGGGGCGCGGCAGTGGCGGTGGTGGCGGCGGTGGCGCCAGTGGCGGCGGGCGTCTGCGGGTGCTCGACGA
>JBCCLB010000064.1:0-37790 GCA_039027095.1 Myxococcota bacterium
CCGAGATGGGACGTTCGTGAACGGCGAGATCGCGATCGTGAACGCTGAGATCGCGCATTGTGAACACCCGGTGGCGCCGGGGTCGTGACCATGACCGTCTGCTGGCCCGAAGGAGGCTGGTGATGACGAGGAAGCGACTACCGATGCGAAAAACGAGAGAGATACTGAGGCTGTGCTGGAGCCACGGCGGTCGGTTCGAGAGGCGTCCCGCAGCCTCGGAGTGAGCGTAGGCGTGGTCTCGAAGTCCACGAGCCGGGCGAAGTGCGCGGGGCTGACCTGGGCCGCCGTGGTGGCCCTGTCGGAGGAGGAACTCGAGCGGCGGCGCTACGGCGATGATCCCGCCGAGGGCCCAGGCGAAGGGTAGCCCCTTCCCACGCCCACATCCGACGCGCGGCACGGAAGTCAGAAGCTTCGAGCCTTTACCTCGCCACGAACTGACAAACGAGAGGGGCCAAAGTGGCTAGCCTCTCGTTTTTACTGGTTGCGCGGGCAGGATCTGTGTCGACCGAAGGGAGACCGCGCAGGCCCGAAGGGCCGAGCACACCGCAGGTGAGATTCCTGCCCCAGAATAGCGAAAAGCCCGCGTGAGCGGGCTTAAGCATGGTTGCGCGGGCAGGATTTGAACCTACGACCTTCGGGTTATGAGCCCGACGGGCTACCAGACTGCCCCACCGCGCATCGGCGAAAGTAGTCGCGGCGCAGGCGAAGTCAAGGGGGCTTTTCGAGGTCGAACCTCGACGGTTTGAAGCTCGGCCAGACGGTGTCGCGGGGCGCGTTCCACGCCTGGTCTTGGTGGTGGGTGTGAGCCTTTCGGGAATCGGCTCGACGCCCGCGAAGACGGGTACCTCGGGCCGGTCGTTGCGTTCGGCTTGCCGAGACATCCGAAGCGCTTCTCCTGTCCCGCCTTCCCGCACGACGAAGGTTTCCGCTTCGGGAGGTCGATGGAAGCGCATGCGAAATTTTGCCGGTTGGTGTGCTACAATGTGGCATGCATTCACGGCGAGGAGGGGACCCTTCCGCGAGGCGCGGCGGTGCGGAACGCCCGGCGCGCGTGGGGGAACGAGGACCAGGGCTCACGGCGTCGGCGTTGCTGATGGCGCTCTTCACTGGCGGCGGTTGCGTGCGATCGGCGGTGGAGACGCCGGCGGAAGCGCGACCGCAGATGGTGGTGGCGGGGCAACGGGTGCGGGTCGCGCTGTCCGACCCCAACCTCGAGCTCCCCGTCGAGGTCGCGCCGGAGGTGCGGGAGGCGGTGTGGCGGGCCGACATGTTCGTCGACGTGAACCGCAGCTACTCGGTGCAGCTCGACTACCGCGCCGACGACCCGCTCGAGTGCGCGCTGGTCGCGACGGAAGCGGGCGGCCGCATTCTCGGGGCTTTTCCGTTCGCCGAAGCGGGGACGGCGGTGGTGACCTGCGACGCAGAGGTCCGGGCCGAGCTGGACATCACGCCGGCGTCGGTGGTGGTTCGGGCCGGCCACGGAGAAGAGCTGAGCGAGCTGTTCGGCATCGCCGAGCGTGCGCGCGCCGGCGCCCTCGTCGCCGTCGACGACTGAGCGCACCTTTGACGGCGCGCGGTCGCGCGCGCCTGGGGGACCGTCCTCCCGCGCGAGGTTCTGTGTCGCAGCGCCGACCGGTGCCCTCCCGTCCGACCCCCGTCCGCCTGCTTGGGGCCCGCGCCCGCTTCAGTCGTCGCCGATGAGCCAGTCGGGGATGAGGGGGGAGCGCTGCCCGTGGCTCACCACCCAGAGCTGGTGCGCCGCCCGGGTAGCGCCGATGTGGAGCTGGTAGCGCGCCTCGTCGCGGGCGGGGTAACTCTGCGCGGTGACGTCGCACAGGATCACGTAGTCGTACTCCAGACCTTTGACCTGGCGGATCTCGGTGACCTCGATCCCGGGACGGAAGGCGAAGTCGAAGTTCTTCACCCGGCGCAAGAACGGCACCTCGGCCCGGCGCAACACTTCGTAGTAGGCATCGGCCTGCTCGGGGTAGCGGGTGAGGATGGCGACGGTGGCTCTTGGCTCGCGCGAAAAGAGCGGCCGCAGGGCCTCGGCGAGAAACGCCGCCGCGGCGCCCTGGGTGGGAAAGTGATGCTCCTCGACCGGCGCCCCACTGCGGGGCGCGATGGGTTCGACCGGGTCGGCCAGGGGGCCGAGCACGTCGCGGGCAAAGCGCAGGACTTCTCGCGTCGACCGGTAAGCGATGCGCAGCGGTTCGATCTCGACGTGCTTCAGATCGAGGGCACCCAAGACGTCGCTCCAGCTCTCGAAACCCGTATCGACGTGGAGCCGCTGGGAGGTGTCGCCGGCCAGTGTGATGCTCTTTTGGGTGCTGGTGATGTCGGCGAGGATGGCGATCTCGATGGGCGCCAAGTCTTGCGCCTCGTCGACGAACAGGTGCTCGTAGCGCAGGGCCCGACGTTTCTGGCCCTTACCGCCGCCCTTACCCTTCTGCATCAGCGGGCCGTGGAGAAGCTGGTAGGCGCGCAGCAACAGCGCTTCGTCTTCAGGGTCGAGGGAGGCGCGGAGGTCTTCCGGTTCGCGATGCCCGTCGGCCCCGGCCATCTCGTCGTCGACCCCGAAGCCGTCGCCGTCGTCTCCGGCGGGGTCGTCGTGGTCGAGCTTCCACTCTTCGACCGCCGGGCAACGCTCGGCACACCAGGCCAGCGCGCGGTCGAGCTGAGCTTCGTTGAGGCGGGAGGTGCCGGCGGCCAGCGACGGCGCGAACGCCGCGCGGATCCGCCCCGCCGCGGTGAGGGTGTCAGCCCAGAGGCTCACCACGTCGCGGCGGCGCGTGCGGCCTTCCTTGCGCCATCGCGCGGCGTTCTTCACGAGCAAGTCGTGCATCAGGGGATCGGTCTTGAGCCGCGACACTTCGACCGGCGTGTTGTCTTCCTGCGGAATACGCGCGAGCCAGTCGAAGGCCTGCTCGCGCTGGCGGCGCGCCCACCGGTCGAAGGTGACCACGCGTACCGCCCCCATGCCCAGGGCCTGGAGCAGCTGGCCGATGTAGTCGCGCAGCGCCGGTGTCCCCACCACCACGAGCATGCGCTCGGTCGCGAAGCGCACCTCGGATTGGTAGGCGAGGTACGCCATCCGGTGCACGCCGATGGTCGTCTTGCCGCTGCCGGCGCCGCCTTGAATCACCACCACCCCCGCGTCGGGACGGCTGATGAAGTCGAACTGTTTGGGGTCGAGGAGCGCGGCGATTTCCGGGAGGTGGCGGTCCTCACGCTGATCGCCTTCGCCCACCCCGAGCATGCCCCGCATGTGGTCGGCGCGCACGGCCGAGCCTTCGCCGCCCGCGAGGGTGGTCTCGCGGTCGTCGAGCTGACGCCACCCGCGCTTGCCGCGCACGAACTGGCCCTGGGGCGCGCTGATCCGCTGCAGCTCACCGTCGATCACGGTGACCGTACGCCGCACCAGCACCTCGCCCTCGACCTCGCGGTCCCCGAAGGTCTCTTCGTACGATGCGCCTTCCTCGTAGCGGTAGTAGAGCTGGCTCACCGGCGCGTGACGCCAATCGACGATGCGAATGCCGGCTCGGGGCTCGATGTAGGTCGACCGCCCGATGAGCACGTCGCGAATCCCTCGCCCCTCCTCCTCGAGCCGAAGGTGACCGAAGTACGGGTTGCTGGCGTCCGTTGGCTCTTTGGCCTGTTTGCCCCGGTTGCTCGCCACCGCGGCGACCTGTTGCATCTGCGCCATGAGGGAGGCGACATCTTCGAGGCGCGCGCTCGCGATTTGGTCCCGCAGCTCGAGCAGCGTGCTGTCGTCATTGTGGCGGGGCGGCGGACGCGAGGGGGTTCGCTCTTCGCGCAAATGCTTGACCACACGCCGACACATCGCGTCCTCCTCGTCGACGATCGCCTGGGCGGCGTCTTCGAGGGGGGGCGGCGATGCCTTCGCTCGGGGGCTGGCACGGCGCGCCGCCGATGAGGGGCCGTCGGCCGGGGGCGGGTCGGGGCGGGTGGTTTCTTCCTTCACGGTCCGGTCCGTCGAATGGAACCCGGAGGACCTATCGGATTGAAGGGGGGAGGTCTAGTGTGAACGCGGAGCCGACAACGAGGATGGCCGTGCGAATGTGTCTCAGGACCGGGGTGATGACCGTGGTAGCGGGCCTGGCGCTCGCCACGACGACCGGGTGTGGGGCCAGTCTCGAGGGGACCTACGAGGCGGACGTGCACTTCGAGCGGTGCATGGCGCTGGATGCCAGCGGCGAGGAGGTCGGGCCGCGCCGTCGGCGTGCCTGTTGGCGCGCGTGGTTGACTTCGTTCCGGCGAGGGCAGACCAAGGATCGCGTCCTTCATGCGGAGTCGCGCGTACGCGCCCTCACGTCCGCTGCCCCTTGAATCGGGGCCACTCTGCTGTATCGGAGGGCGGCGTCGGAGGGACGCCCCTGAAACCCCCCAGGGCGGTGCCGGGGGCGGAATCTTTGCCAGGCCTCGAGCATTCGGATACGGCCAGAGACGTCATGAGTGGTTCCGTCGCCTCCGATGCGCCCGAGCGCAGCCATCCGCGAGCGACGGCGCCCCCCCCGAACCTGCGCATCGTTCGTCCCCGGCGGGCCGCTCCTTCCGAGGCGGCGCGGGTGACCCGGGCCGAGATCAACCTCGCCCACGTACGCCACAACCTTCACGAAGTTCGCACCTGCATGGCGGCCGACGCCACGGCGGCCGGCCGTCCCCCCGCAGAAGTGTGGCCCGTACTCAAAGCGGACGGGTACGGACACGGCGCCGCAGCCTTGGGCACCACGCTGGAGCGGGCCGGCGTCGACGGGATCTGCGTCGCCCTGCTCGAGGAAGCCATCGAGCTTCGTCAGGCGGGGGTAGCCGTTCCCATCTTGGTCATGGGGGGTTACTACGGCCGCTACCGCGACGGCTTGGAAGCGTTGGTGGAGCACGACCTGTCGCCGGTCGTCTACGACCCCGAGCAGCTCGACCGCCTCGGCGCGGCGGCACGCTACCTCCAGCGTGGCCGCGCGGGCGGCGCCGCCACGAGCCCCCGCCTCGACGTTCACCTCATGGTCGATACCGGCATGGGCCGGCTCGGCGTGCGGCCCGACGACGAGGGCCTGGAGGCGCTGCTCGACGCGCTTCATCGGCACCCCGAGCTGCGCCTCGACGCGCTGATGACCCACTTTGCCTGCGCCGACGAACCCGACGAAGCGCCGACGCGAGCGCAATTGGCCCGGTTCGACGAGGTGACGGCTCGGGTTCGGATGGCGGGGTTCCGGCCTCGACGGCGCCACGCGGCCAACAGCGCCGCATGCCTTCGTTTTCCCGAGGCGCAGATGTCGTTCGTGCGGCCTGGGATCGCCATCGTCGGCGTGCATCCTTGCCCCGAGGCTCCGCGCCACACCCTCCGCGTCGCGAACCTGAGGCCCGCGATGCGCGTCGTCAGCGAGGTGGTCGCCCTCCGGCAGATCCCAGCCGGAGCGTCGATCGGCTACGGCCACCGATGGACCGCGGCCCGTCCCTCGCGGATCGCCACCCTCCCGATGGGCTACGCCGACGGTCTCGATCGCGCGCTGTCGCATCGTGGTCACGTGCTCATCGACGGCCAGCGTGCCCCGATCGTCGGGAGCGTCTCGATGGACCTGACCATGGTCGACGTCACCGACATCGACGGCGTCGCGCTCCGAGACGAGGTCGTCGTGCTCGGTCGGCAGCGCGGGCGCCGCCACGACGACGCGATCACCGCCGAGGACATCGCCCGCCAGGTCGGCAGCATCCCTTGGGAGTGCCTCACCGGCATCTCCCGCCGGGTCCCGCGCTACTACCGGCACCCCTGAAGGGTGCATGCGAACGTCGAGACCCGCCGACCCCGCCCGCCGCCGGTCATGGGGCGCCGAGGCGAAAATGACGGGTTGATTCGGCCCCCGCGCCGACACCACGACGAGGTTGCGACGGACGAGCGGATCGCATTGAATCACGGACATGGGGTCGGCTCATGCGCCACGCGCCGGAGCCGCAGTGGCCGCCGCGGTCGTTGCGGTCGGTCTCGGAGCGTGCGGCAGCGACACCGAGCTGAACCCGGCCGCGACCGTTGCGTCTTCCGACCTCGCCGGCCGACCCTTCGCCGTGTCGCTTTGCCCTCTTGGCACCTTCCCGTGGCGTGGTGGTTCTGCCCGAGTGCGGCGCGGAGGCCATCTACTCCCGCGGAGGGGTCGTCATCGCAACCTACACCCAGGTGACCGATGCCGGGTCGTGCACGCCCACATCCTTTTTCTTCGATGGCCTCGACGTGGTGCTGTGTCCCGAGGCCTGCGCCGTGGTGGCGGCAGACGACGACGCTCAGATCGATGGCTTCTTCCCGTGTTCGAACCCGGTCGGGAAAGAGTGATGGGGTCCTCCCGTCTTCTGTCTTCGGTCGACGCCTCGTCCGCGTTGTCGCGCTTTCAGGTCTGAAAAAATCCACTCCACCTTGACCAATCCACCGCGGGGGCGTCCCATGGTGTTCATGCGTTGGCGATTGGCTTTGGGATACAGCGGGGGAATGGCGTTGGCGATGGGATGGGGGCTCGTCGCCTGCGGAAGCGACGGCAACGTCGACGGCACGGGCGATACGGCCAACACCGGCAGCGCGACGGGCGGGGGCGACGGGAGCGGCAACGGCAGCGGAGACGGCGGAACGGGCGACCTCTTGACGGGAGGGGTCGGCGGAGATGGCGCCGGGGGCGACGATAGCTGCGCGGCGGTCACGCAGGAGGCATCGGTCGTCAACCGGCCCGTCGACATCATCATCGCCATCGACAATTCCGGCTCCATGGGGGGCGAAATCTCCGAGGTCGAGGTCCAGATCACGAAGAACTTCGCGAGCATTCTCGACGCGGCGATGCCGCCCATCGACTACCGCGTGATCATGGTGTCTCGCTTCGGCAACTTCAACGGACCGGAGAGCATCTGCGTCAGCGCGCCCCTCGGGGGCATTCCCGACAATGACATGGATGGCCATTGCGACAGCATCCCCGGCCAGCCGGTCGAGACGGCGAACTTCTTTCATCACTCCGTCGAGGTGAGCAGCCACAATGCGCTGTGTCGCCTCCTCGAGCAATACGACGTCGCGGACGAATTCAACCTCCGCCCCAACGGCTACCGCGATTTGGTGCGGGCCGATGCCTTCAAGTTTTTCCTCGTCATCACCGACGACGGCGTCTCGTGCAGCCACGGCGGCACCAACTACCAGGACGGCAACAACGTCGCCGGCGGTACGCAAGTGGCCACCGATTGGGACGCGGCCATCACCGCGCTCGATCCGCTCCAGTTCGGTACCCCCACCGACCGCAACTACGTCTTCTGGAGCATCGTCAGCCAACAGGAGTGGATGAAGAGCGCGATGTTTCCGCTCGGCGAGCCCATCCCGGCGACCGAACCGATCACTTCGGCCGAGTGCAACGACAGTCTGAACCCCAACAAGAGCGGGGGCGGGGCGGCGGACCCGGGCACCGGCTACCAGGGCCTCAGCATCCTCACCGACGGCTTTCGCTATCCCACCTGCGCCCTCGAATACACCGACATGTTCAGCCTCATGGCCCAGGGGGTCATCGACGGCGCCCAGGTGCCCTGCGCCTTTGAAATCCCCGAGGCCCCGCCCGGGGAAGAGCTCGATCTCGATTCCGTCGAAGTCGTCTACTCGAGTGCAGGGAGCGAGGTGTCGACCTACGACCAAGTCGCCGACGAGACGGCGTGCACGCCGTCGTCCTTCTACATCGACGGGGACGACATCGTTCTTTGCCCCGGCGCATGTACTGTCGTTCAAGCGGACACCGACGCGAAGGTCGACCTTCGCTTCGCCTGCACCAACGACGTCTTTTAAAGCTTGGGCGCTGCGGTCGCACTGCGGCAGCCGACCCCGCCGCCGCCGCGACCCCACGACGACGCATGCGCCACCACCGGCAGCGGCCCGCCGGTCTTTGACCCGCGGGCCGCCTCTGGAGCAACCGAGAGCTTAGGAGCGAGTCGGCTTAGGGTCAGCCCAGCTCAGCTCGGACGAGCCCGGCTCAGGAACAACCCAGACTGTTGCCGCAGTTGAGGCACTTGTAGCAGGCGCCATTGCGTACCGTGATGTGGCCGCACGCATCGCATACCGGCGCGTCGCCCATCATCTCGTCGAGATGGGCGTCGAGGCCCGAGGCATGGTGGTCGTCGCCTGGGGCCGCCGCCGCCGCCGCGATCTGCGGGGCTGATGCGACGTCGTCGTCGTCTTCGAGCGCCTCGAGCGCTTCCACCTCCCGACGCGTGTCGGATGGATCTTGGATCGACGGCGGCGGTTGCGGGGGCACGTGCGCCAGGTCGTAACGCTGGCAGTATTCGACCCCGAGCACGCGGAACACGTAGTCGACCATCGACGTCGCGAACTTCACGTTGTCGTGATTCTCCACCGTGCCGCTCGGCTCGAAGCGCGTGAACGTGAACTGGTCGACGTACGTCTCGAGGGGCACGCCGTATTGAAGCCCGACCGAGACGGCCATGGCGAAACAGTTCATCAAGGAGCGGAACGCCGCGCCTTCCTTGTGCATGTCGATGAAGATCTCACCGAGCGTGCCGTCGACGTATTCGCCGGTACGGAGGAAGATCTTGTGTCCTCCGACGCGTGCCTCCTGAGTGAACCCGGTTCGCTTCCGCGGGAGACGGACCCGGACCCCTTGGGGATGCAGCGGGGTCGCCGCCGCCGCCACCGCCACCGCGGCGGGTGCCGTCGTCGTTGTCGTCTCGGCTTTGGCGGCCACGGTGTCCGTCTTCTTCTCGTCGTCGTCCTCGTCGTCGGAGGTGTTGGACAGCGGTTGCGATGCTTTGCATCCGTCGCGGTACAGCGCGACCGCCTTGAGGCCACGTCGCCACCCCTCTTCGTAGATTTCGCGGACCTCGTCTTTGGTGGCGTCGCTCGGGAGGTTGACCGTCTTGCTGATCGCCCCCGACAAGAACGGCTGCACCGCGGCCATCATGTTCACGTGCGCCATTGGCGCGAGGTAGCGCTTGCCCTCGCGACCACAGCGGTTGGCGCAGTCGAACACCGGAAGGTGCTCCTCGAGAAGATGCGGGGCTCCTTCGATCATCATGTGACCGACGATGGTGTCCCCCGCCTCTTGGATCTCGGCCTTCGTGAAGCCGAGGTGGCGCAACAGGCTCTTCTTGGGTTGCTCCTTCAGATCGCCATAACCAGGGACCCCGAGGCGCACGTACGCATCCTCGCCAATCACCCAGGGGGCGAACGCCGAGGCGATGTCGAATTGACTCGGCAGCGAGGCCTCGACCCGGTCGAGCTCCTCTTTGGTCAGGCCCAGGCTCAGCAGCTTGGCGCGGCTCGTGTGCGGCGCCGCGAGCAACGTGTTCGTCCCTGAGATGTACGCGACGATCTCCTGGATTTGATGCTCGGCGTAACCCAGCGTCTTCAGCGCCTTGGGCACCGATTGATTGACGATCTTGAAGTAGCCGCCCCCGGCGAGCTTCTTGAACTTCACCAGCGCGAAGTCGGGCTCGACGCCAGTGGTGTCGCAATCCATCAACAGGCCGATGGTACCGGTGGGGGCGAGAACCGTCGCCTGAGCATTGCGGTAGCCGTGTTCCTGGCCGAGGTGCACGGCGTCGTCCCAGTCTTTGACCGCCGCGCGGTAGAGGTACTCGGGGCAGTTGTCGCGGTCGATCGCGTACGATGCGTCGCGGTGCATGCCCATGACTTTGAGCATGGGCTCCCGGTTCTTCTCGAACCCGTTGAACGCGCCCTTGCTCGCGGCGATTTCGGCGCTCGTCTTGTACGCCGTCCCGCAGAGGATGGCCGTCAGCGCGGCCGCGACCGCACGCCCGTCGTCGGAATCGTACGACTTGCCCTGGCGCATGAGCAGCGTCCCGAGGTTGGCGTAGCCGAGCCCGAGCGGCCGGTAGTCGTGCGAGTTCTTGGCGATCTCTCGCGTGGGGTAGCTCGAGAGGTCGACCAGGATCTCCTGGGCGGTGAAGAAGGTCCGTGCGGCGTGCTGGTAGAGCGCGACGTCGATCGTGTTGTCGTCCCGCATGAACTTGGTGAGGTTGAGGCTCGCCAAGTTGCAGGCCGAGTTGTCGAGAAACATGTACTCGGAGCACGGGTTGCTGGCCCGAATGCGGTCCGAGTTGGGGCAGGTGTGCCAACGATTGATCGTCGTGTCGTACTGCACGCCCGGGTCGGCGCAGTCCCATGCAGCCTCGGCGACGAGGTCCCACAGCTCGCGTGCGTCGTACGTGTCGACCACCTCTCCCGTCGTTCGTGACCTCGTGTGCCATTCACTGCTGGGCGTGCCGCCGACGTTGTTCGGCGCAGGTGGCGTCGCTCCGCCGCTCGCGAGGGTCGCGGCGCGCATGAACTCGTCGCTCACCCGAACCGAGTTGTTGGAGTTTTGGCCACTGACCGTGTGATAGGCCTCACCGTTGAAATCGCTCGAGTACCCGGCGGCGATGAGCGCGCGCGCCTTGCGCTCTTCCCGGACCTTCCACTGAATGAAGTCGGCGATCTCGGGGTGGTCCATGTCGAGACACACCATCTTCGCCGCCCGCCGCGTGGTGCCCCCGCTCTTGGTCGCGCCCGCCGCCCGGTCGAAGACCTCGAGGAAACTCATGAGTCCCGACGAAGTTCCGCCTCCGCTCAGTTTCTCTTGCTTGCCGCGGAGATGGCTGAAGTTGGTACCTGTCCCCGAACCGTACTTGAAAAGACGCGCCTCGAACTTCACGAGATCGTAAATGCTCATCAGGTCGTCGCCGACCGATTGGATGAAGCACGCCGAACACTGCGGACGCTCGTAGTTGTTTTCGATCTCGAAGATTTCGTTGTCCGCGCCGCGGGCGGCAGCCGTGTTCCAGGCCCAGTTACCCCCTTGGCCCACGATTTCGTACTCGTGGTGCAGGCCGCAGTTGAACCACACCGGCGAGTTGAAAGCGCCGTATTGGTTGACCAGAAAGAACGACAGCTCGGCCTCGAAAGCGTCGGCATCTTCGGTCGTGGCGAAGTATCCGCCGAATCGTTCGCCCGCCTCCCGAATCGTGTGGGCGATGCGATGGACGACCTGGCGCACGCTGGTCTCGCTCTGGTTCTTATCGCCGTAGAGACCCGCCTTCCGGTAGTACTTCGAAACGACGATGTCGGTGGCGAGCTGCGACCATGCCGCCGGGATCTCGGCGCCGTCCATCTGGAACACCACCGAGCCGTCGGAACCCGTGATCACGCTGGTGCGCTTCTCCATGCGAACCGCTTCGAGCGGATCGAAGGCGGCGCCCGTGTCGGGGTCGACGGTGACGTGACGCGAGAACTTGAGGCCACGGGGGCCCCGTCGCTTCTTCTTTCGGTCCCGCTTTGTCTTCGACCCGTTCGACGACGAACCCTTGGTCCGTGTCTCGCCCTGGTCGTCGAGGCTCATCCCGTTTCCCTTACCCACGATGTTCGCTTGCGCCATGACTCGCCTGCTGCTCTCCAATTCTCGCGTTCGACGCCTGACACCCCTGGGGGCTCAAATACCCGGTGGCTCAAATACCCGGGGGCTCAGCGGTCGACGGCTCCGTGTTCCTGATCAAGTGTCCGACACACCCCTACGAACTCGCCTTCGGCAGTCGCGACCGTCCGCCCAAAACCTCGTCGTGGCTCACCCGGGAGCGAACAGCCCTACCTCGCGCCCAGCGGTCGACGTCCCCTCGGGCGCCCCACCGAGAATCGTCGACCGAAGGTCGGCGTTCGCGGGTCGCCGTTCAGGGCTGCCGTTCGATGGTTTGAGGTCCGGCGGCGGGGGCTCAAGGGTGATCAGCGGAGGCCTCGGCGGAAGGATGACAACCGCGAAGACAGAGACCGATCACTACCCCAATGTGCAGGACTCGACCACTTCAAATTTGCGTCGATCAGCCCAAGCTGTTGGATAGGCTCGGATATTTTTTTCGTGGGGGAGGGTGGCACCTGAACGGTTGTCATCCGTACACAAGCACCGCAGAACAACTGCTCAGGTTTTCAACACATTGTCCCCATGTCAGCGCTACTGCCGGTCAAGTCGGTAGACTTGACCGGCGCAAACTATGAGGCACCCCCAAGACGATAGTACCGGCTCTGAGGAGCGATGCTCGCCCTCGCCGACTTGTCGGCGAGCATCGCGACACCACCAACGGTTGTGGTCGAGGGTGTAGGTCCGATGTCAGCCCCCGGGTCGGCCAAGCCGCGCGCCGTCCGTTTCGTCCCTCTCGGCGGACTTGGCGAGATCGGCATGAACTGCATGCTGGTGGAGCAGTCGACCGGCGGCGGCGGCAGGGAACGGATCCTGATCGACTGCGGCGTGACCTTCCCGCGCGGCGACTACGGCGTCGACGTGATCCATCCCCGGTACGACCACATTCTCGACGCCCCGGAGGCGCTGTCGGGGATCATCCTGACCCATGGCCACGAAGACCACATCGGCGGTCTACCGTACCTCCTGCGAGCGCTCGAAGCAGAGGGCGTCAGGCCCCCCGTCTACGGCCCGCCCTATGCGCTCGGCCTCGTTCGGCGCCGCCTGGAGGAGCACGAACTGCCCGCCGATCTGCGCGAAGTGGCCGTACGCGAGCCCTACACGGTCGGCTCCATCGGCGTGGAACACATCCACGTCACGCACTCGATCGCACAGGCGACCGCCGTCGCGCTCGAGACCCGGGCTGGGCGTGTGGTCCACACCGGTGACTTCAAGCTCGATCCGCACCCGCGGGACGGCATTCTGACCGACGCGGCGCGCCTACGGGAGCTCGGAGATGCCGGGGTCGACCTGCTGCTGAGCGACAGCACCAACGTGCTCAAGCCGGGCCGGTCGGGGAGCGAACGTACGGTCGCGGCCGCCCTCGACGCGGCCTTCGACCGCGCGCGCGGTCGCATCGCGGTCGGACTCTTCGCCTCGAATCTGTACCGCCTGGACGCGGTCGCGCAGGCCGCCCAGAGGCACCGTCGACGCCTCTGCCTCCTCGGCCGCAGCATTCGCAATCACGCCGACCTGGGGCGCTACCTCGGGCTCCTCGACTGGCCGAGCGACCTGTTGGCGCGACCCGAAACGGCAGCACGCTTGCCCCCGGAACGCGTCGCGTACGCCGCCGGCGGCACCCAGGGCGAGTTCCGCGGGTCGCTGCGCCGGCTCGCCTACCGAACCCACCACGAGGCGCGCCTCGACGAAGGGGATACCGTGGTGATGAGCGCCCGTGTCATTCCGGGCAACGAGCGGCTCGTGACCGACCTTATCAACGCCTTCCTCCGCGACGGCGTCGACGTCGTCTTCCGCGCCACGCATCCCGACGTTCACGTCTCGGGACACGGCCACCGCGACGAACTCGGCGACATGATCGACTGGCTGCGCCCGCGCCATTTCGTGCCCGTCCACGGTACGCGCATGCACCTCGAGCACCATGCGGCGCTCGCCCGCGGGCGAGGGGTCGAGAGGGCGCTCGTCGTGGAAAACGGCCAGGCGTTTGCGCTCGACGAGGCGGGATTGCACCACGCGGACGAAGTGGTGGTCGGTCGGGTGGGCACCGCACGTCGCCGCGTTCTCGACGATGCGACGGTGGCGGAACGTCGGCGCCTCGGCCGCCACGGGGTGGTGTTCGTGCGGCTTGCGCTCGACGGCTCGCTGGACGGAGTGGCCAGTCGCGGCGTGCCCGACGCGGACCACGCCCGCCGCGTGGTGGGCCGGGCCGTCCGGTGGGCGGGGGCCGACCGCCGCGCGCCGCGGGACCACGACGGTCTGTCCCGCGCCGAGCGCGTGCGCCGGGTGGTCCGGGGAAAGCTCGGCGACGCGTTGGGCCAGCGGCCGGTCGTCGTCGTCCTCGATGACGACGACGAATGGGAGGACGACGGAGGATGACCGCTTCGGACGGGAAGGCACCGGCGGCGCACCGTGTCGTACGGGCGGCGCTCCGCGGCCACATGGATGCGGCACGGGCGGCCGCCTACCGCGTGGTCTGCGCGCATCCCGATCCGGAAGCCGTGCACGACTTTCGCGTGGCCCTGCGTCGGATCCGGACGGTGACCCGCGCCAGTCGCGACCTCTACGGCAAACGGGCGATGGCGGCGGCGGAGGCGACCTGCCGCCAGTACGGCGACCTCACGGGCGCGCTGCGCGACGCGGAGGTCCTCGCCGATACCCTCGCCGCGGCGAGCCTCGGACCGCCGGAGCGGGTGGCGGCCGAGCGGTGGCTCACCGAGGTCCGAAGTCGCGAAGCCGTCATGCGGGAGCGCGTGGTGGCCCGTCTCGCCGGTCACGAACTCGAGGCGGGGTTCGTAGCACTCGAAGCGCGCCTCGGTCGCAAGCCCAAGCGGATCACGACCCTCGCCGACTTCGGGGCGGCGTGCCTCGCGCGCGCCCGGGCCGCCATTCTCGAGCGGCTGCCCGTCACCGAGGGGCAGCCCGAGCAGCTCCATCGGCTTCGCGTCCGCTTCAAGCGACTTCGCTACACGGCGGAGATGCTCGTCGGCTTCAGCCCCGCGCTCGACGATGACAAGAAGGGACGGCGCATGCGTCGCGCGTGGGCGGACACGGCCCGGCACGCCCGGCACATGCAGGGGCATCTCGGTCGCCTCAACGACGCCGCGCAAGCGCGACGCTTGCTTCAGGGTGCGATCTCGTTGCCCCCCGAGCGGCGCCGTCGTCTCGACCGCGGGCTCCTCGAGCTCGGCGTGGACCTGGAGCGCACCTCGTTCGCCGCCCTCGCCGACCTGCCGGCGTCGGTCGCAGGGCCGTCGCATCGACGCGTCGCCGTCGCTACCGCGACGGACGACGCCGTCTGAACGGGAAGACGATACCTGTTCGGTTATAGTGCAGCCATGCGCCGTCACTTGATCTTGCCTTTGGCCTTCATCACGGGCGCCTGTGTGCTCGACCGCATCGGCGCCGGGCCTGACGACGGTGCGACGTCGTCGTCGACGTCGGGCGGCGGGGGCAACTTGACGACCCTGACCGGAGGCGACGCCAGCTCAACCGGCGTCGCCAGCGGAGGCGGTGATGCGACGACCACCACGACGTCGTCGTCATCGACCGCGACGACGACGACCAGTGTCGGGGGTGGAGGCGGCGATCCCACGGGCGGCGGCGGCGACCCCACGGGCGGCGGCGGCGACCCCACGGGCGGTGGGGGCATGGGCACCGGCGGCATGGGGGGGGACCCGCTCGACGGCTTGCCCTTGCCCGTGGTCCGCTACTTTTTCGATGAACAAGCGTCGGGCGATGGTGTCAACCAGACGTTGGACGCCGCGCCCTCACCACTGCCCCTCGACATCAACTACGGCATGGGGAACCTCATGTTCGGGCAGTCGGCGCCGAATCAGACGGGCCTCGCGTGGGCCACGTCCGGCGGAGACGGGGTCGCGATGGCGATGGCGGACAACACCAAGGTGGTGACGGATTTGGACGGCAATCGAAGATTCACCCTCGAAGTGGTGTTCGATGTCGATACGAACGGCAGCAATGGCGCCCGGCTGCTCACCATAGGAGAGGACCAAGGGGGGAACTTTAACGACGTGCTCGCCCTCCGGAGCGCCAACGCGAATGAGGTCGAACTCTATTTCAACGATTCGTCGACTCGAGTGCTGGCCAATCCAACGCCGCCATCACGGCGGGTCCTGCACGTTCGGGTCAACACAAATCTCGGGAACGGCAACAACCGCCTTCGCTTCTGGCTCGACGGGCTTCCGCAGAATTCGGTGTCCGGAAGCGCGCCCGCGCAAAACGCTCAGCTTACCTTCCCGACGTCGGGTGTCGTCATCGCCGCCGGTAACCGACCCAACGCGACCCTCAACCGATCCCCGGCCGGAACCATTCATTATGTCGCGGTGTACGATACGAACCTCGACGTGAAGAAGATCGAAGCGCACGCGAATCGTTTGCTGATGAGTGACGACAGCGCCTTCCCCTGACCGTCGCCGCGCTCACAGGCGGAAGATCTCGACGCGCTCGACGAAGATGGGGTCGAGAGGGCGATGCTTGTCCCCCACTTTGCCGCTCGCGATGGCGCTGACGAGGTCGAGGCCCGAGGTCACGAGCCCGAACACGCTGTGGCGGTCGTCGAGATGCGGGGCCGGGACCTCGGTGATGAAGAACTGACATCCGTTGGTGTCGGCTCGTCCGTTGTTCGCCATCGATAAGGTCCCGGGTCGTTGGTGGCGAAGCTCGGGGTGAAACTCGTCGGCGAAGGTGTACCCGGGGGTACCCTTGCCCCATTGGTCGACGAGGTCCTCGTAGCGGCTCGCGGGCTCACCCAACTGAATGACGAAGTTGCGGACCGTACGGTGAAAGCACAGTCCGTCGTAGAAGGGCACGCCTTCGCGCAGACCCTTTTTCGGATCGCGCCACCCGATGTGTCCTGTCGCGAGCCCGACGAAATTGTGGACGGTGCGAGGAGCTCGAGCTTCGTGGAGGCGGGCCACGATGGGTCCGATCTCGGTGAACAGGGTGCACTGCAGCTGGCCCGTGCCGGGCACGATGACGGCGGGCGAAGGGGAGGGCGGAGGCGCGGCGGCCATGGCGCGTCAGTTCGAGGTCCGCTCGAAGAGGGTGGCGATGCCCTGCCCGACGCCGATGCAGAGGGTGGCGACGCCGAGGCTCGCATCCCGGCGTTCCAGGGCGTGCACGAGCGTGACCGCGATGCGGGCGCCCGAGCAGCCGATGGGGTGGCCGAGCGCGAGCGCCCCCCCGTCGACGTTGACCCGCTCGGGGTCGAGCTCGAGGGCGCGGATGCAGGCGAGCGCCTGGGCGGCGAAGGCCTCGTTCAGCTCGAAGAGATCGATGTTGGGGACCCTCAGGTCGGCGCGCCGGAGCAGCTTCCGGACCGCGCCGATCGGACCTTCACCCATGTAGTTGGGGTCGACCCCGACGGTCGCGTTGGCGAGCACCGCCGCCCGTCGGGGGAGACCCAGGGCCTCGACGACGTCGCCCGAGGCGAGGAGCAAGGCGGCCGAGCCGTCGGACAGGGGGCTCGCGTTGCCCGCGGTTACCGTCCCTCCTTCACGGAACACCGGGCGGAGCCGAGCGAGCCGGTCGAGGTCGGTGTCGACCCGAATCCCCTCGTCGCGGTCGAACACCACCGGGGCTCCGTCGCCCTCGGGGCCACGGCGGGGCGCCAAGGCGATGGGTGCGATCTCGGACGCAAAGCGTTGGGTCGACGTCGCGGCCGCGGCGCGGCGATGGGAGGCGAGGGCGTACGCGTCCTGGTCGGCGCGCGAAATCCCGTGCTTCTTGGCGACGTTTTCGGCCGTCTCCCCCATCGAGATCGGATCGAGCCGGGAAGCGAGCTTCGGGTTGAAGAATCGCCAACCGAGCGTGGTGTCGTAGAGCTCGGGTGCGCGACGCGAAAAGGCCCGCTCGGACTTCGCCATGACGAATGGGGCTCGGCTCATGCTCTCGACCCCGCCTGCGATCACACAGTCGGCCTCTCCGAGGGCGATCATGCGAAACGCGGCACCGATGGCCTCCAAGCCGCTGCCGCAGAGCCGGTTCACCGTGACCGCGGCGACGTCGTGGGAGAGCCCGGCGAGCAGCGAAGCCATCCGGGCCACGTTGCGGCTGTCTTCACCCGCTTGGTTCGTGGCGCCGAACACGACCTGGTCGACGCGAGACGTCACCTGGGGGTGTCGCTCGGTGAGGGCGGTGATGACGTGGGCGGCCAGGTCGTCACTGCGCACCGACGCCAGCGCGCCGCCGTATTTGCCGAGAGGCGTGCGCACCGCGTCGACCACGTACACGGGGCGGGCAGCGCGTAACGGTCGTCCGGGCATGGAGGCAATGTACCACCGACCGCGGGCGCTGCGTCTTCTCGCGTCGGCGGGGTCGAGGAACGTGATAGGGTCGTCTCCTCACGACATGCGCCTCGGCATCTTCAGCGACATCCACGCGAACTACCAGGCTCTGAGCGCCACCCTCGACGAGATCCGGCACTTCTCCATCGACGAGTATCACTGTCTCGGTGACGTGGTCGGCTACGGGGGGTCGCCGAACGAGTGCTCCGATGCCGTGCGCGAGGTGGCGAAGTTCACCATTTTGGGCAACCACGATGCCGCGGTGGCCGGCCGAATGGACTACTCGTATTATTACGAGGCGGCGCGCGAGGCCCTCGACCGGCACGCCAACATCCTCACCGACGATAATGCCGCCTGGCTCAAAGAGCTGCCCTACACCAAGAAGCTCGAGGAGGCCGAGGTCGACCTGTGCCACGGCTCTCCCGTTCGCGCCGAAGACTTCGACTACATCTTCGCGCCCGAACAGGCGCGTGAGTGCCTGCCCATGTACGACGAGATGGGACACTTGACCGTCATCGGTCACTCTCATCTCGTCAAAGTCTTCGAGCTCACCCGGACCGACGCGATCGAGCTCCCCGCCGAGGACTTCACCCTCGAACCCGACAAGAAATACGTCGTCAGCGTCGGTTCGGTGGGGCAGCCACGCGACAACGACAACCGCGCCAGCTACGTCGTCTACGATTCCGAGACCAAGCACCTCGCCTTCAAGCGCGTCGAGTACGACATCGAGACCGCGGCCAAGAAGATCCTCGAGCTGAAGCTCGAGCGAAACTTCGCTCACCGGCTCTTCATCGGAAACTAGCCCGGGGTCACCAGCCGCGGCGGCGTCGGCAGACGAGGGTCAGGTCGACCGTGTCGGCATCGGGAGGCTCTCGGGTGAAGTCGCCGAAGACCTCGGTGACGGAAAATCCGTTGTAATGAAGGAGGGCCTCGAGTTCGCGGGGAAAGAACTGGCGGTGGGCGAGCGGGGTCATCCATCGCCGTTCGGGTGCGCCGCGGGGCTCGAACTCCATGCTGACGAGCAACACCTGACGGAGCGGGTCGTAGTCGAAGCGCTCGCCGTAGCGGACCACCTCCCCCGTCGAAGGGTGGCGGAAGGGGGTGACCCTCGAGATGCGATTCGGGTCTCGGCTCAGCTCCTCGGGGTCGGGCAGTGACACGTCGAGGGCAAAGGTGCCTCGAGGCGTGAGGTGGTCGCGTACCCGGCGCAGGAAGTTCTCGACGTCGCGACGCGTGTACAGGTGGAGAAAGGTGTTGAAGGTGCATAGCACCAGCGGAAAGCGACGACGGAGCGCCACCCGTCGCATGTCTCCCTGTCGAAAGGTGAGACGCGCGGCGAGCTCGGGGTGGGCATCCCGGCGGGTTTGGAGCGCGCGCAGCATTTCTGGCGAGCGATCGACGCCCACGACATTGAAGCCGCAGCGCGCCAACGGCAGGAGAATCCGTCCGCTGCCGCACCCGTACTCGAGGATGGGTCCCTGCGCGGGCGCCCGTTCTGACGCGAGCGCCACGTAGAAGTCGATGTCGTCCTGACGGTCGGCGTAGGTCGCCGCGTAGTAGGTCGGGTCGACGTAGTGCGCGTCACTCCCCGCTTCGAGCTCGGCGTCGCGACCGCCTTCGAGGACATGGGCCTGCTCCGGGCGCCGACGTCGCCCGGCCCGCCGGGATGGTTCTCGCGGCGGGGAAGCCGCGCCTGGCGTGCCACCGGCGCCGAGGCGTGACCCCGGGCCGGCGGGGTCGTGGGTCACGCGCGGTCCTGAGCGATGTAGCGCGCGCGTTGCTGGGCGACCCACTCGTTGACGACCTCGGCCGTCTTCCGGTCGAAGGCGACCTTGCCGGCCGCGATCTCCCGTAGCGCGCACACGAGCGGCTTGTTCTTGCACTTCACGAGCGGATCGTCGTTCCGCATCAACTGCCGCGTCCGACGTGCGGCCATGATCACGAGGGCGAACCGGTTTTCCTCGCGTTCGAGGCAGTCTTCGACGGTGACGCGTGCCATGAGGCGGCGCAGGCTAGTGCTTCCGCTCGAGACTTGCAAGGTGCTGACCAACGCGGCGACACGCGCGTCGAGGCGCCCCGAACGTGCCCTCGCCGGCGGCGGCCTCGTCGTTGCGGTGGAGGCGAGGCGGCGGTACCTCTCCGCCGTGGTCGACAGCTTGCCTCCGCCGCCTGCTCCCCATCCCGAGCTTCACTACCGCCGCATCGTGCTCAAGCTGAGCGGGGAAGCCCTCTGCGGGGAACGAGGCGGCTTCGGCATTCGCCCCGAAACCCTTCGCAGTGTGGCCTCCGAACTCGCCGAGGTGCACGCCATGGGCGTCCAGATCGGAATCGTGGTGGGCGGCGGAAACATCTTTCGCGGTCTCAAGGGCGCGAGCGCCGGGATGGATCGTTCGCAGAGCGATTACATGGGGATGCTGGCGACCGTGATCAACAGCCTCGCCTTGCAGGACGCCCTGGAGAAGGCGGGCGTGCCCACGCGGGTGATGACGGCCCTCGAGATCAAGCAGGTCGCCGAGCCATACATTCGCCGCAAGGCGATGCGGCATCTGAAGAAGGGCTACATCGTGGTCTTCGCCGCCGGGACGGGGAATCCCTATTTCAGCACCGACACCGCCGCCGCGCTGCGGGCGATGGAGATCAACGCCGGGGCGCTGCTCAAAGCGACGAAGGTGGAAGGGATCTACGATCGCGACCCCGAGCAGCACGAGGGCGCCCAGATGTACAATTTGGTGAGCTACGACCGGTTTCTCGTCGATCGCATTGGGGTCATGGACCAAACCGCCATCGCGCTCTGCCGTGAGAACAATCTCCCGATCCAGGTCTTCAAGCTCGAGCCGGGGAACATTCATCGGGTCTGCCGAGGCGAAGAGGTGGGGACCACGGTGCATGACGATGCCCGCTGATCACGCGCCCGGGGGGGCGTCGGCTCCGCGGTGGCTACGCCTTGGCGTCCGCGGGCGTGGCTTCGTGGGGGTCGGCGTCGCCTCGCTCTGCCTCTCTTCGCTGGGCTGCGATGGTTGTGACGAGGGGGCCATCGAGACGGCGCAGACGGCGGCGACGGCGACGGCGGGGGGCCTGACCGCAGAGCAGGCGCAGGCGGTCGTGGCCGAGGTCGGGGACACCACGATCACCCTCGGTGAGTTCGCGGCGGCGCTGGAGCGCATGAACCGAATCGACCGGCTCCGGTACCAGACGAAAGAGCGGCGGCGCGAGTTGCTGGAAGAGATGATCGACCTCGAGCTGCTGGCCCAAGAGGCCAAGCGACGCGGCCTCGACCAAAAAGCGGAGGTTCAGGAAGCGGTGCGACAGGTGCTTCGCGACGCCCTGCTCGCCAAGGCGCGAGAGAACCTGCCGGTGGCGGGGGCGATCCCGGCCGAAGAGGTGAAGGCCTACTACGAGGCGAACGCGGCCGAGTTCGTCGAGCCCGAGCGGCGCCGGCTCACCGTGATCGCGATGGGTGACGGCAAAAAGGCGGCGGAGGTGCTCGCGGCGGCCCGCAAGGAAGGCGCGTCGTGGGCGAGGCTCTGGGCCCAACACGACATGGATCGCGATCCCGCCGTGGCCCAACAGAGCGGGGACCTCGCCGGCGACCTCGGCATCGTCGAGGCCCGTCCCGATGGAGACTACGGCGGCCCCATCCCCGCCGCGGTGCAAAAGGCGCTCTTCGGGCTCGAACGGGTGGGAGACATTCACCCGGAGGTCATCGAGGCCAAAGGAAGGCACTTCATCGTGCGCCTCGGGGGCCGCTCCGCCGGTCATCAGCGCACCCTGGAGGAGGCCGACCGCGCCATCCGCGTCAGGATCCTGAAGGCGCGTCTCGCCGAGATCGAAGCGCAGCTCGACGAGGACCTTCGCAAGCGGTTCCCGGTCGACATCGACGAGGAGGCCCTGAAGCGCATCGAGGTGCCCGACGTCTCGTCGGCGCGCCCCTTCTGGGAGCAGACGCTGCCGCCGCCCGGGACCACGACCGACCCGACCTCGCCCCTGCCGTCGGCCACCACGACGACGACGCCATGAACGGCGGGTCGGCGCGTTCTGCGACCGCGGGCGTCGCGCCGAGAGGGCGTCGCGCGTTGGCGATGGTGTCTTCGGCTTCGGGGTCCGTAGGGGAAGCGCCGTCGTCGCCGCGGCACCTCGGCTGGCGGGACCAGTTGCGGAGGGTGATCGACACCGTCGATGCGCTCGACGCCGCCGTGGGACTAACCCCCGACGAGCGGTGCGGCGCCGAGCGCGCGGTGGCGGCAGGGTTTCCGCTTCGGATCACGCCGTACTACGCGTCGCTGATCGACCGTACGTCGGCGCGGTGTCCGATCCGCCGCCAGGTCGTGCCACGGGCGGCCGAGCAGCAGGCGACGCGGGGCGACATGGTGGATCCCCTCGGGGAGGAGGCGCACGAGGTCGCGCCTTCGCTGGTGCGACGGTATCCCGACCGCGCGCTGCTCGTGGCCACCGACCAGTGCGCGATATATTGCCGTTTCTGCACGCGGTCCCGTGTCGTGGGCGGCGGCGCGGGACCGACCCCCATGCGGGCCCTGGAGCCCGCGTTTCAGTGGATCGAAGCGCACCCCGAGGTCCGCGACGTGATCCTCAGCGGAGGTGACCCGCTCACCCTGGGCACGCCGCGGCTCGTGCGTCTCGTGGCCCGCATCCGCGCCATCGAACACGTCGACGTCGTGCGGCTGGCCACGCGGGTGCCCGTCTCACTCCCCATGCGCATCGACGACGACTGGGTGGCGGCGCTGCGGCCGTACCATCCGCTGTGGGTGATGACCCACTTCAACCACCCGCGCGAACTGACGCCCGAGGCGGCCGAGGGGCTCCGGCGGCTCGTCGATGGCGGCTTTCCGGTGATGAACCAGACGGTGTTGCTCCGCGGGGTCAACGATGATGCCGAGACGCTGACGGCGCTGTTTCGCGGGCTGGTGCGGCGGCGGGTGAAGCCGTACTACTTGCTTCAGATGGACCCGGTGCGCGGCACGGGACACCTGCGGACGCCGCTCTCGCGGGGGATCGCGTTGATGGAGGCGCTCCAGGGGCGACTGTCGGGGATCGCGCTGCCCAAGCTCATCGTGGATACGCCAGGAGGGATGGGCAAGGTTCCGGTGGGGCCGGACTACATCGTCGCCCGCGGTGACGGTTGGACGCGCCTGCGCACCCACCGTGGCGTCGAGGTCGACTACCTGGACCCGTAGACCCGTAGACCCGGAGTGGGCGGACGTAGGCGAGGGGGCGCGTCGTGTTGCGATGCTGCTCCCCCGGCAATCGAGACGAGACAGGCGTCCGATCGCTGTTACCTTGGTGGCGTGCTTCGGTTGAGGCACCGTGGGCTCACGGGAGGTGCACCAGCGTCCCCCGAACCCGAGTCCACCCTCGCGGGTGGACATTCTTAAGACATAGGGCCGCCGAGAGGCCCCGAACGAGGCGCCGCGGCGGTGCACGAACGCAAACCGGGAACAAACACCCGGAAGATCATTGGAGAATGACTAGATGAAGACTTGGCGATGGTTGATGACGATGGGCGCGATCGGCAGCTTGGCTGCGGCGTGCACGATCACGACGAGCGATGGCGATGACGACGGCCGTACCACGCTCGGATTCGACGACGACGACGGCAGCGGCGGGGGTGCGGGCGTCGGCGGCGCCGGCGGTACGACGGGCGTCACGAGCGGCACCGGTGGCGGCGCGCCCTCGGCTTGTCTCATCCCTGGCGACCGCGTCACGCTCGCCGGAAGCCAGGCGCAGTCGGGTCTCGATCTGTGCACGGACGGCCAACTCGACGGCTACAACGCTGAGTGTTTGCCCGACACGAGTTCCACGGCGTGTACGACGTTCGAAGACGCGAACCTTGGCTGCGTGGTCGACTGCCTTTATGCAGAGCCGCCGGCGACGCACTACCCGGTGCTCATCCCGGACAACATCGGTACAGCCCAAGGTGACATCATCAACTTCACGACGTGCGAGGCCATCGTGCAGGGCTTGCCTCAATGCGCCGGACCGGCGACCGATTTGAGCTTGTGCGCGTTCTCGGTCTGCGACACCTGCAGCTCGGAGGACTTTGGCGCGTGCGCGGCGGAGGCCCAAGAAGCGGGCGGCCCGTGTGCCGACATCGTGGTCGATGCCGAGTGTGACCCTGTGCTCAATCCTGTCACGCCATCGCCCGCTTGCGACGGGGCGGACACCGCGGCCCAGCTCAAGGCGGTCGCGACGGTCACCTGCGGCCCCCCGCCGACCTAGCCGCTTCGGGCTCTTTGGCCCGTCGTTTTTCGATGTGACCCGACCACCCCCTCGCGGCTGCGGCCCCGAGGGGGTTTTTCGTCGTGGCGTATGGTTTTGCGGCGTTTGCTTGCACCCCGGCGGCGGGGACGTGGTAGGCCTTTCCAAACTCACGCTTTCCCGTGATTTCGGGAGGGTGAGCAGCCGGGGCGGCGTTCGCCTCGACGAAAACCACGACTCATCATCGGCGGCCCCAGGCCGGCCCGATGCGCACGAAAAGCGGCAGCACCCTTCGGGTGGGCCGACCGAACATCATGAGCGGGAATCTCCTCGTCATCAACGTGGACATTCGCGAGGTCCGCGTGGCCCTCATCGAGGGGGGCGTCATCGCGGAACTCCACATCGAACGGCTGAGTTCGCTGAGCACGCTGGGCAACGTCGTGCTCGGCAAGGTCTCACGGGTCTTGCCCGGGATGCAGGCGGCGTTCATCGACATCGGGGAGGAGCGGGCCGCGTTTCTCCACGTCGAAGACCTCATCCGCCCCGACGACTTCGAGAAGTACCTTCAGGGGTCACTGAAGGGAGACGACGGGCCGACGGACGAGGAGGTCGAGGCGGAGGGGGACGGCGGTGAGCGCGGCGGCGGCGACGACGACGACGAACAAGCATCGGACAACGGTGAGGCGCCCCGTCGTCGTCGGCGGCGGCGCCGACGAGGCGGACGGAGCTCCGAAGACGGGGCGGAGGCGGCGCGCGACGCTGCAGATGAACGGGCCTCGGGAGATGCAAGCGACGCTCTGACCGACGGCATCGCGACGCGAGCCGCGCGAGAAGACGCGACCGGCGACGACGACGCCGACGATGACGACGAAATCCTGGTCGAACTCGACGACGAAGCGTTCGACGGAGACGACGACGATTCAGAACGCGAAGACGATTCGGACGACGACGACGTCGAGGGCTCGGCCGAAGACGAGGATGATTCCGACGAGGATGATTCCGACGAGGACGATTCGGACGACGACGACGATTCGGACGACGAGAGCGACTCGGACGACGACGACGACTCGGACGACGAAGACGACTCGGACGACGAGGACGACGCGGACGACGCGGACGACGAGGACGATTCGGACGACGACGAGGACGATTCGGACGACGACGAGGACGACTCGGACGACGACGAGGACGACTCGGACGACGAGGAGGAAGAGGAAGAAGAAGAGCCGGACGAAGACGCAACTCCAGCGGCCCGAGCCGCCGAAGGTTCGAAAGCGGAGGGCGATGCCGTAGGGGGCGGTCGCGACGCCGGCGATGCTGATGACACATCGCGCGCTCGGTCGGCCGACGACGTTCCCGCCGCCTCGTCGGAAACATCATCACCACCTCCGCTGACCGAAACGGAGTCGACGGGCGGCGCTTCTGCGAAAACGGCTGATGACGACGCCGTCGAAGGGCCGACCGAACACGACGGGAGTATGCGCACCGTGCGCCGGGCGCGACGTCGCAGCCGGCGTCCGTCGGCCGACCCTGAGGGTGAGGCCGAAAAGGCGGACACAGCGGCCGTCGCGGCCCGAGGGGAAGGCGAGACATCGCCCGCGGCTGGCGCCGATGGGCGGTCCACCGGCGGCCCTGATCCAGAGGGAGCGGCGGCGGATGACGACGATGACGCGGGTGGCGACGGGGGAACGCCGAAGCGTCGTCGCCGTCGTCGCGCCACGGCCTCGACGGCAGATGCGCGCGCGGTTGGCGACGGCTCCGAGGGAGAGGCGGACGCGGCCAGTCCCCGACGACGGCGGCGAAGCACGTCGACCTCGACGTCGTCGCGCAAAAGCCGTGGCGACGACGGTTCCTCATCGGGAGACGCCGACGGGGGGCGCGGCCGCCGACGCGGCCGGCGAACCACCACCACCACCACCGCCACCACCACCGGCAGCCGAGGCACGTCGGACCACGGCGATGGGAAGCGTCGTGGACGGTCCGGGGGACGCGCCGCGCGGGGCCGGAACGGAGGTCGCGGACGCGGCGCCCGCGCCGACGAGAACCGGATCAGCAAGAGCACCCCCATTCGCGAGGTGGTCCGGGAGGGGCAATCGGTGGTCGTTCAGGTCACCAAGGATCCGATCGGGACCAAGGGAGCGCGGGTGTCGAGCCACGTTTCGCTGCCGGGTCGGTACGTGGTGTATCTACCCACCGTAGAGCACGTCGGCGTCAGCAAGCGGATCGGCAACGACAAGGAGCGGTCTCGTCTGCGGCAGACGATCGAGACGATGAAGCCCGACCAGGGCGGCCTCGTGGTGCGCACCGTGGCCGAGGGGCTCACGAAAAAGCAGCTCAAGAACGACATCGGCTACCTCGTGCGACTGTGGACCGAGATCGCCCGGAAGCGGGAGGAAGCGACGAAGGCGCCCGCGATGCTCTACGAGGAACTCGACCTCGTCCTCAAAACGGCGCGCGACCTCTTCACCGAGGAGGTGGACCGGGTGATCATCGACAACCGGGAGCAATACGGACGCCTGTGTCGCTTCGTCGAGATGTTCATGCCGGAGCGGGTCAAAGACATCGAGCTCTACGAGGGCCGAGAGCCGGTCTTCGATGCCTACGGGATCGAAGATGAGATCGGCCGCGCGCTCGCCCGGAAAGTGCCACTCTCGAGCGGCGGGTACTTGATCATCGACCAGGCGGAGGCGCTGACCGCGATCGACGTCAACACCGGTCGCTACGTAGGCAAAGGCAGTAAAGACCTCGAGGACACGATCCTTCAGACGAATCTCGAGGCGGTCGAGGAGATCGCGTACCAGCTGCGGTTCCGCAACATCGGGGGCCTCATCATCCTCGACCTGATCGACATGGAGCGGCGCGGGAATCGCGAGAAGGTGCGCCGTCGCCTCGAAGCGTTGCTCGCCAAGGACAAGGCCAAGACGACGCTCAATCGCATCAGCGACCTCGGGCTCATCGAGATGACGCGCAAGCGGACCCGCGAGAGCCTCGGACGCCTGCTCCACGAGCCGTGCTTCTACTGTGACGGCACCGGGCACCTCATGAGCAAGGAGACGATCGCGTACGAAATCTTGCGCCAGATCCGGCGCGAGCAAGGCGACCTCCGCGGCTACAGCATCACCGTCAACGCGCACCCCGCCATCATCGACATGCTCAAGACGGAGGAGCGGGAGGCGGTGGCGGAAGCGGAGCGGCTGTTTCGTCGCCGGATTCAGCTCGTGCCGCGCAAGGAGTACCACATCGAGCAGTTCGATCTGCAGGGGGGCTGAGTTGGATGGCTGCGGATGACCGTGATGGCGAGGGGGGCAAGGAAGACCACGACGACCATGCGCCCGCGAACCGACGCGAAGAGCGGGTGACGATCAACAAGTCGTTCGACTCGTTCGACGCGTTCGTGTCCGAGTACGTGGCCAACGTGTCGAAATCCGGCGTCTTCATCCGCTCTTCGGAGCCGCTGCCGGTGGGCACCAAGGTCGGGCTGTCCTTCTCCGTGTTCATGGACGGAGTCGCCACCATCGAGGGCGAGGGCGAGGTCGTACGCGTGCATGACGACCCGTCGGGGATGGGGGTCGTCTTCACCGAGCTCAACCAGACCTCCCAGGGCATCATCGACCGCCTGCTCACCGTGCGTCGTCGCGACTGAGCCCGACCCGGGAGCGCCGGTTGTCCTGGTCATTCGCCCTGCAAGCTTGTTAATCACACGACTGTGAACGCCGCTGTGGTTTCTTCCCCCGACGCCCTGCTCGATCCTGCCATCGCCGAAAGCGTTCGGGCGGCCATCGCCGATATTCGCGCCGGGAAGATGGTGATCCTCGTCGACGACGAAGATCGGGAGAACGAAGGCGACCTCGTGCTCGCGGCCGAGCACGTCACCCCCGACGCCATCAACTTCATGGCCACCCATGGCCGCGGGCTCATCTGCCTCGCCCTCGACGAAGACCAGGTCGCGCGGCTCGACTTGCCCATGATGCAGGTTCCGGGTCGCGGCGGGCCGTCGCTAGGCACGGCGTTCACGATGAGCATCGAGGCGGCCCAAGGGGTCACGACCGGCATCAGTGCCGCAGACCGCGCCCACACGATTCGCGTCGCGTGCGCCCCCGACGTGAAGCCGCACGACGTGGTGACGCCTGGCCACGTGTTTCCGTTGAAAGCGCGCCGGGGCGGCGTGCTGGTGCGAACTGGACAGACGGAGGGGTCCGTCGATCTCGCTCGCCTCGCGGGGCTTCGACCGGCCGGCGTCATCTGCGAGATCATGAAGGCCGACGGCACGATGGCGCGGATGCCCGACCTGGAGGCGTTCGCCCGCGAGCACGACCTGCGGATCATCTCGGTCGCCGACCTCATCCAGTACCGGCTCCAGACCGAGACCCTCGTCGAGCGCCTCGCCGAGCACGACGTGACCCTCGACCAAACGGGCACGACGTGGCGGTGCGTCGTGTTCGAGCTTCCGGTCGAAAACCGACAGGCCATCGCGCTCGTGAAGGGGGACGTCACGACGGAGTCCCCGGTGCTGTGTCGCGTGCACGCGGGAAGCCTCGTCTCCGACCTGTTTTCGTCACGACCCCGCAGTGGCGGCGCCGTTCTCCGGGCCTCGATCGATCGCATCGAGGAAGAAGGCCGCGGCGTCGTGCTCTATCTCGAGCCTCGTCACGGCCTCGCCGAGGAAGTCGCGCGCAGCTACGGACGCGTTCCCCGCGCCGCCGATTCGGTGGCGGGCGCGATGACCGGAGGAGGTGCGGCCGCCGCGACCGCCGCGCCTGCGCCGGGAGAGGACGGTCCGGCCCGCGCGAGCGACCAAGCGCGCCGGATCTTGCGACGCTTCGGATTGGGGGCCCAGATGCTCGCGGATCTCGAGGTGCGTGAGCTCCGGCTGATCAGCAACAGTGAGCGTCGGATCGCCGGGATTTCCGCCTACGGCCTTCACGTCGTCGAGCACGTCCCTGTGAGCGTTGACCCCTGAGTGAGCGTCGACCCCTGAGTGAGCGTCGACCCTTGAGTGAGCGTCGACCCCTGACCATCCCCCATCCCCGCCGAGCGAGACATGAGCACGCAGCGTATCGAAGGACGACTCACCGTGGCCGCGAGCGATCGGTATGCGATCGTCGCCGCCCGCTTTAACGAATTCATCGTCAACCGCTTGGTCGAAGGCGCCGTCGACGGTCTCGTCCGTCACGGGGCCGCGGCCGAGCACATCACCGTGGTGCGGGTCCCCGGCAGCTGGGAGATCCCGCTCGCGGTTCAGCGGTTGTGCCGGGGCGGTCGGGTGAAGGGCGTGATCGCCCTCGGCGCCCTCATCCGGGGAGCGACGGCCCACTTCGACTACATCTCCGCGCAGGTCTCGAGCGGGGTCAACCAAGCCGCGCTGGAGTCCGGGGTGCCCGCGGTCTTCGGCGTGTTGACCACCGACACGATCGAGCAGGCCATCGAACGCGCGGGCACCAAGGCGGGCAACAAGGGCTTCGAGGCGGCCATGGCCGCCATCGAAATGGTTTCCGTTCTGGCCCAACTCGACGCCGACGCCTGACGAAAACGCGCACGACGACGGCCTACGTCCTACCCCTCAAGAAGAGCCATCGATCGCCATGGGTGCCCGTACCAGCGGCCGCGAAGCCGCCTTGCAAATGCTCTTCGCGCTGGAGATGACCGGCCGCCGCGACGACGCCGCCGCCAGGGTCATCGCCGACTACTGGCGCGAAGTCCCGGGCGACGTCGAAGGTCGCTCCTTCGCCGACGCGCTCGTCACCGCGGTCGCCCGCGACCTTGGTGACATCGATCGGCGCATCGTCCACGCGAGCAAGAACTGGCGGCTCGAGCGCATGGCCCGCGTCGACCGCAACATCCTCCGCATCGGCGCCCACGAGCTCGCCGACCCCAACGCCACGGAAGTCCCCCGCGCCGTGATCATCGACGAGGCGGTCGAGCTCGCCAAACGCTACGGCACGGAAAACTCGAGTCTCTTCGTGAACGGCGTCCTCGACCGCATCGCCGAAGATCTCGGCCGCACGTAACCCCAACGCGACGTCCCCCTCTGCCTCCGCCCCCGAAGACCCACGTGGTGGGCCCGTCGGACCGTATGCGGGTCAACCGAGCTTCGATTCTTTTTCGAGGTAGCGAAAGATCGTTCGCGGGTCGACGCCGAGGTCGCGCGCGGTCTGCGTGCGGTTTCCCCCGTTGCGTTCGAGGGCTTCCAGCACGTAGCGGCGCTGAAAGTCCTCCTTCGCCTTTTCGAGGGGGAGAATGGACGTGATGGCGGTGGCGCCGAGGTCGAGGTCGTCGGGGCTCAAGAGCTTGCTGTCGCAGAGCACGAGCGCCTTTTTGATCTTGTTCTGCAGCTGGCGGATGTTGCCAGGCCAATCGTGTTTTTTGATCGCGGCGATGGCGGCGGGACTGAAGCCCCGCACCGGGCTCGCGAGCTCCTCGGCGTACTTGCTCAGGAGGGTTTTGGCGATGATGAGCACGTCATCGCCCCGCTCGCGGAGCGGAGGGAGCCACAGATTGACCACATTGAGTCGGTAATAGAGGTCCTCGCGAAAGGTGCCGGCCGCGGTCATGGCTTCGAGATCGCGGTTGGTGGCGGCCACGACGCGGATGTCGACCTTCTCTGGTTTGGAGGACCCGACCCGCATCACGACCCGCTCCTGCAGCACGCGGAGCAGCTTGACCTGTAGGTTGAGGGGCAGCTCCCCGATCTCGTCGAGGAACATCGTGCCCCCGTTGGCGACGTGAAACTTGCCGGCCCGTTCCATGACCGCGCCCGTGAAGGCGCCCTTCACGTGGCCAAAGAGCTCGCTCTCGATGAGGTTCTCGGGGATGGCGCCGCAGTTGATGGTCACGAAAGGACCGTCGGACCGGCCGCTGCAGCGGTGGATCTCGCGCGCGACGAGCTCCTTGCCGGTGCCGGTCTCTCCGGTAATGAGGACCCCGATGTCGGTGCCCGCGACCTTCTCGAGCTTGCGGAAGACTTCGCGCATCGATGCACACGCGCCGATGATCTCGCCGAATCGCTTGTCGCGCAGTTCGCCCTGCAGCTTGGCTTTGTCTTCGCGCAGCGCGGCGACGAGCATCGCGTTTTGCAGAATGAGAGAGGCTTGGCCCGCGAAGATGCTGAGCAGATCGAGCTGCGGCTTGCGGAACAGCTCCTTCACCTTGTCGTTGCCCACGTAGAGCGCCCCGATGAGTTCGCCCTGCGCGTGCAGCGGGGCGCACATGACGCTGGAGAGCTGCATCGCGACGACGCTTTCGCTGCGCCCGAACGTGGTGTCGTTGAGCGCGTCCGACACGATGATGGGCCGCTCTTCGTCGATCACCTGCTGGACGATGCTGTCGCTGACCTTGCCCTCCGGGTCGGCGATGGCGGCCTGATCGACCCCGCGCGAAGCGCGCACGACCCACTTGTGCTCCCCGGACCCTCCGGTGGCCCCCGACGAGGCGGCCATCGCGCCGTCGAAGGTCGACTCGAGGAGAAGGACGAACCCGCGCTGGGCGTGGCTCAACTCGATGACGCTGTCGAGCATCGCGTCGAGGAGCTCGTCGACGTCGCGGATTTGGCTCAGCTTTTCGTTGAAGGCGTAGAGCTTGCGGACGCCGGCGATCTCGTGGCCGCCGAGTTGCGTCAGCTGCGTCGTCGGGGCCGCCGCCCCGTCGCCCCCGCTGCCCCCGCCCGGACCACTGCCGGGCGCGCTGGGCGCGGGCCGACGTTTGATGCTCTCGGCGAACATCGAAAATGCGAGCTCGGCGTCGTCGCCGAGTTCGAGGCGGTCGCCGTGGACGAGGCGCGCGCGTCGCTTCTTCTTGCCGTTGATGCGCAGCGCGCCGACACGCTCGAGTTCCTCGACGATGAAGTCGCGCCCGTCGAAGTTCAGCTGGAGGTGGTTTGGCAGCACCTTGTCCCCGCTCACCACGACGTCGTTGCCGGGGGCGCGACCCACCGTGGTGACCGGCTTGTGCACGCTGTAGTGCCGGGGGCTACCTTGGCCGGAGAAGTATTTCAGCGTCGGCATGGCGGGAACATACCCCAGCCGAGGGGCCGGGCCACGACGACGCCCGGCGTCGGGGGGGTCACCACAAGAGGCCCGACATCGAGGCGCCGAGGCCGCGCTCGACCGGCATCATGCTCACGCCCTTGATCTGAACCCACGCGGGGTCGCCCGACTCCTCGTCGTTCTGGGCGTAACCGGGAAAGCGAAACCGCGGGGCGAGGGCGGCGGCGAGCCCGACGCCGGCCATGGCGCCGATCCCCTGGGCGATGAGCCCCCGCCGAATGTTTGTGTCGTCGCTGATGTAAGCGAAGTAGATGGGAAGGCTCGCCACCGTGCCGAGCCCGAAACCGGCGTGCATCCACCCGAGCGCGCTCCACGACGGCGTCCAAAACGCGGTGGCGGTGACGGCGCCGGCGAGCGCGACGCCCATGCCGATGTTGGCGCCGAGGGCGACGTAGTTGTCCGTCGCATCCCAGTTGTTCGACGAGCTCGTGGCGCCGCCGCCGAAGGCCGCGCCGATCCCCGCGCCCCACACGACGCTCGACATGAGCAGCATGTTGTGTTGCGGCCGCGGCTTCAGGAGGTAGTACAGCCCGGCGCCGGCGCCGGCGCCCAGCGTCGAGCCGAAGAACTGCGCCCGGGCGACGCCGACCTTGCCCCACCCCTCGCCCTCGCCCGACGTGGTCAGCTCGAACAACGACACGCCGAGCCCGGCCGCCGATCCGATGACGGCACCCGACGCGATGGCCGACGGCAACCCTTCGGGCATGCCCCGGCGAAAGGCGAAGCGGTCGACGATGAACACCGTCAGCGGCATCGCCGCCCCGAACGCGGCGGGCGCGATGACGTAGGTCCCCGGGTCGCGGACCTCGGCCTCGGTGTTGACCCACAGACCGGTTCCGATCCCGTGGGCCGCGGCCGTCACGTAGAGAAAGCCGATCTCCAGGCGCGACGACACCGGCCGTCGCCGCTGCACCCCGAACCCGGCGCCGGGAGGCCGATACCCCGGCGGGCCATATCCGGGCGACGGCGCGTACCCGCCTCGCGCCGGGGGAGGGCGGGTCCCGGGGGGGCCCGGGAATTGCGCCACGTCGTAGGGAGCCGCCCCCGCGACCGTGTCTTCGAATTTCTCGATCTCGGGCCCTGCGTCGTCGTCCGCGCGCATCCCCTCGTCGGCGATCAGAGGGGGCCGGCCGACCATCAGGCCGTCGTCGCCAACCGCGGGAGCCGCCGCCACGTCGGTGCTCCCCCCGAGGGTGAGGGCCACCCAGGCGATGGCTGAGACCGCGAATCGCTTGGACATGCCGAGAGCTTAGGCGATCTAGCGGGCCGGGAAAGACAGGGCTCGAATGCGTCGTCGGTTCATCGCTGCTCGTGCTTGAGCGGGCGCGTCATGAGGTCGCGAACGGCTTCACGGGCGGGCTTGTCCTCGTAGAGCACCCGATACACGGCGTCGGTGATGGGCATGGGCACCCCGAGCTTCGCCCCGAGCTCGAAGGCGCTCTTCGTCGTCTTGACCCCTTCGGCCACCTGGCCGAGCGACGCGAGGATCTCCGGAAGGGTACGGCCCTTGCCGAGCTCGAACCCGACGGTGCGGTTCCGCGACAGGCTCCCGGTACACGTCAACAAGAGGTCGCCCATGCCCGCGAGACCCGCCATCGTCAGCGGATTCGCGCCCTTCTTGGCGGCGAGCCGCGTGATCTCGGCCAGTCCTCGGGTGATGAGGGCGGCGCGGGTGTTGAGACCGAATCCGAGCCCATCCGCCGCGCCGGCGGCGATGGCGACGACGTTCTTCAGCGCACCGCCGACCTCGACGCCCACGACGTCCTCCGTGTAGTACATGCGCAGATTGGCGGTCGCGAACTCCTGCTGCACCCGCTCGGCCGCTTCTTTCCGCTCGCCCGCCACCGTGACGGCGGTGGGGACGCCGGCGGCGATCTCGCGCGCGAAGCTCGGCCCCGAGAAGTAGGTCATCCGCGGGGAGGCATCGGCGCCGAACACATCGGTCATCACCTCGCTCATCAGCATCAGGCTGTCGTTCTCGATGCCCTTCGTGGCGCAACAGAGCAGGGCGTCGTCGGAGATGTGGGCCCGCGCGGCCTCGGCCACGCTGCGGGTCGCGTGCGACGGGACCACGAACAAGACCAGCTCCGCCCCGTCGACGGCCGCCGCGATGTCGGCCGTGGCCTCGAGCTCGGACGGAAACGTGAGGTCCCCGAGGTAGCGCTCGTTCTTGCGGGTGTCGTTGATGACGCGGGCGTGGGCGTCGTCTCGCGTCCACATCCGGGTCGCGTTTCCCTGGTCCGCCAGCACCTTCGCGAGGGCTGAGCCAAACGATCCACTGCCCAACACCGCGACCGCCGTCATGCCCCGTACCCTACACCCTCTACGCGGGAGCGCGATGGGTGGTGCTATGGTCGGGGCCGATGCGCTGGTGGCAACGGCTCGCGGTGGCGTTCATGGCGGTGTCTTCGTGCGGCGCATCCTGTGGCCAGTCCACGTTGGGCATCATGCCGTGGGTCTTCAACGACTCCGAGCACCGCACGCTGCGTCGCGACGTCGTTCGGTTGGGGCTCGACGACATCTGTCCGGAATTGCTCGCGACCACCGTGCCCCTCAAGCTGCGCGCCCGGGATCCGAGCACGGGACGCTTCTTTCCCACCTCGTGCGACGTGGCCGAGCTCGGGAACGAAGGGAATCTCTTCGTGACCCTCGCCGGCCACGGCTACGCTTGGAACGATGTCACGGGCCGTCTCGGATTCGAGGCGACGGTCAAGGTCGAACTCGAGCACGACTTCCTGCTCGATGGGGCCACCATGTACCTCTACCTCCGGGCGCGCCACGCGGCCGACGCGGCGTTTACCCCGCTCCTGGTCGAGCGCGCCGCCGAGCAAAACGCCCCGGTGACCGAGTTGCTGGGGACCGACATGACCACCGCGGCGACCGAGATCGGAAGGCGCGTGTTGCTCGGACAGGTCGGCCGTGGCTTCACCGCCATCCGCACCCCGGACGGGACGACGCGGGTCGGTCTCGGCTTGTTGGCTCCTGGGACGCGTCCCTTCGAGCCCTTCGGTCCCGACGACGCCAGCGGGTCGACGTTGGCCAACGATCGCACCGAGCTCCACGTGGGCGAGGTCGACTTTACCGGCCCGTTCGACGTCGACGGAGAGGCGCTCTGGCTGACCGCGCTCGTCGAGGGGGCTCCGTCCGTCGACGTGCTCGTCTACGCCGCCGCCTCGGTCGCCCCCTGGATCGCCGCGTACGAACGACGCCCGGACGCCGCTCCGGCGCCGCGACCGGCTCCGCTGTGGACGCATACCCTCCCCGCAGCCCCCACGCCCGCGACGGCGCCCCTTCGGGTCGCGGTCTCATTGCCACCTGGGCGCTACGTCGTCGTCTTCGACCACTCCGCGCGCGCGGGCCCCACCACCCCCTCGGTGCGGCCCGGAGATGACCGCGCGGCGTTGGTGAGCTACGCGCTTCAACGCGGGGCGGCGCCCTGAGCCGACTCCGTCCCGACGTCCTTTTTTGACCCCACCTTTCGGTCCCGCCCTTTCTTGTCCGCTTCGTCCCAGAAGACCGACCCTTCGTCCGCGGAGGACCCCGTGAGCGACTCGGGCGGCCCGCCCTCGTCGTCGTCGCCACCACCACCATCGCGTCCCTCCGCGCCGGGTGAGGCCGAGGCGCGTGACGGCGATGAAGAGGGCGTGGCGCTCGGGCCGGAGGAGGCGGCGGCCGCGCCTCCGAAGCTGCTGCGCTGGCTCTTCTTTTCGGTATGGCTGTTCGCGGTCCCCGCCGCGTTGGCGGTGGGGGCCGTACGCCTCTTGGAGCCCGAGCCCTTCGACCTCGACGCGGGACCGATTCAGAGTTTCGTCGGCGAGCAGCAGGTGCCGGCGATCATCATGTTTTTCACGCTGTTCGCCATGGTCCTGTGGCGACTGCGCTACTCGTTGCCCTTCGCCGCATCCCTGGGGCTCGGGGGCCGACCCGATCTGCCGGCCCGGTTGCGCCCGAGCTTCGACCACGCCCAGCAGCTCATGGCCGATACCCGCCGGGTGATGGACGAGCGGCGCCCGGAACTGAAGCCGGCCGCGACCGAGGCGTTGACGGCGGCCCTTACCGACCTGCGCCGCGCCATGCAGGCGCGCACGTTCGACCCCGAACGATTCCTCGATGCCCGACACGACCTGGTCGAGGTCGTCGACCGTCACCTCGGTCGCTACCGGAAGAGCGAGCTGCGCGAGTACGCGGAGTCGATCTCGGTGGCGGTCATCGTCGCCCTCATTCTTCGCGTCTTCGTGGTGGAGGCCTTCAAGATCCCCAGCGGCTCGATGATCCCCACGTTGATGGTCGGCGACCACATCTTCGTGGCGAAGTACGCCTACGGGCCGCTCATCTTCGGCAGCGACACCCGGCTCTACGACAACCTCCCGCCGGCGCGGGGCGACGTCATGGTGTTCAAGTTCCCGGAGAAGAAAGAGCAGGACTACATCAAGCGCGTGATCGCGCTCCCCGGCGACAAACTCGAAGTGGTCGACGGCCGGCCGGTGCTCAACGACTGGCTGGTGCCGCATTGTTACGTGGGCGAGGTCGACGTCGAAAAGGCGCGGGGGCACCTGTACGTCGAGTTTCTCGGCGAACACGCCTACTTCACGATGTACAACGAGCGTCTGCCGGACGAGACGTGCGCGCGAGACGCCCAATGCTCCCGCGGGGGCGCCTGTCGCGGCGGCGCCTGTGGTCTGTTGCAGGGGCCCTACCGGGTAAAGGACGACGAAGCGTGGGTGATGGGGGACAACCGCAACAACAGCCTCGACTCACGCATGTGGCGCGGTGGCCTCGGGGCGGGGGTGCCGTTCGAGAACATCAAGGGTCGCGCCATGTTCGTCTGGTTCAGCTGGGACCAAACGACGCGGTTTGCATCGGAGCGACTCGGGGTCGACGTGATGGGCGCGCCGAAGCTGCCGGACGGGTCTCCCCCCGAGGTTGCCTCCGCGTTGGCGCAGTGTCTTCGCGACCGGCCATCGGTCGCCGACGCGACGCCCCCGGCGCCCAAACCGCGCCTCTGAAGCATCGCGTGACCGAGGTCGCACGCGGAGACGGAGGCGTGCTTTGGTCGGGCGCGGTCGGGGCTCGCGCTTGCGGTCCGTCGAGGGCGACGGCTAGCGTCCGAAGTCATGCAGACGAAGCGCGGCGGATGGTGGTCGGTGATGGTCGTGGCGATGGCGGTCCCGGTCACGGGCGGGGTGACGTCGGGGTGCGACAAGATCCCCGGGCTTAGCGCGGAGGAGGATAGCTCGAGCAAACGAAAGCGGCGGAAGCGAAAGGACGACGACGACGACGCCAAGGATGAGGACGACGTCGAGGTCGAAGAGGAGGAGGAAGAGGAGGAGACGGCCGAGGCCGAGGAAGCGGGCGAGGGGGGAGGCAAGGAGAACGACGAGACGTCCGAAAAGACGGCCGCCCAACCGTCGTCGTCCGATCCCGCCACGCCGGCGGCGACGCCCACCAACGACCCGAGCGACGCCGATGATCCGGCCTCGCCGCAACCGGCCGATGCGCCCTCGGCGGCCCCCGAGCCCTCGGCCGCGCCGGAGGCCCCCCCCCGACCCCGAACCCGCGTCGGAAGATCCACCACCCCCGCCCGAGCCGGCGCGCTCGACGGGGCCGGCTCGGGCGGGGGTGGTGGATCTTCCGACGCGGGTTCGGGGTCGGGGGGGGCCTCCGGCGCGGCCGAGGGCTCGGGGGCCGCCGAGGGCGCATCGGCCGGTTGCGGCGAGGCCGGATCATCGGCGTCGCTCGGGTCGTTGGTGGGCGTCGCCGCCGGCGTGGCGGGATCGGACGACGAC
>JBCCLB010000065.1:0-37122 GCA_039027095.1 Myxococcota bacterium
CGTCATGGACAACCTCAGGGCCCATAAAGGCAGAGATGTTGCGGATGCCATTGAAGCTATGGGTGCGAAGGTCCTCTTCCTTCCCCCGTACTCGCCAGAGCTCAACCCAATTGAGATGATGTGGCACGTTATCAAAGTGGCCCTCAGAAAGATGCGGGCTCGTACCGTAGAACGCCTGTTCGTCGGCATTAGGCAGGCACTCGAATCGGTCGACCTCAGCTACTTCAGCGCCTGGTTTGCCCATTGCGGATACCCTCAACCGTCCTGATCGCCACTGTAGGTCGCGTTGGCACACAGGGAGCCAGTGCGACAGGAAACGGCGTGTTCCCTCATCAACGCCGGTTCGCCTCTTTGAAGCACCGGCGAAGTCCCGCGCAAGGCTCTCGTAAGCACCGTGCCATCGCGCGGCGGGCGCCTGGCGACGCCCACGCGATCGCTTCGCAGAGCGGCGCCTGGTTCAAACAGGCGCGGCGGCGGGTTTCGCATTGGACGTAGGCGTCGCGACTCGGGACGTCGCCGCGAAACATGTCGGCGACGACGCGCTCGCGACACGCGTCGACGTCCTCGTCGCACGCGAGGCCCTCGAGGCACTCGGCGTAGAGAAATACGTACCCGTTGCGCAGCGGCCGGACCGCGCGCCCCTGACCGCGTCGACAGGTGCGTCGGCAGGCTTCGTCCGTGTCTTGTGGCGACCGCTCTGCCCGGTCCGACTCATCCGCCTCCTTCGGCCCATCCGCCCCATCCAGCCCGGCCACCTCCTCCGACGCTGATGCGTCGCACCGGGCGGTCCGGGCGCAGTGCGCCGCACAGAACCGCTCCACGCGCGCCCCATCCCCCGGTGGCCCAGACGAGGAGCCTCCGCCCTCCCCGTCGCCCCCTTCACCCCCTCCGCCGCCTTCACCCCCTCCGCCAGCATCCGCCTCGCCCCCGGCGCCCCCGTCAGCATCACCGCCGACCTCCAGGCGCCGAATTCGCTCGGCGAGCGCCGCATCGCGGGCCCGCTCAGCCGACGCCGACGCGTCCGCCGCCGGTGGACGCGCGCCCGATGACGACGAGGACGGCGCCCCGCAGCCGGCGTTTGCGGCCACGGGCGCGAGCCCCAGCAGGAGGAGCCCCCCCAGCCACACCCACCCACCGGAAACGCCGCCGCTGCGGCGAGGGTCAGCGCGGGCATCAGGGCCGTACCGCGAGGTCACCTGCCTACCCTTGCTCGGCGTCGCGGCGGCGGCGAACCTCGGCGTCGATCTCGTCGTGAAAGCCGCGGAAACACGACTGCGACGGCCACGCAGGCGCTCCGTCGATGAGGCCCTGGGCCTCTTCCAGGGCGCCGCGGTCGACGGCGAGGACCGCCGCTCCATACCGCATCGCCCAGTGGACGAGGGGGCTGTGCTCGCCGGCGCGGAGCAGGAGCTGCCGGTCGCCGGGCTCGCCGACGTGGGCGAAGGCTCGCGCGAGGGCCGCGACCGCGCCGCGGAGGGTGCGGACCCGGTCGACGAGGGGGGCGCGCGCCACCGGGAGGGGCAGCTCCGACAGCGCCTGCGCCTGCTTCAACGCCTCGTCGCCGTCGCCCTCGAACGTGAGCAGCAGGGTGTCGAGAAACAACCGGTGCTCGATCGCCGCATCCCACGCTGGGCCCCGCTCGGCATGGCGGAGCGCCTCGCGGGCCTTTTCGAGCCAGCCGTAGGCGGCGAACGCCGTAGCCGTCATCAGCGGGGCCATCGTCTCGGGGTGCGGGATCCGCCGCATGCTGTCGTGCCACCAACCGAGGACGCGCTCGACGTCGCCCGATCGGAACACCCGCCGCACCCGTCGCCGGGTACGCCACCGCCAGGCGATGGCGAGCAGCACCGCGACCAGCAGGGCGATCCCCGTCGGCGGATGCGACCACGCGACCCGCAACGCGAGCGCGACCCCGGCGGCCGAGGCCACGAAGAACAAGCGCGCCTTCCAGGCCGGCAAGAAGATCATGGTGGGGGGAGGGTCGGAGCGAACCGCTCCGAAGGCTCTAATGTAAGGACGACGGGCGCGGGGACAAGGACACCCCCGTATCAGCAAACCCAGTCTCGACAGCTCGGGCCGCATGGGCTACGCCGAGCGCTCGCCGGGAAACACTCGGCTCATGGCCCCATCGACAGCGCGTCGTGAACTCCGCCAGGCCCGGGAGGGAGCAACGGTAACGGAAAGCGAGTGTGATGGGGCCTTTCCTATGGGGGCGGCTCCCGGGTGGGCTAAGGTCGCGGCCACGCGAAGCGCATGGCGGGGAAGAACGAAGATCGGCCGGGCCCATCCGCCGCGGACGCCACCACGGGAACGAAGCACGCCTGCCACGCTTCCCACGCCGGCCAGGCTGGCCGCGCCTCCCACGCCGCCCGAGGCCGGGGCGCACGGTGGTTCGCGATGTTGTTGGCGCTCTCCGCGGTGGGCGCCGCCTCGCCGTCTGAACCCCACGCCCGCACGTTTTGGCCCGCCGTAGCGCCGCGTCTCGAGGCCCTCGCCACCACCATCGAAGCACCCGCCGAAGACCCGGCCGCCATCGCCGCGACGCCCGACGAGGGCCCGGCCGACGAGACGAGGCGCCCTTTTCCTTTTCTTCCCGGCGAAGACGCCACCGGCTCGGTATCGGTCGGCGACACCTCCCACGGCCACCTCGTCAACGGGGTGCGGCTCGACGAGAGCGACGCGCTGGCGATCCTTCCCCGGCAGAAAAAGCGAAACCTTCGTCACGGCACCGCGCAGCTCGTCGCCGCCCTCGAGCACGCGAGCCGGGTCCTCTATCGAGAGACGGGGACGAAGCTCTGGGTGGGCAACCTCGGACGCGAGCACGGCGGCGACATCCCGTGGTCGGTGAGCCACAACTCGGGGCGCGACGCCGACATCGCCTTCGCCTACCAGAACGCCGCCGGGCGCCCCGTCGACCCGCCGGACCTCGTCCCGCTCAACGAAGAGGGGCTGGCGCGCGGCCATCGCCTTCGGTTCGACGCCGCCCGCACCTGGACCATCATTCGCGCGCTCCTCACCACCCCCGACGCGGAGGTCCAGTACCTGTTCATGTCGTCGTCGCTCCGGCGGCAGGTGCTCGAGCACGCGACCGCGACCGGCGTCTCTCCGGCGTTGATCCAGCGGGCGGCCGAGGTGGTCCGCCAGCCGGGGGGCGCCGCCCCGCACGACGACCACCTCCACCTCCGCGTGTTCTGCCGCCCGCGCGACATGACCGGCGGCTGCACCCACAGCGGGCGTCCCCACCCACGCGCCGCCGCCCTCGAAGCGACGCGGGACGCCGCCGCCACCCGCGCCGCCTCGTTGCTGTCGACGCCTCAGGCCACGACGCGCGCCGCGGCGATCGATCGGCTGGTCCTGTTGCGGGCGACCGGGCGCGCCCCTGCCATCGCGTCCCGCCTCGACGACGATGCCGCGGTCGTGCGCGCGGCCAGTGCGCGGGCGCTCGGCGTGCTTCGGGCCCGCCGCCACGGCCCCGATCTGGTGGCGCGGTTCGACAATGAGCCCTCGCTCGAGGTCCAACGGGCCATCCTCGGGGCCGTGGGCGCGCTCGGCGGCAAGGGCGCCGGTCGGTTTCTCGCCGCGGCGGTGGGGCAACCACGCCCTATGCCCGGGGACGCCTGGCTGCCGATGGTCGCCTCGACGATGGGGGCCCGCGCGCCCGACCCGGTGCTCCGTCTGCTCCCCAGTCTCGTCCCCGGGGCCCTGCTCGCGTCGCGCAACCTGTCGGAAGCGGGGGACACCCACCAGCGCGCCCTGCAACGGGCGGCCCTCGAGGCGATGGTGCGGGCCGAGCGGCTCGAACCCGTCGCCGCGGCCATCGAAATGCTGACCGATCCCGACCCCGAGCTCCGGCAGCGGGCCGCCCGCGCGCTCCGCCACACGACGAACCTGACCTACCACGTGGACTGGGTCGCGGCCGACCGTGCCGCCCTCGCCCGCGGGGTCGCCCGCTGGCGGGCCGCGCTCGCCCGGAGCCCCACCGCCAGCCGCCGGGACTGGCTCGTGACGGGGTTTCGCGGGGCCGGCTTCGACGTCCCCGCCCTCCGACAACGTCACGCGTGGGCGTTGGTCCGGGCCGTCGCCGGTCCGGAACACCTCTCCTTCAACGCCCAGCGGACCCTGATGCGCCTGTTCGACCACACGCCCCCGAGCCTCGACTGGGACCGGGGCGATGCGTGTCGCTACTGGAGGCGGTGGCTCGGCGGACGCCGACAGCGCTTCCGGCTCGAGCGTCCTCCCGCGGCGGTCGCGAGCGCGTGCCACCGCCCGTCTCCCTGACGCTGCCCCGACCACAGCGTTCGGACCGCAGTGTTCGGACAACAGGGTTCGGACGACAGGGTCGCTCTGGTCCCCCGCCCGCGCGCGACCGTGGTAGCCGGCGTGCCATGGCAGGTCGAAAGGTGCTGGTTCTCGGCGCCGGGGGTCGCGAGCACGCCCTGGCCATGACGCTCGCCCGGTGCGCTTCGGTCGACGCGGTGGTCGTCGCGCCAGGAAACGCGGGATGCGTGCAATCGCGCCGCGGTGCGGTCGCGCCGATCTCCCGGCTCGAACCCGCCATTCAAGATCCAGACGCGGTCGTCGCCGCCGCGCGGGAGGCGGCCATCGATCTCGTCGTGGTGGGCCCCGAAGCGCCGCTCTGCGCGGGGGTGGTCGATGCGCTCACCGCCGCGGGGGTGCTCGCGTTTGGCCCCACCGCCGAGGCCGCGCGGCTCGAGGGCAGCAAGGCGTTCATGAAGCGCTTTTGCCGCGACCACGACATCCCCACCGCGCCCTTTCTCATCACCAGCGACTACGCCGAGGCGGCGCGCCACATCGAGACGCGGGCGCGCGCGCGCGTCGTGAAGACCGACGGCCTCGCGGGCGGCAAGGGCGCGCTCGTCACCGCCGACGCGGCCGCCGCGAAAGCCGCAGCCCGGGCGCTCCTCGTCGAGGGCCGCTTCGGCGCCGCCGGGCGCACCGTCGTCATCGAGGACCGCCTCGACGGGCACGAGCTCAGCGTGCACGTCGTCACCGATGGGACCCGCTACATGACGTTGCCCATCGCGCGCGACTACAAGCGGGTCGGCGATGGCGACACCGGCCCCAACACGGGCGGCATGGGCGCCATCGGACCGATCACCATCGACCCCACCCTCCGCGCCCGCATCGACGCCGAGGTCATCGAGCCCACCCTCGCCGGCATGCGCGCCACCGGCACGCCCTACCGCGGCGTGCTCTACGCCGGACTCATGGTCGCCCCCGACGGGGCCCCGTTCCTGCTCGAGCACAACGTCCGCTTCGGCGACCCCGAGACCCAACTCCTCGTCCACCTGCTGGAGGGCGATCTCGCCACGCTCTTGGCCTCGGCCGCCCAGGGCGACCTGGATGAAGGCGCGGTGCAGGTCGCGGACCGACACGGAGCCGTGATCGTCGCCGCGGCCGAGGGCTACCCCGGGCCCCCCCGCCGGGGCGACCTGATCGCCGGCCTCGAGCACGCCGCCATGCTCGAGGGCGTTCGCATCGTGCACGCGGGGACCGAGCTCCAAGGGGGTGCCCTCGTGACGCAGGGCGGGCGCGTGCTGAGTGTGGTCGCCGTCGCGGACACGCCCGCCGCCGCCCGCACCCGCGCCTACCGCGCCGCTGAACACTTGAGCTGGCCGGGACTTCACTACCGTCGCGACATCGGCGCCGGCGGAGCCTCCAAAAGGACCTCGAAAAGATGACGCATCGAATCTTGGTGAGCGACAACCTGAGCGAGCAGGGGCTCGACGTCATCCGCAACCGCGATGGCTTCACGCTGGATTATCGACCCGGCCTCGGCGACGGCCTCGCCGAAGCGCTCGTGGGAGCGGCGGGTCTCGTGATCCGTTCGGGGTCGAAGGTCACCGCCGACACGCTCGCGGGGGCGACCGCGCTGCGGTGCATTGCGCGGGCGGGGATCGGGGTCGACAACATCGACGTCGCGGCCGCCGACGCGCAGGGCGTCGTCGTCATGAACACCCCCTTCGGCAACGCCATCACCACCGCCGAGCACACCCTCGCGATGCTGATGGCGGTCTCCCGCAACATCCCGCAGGCCACCGCCTCGATGAAGGCGGGCCGCTGGGAGAAAAAGAAGTTCGGGGGGCGCGAGCTGTACGAAAAGACCCTCGGGGTGATCGGCCTCGGCAACATCGGGCGCCTCGTCGCGCGGCGCGCGCAGGGCCTCGACATGAACGTGATCGGGTTCGACCCAATGGTCGGCAGCCCCGGGGAAACCGAACCGGAGACGGGGGTGCGGCTCGTGGCGCTCGCGACCCTGTGGGCCGAGTCCGACTACATCACCGTGCACACGCCGCTCAACGAAGCGACCCGTCACCTCGTCTCCGACGACACCATCGCGGCGATGAAACGCGGGGTCTTTCTCGTCAACGTCGCCCGGGGCGGGATCTTCGATGAAGACGCGGTGCTCCGCGGCCTCGAATCGGGGCAGGTCGGCGGCTGCGCGATCGACGTCTACCCCGAGGAGCCGCCCCCGCCCGAGCGTCGCGGTCTCATCGCGCATGACCGCTGCATCGCGACCCCCCACCTCGGCGCCTCCACCGCGGAAGCCCAGGTCCGCGTGGCAGTGCAGGCCTGCGAGCAGGTCGTGGCGCACCTCGAAACCGGCGCCATCAAAAACCGCATCACGCGCACCTGACCGACCGAGGACCGTCCCCGCGACCGAGGCGGACGACGCGAGCGTCGCGCGGACCCGACCGACCGACCGACGTCGCCCAGACCCGCTGCCCGATCAGCTGCCCTTGGCGGGGATGATGAGGTCGTCGCCGGGTTGAATCTTGCGGCCCCCGCGCCGTAGCCCATTGCGCTTGCGAATGCCGTCGACGGTCACGCCGTAGCGCCGGGCGATGGCCCCCAGGCTCTGGCCCTTGTGGACGCGATGTCGCTTCTCCCCGGGCTTGAGCGGCGCCGCGGGGTCGGCGGCCTTCTTCTTCTTCGGCGGCGGCGCCTTGGGGGACGCCGACGGGATCCGGAGGCGCTGTCCGATCCGGATCGGCTGGTCCTTGCGCAGCCGATTCGCGCTTCGCAACGCCGCCACCGTCACGTCGTAGCGACGGGCGAGGCCGGTCAGCGTGTCGCCGCGAACCACGCGGTGGGTCTTGCCGTCGTCGTCGTCGTCATCGGCACGGTCGCTCCCCGCGCCGCCCTTCTCTCCCCCGCCCTCGGGGATGATGAGCCGTTGGCCCACCCGGATCGGCTTGCCCTTGGCGATCCCGTTTTCGCGGCGGAGGGCCGACGTGCTGACCCCGTGGCGCGACGCGATGCCGCTCAGGGTGTCGCCGCGGCGCACGGTGTACATGCGTCCGTCTTCGGCCGCCTCGGCCCGGTCGCGGGCGAGGGCGCGCTTGCCTTTGAACCCGCGGGGCGACTTCCACCGGCGGTTGATGTGCACGCCCATCACATCGCGCATGAGCCCGAGGTGCGCGCAGTGGTCGGGCTTGTCGTTCCCGCGGTAGCCGCGAACGTGATAGTTCCCGCGGTCGTAGCGCTCGAACATCTTCAGGCCGAGTACGTCGTCGCGTCGGGCCCGGCGCATCTTGCCGCCGAGCTTGCCCACCATGTAGTGCGACACCTCCTGGGTGGACGCGTAGCCGGGGGGAATGATCGACGAGTGGCTCTGAAACATGAAGCCGCGCCCGCGGGCGGCGCGCTTCGCGAAGGCGAGAAAGGGCGCGACTTGCTCGGTCTTCAGCTTCTTGCTGCCCGGGCTCTGGTACCCGGCGTGCACGCTGTCGAGCAGGATGAGCGCGTCGACCTTTTTGCCCTTGGGCTGACCGAGGATCTGCGCGACGGCGCCGTACCCCGCGCTCCACGACGAGAGCGCGAGCTTTCGGATGTAGACCTTCTTCCGCCCCGTCCGGCGCTTCATCTCGTCGATGGCGCTCTCGAGCAGCTTTTCGAAGGTACGAGGCGCGGCGAAGGCCTGGTAGTAGGCCCCCGAGCCGACCCCCAGGTCGATCGCGATGAGGACCGTCCCCTTGGCCGTCTTCACGAACTCTTTCCGGACCGGATAGTGGCCGTGAAAGTGAACGATGAGGTCGAAGCCGCCCCCCTTGGTGATCCCGCCGCGTTGCGGGACGAGGATTTGCCCCATCGACACCTTGCGCGACCACTTGTCGTACACCCCCCAGCCGGGGTCGGGCGTCATGCACGGGTTGACGCGCCGCCCCCGCTTCGGCGGCGCCGCCTTGCCTTTGCGGGTCGCGGACACGGAAGCGCCGGTCGCGGACACGGAAGCGCCGGTCGCGGACACGGAAGCGCCGGTCGCGGACGCATAAGCGCCGGTGACGAAGACCCCGTCGCCCTCGCTACCGCCATCGCTGCTGTTATCGGTGCCGCGCGCGGCGGACGCGCCTGCCGTCGCCGTGACGAGCACGAGCAGCACCACCACGGCGGCGGCCGCGTGGCCTGCGCCGGAGCCCAGGCGACGTGCACGTCGTCGCTCAGTGGATGGGGAAGCCGCCCCGAACATTCGCCATTCGTCCCACAGATCGCCGATCTGGTCGAGGATTGTGCGACGCGGGTCCGTCGCTGCGAAGAGACGCTTTTGTGCTTCGCCGCCGGCCCCTCATTGGGCTGCCGCCGCCGCCGGCACCACCCGGGACACCCGATGGCCCCGTGCGCGCAGCCGCGCCACCAGCCCGTCGCTTCCGAGGAGATGGCCCGCCCCGACGGCGACGAACGCGTCGCCCTTCATCAGCTCGGGGAGCCGCTTCATCCACTGCTCGTTCCGATCTTTGAAGATCCGCGCGAACATCTCGGGCTGGGCCGCCATTTCGTCGGGGTCGAACACCGCGGCCTCGAGCGCCGCGACGTCGCCCCGGAGGTACGCCTCCGTCATCACACCCAGGCGGCGACGCATCTCGTCGAGGTGATCGAGGCTGTAGCCGAGCGCTTCGGCGTCGATGGCCGACTCGAGCAGCTCCATCTGGGCCTCCACCGTCTCGAGATAAGCGAGCGCCTTCCCCGCGCGGGCGGCCCGGGACTGGAGCACCAAGTCCATGGGTCGGGTCTTGGGGACCATCTCGCGCACGAGCAGACTCATGGCGACGTGGGGGCGAAGGCGGTCGATCGCGAAGCCCGGGGGAAGGCTGACGAGGGCGCCCCGCAGCGCCGCGAATTGGTCGGGGCGCAACATCGACGACAGCGACGCGCCGGGCGGCAACTGCGCCCGCGCCATCATCTGCGCGGGGTCGATCCCCGCGAGGTCTGCTTCGAGCACGACCTGCGGACTCGCGGCGAACCGGGTCCACACCACGGGATGCAGGTCACGGTCGGGATCCCCGCCCATGTGCATGGTGCCGAAGAGATGGGCCCGTGAGCCCTCGGTCACCACCTCGTACAAAAGCGGGGGGGAGGGCGACGTCGCCGCCGGCCGCTCGGCTGGAGGAGAGGGGGTCGCCGCGGAAGAAGACGCCGGGGCCGAGGCGACCGGCGACGCGGGCCGCCCCAGCGAGGGGGCCAGCGAAGGAGACGGTGATGGGGATGACGACGAGGACGCCGACGTTCGGCAGGCGGTCGCGACCAGGCCGAAGATCAGCGCGAAGAAGAACGGGAACCGCCACCCCGCCCGCGGCGGGCTCACAGCGCGATCTTTTCGGCCCCGGGGACCTGCTCGGCGACCCGCGCGACCGCCGCCTGACGCGCGTCGGCGGCGAGGTGTCGTTGCATCGGGTCGGCGTCGCGGCGCACGCCGAGGGTGACCTCACCGCTGGCCGTCTCGAGGACGAAGGGCTGGACCTCGCCGTTCAACGTCAGCGTGCCTACGATCTGCGCGGGGAGCATGGGGGCGGTGTAGTGCACCGGGCGCGCCTCGACCACGACGACCGCAGCCACGACGACCCTCCGGTCCGCCCGCCGTCAGAACGCCGCTGAGGTCGCCTCGGCCTCGCGGGCGCGGAGATCGATGCACGCGTCGGCGCCGTCGAGCGCTTCCCGCAGCCGCCGCTCGGTCCCCAGGCGCGCCGCCACCGGCGCGAAGGTCTTCGCCGCCGCATCGCGTTGCGCCGGGTCGCACACCCGTCCCAAGGCTCCGATGAAGCGCCCCACCGAAAACCCGGGGAGCCGTTCGGCGAGCGTGGGCAGATGGCGCTCGAGCCACGAGACGAGCACGGCCCGCGAGTCCCTGCGCGCCGTCGCCACCCTCGCGACGTAGGTCGCGTCGGCGGCGCGGATCCGACCGTCGGCGACCATGGCGAGCGTCGACCGCAAATCGTCGGCCGCGCCGGCGCTCGCCATCGCCTGAACCAGGGCCACCCGCACCGCGGCGTCGTCGGCATCGAGGTAGGCGCGCTGCAGCGACGCCCAGGGCACGTCGCCGTAGCGGGCGGCGACCCGAAGCGCCACCGGACCGGTCTCGGTGCGGAGGCGTCCCGTCTCGGCGAGAAGGCGCGGCCCGCGTTGGGCCGCCTCGCGCCGCAGCCAAGGCTCATCGCCATGAATCGCCAGCGCTTCGAACACGGCCCGACGGGTTCGCTTCGTCGCTTCGGTGTCGCCGGCCCGGGCATCCCAGCCGAGACGGCGGGCCGTGGGGGCGAGCAACCGACCGACGTAGCCCGCGAAGCGCGACCGGGCGGCCGGCGTGACCAAGGCATCGGACACGCGGTCGAGCACCTCCCGCAGGGCGCCCATCACCGCGGGGTCTTCGCCGTTCGCGTAGGCCGGCAGCATCTTGACCAACGGCGCCCCGCGCTGCTGCCCGCCCTGGACGAGAGCCCACGCATTGATGAGCCAGCCGATCGACTCGGCCACGTCGCGGCGCGGCGTCACCCGCGCCAACGCCTCGTACCGCTGGGCGTCCGGGAGGTCGTAGCGGTAATACCCGTCGTAGCCGGCGTTCGGCAGGACCCACGCGGGGCAGGCGGAGGCGCCCTTCAGCGTCACGGTGGTGCGCGCACGGTCGCCCGCCAGCAACGTGCAAACGCGCCCCTCGTCGGTCGCCCCGCTTCCGAACGCCACGCACACGGGGATGTCCCATCGCTTCGACGACCCCGCGCGGGTGGGCACCGGCTGGTAAGGCGCGGCGGTGAGCACGACGCGCGGCGTCTCGTTCGGGGGACACTCGAGTGCCGCCGAGACGAGGGGGACGCCGGTCTGGTCGACGAAGGTCGCCGCCACCCGCGCCACCTCCTCGCCGCTCGCGCGCCCCAACGCCGCGAACAAGTCGTCGGCGCTCGCGTGGCCCCCCGCGTGTCGCTTCAAGTAGGCGGCCACGCCCGTGCGGAAGGCGTCGTCGCCCAACCACCGGTGCAGCATGCGCAAGACCCGCGCGCCTTTGATGTAGGTGATGCCGTCGAACGCCTCCTCGGCTTGGTACGTGTTGGCGACCGGTTGCCGTACCCGACGCGCCGACGGGGACGCGTCGAGCATCATCACCCGCCCCGAAAACCCGAGCAGATCGAGGTCGGCCCGCATCTCGGGGCGCCAGCGGTCGACGATTTCGCTCTCCATGTAGGTCGCGAAGCCTTCGTTGAGCCACAGGTCGTCCCACCACCGCATGGTGACGAGGTTGCCGAACCAGAGGTGGGCGAGTTCGTGGGCGACGATCATCGCCACGTCGCGCCGTTGCGTCGCCGAGGCGTCGGGGCCCAGCAACAAGAGCTCCTCGCGAAAGGTGATGAGCCCCGTGTTCTCCATCGCGCCGGGCGCGAAGTTCGGCACCGCCACGAGATCGAGCTTGCCGAAGGGATAAGGCACGCCGAAGTACTCGGCCATCAAGGGCAGATGTTCGGCCGCGATATCGAGGGCCCCGCGCCCCGCGGCGGCTTTGCCCGGGGGCGCGAGCACGCGGAGCGGCACCGGAGCCTGCGGCCCGTCGAGCAGGTCGAAGGGTCCCACCGCAAAGGCGAGCAGGTAGGTCGGCATCGGCGCCGTGGTCGCGAACGTGAATCGGCGGCGTCCGTCGGGGGTTGTCGTCTCCGAAGCCACGGCCGTGTTGGCGAACGCGCGCGCCCCCTCGGGGACGGTCAGGGTGAGGTCGAACGGAACCTTGAAGGCGGGGTCGTCGAACGCCGGCACGACCCGGCGCGCATCGCTCGGCTCCAATTGCGTGAAGACGAAACGATGGTCGCCGTCGACGACCCGAAACACGCCGCGCAAGTCACGCGGGAGCGGCCCCCGGTACGACAGCCGGAGGGTGGCCGTGCCGACCGGCACCGGCTTCGACGCCACGAGGACCAACTCTTCGGCCGCCTCGCGCGCGCCGGCCGCGCGCCGGTACGACACCCGCAGCGGCCGGGGTGCGGCATCGGGGTCTTCGTCGCCGTCCACCAGCTCGGCCCGCTCGATGTCGAGGTCGCGCGCGTGCATCACGACCGAGGTGGTGGGGCGGTCGATGCGTACGTCGACCGCGACGGTGCCCGTGAACGTCTCCGCCGCGGGGTCGATGTCGAGCGCGAGCGCGTACCGGAGGGGGGCCACGCCGTCGGGCAAACGTCCGTCGCGCCGCGGCGGGGGAACCTCCGCGCGCCCGTCGGACAACCGGGCCCCCGCCGATGGCGACGGCGGGGCGACCGTGAGGTCGGTCGATGGCCGACACCCCCCAGCCCCCAATAGAACCCAGCCCATCAGGACCCAGCCGAATAAGCCAGGGCCCGTCGCCAGGACCGCGAGCGCCCTTCGCCATGGGTCGTGCATGGCGCGGCAGCCTGCGGTGACGGCAGTGGCTCCGTCAAGCGTCGCGTCGCCGGCCACGCGCCACGCGCGCGCGTCGATTACTTCGGGATGTCGCCCGCGATGCTGTGGCGCGCGTCGGGGCCGGGATCGGGATCGGGATCGGGCTCCACCGTGAGCACGACTTTGGTGAATCGGTCCATGCTGAGGTCACCCAGAATGAGCCGGCTCGATCCGAATCCGTCGTCGTCGACGTTGAAGCGCCCCGTCGCGACCGGGCTTTCGAGGCCCCCCGCCACCCATCCCTCGTACACCTCGCCTTCGAGACGGGGCAGACCTTCGACGTCGATTTCAACGAGGCCGCTCGTCGCGTCGATGAAGGCGACGCCGGTGGCGTCGGTCGGTCCCTACTGTCGGTCAAATCGGTAGATTTGACCGGCGCAAACAATGAGGCACCCCCAAGACAATAGAACCGGCTCTGAGGAGCGATGCTCGCCCTCGCCGACTTGTCGGCGAGCATCGCGACACCATCAACAGTTCTGGTCGAGGGTGTAGTTCGACTCCCCGTCGAGATAGGCGAGATCGAATTCGAATTCACGGTCTCCGAGCTCGGCGGAGCATGCGGTGAGGGAGATGAATGTGGCCATCAAGCCAATACGAATCGGTTTCATGGGCGGCGGGTCCTTTCGACGGCGCGGACGTGGGTTGCCGTCGGGGTTGCGGTAGGGCCTACGACGCCGGAGGCGCTCGGTTACGCCACCCTCTTTATCGCGTGCGGCGCGGGGCGAACCCGAGCGCACGGGCCTGGGCCGGCCCCCCCTCGCGCCCGCGCCACAACACGCCATCGAGCACGTAGTGCACCACCTGCGGCAGCGCCAAGAGCGGGACCACCAGGGTGAGCGCGAGGGCGCCGAGGAGCGGCGTATCGCGCGAGGCGCCGCCGAACCATCCCGGCCGGTCGTGCCACACCAGGCGCTCCCACAACTGCTCTTCCGCGAACGCGAGCCCGAGAACGATGAGCACGAAGCACCCCGCGCCGGCCCGCGCGACCGAGGCGATGCGCGAGCGCGGCCGCTCGGCCCCCCGCTCCTTCGTGTAAAACCAAAGCAGCACGAAATAGGGGACCGCGTGGGCGGTCACGTTGGTCACGGTGAAGGCGAAGTCATCGTCGAACGCAACGATGCCGAGCCCCCAAATGGCCGCCGTGCTCCCCACCGCCAGATGCTTGCCGACGTTGTGGGGCCGCCCCGCGCGGACGTGACGCCACGCCCGCCCGACGTAGAGGACGACCATCATCGCGTAGAGGCCCCCGACGGGGATCACCCAGGCGCGCGCCGCCGACAGGTCGATGAAGTCGCCGTCGACGAACCACGAAAACGCGCGTCCGTGGGTGTGCCAGTAGAGCAAGGGCCAGCCGGTGGCCAGGTAGACCAACGCGTTGTCGATGCGCCGGTCCCAGACCGAGCGCTCTCCCGCCCGCGCACGGTAGATCGCCACCCATCCGAGCTGCTGGCGGACGAAGTGAAACGCCGCCGCGTAGGCGAGCACGCGCCAGAAGACGAGCGCCCCCTGCGCGTAGATCGCGACCCCGGCCGCGTAGGCCACCACCGGCACCCCGAAGTAGAGCAGAGGACGACGGGCCCGCTCCTCCGGGTCGAGGTAGGTGCGGAACAGCGTGGTCCATACGTGGGCGACGTCGAGGCCGAGCACGAAGACGAGCCACGCCCACATTGGCGTGTCGCCATCCGGAGCGAGCCAGGGCGCCAGGGCCGCCAGTCCGAGGGCCACGACGGTGCTGCCGACGAACACGCCGACGTCGATGTTGCGGCCCCAGATCCACCGTCCCGGCCCCGTCGTCGCCGTCGCCGCGGGAGACGGCGATGCGGCCGGTGCCGCGGCCGAGATGACGCCGCCCCCGGCCGCCACGTTATTCGCCGATGGCGGCGGCGATGATGATCGCGAGACCGATGATGACCGATCCCATCACCACCCCGAGCGCGGTGTTTTGGTCTTCTTCGATCTCTTTGCGGAGCGAGAAGGGGGCGACCTTCGTCATGACGATGAAGGCGATGAGAAAGAGCAGAAGCCCCATGCCGACGAAGACGGCGGACTCGACGACGAACTTGATGAGCCGGCCGCCTCGGACTTCGTCGCCCGCCACGTCCTGCCAGGCCGCGGCGGCGTTCAACCACAGGTTGGGGGCGACGGTGGACAGCGACTCGAGTGCATTCATGGGGGTGGACCTCGGGCGCGAGCCTACTTTCGAAACCCGCGAGGGTCGACCCCCCGTGCCCCGGGGCCCCGTCTTCACCCGCTCACGATTTGCGGCCGTCGGCCCGAACCCGGTGTAGAACGAGGCGGATGAGCGGGCAGGGTCCCCGGGGGTGGTGGGTGGCGGCCACGCTGATGTGCGCGCTGGCGACCGCGACGGGAGCCGCCGGGTGCGCAACGACCGCACGCCCCCCGTCGGGCCCCCCCGTGTGCGCCGCCGAACGACCTTGTCCGAAAGGCGACCGATGCGTCCTCGGACGCTGTCGCGGATCGGGGACCCAACCCGTGAGCCCTGACGCCGAGCGGCGCACCTTCGCCCCGGTCGACCTCGCGTGGGCCCCGGCATCGTCGTCGCTCGGAGGGCCGCGGACCTTCGATGCCGACGAACTCCCGCGTCCCCTGCGGCTCGGACGACGCGACGCCGACGGCCGCATGTTCCTGCGCTTCGCAGCGGATTGGCCTCTGGACGCCGACATCGAGCGGGCCTTGCTCCGGCTGAACCCCGATCCGAGCTGTCGTGTTCAGCCGGGGCGCCTCGAGCTCGACGTGGCGACCATCGAGGGGCCGTGGTCGAGCCGGCAGCTCGCTCGGGGTCGGGCGCCGACGACCGGACGGCCCATTGAGCTCGGCGCCCGAGGGGTGACGCCGCCCCGCCCGCTGCTCCTCGACATTACGGAGATGGTACGCGGCTGGGCCGCCCCCCGTCGTCGTGGCTACGGCCTCGTCTTGGCCGTGCGCGGGGAGAGCGCCTCGGGGTTTTGCTTGGCCCTCCCCGCCGCGGACGGTCTGAAGCTCGAGGTGTACCTCGCCCCCGAAGACGGCGACGGCGGCGACGCTGACGCCGACGTCCTTGGGCCGGCGCGCGACGCGCCCGACACCGCGATCGAAGACGAAGAAGAAGCGGCCGAAGAGGCCCCGACGGACGACGAGGAAGAATGACGGCGGGAGGTGAGCCGACGCGCGCCCCGTCGGGGCCCACCGAGGGGGCGGACGACGCCGCGTCCGAGGTGTTGACGGTCGAAGACCTCCGGGTCCGGTTCACGGTGCCCGACCTCGCGGCGGGAGGGGCGGCGCCCACCGTCGTCTCGGCCGTCGACGGCGTCAGTTTTCGCGTCGCTCCCGCCCAATGCGTCGCCCTGGTGGGCGCGTCGGGCAGCGGCAAGAGCGCCATCGCGCGCGCGATCATGCGCCTGCTCCCCGAACGTACGGCGGAAGTCTCGGGGCGGATCACCCTGGGCGGGCGCGACCTCACCGCCCTCTCGACCCGGGAGATGCGCCGGGTCCGGGGGGGCCGCATCGGCTTCGTCTTTCAGGACCCCGGCGCCGCCTTCAACCCGGTGTACACGATCGGCTTTCAGCTCTCGGAAGCCCTCGCCCTTCACCGGATCGGCCGCTGGCGAGACCGTCGCCAAAACGCGCTCGCGCTGCTCGCTCGGGTCGGGTTCTCCGACCCGAAGCGGCTGTACCGGGCCTACCCCCACGAGCTCTCGGGGGGCATGCAGCAACGCGCGATGATCGCCATCGCGCTGGCCGGCAATCCCGACGTGCTCATCGCCGACGAGCCGACCAGCGCCCTCGACACGCTCGCGGCCGCCCGCATCAACGCCTTGATCGCGGGGCTTCAGCGAGACCGAAAGATGAGCGTTCTGCTCATCTCCCACGACCTCGAGCAGGTCGCCCGTGTCGCCGACCGTATCGTGGTGCTCTACGCCGGCCGCGTCACCGAGGAGGGAGAGGCCGCGCGGGTGCTCGAGGCGCCGCAACACGCCTACACCCGGGCCCTGCTCGCGAGCGTGCCCCCCTTGCGTCGGAAGCGGCGACGACGGCGGCCCACGCCCACCCGGCTCCCGGTGCTCCCCGCCCCGGACGACGGAGCTTCGATGGAGGCGGAAGACGAACCGCGCGCCGACGACGAAGAAGAAGAAGAAGAAGAAGAAGCAGCCCCCCTGCTGCTGCAAAATCCGCGCAGCGGCCCGGCCCTCGCGCGGGGCGACTTCGATGAGCATGGCCCCCGGGAAACGGAGGAGGAGGACGACGACGACGAGGACAACCGAAGACCCATCGCGACGACGCCGCCGCCGCCGACGCCGACGCCGCCGACGCCTTCCTCCGGACCGACGCCCAAGAAGCGGCACGCCTTGGTCTACGTGCAGAAGCTCACGAAGCTGTATCCGCGGCCCCGGGGCTGGTTCCGCCGCCCCGAGCTCGTGCCGGCGCTCGAAGGCGTCAGCTTTTACGTCCGTCGCCGGGAGACCTTCGGGCTCGTGGGCGCGTCGGGGTCGGGCAAGAGCACCCTGGGGCGATGCCTCACCCGATTGACGGAACCGACGGTGGGACGGGTCGTCTTCGACGGCAAAGACGTCACCTCGCTCCCCGCGGCCGAGCTACGCGCCCTCCGACGGAGGGTGCAGATCGTATTTCAAGACGCCGCGCAGGCCTTGGACCCCAACCACACCGTCGGGGCGTCCGTCCGCGAGGGCCTCGACATCTTCGACCTCGTGTCGGGCCGGGACGAAGCCGACGACGAGGTCGCCGCGCTGTTCGCTCGGGTCGGGCTCGGTGAGGCGCTGCGCCATCGCTATCCCCACGAGCTGAGCGGGGGGGAGCGGCAGCGCGTCTGCATCGCCCGTGCGCTGGCCGTGCGGCCGGATTTCATCGTGCTCGACGAGCCGACGAGCGCCCTCGACCTCCCGGTCCAAGCCCAAATCCTCAACCTCCTCCAGGACCTGCAGGAAGATCTCGGGTTGAGCTTGCTCTTCATCTCCCACGATCTTCGGGTCGTCCAGTGGGTGAGCCACCGGATCGGCGTCATGCACCGCGGCCGCCTCGTCGAGATGGGCCCGACCGACGCCGTGGTGCGACGGCCCCAACACCCGTACACCCGCGCCCTCTTTCGCGCGATGGTCTCCTCGGGCAAAGACGTTGGCGACGACGACGACCACTACGACGACGACGACGGTGATGGCGGCCCCGACCCGTGATGACGCTCAGGGCGCCGCGACGTCGACGCTCGGATCGCATGCGACGGTGAACAGCGTGACGTCGCGCCCGCGCGGCTGCGCCACCAGGAGCACCGGTCCGGCCGCCGCGACGAGCTGACCGCGCCCGAGCCTCGGTTCGCGTTGGAGCGGTCCCGTCACGATGCCCGTGGGGGCGAAGGGTGCGAGTTGGAGGCGACCGCGCGCGTCGGTGAGCGCGAGAAACTCCCCCTCGAGGTCGGGGACCCCCGCTCCGACGGCCTCGGAGGAGACGGGCTGCACGGCGCCCGGGCCCGACGGGCCCACCGCGACCGTGAAGACGTCGCCGCCGTGGGCCCCCGACGGCGTGTCGTCGTCGCGCCACACGACCACCGCCCCGCCCTCCGCCCCCGGGGCGACGTCGTACGCGAGGACGTGACCGTCGCGCCCGGTGATGACGAGCGGCGCCCCGGTCGGCGCCCCCCCGGCATCGAGCGGCACCACCTCGACCCAACTCGGCACGATGCGCTCGGCGGCAAAACGCCCTTCCAGGCGCTCGCCGTCGTCGCCGTCGGCCACCGGGTCACGGGCGATGTAGAAGAGCCAAAAGCCCTCCCCGCGGCGCACGACCCGCGGAAGCTCGGCGTCGACCTCTTCGCCCGAGCGCGATGCCACCTCCCCGCGCGCGACGAGCGTCTCGGGTTCGATGGACGCGACGGTCACCGTGCCGCGAGCGCGGTCGTCCGTGACCTCGTCCCACGCCGCGATCCCGCCGCGAGGACCGAGGGCGACGTCGAAGGCCAACGACGCGTCACGTCCCTGCGGCAACCGGGTCCCCCAGGTGAGCCCGCCCTCGCCGTCGGGACCGACGAGCCGGAGGTCGAGGCCGCCGGCGTGAGGCTCGAGAAACCCCGCCACCCACCCGCGGGGCCCGCCGACCACCAGCGGCGCATCCACGTCGCCGCGCGACCGGCTCAATCCGATCAGACGCCCGCCGCCGCCGTTGGCCTCGACGACCGCGACCTCGGCCCAGGTCGCCCCGTCGCGCTCCCGCTTGACCCCCACCGCGTAGCCGCCTTCCGCCCCGCCCGTGAGCGCCACGCCGCGTCCGAGCGCCACGGAGAAGGGAAGCCACGGCGGCGTCGCATCGTCGTCGTCGTCGTCCCCCGTGAGCGGTGGCGCCGCCGGCGCCCGAGGTGCCGGCGGCGACGACGGCGACGGCGACTCGGAGGTCGCATCGGGATACGCCGGTCGCACCGGCGCCTCGGCCCGAACGGTGTAGCCATCGGCGGGCCCGTGGGCGCGGCACCGGGGGGCGTTCGGGCGCCGCGGCGGGTACGGGCCGTCGCCCCCGCCGGGGTCCGCGTCCGCGGCGGCCTGAGTCCCCTCGGTCGACGGGGAACGACCCGAAGGCGCCGCGTTGTCGTCTTCATCGCCGATGACGAACCATCCCACCGCCCCCGTGACGACCGCGACCCCGAGGTACCCCCACGGGGACTGGCGGTCGGCGGGCGGCGGGGGACCGACGGGGATCCCCCCCTGGTCTGAGGGACGGGGCGCGCGCTTCAAGTTGAGCGCGGTGTAGCGGAAGGCCGCGCGGGTCGCCACGGTCGCCGCCTCGTCCCTCGACACCGGTGCCCAAACAGGGCACGTCTGCGCGGTGGCCCCCCCGTCGCGCAACGGCACCCTGCGACGCGTGCGTGCCGCCCTCGGTTGGTCGCCGCCGCTCGGCGACACCACCGTGGGGGCGCGGTTGTTTCGCCATGTCGAGGTCGCGCCCGAATGGCCCGAGACCGCCCGGGCCCTCGCGGCGCAGGGCCCTCTCGTCTTCGTGCTTCCCCACGCCTCCCGGGTCGATGTGGCGGCCCTCGACCATCTGACCCGCCGTCACGACCTTCCCTCGCTCGACTTCGTGCACCTCCCTCCCTCGGGCTCGGCGTCGTCGTCCCCCCGCGCCGGAGACCTCCGCCGCGTCATCGAAGGCGGCGGTTCGGCCGCGCTCTACCTGAAGCGAAGCCCCGACCTCCTCCGCGGCGGCACCCGGCCCCGCGGCGGCCGTCAAGAAGGCGCCGCGCTCCTGCGCACGCTGATCGCGCAGCAACGCGCGTCTTCCCGGGAGATCGCGCTGCTCCCCCTTCTCTTCGTCTGGACCCCGCACGCCGAGCAGCGGGGCGGCGCGTCGCTATGGGACGCGCTCGTCGGGACGCGCGAAACGCCGACCGACGTGCGGCGCGCCGGCCAATTCCTGGTCCACCGGGGCCACGGGCGCCTCGTGTCGGGCCCCCCGTTGCCCCTGCGGGCGTTTCTCGACGCTCAGTCCGAAGAGGACGATCCCTCGGTCCTCGAACGGCGCCTCTCGTTCGCGCTCCTCCGCAAGGTCGAGCGCCAGCGACGCGTCGTGGTGGGCCCCGTGCAGAAGCCGCCCGACCGCACCCGGGCCGAACTTCTCCGGAGCCCCAAGCTCCGCGCCACCATCGACGAGCTCGCCGGTCCGCAACCCGAGGCCCGCGACGCGCTGCTCGACCGCGCCGACGCGATCCTGGCCGAAATGCAGACCGTCTCCGATCCCCCGGTGCTCCAACGCACGGCCCGGCTCGCCGACGCCTTCTTCGCCCGCGCCTACGACGGGGTCGACGTCGATGAAGACGGTCTCGCCCGGCTGCGCACCCTGCAGCGCGAAGGGTCGGTGGTGTTGCTGCCCAGCCACAAGAGCCACGTCGACTACATCGTGTTGAGCTGGCTGCTGCGACGCCGAGGATTTCCCGCGCCCGTCATCGCGGCCGGCGACAACCTATCGTTTTTCCCCGCGGGCCCCATCCTCCGCCGCTGTGGCGCCTTCTTCATTCGGCGTCGCTTTCGCGGCGACAAGCTCTACGCGGCGCTCTTGGACGCCTACATGAGGCGGCTCCTTCGCGAGGGGCACACGATCGAGTTCTTTCTCGAGGGAACGCGCGCGCGGAGCGGCAAACTGCTCCCGCCCCAACTCGGACTCTTGAATCTGATCGTCGCCTCGGCCCTCACGATGGAGCATCGACGCCTGTTCTTTCTTCCCGTCTCGATCGGCTACGAGCGAATGATGGAGGAAGGCGCATTTTCGCGCGAGCTCTCGGGAGGCGAAAAGAGAAAAGAAGACGCTTCCGCGCTGCTCGAAGCGACGGGGGTGCTCACCGAGCATTGGGGCCGGATCAACGTTCAATTCGGGAACGCGTTCGACCTCGACGCGCTTCGCCAGGAGCGCGGGATCGCGTCGGGGGCCCCGGTCAAACCGGCCCGGCGCCGCGCCCTCGTCAAGAGCCTCGCCTACCAGGTGATGCGCGAGATCAATCGCGTCACCGCCGTCACCCCCGGGTCGCTGGCGTCGGTGGTCTTGCTCAGTCATCGTCCGCAGGGGATGAGCTACGGCGCGCTTCGCGACCGGGCGGCGCGTCTGCTCGCGGTGATGCAGCGCCGCGGGGCGCGCGTCAGCCCGGCGCTCTCGACCTCCGCGGGGGCGCTCCGAGAGGAAGGGTTGAAAGAACTGCTCGGCCTCTACGTGCGCGGGGGCCTCGTGACCGCGCATGTCCCCGGCGACACCCTCGTCGCCGCCGACGACGGTCCCCGCGGGCGCGTCCCCGCCGCGTGGCGCGACGACGTGCACCTCACGCCGCGCCGCGACAAGCGCCTGCGCCTCGACTTCGCCAAAAACCACATCGTGCATTGGTTCGTCGATCGGGCGCTCGTCGCCGTCGGCCACCACCTCGGACCGGACGACGAGGTCGAGACCTCCGTTCTTCGCGACCGGGTGCGCGCGCTCTCCCGGCTCTTCAAGTACGAGTTCACGTACCGGGCCGATGCCGACTTCGACACGATCTTCAGCGAGGTGCTCGAAGACATGCAGCGCCACGGCGAGCTCGTCTGCGCCGGTGAAGGAGGGGGCTGGCGACCGCCGCAACCGGCCGACCCCTGGCTCGGGTTTCTCCGGGCCACCCTGAGAAACTTCATCGAAGCGTACCTCATCGCCGCGCGCAGCCTGGCCCCCCTGCGGCGCGGCCCCCAACGTCGCGAGGACCTCGTCGTCCGGGCCCTGCGCACCGGCGAGCGGATGTTTCTCCAGGGTGAGATCGAACGCAGCGAAGCGGTCAGTCGCCCCCTGTTCGACAATGCCTTTCTATCGTTCGTCGACCAGGGTTACCTCACCAAGGGGGACGGTCAGCTCGCCCTCGCCGAATCGTTTGCGACCTCCGAGGGCATCGCGACCATCGAGGCGCGCATCGCCGGCTACCTCCGACGCTGAGCCGGGCGCGGGCGCGCGCTACCCCGCGAGCGCGGCGAGGCGGGGCAGGGCCAGGGCGAGGACCACACTCACCGCGAGCCCGGCCAGGGCCTTGCCGCCGTCGCGCAGGACGAGGTCACGGGTTTCGCGGAGCGGACGCACGCCGAGGGCCCGGGTCAGCGCGATCTCGCGTCCCGCGAGAAGCCCGAGAAACACCCACGTCGTGCTCATGGGGATCTTCGAATACTCCTTGAAGACGAGCAGGATGATCCCGAAGAGAAAGTCGACGATGGTCGCGGCGCGAATGTCGGTGGTGTTGGTCTTGCTGGTGACGATTTTCTGGATCTCACCGCCCGCCGTGTAGAACGTGTACGCGTGCATGGCCGCCATGGCGCAGAGCGCGGCCAGCATCGCCCCCAAGCCAAGCCGCCGGGGGAGGTACACGAAGATGTTGGCGAGGTCTTGAATGAGCCACTGGCTCCAGAGAAAGCCGGTCGACGCCCACTGCAGCACGACCCACCCGCGGGCGGGCGGTTGCTTCGCGGTGGCGAGGAAGCGCTTCTCCACCGTCGCGGCGCTGAGCGTGTAGACCCCCAGCGCGAGCACGAAGGCGAGGAGGTAGCCCAGCCCCGACTTGGTCACCATCGAGGTCAGGTTCTTGGGCGCGAAGATGGTGAGAATGAGAAACGTCGTGCTCACCGGCACCCCGATGCGGGTGAGCGCGAGCAGCACGAAGGGAGGCACCACGAAGTACCAGTGAAAGGTCTCGGGCACCGGGATCTTCGACAGGCGCCCGTAACTCACATCACCGTCGTTCGTGGCCCAGCTGTAGAGCAACACGGCCGAGAGGATGCCGACCGCGAAGAGCCAGAGGACCCACCACGGCCGCTCCCGATTGCTCGACAGGAAGGTGCCGAGCGTCTGGATCGCGTCGTTGGCGACGATGGAGTACGCCGCGGCACCGAAGCCGATGAGCATCAGAACGGACTCCATCTGGTCGCGGCCTACCGGGCCGCCCCCATCGCATCAAGACGCCGCCGCGCCCGGGGATCGGTCGTCACCGAACCGTCGCTTTCCCGTCGTGTTGGTGTCGCGCGCCCCCTGATTCCTGGGCCGAGGTCCGATCCCTGCCCTAGCCTGCTTCCATGCGACGACCGCGGATCCCTCGCGCGTGCCCGCGCCGCGAACGTCGGCCCGGCCTCCCGGTCCTCAGCCCCGTCACGCTCTGGGCCCCTTTCCGGGCTCTTTTCTGGGGGCTGCTGCTCGGAGCCACGAGCGGATGTTGGTCGGCGCCGACGGTGCTGTCGCCGCGCACCCACGGCTCGGTCGGGCTCCCCCACCACGGCGTGATCACCGACGCGGCGCCTCTGTCTCCCGACGACGACACCCTCGTGCGCTTCCGTAACGAGGGCATTCACTGGGGTCGGCCCCGACTCGTCGCGACGATCACCGCGGCCGCCGCGCGCGTCGCAGCGAAGCGCCCCGGAGGCGCGCCCCTCGTCGTCGCCGACCTGTCGGCCCGTCGCGGCGGGCGCATCCCCCGCCATCGTTCCCACCGCAGCGGCCGCGACGCCGACCTTCTCTTCTTCGTGCTCACGCCCGACGGCCGCTCGATCCGCAACCCGGGGTTTCTCCACTTCGGTCGCGACGGCCTGGCGCCGGTGTCGCGCTCGCGCCGTACGTTCGTCCGTCTCGACGTCGACCGTACGTGGCAGCTCGTCAAGGCGCTGGTGGAGGATCGGGACGCGAGCCTTCAATGGCTCTTCGTGGCGCGATGGCTGCGGCAAATGCTCCTCGATCACGCCTACGCCCGGGGCGAACCCGTCGAGACGATGTACCGCGCCTCGAAGCTCCTCCACCAACCCAGCGACAGCTTCGCGCACGACGACCACATTCACGTCCGGCTCGCGTGCACGGATCACGATGCGGTCGGAGGGTGCCGGGGAGGACCTCAGTGGCCGTGGCTCACCGCCGCCGCGGTCGACCCTGCCCCATCGCCCCTCGACGACGTCGCCCTGCTCCGCGCGCTGGTGCGGCCCGACCCGGAGGGATAGGGTCGCGCCGCGATGCACCGCCTCTTTCGCGGCGACATGGCCACGGTGTGCGCGGCGCTCGACGAGGACGTGCCGCCGCTCGACGTGGTGTACCTCGACCCGCCCTACGGGGTGGGGGCGGTGATGACCACGCGTGACGAGGTCGGGCAAGCGCGGGGGCGAAAGTCGCGACGAGGCGGCCGTGAGGCCTACGCGGATGGGGCCGACGTCGACGCCCTCGTCGCCATGCTCGGGGAAAGCCTCGCGGCGCTCGCGCCACGGCTGAGTCCGCGCGGCTGCGTCTACCTTCACCTCGACTGGCGCGCCGTGCACGACGCCAAGGTCGCGGCCGACCGCGTGTTCGGTCGCGCCGCCTACTGCGGCGACGTCGTCTGGACGCCGGGCAACGGACGCCGCGGGGCCAAGGGCTTCGCCGTCACCCACCAAACCCTGCTCATCTACGCGCCCGGTGGGCGCCGTACCCTCGCCTTCCGGGACGACCATCCCTTGCTCCGGGAGCCGTACGCCGAGACGAGCCTCAGAATGCACTTCACGTCGGTCGACGACGACGGCCGGCGCTTTCGCGAGCGGACGGTCCGGGGAAAGAAGTACCGCTACTACGCCGACGAAGGCCGACGCCTCGGGAGCGTGTGGACCGACATCTCGGCCATGCGGGCCAACACCCCAATCCTCGCGGAGGGGACGGGATACCCGACGCAAAAGCCGATGAAGCTGCTCGAGCGCATCATCCGCGCGAGTTCGCGTCGCGGCGACACGGTGGCCGACTTCATGTGCGGCAGCGGCACCACGCTCGCGGTGGCGGCCGCGCTCGGACGTCGTTTCGTCGGCGGCGACCAGAGCGAGGTCGCCATCGAGACGACGCGCGCGCGCCTCGACCGGGCCGGCGTGGCCTACCGTTTCGACGACGCCAGCCGCACCGCGAGCGCCACCGCGGCCTCCATCCCTCGGGGCGAAGCCTGACCCGACCCCGCGACGTCGTAAGCGGTGCCGTGGTCGACGCTGGTCCGGGTGACGGGAAGGCCGAGGGTCACGTTGACCGCATCTCCGAAGCCGAGCAGCTTGGCGGGGATCGTCGCTTGGTCGTGGTACATCGCCACCACGCCGTCGTAGCGACCGTTTTGGGCGTGCCGAAAGGCGCTCTCGGCGCCGATGGGTCCGTCGAGGGCGGCGACCGGCACGTCGCCGGCCGCCAGCCGCGCGCGCCCGGCGGCGACGCCCGGGGCGATCACCTCGGCCTCTTCCCGGCCGAGAAGCCCCGACTCGCCCGCGTGCGGGTTCAGCGCCGTCACCACCACCCGCGGGGCGCGTCCGAGCAGGCGTCCGAGCATGTCGACGAGCCAATAGGTCGACGCCGCCACGCCCGCGACCGTGATCGCGTCCGGAACGTGGCGCAGGGCGAGGTGCGTGGTCACCAGCGCCACCGACAGCCCCTTCGGGTCGACGAAGGTCATGGTGGGCTCGGGGGCCGACAGGGCGCTCGCGATGTACTCGGTGTGGCCCAGAAACGAAGCCGCGCCCGGGGCGCCGCTGGCGGCGATGACCGACTTGGCGACCGGACCGGTGACGAGGGCATCGGCGCGGCCCGTCCGTACGAGCCGCAACGCCTCGTCGACGGCCGCGAGCTGGGCCGCCCCGTCGACCGGGCGGGGGGCGCCGAACGCGGGCGGGCCGGCCGCTCCGAGCGCGCCCCCGTCGGGCCGCGACCACACGGCCACCCCGCGGTGGTGGGTGTCGAACGCGTCCTCGGTCGTCAGGCGGATCCAGGACCCCGCATCGACCCCCCGCAGCGTCGCCGCCCGCACCAGGGTCGCTTCGTCGCCGACGAGCACCGTGGGGACGTCGGCCCGCGACGCCGCGAGCACGGCGACCTCGGGCCCGATCCCCGCCGGGCATCCCATCGAGATCGCCAACCGCACCGAAGCCGTCGCGCCTCGGTCGCCCGCCGGAGGGCGGCTCATCGGTCGGCCAACTCGTCGAGCGCCGCGACCTTGTACCCCGCCCCGCGGAGGGTCAGCAGCGGCAACCCCTCGCCGAGCTTCTTCCGCAACCGCCGCACGTGAATGTCCACGGTGCGGGCGCCGCCGTCGTAGCGGTCGCCCCACACGTGAGACAGCGCCTCGTCGCGCGACACCACCCGACCGCGACGCTCGCACAGGTGGACGAGCAGCCCGAATTCCCGCGCCGTCAAGGGGACGGGCCGATCGTGAACCCGCACGCTGTGGCCTCCCTTGTCGATCACCATCGGTCCGATCTTGATCCGCTCGTCGCTCGCAAACTCGCCGCCGCGCCACTCGAGGTTTCGGACCCGCGCGTAGAGCTCCGCGGGAAGGTAGGGCACGAGCACGAAGTCGTCGAACCCGTGTTCGGGGTTCAGTCGGTGCACCTGCGGGGCGGTGACGGCCACCATGGCCGCGACCCCATCGAAGGCGGGCTCTCGCCGCAATGCCCGAAGGGCGGCCGCCGCGAGGTCCGGGCGGTCCATGGCCTCGACCACCACCGCCCGCAGCGTCTCCCCCGCGGCGGGGGCCACCCAAGCCGGGTCGTCCCAGAGATCGAGCGTCTTCACGCGGGCGCCGAGGCCGCGCAGGACCTGAACCGCGCCCTCTTCTCGCTCGAGGTCCGGCCCGTGACCGACGACGGCGATGTACGCTGCCATCCCCGGGTCACATCACGAAATGACGCGGGTGACAAGAATCACAACGCGTCGCGTCATGAATTATCGCTCATCTCGTGGCGACGAGGGGCGTCACAGCTTGGTGCCCCCGACCGTGATGGCGTCGATCTTCACCGTCGGGCACCCCACCCCGACGGGCACGCTCTGTCCCGCCTTGCCGCAGGTCCAAATGCCGTCGGAGATCTCGACGTCGTCGCCCAGCATGCTCACCCGATTGAGCACGTCGGGGCCGTTGCCGATGAGGTTCACGCCCTTCAGGGGCGCGGTGAGCTTGCCGTTTTCGATGAGGTACCCCTCGGTGAGCGAAAACACGAAGTCGCCGTTCGAGATGTCCACCTGGCCGCCCCCGAACCGCGCGGCATAAATCCCGCGGTCGACCGACGCGAGGATCTCTTCCGGATCGGAGCGCCCCCCGAGGAGAATGGTGTTGGTCATGCGAGGCATGGCGTTGTCGGCGTAGCTCTGGCGCCGCCCGTTGCCGGTCGCTTCGATCCCGTAGTGCCGCGCCGACATTCGGTCGTGCATGTAGCCGACGAGCTTTCCCTTCTCGATGAGCACGGTCCGATTGGGCTCTTGCCCCTCGTCGTCGACGTTGATGGATCCACGCGACTGCAACAGCGTCGCGTCGTCGACGACGGTGCAGAGGTCGCTGGCGACCATTTCTCCCACCTGCCCGCTGTAGCGGCTGGTCCCCTTGCGGTTGAAGTCCGCCTCCAACCCGTGGCCCACGGCCTCGTGGAGCAGCACCCCGCTGTCTCCCGGCGCGAGCACCACCGGCAGCTCACCCGCCGGCGCCTCGACCGCCTCGAGCATGGCGAGCGCCCGCCGTCCCGCCTCCTCGGCGTGCCATTCGGGCGACCGGTACGCGAAGTAGCCGAGCGTCATCCGGCCTCCCCCGCCGCTCGACCCCGCCTGGCGCTTTCCGTTGGACGCCGCGACCACGCGGACGCCGAACCGAATCATCGGTTGCACGTCGAACGCGAGGCGACCGTCGGAGGTGGCCATGAGAACCTCGCGGACGCCCTCGGACAGGCTCGCCTCGGCGCGCACGATGAGCGGGTCGTACGCGAGCGCGGCTTGGCTCGCGCGCGCCAGCAGCGCCGTCTTGTCGGCGCTCGGCGCCGTGAGGCTCGACGCGCTCAAGTCGTAGCGATGGGGGAGCGACCGAACCTGCAGCGGGATCGGGGTCTCGTGGCCTCCTTCGGCCGCGATCCGGGCCGCGGTCCGGCACACGCGGGCCATCGCTTCGGGGGTGAGATCCTGGGTGTAGGCAAAGCCGGTGGCATCGCCTTTCTGCACCCGCACCCCGAGCCCCAGCGACACGCTGCGCGAGGCGGATTTGACGATGCCATCGTCGAAGACGAACCCGCCCTGCCGTCGGTACTCGAAGTAGAGGTCGGCGTAGTCTCCGCCGTGGCCCATGCAAATCCCGAGGAGGCGGCTGCACATCGCCGCGTCGACGGCCGCCGCGCCTCCCGGCGCGAAGGGCGCCATCGGCGGCGGGGTCGACACCGTCCAGGAGGGCGCAGATGCCGGCGCTCCTTGGTCTTTTCGGCGGGCGTCCTCGAGGTTGGGCCCGGGGTCGATGGCGACACTCACGCCCACCACCTTAATCATCCGCGCGACGATGTCCGCCGCCGACGGACGGCCGCCGCGGCTGGACACGCCCGAGCGTTGTCGTTACGCGCGGGACCATGAACGCAGTCGTGGCGCTGATCTGGCTTCACGTCGTCGGGAACGTCTTTTGGGTCGGGGCCATCTGTGGCGTGGCGGTGTTGCTGGCCAGCAGCCTCGGCGACGCCCGCGCGCGCGGGGCGCTCGCCGAGCGGTTGTATCTCTGGGTCGCCGTCCCTGGCTTCGTGCTCTCGTTCGGCGCGGGCATGTTCCGGGTCCTCTTGGACCCGTGGTACCTGCAAATGCCGTGGATGCACGCGAAACTCGCCCTCGCGTTCGTCATCATCGGCGTGCACCACGTCCTCGGCGCCCGCGCGCGCCGTCTGGCGCGCGCCGAAGCCACGACCTCGGTGTCGCCGGGGGTCCGCGGGGCGGCGCCGCTCGGCGTGACCATCGCGCTCTGCGCCGCGGCCGCGGTGTTCTTCGCGATCACGAAGCTTCCCGCGCCCTCGACCCCGTGACGCGCCTACGACCGCACATGCCGGTCGAAGGCGCCCGCACCCGCGCCGGCGGACCCGAACGTCCTCCGTGTAGGTCGCGCACAGCAGAGGTGGGAGGAACAGCGGCTCGCGACCTCAACCATCCGCGTCGGTAGCTTGTTGGATCGGCCGCGGTCCGATAAAACTTGTGACACGGGAACGTGTCTCTCGCTCCCGCCCCCCCCCCTCCTCCGCTCCCCCTCCTCCGATATCCGACCTGTGGTGCCGGCGGTCCCCGCCCGGCGCCCCGCCCTCAGGGTTTCTCGAATTGGCGCTCGAACGCGACAAGGTGCTGCAGACGGCGCAAAAGCACGTCGACAAGAAGCGCTTCGAGAAGGCGCTCGTCGAATACCGGAAACTCGTCACCGAGGACCCGGGCGACGTCCGGACGCTCCTCAAGATCGGCGACCTCCACCTCAAGCTCGACCAACACGAAGAGGCGGTGGGCACCTACGAGCAGGTCGGAGACCACTACTTTCGCTCGGGCTTTTCCGTCAAAGCCATCGCGGTCTACAAGCAGATCCGCGGGATCATCCAGCGCCACGCGCCCCACCTGGAGAATCGCTACGGGCACATCGTCCCCCGCCTCGCCGAAATCTACACCCAGTTGGGGCTGACGAGCGACGCGCTCGCCGCGTACGACGAGGTGGCGACGAAGCTGCGGACGGAAGGTCGCGAGCGCGACGCCCTCGACATCTTCAAAAAGGTCGTCGAGCTCGACCCGCAGAACCCGATCGCCCACCTTCGCGTGGCCGACTCGCGGGCCCGCTTGGGCGACATCGACAAGGCGGTCGAGCGCTTTGGTGAAGCCGCCGAGATCATGGTTCAGCTCGGGCGGCGCGACGACGCGCTCAAGGTCGTCGAGCGGCTCCTCGAATACCGCCGAGACGCCGGCTACGCCCGACGCGCGGCCGAACTCTACCTGGAGCGGGGCCAACCCAACGACGGGATGGCGGCCCTCACCAAGCTGCAGGTCGCGTTCAAGAACGACCCGAAGGATCTCGACACGCTCGAGCTGCTCGCCACCGCCTTCGACTCGATTCAGCAGCCCCAGAAGGCGATCGAAGTCCTCAAAGAAGCGGCGCGGGTGGCGGCGGAGCAGCGCGACCGGGCGCGCTTCGACCGCTTTCTCCAGACCCTCGTCGCCCGCGCCCCCGACGACCCGCAGGTCGTCAGGCTGAACCGGGAGCGCGCCTCCGAGGAGGACGTGCAGGTCGAGGTCGGCGAAGCGGATCTCGACGGGGAGAACATCGAAGAGGTCTTCGAGCTCGCGGACGACGAGCTCGCGGATGTTCAAGGCGCCGCCGCGGCAGGCGCGTCGGCCGGAGCGGGGGCGCAGGTCGCGGGTCCGAGCGGCGCGGCGGCGGGATCGGCCGCGCCGGAGCCCCCGGAGGCCACGGTGCGGCGGCTGCTCTACGAGGCCGAGCGACAACGGGCCGCTGGCGCGACAGACGCCGCCATCCGCGTCGTTCGCGGGGGCTTGCGCAAGGTCGGCTCGTCACGGGCGCTGAGGGAGCGGCTCAGCGACTTGTTGCTGGAGGCAGGAGACCAAGACGGCGCCATCACCGAGAAGCTGATCTTGGCCCAAGAACTCGCCCACTACGGCGTCATCGACGATGCGGTGCGCACGCTCGACGAAGTGCTCTTGCTGCACCCGGGGCATCCCCACGCGCTCCAGATGCGCGAGAACTTGGGTTTTCCCCTTCGGACCGAGCAGGGCATCGAGGACCTCACGCTCAACCAACCGCTCCAGTCCTACGACGTCGAGTCGGGGGGGGTGGAAGAAGCCCTCCATCGTTCTCGGCACCCCTCCTACGCCTCCCTGCCCGCGCTCGACGACCCCTTCGTCCCGACCGCGACGGGCACCCACCCCGAGCCCACGGCGGCGGCGGTCGGCGCCCCGCCCGGCCCGCCGCCCAGCGCGCCGCCCAGCCCAACCAGACCGCCGACCCTCGCGCCCTCCCGCGTACCGCCTCCCCGGTCGGCCCCCCCACCGGTCTCGCCTCGGGTGAGCCAGACCGGAGGTGCGCTCGACGAGGCCGCGCTCGACCGCGCGGAGGTGCTGGCCGAGCAGGGGCGGTTCGACGAAGCGCGCGGTATTCTCCACCAGCAGCTCCAATCGCTGCCGAACCATCCCCTCATCCTCGACCGACTCGCCGATCTGGACGCGCTCGCGACCCACGGCACGGTTTCCTACAGCGGCGACTACCCGCGCCCTTCGCAGCGGCAGCCGGGGGTGGCGTCTCCCGACCCGCGGACCGCGGGCGCCGCTTCGATGCCGGGAAGCGGCGCGCCTCCCATTTCGGGTCCGGTGTCGTCGGCGCATCCCTCCGCGCGGCCCTCCTCGATGGCGGCCGCTCCGTCGCACGTGGGGATGTCCCAGCCGCCCGGGTTCGAACCGGCCGGGGGCTCGCAGATCGGGGCGTCCGCGTCGGTCCCCGCGGGCGCGTCTTCGCGGGGTGCGCCGCAGTGGGGCGACGAGGTCGACTCCCTCCTCGACCAGGTTCGCGAGGGCGTCGCCGCCCAGGTCGAAGAAGGCGACGCGGCGACGCACTACGACCTCGGCGTCGCGTACCAGGAGATGGGGCTGCTCCAAGACGCGATCAGCGAGCTCCTTCTCGCCTCCCGCGATCCGTCGCGCGCATGCGTGTGTCTCTCCATGGTGGGCAGCATTCAGCTGCAACTCGGAGACTACGAAGGGGCCCTCGACGCGCTGCACCGAGCCTTGGTCGCGCCGCACAAGAGCCGCGACCAGGAGCTGGCCGTTGGCTACGAGCTCGCCAATACCTACGACACCATGCACATGCCCGAGCAGGCGCTGCAGTACTTCGAGTGGCTCGCTCAGGTCGATCCGAACCATCCGGATCCGCGCGGCAGCATCTACGAACGCATCCAGCGGATCCGAACGGAATCGGGGGCCCTCCCCCGACCGCGCGCGCCGGCGCCCCCCGCGCCGCCGTCGACCGACGAGCAGCGGCGGATCAAGAGCTAAACCGAGGCCCCCGCACCTCGCGGGGGGCCGAGAGAATCATCGATATGAGGTTGGTCAAGCTGGCCGTGGCGGCGGTCGACACCACCGTGGGGGCCGTCGTCTCGAACACCGATCGCTGCATCGAAATGGCCCGGGCGATGGCGGCCGCAGACGTGACGCTGGCGGCGTTTCCCGAACAGGTCATCGGCGGCTACGCGCCCGAGGACCTGGTTCAGTGGGATGGCTTCGTAAGGAGTCAGCGCACCCAACTCGAACGGTTTGCGGGTGCGACCGCAACCCTCCCCACCGCGTTCGCCTTGGGGCTGGTCGTCGGGGTCGGGGGCGACCTCTACAACGCGGCGGCGCTGGTGCACGGGGGACGCATCGGCTTGCTCACCGCCAAAGAGAAGCTCCCCACCTACAACGTGTTTTACGAGGGCCGCACGCTCACCCGCGGACAACCCGGTCTCGCCCGGGACGCCGATGGCGTCCCCCTACAGGACGGCATCGCCCGCTTCGACTTCGGCACCGTGGCCCTCGAGGTGTGCGAGGACATGTGGAGCCCCGACGGCCCCATGCGACGCCGTACCTTCGCGGGGGCGGAGATCGTCCTCAACCTGTCGGCCTCCCCCTATCGCGCCGGGGTGGTCGGGACCCGACGCGAGATGATCGCCACCCGCGCCGCCGACAATCAGTGCACGTTGGTCGTCGCCAACCTCGTGGGCGGCAACGATGGCCTCGTCTTCGACGGGGGCGGGTTCATCAACCAGAACGGCCGCCCCATGCTCGACGCGCCGCGCTTCGAAGAGGGATGGTGGCCCCAGGTCGTCGACCTCGACCGCACCGTACGGTCGCGTCGGGAGTCGAGCACCTGGCGCACCGATGCCGAGGCCTACCGGGCGCGGGGCACCTCCGGACCGGCGGTGATCTCCTTTTCCGGGACGACCGCCGACCGCCGCGCGTTGGGCTACCCCCTTCCGCTCGGCTATCGACCCAGCGTGGGGGTGGGCGGCCATGTCGACGCCGGCGCCTTTCCGAGCTTTTTTCTCCCCTCGCGCACCGACGCCCCCAAGAGCCCGCGCGACGCGCTCCTCGACGACTTCTACGAGGCGTGTGCGCTCGGGGTGGCCGACTACTTCCGCAAAACGGGCGCCTTCCGCCGCTTCGGCATCGCGCTCTCGGGGGGCCGCGACTCGTGCCTCAGCCTTCTCATCGCGCACCGGGCGGTGGCCCGGCTCCACCCCGAGCAGACCGGCGCCCAGCTGCGACGGACGTGCGGCGAGATGATCTCGGCGTTCTACATGCCGAGCCGTCATTCGTCGGACGCGACCGCGCAGGCCGCGCGTACGCTCGCCGAGGATGTCGGAGCCCGCTTCTCGGTGCGCCCCATCGATGACGCCTTCACCCGCGAACTCGAAGCGACCGCGCAGATGTTGGAGGACGGCGAGGAGGTCACGGAGCTCACGCGGCAGAACATTCAAGCCCGGCTGCGCGGGCAACGCATGTGGAACTGGGCGAACTCGAGCGGCGCGCTCTTTCTCCAGACGGGCAACATGAGCGAAAAGTCCGTGGGCTACACGACGGTGGGGGGTGATCTCGAGGGTTGCTTCAGCGTCATCGCCAACCTGCCGAAAACGGTCGTGTCGGCCATGCTCGAGCGTTTGCAGCGTCGCCATGGGTGGCCGGGGATCGCCGCCACGCTCGCCACGACCGCCGGTCCCGAGCTCGCGGCCGACCAGTCGGGTGAAGACGAGCTGATGCCCTTCGCGGTGCTCGATGCGTGCCTCTACTTGTACGCCGGAGAGAGGATGTCGGCCGCCGAGGTGGCCTCGGCCCTGGTCGCCCTGTTCCCCGACTTGCCTCAGCCGCAACTCACCGGGTGGGCGAACAAATTCGCCCGGCTCTTCACGCGGTCGATCTTCAAGTGGGTCCAGGCCCCGTTGGTGGTCCACGTCGGGACGCTCGATCTCGAGCGGGAGCGCGCCCTGCAACTTCCCGTGGTGCAGCAGACCGAGTGGGAGCGGCGATCGGACTGACGGGCCGGCTCGCGTCGGGAAGCGCACGGCGGGCGTTCGCTCCGGCACTGGACGCACGCGACCCTGAAGGATTCCCGCAAGATACGCCAGGCGCAGAACCTGCATCCCACGGGCAAATCGGTAGATTTGACCGGCGCAGATAATGAGGCACCCCCAAGACAATAGAACCGGCTCTGAGGAGCGATGCTCGCCCTCGCCGACTTGTCGGCGAGCATCGCGACACCATCAACGGTTGTGGTCGAGGGTGTAGTCACGGCGTCATGACGTACCGCGGTTACCGATGGTGGATGCCGATCCTCGCGCTTCTGACGGGTTGTGGGGATGCCGACGACGAAGCGCCCCCAGCAGACCCGGGGCCCGCGGCCTGCACCGTCGACGTCGCCGCGGAACGTTCGCTCGTCGAGGGGGGCACCGCGGTCTTGCCGCTTTCGTTGGCGGGCCCCGTGTCCGGTCTGACGCCCGTCCCGGACGGATTTTCGGGTCGGCTGAACCTCGAAGGAGACGCCACGCTTCGCCTTCGGCCCGACTACGGCACGGGCGACACGACCCAGACCCTGGCCTTGAGCTACGACTGCGACGGGCGCCAGGCTTCGGTCGACCTGTCGTTTGCCGTGCGGAGGATCACCTGGCGGGCGCTGCCGACGTGGATCGAAGGGGACACGGGGCCCCTCAACCGCGAGTACGGGGCCCTGTGGGTCGCTCCCGACGACCCCGACGCGATGTTCGCCTTCGGCGGCTTTCACTACCGACCCACGCAGTTCACCCCGGCCAACGAATTGTGGCGCTTCGACCTTTCGTCGGAGGCGTGGGCGCAGCTGGGCGCGGAGGAGGCCCCGCTGCGCCCCGGAGCGGGCTTGGCGCTGGCCGACGGGGTGCCGTTTCTCTTCGGCGGCCTCGAAGACAACACGACCCCGTCGTCGTTGTTTCGCCTCGACGGGCTCGACGGGTCAGGGGCGGCATTTTCGGAAGTCGCGCTCGATCACGCGGGCGACGACGCCATCGGCGACTACCAGCCGAGCTTTGTCTTCGATGCGCCGCGCGGGCGTTTCGTCACCGCGTGCGGCGCCAACACGGCGTGGGGCGACCATTGCCGGGTCCGCGTGATCGATCCCGCCACGGGGGCGGTCACCGAAGCGGAGGTCGACGGTCCGCGTCCCGAGGGTCGTAGTGGTCAGTTTTGGATTCACGACGAGGCCGAAGCGCGTCTCATCATCTTCGGGGGTTACGCGGGAGCGGGCGCGACCGACGGGACGTTCTTCGGCGACACGTGGGCGCTCGAGCTCGCGGAGCGCCCTCTGCGATGGGTTCAGCTCGACGACGGGACCGCAGACGGAGCCCCCGAGGGGCGACGCAATGGCGTTTACGTGTACGACCCCGACGGGCGCCGATTCTTCATGTGGGGGGGGACCCCCGACGGGATGTCGGCTTCGCTCGGACTCTTCGCCTTCGACCTCGAGCGGGGCCAAGAGGGATGGGTCCAGGTGGAGACCGGCGGGGATGAGGCCCCCCCTCCGAGATCGTCCGGGCACGGCGTTTACGACGCGGCGCGCCGGCAAATCGTGTTGGGTTTCGGCAACAGCAACCAAGGCGTGTTTGCCGACCTCTGGGCGCTGTCGCTCTGACGGGGAGACGGCGGGCGCACGCGCCTTCGGCCGGGGAGGAAACGGGTTGGGCGTCCGGGGGGGCACGTCGGCGGCGGACCTACCGCGTCCGACTCGTGCCCGGCGAAGCCCTGAACGGTGTCGACGGCCGTCGAATGTGGCAACCGAGGAGGTCCGCGTGTAAGGGTTCGTGACCTCCCGGGTTGGTTCTCGGAGCCCATCATGAACGCACGCAGCCACACGTACGCCACGAAGTTGGTTCTGGCCCTCACCCTCGCCACGGGGGGCGCGACCGGCGTGAGCGCCTGCTCGGACGAGGGCGGCGAGGCGGGTCCCGCGGCCTCCGCCGAGCCCGTCGCCGCCCGCCCGGGACCGGGCGGCGTCGCCACCGCTTCATCGTCGACCCCGAGCGGAAGCGCCACCGTGGCCATGGCGCCTCCGGCGGCGCCAGGAACCGATCCCCCCCGCGTGACGCCCCGCCCCGACCCCGCGCCGGCGGCGCCGGGTGCCCCGTCGGCGGTGGCCTCGGTGAAGCCGACGACCCCGACGCCCCCGAAGCAGCCCGCCGTCTCCCCACCGTCCTCGCCCACGCCCTCCCCGGCGGCCCCCACCCCGTCGGCGGCCGCACTGGTTCCCTCGCCGGCGCCCCCGCCGGCGGCGCCCGCCCCGGCGACGCCGGCCGCGCTCACGCCCCCCGAGAAGGGGTCCGCCGACGAGGTCGCCGCTCAGGTCGACGCGATCTTCAAGCCGACGAAACGCTTCCGGGCGCTCTTCGACCAGAAGTACACCGCGAAAGTTCACGGCAAGGAAAAGAAGAGCAAGGGCCTCGTCTACGTGGAAAAGCCCGGCAAGCTGAGCCTCAAGTACCAGGCGCCGAACCGCAACCGCGCCGTGTCGGACGGCAGCACGCTCAAAGTCTACGAACACGAAAACAAGCAGATGTTCGTCAAGCCGGTGAAGAACACGGAGTATCCCGGCGCCTTTGCGTTCATCTTGGGCCAGGGGTTGCGGCAATCGTTCACGTTTGCCTTCCACGAGAACTCGAAGTGGGAGGGCGGTCCCGTCCTCGTCGGCACCCCGCGGGTGCCGAACCCCGGCTACACCAAGGTCTTTTTCTACATCGACAGCGGTTTGCTCGCCGAGGGCAAACTCGGGTGCGTGCGACGGGTCTTGGTCATCGACGCCCAGGGCAACAAGAACCGCTTCGACTTCGTCAAGGCGTCGGAACCGGCCAGCATCAAGGCCAGCCGCTTCGAATTCGACCCCCCGGACGGCACGCAGGTCATCAAGGGCTGACCCGCGTGAAAGGGCCGTTCGCGCGGCTCGTCGTGCACCGTGATGCCCACATCACGGTGCTCGACAAGCCTCCGTCGGTGCCGGCGCGCGTGCTCGCCGAACACTTCGGACGTCCCCTGGCGACGCCGCTCGACGAGGCCGCGAGCGGCCTCGTCGTGCTCGGCGCGCCCGCCGCCGCCGCGGGGCTCGGCCCCGCGACGTGGCACCTCGGCACCACCGGCGACGGC
>JBCCLB010000066.1:0-36909 GCA_039027095.1 Myxococcota bacterium
CGCCGAAGAAGAAGGCCGCGCCAAAGAAGAAGGCCGCGCCAAAGAAGAAGGCCGCGCCAAAGAAGAAGGCCGCGCCAAAGAAGAAGGCCGCGCCAAAGAAGAAGGCCGCGCCAAAGAAGAAGGTCGCGCCAAAGAAGAAGGCCGCGCCAAAGAAGAAGGTCGCGCCAAAGAAGAAGGTCGCGCCAAAGAAGAAGGCCGCGCCAAAGAAGGCGTCCGTTCAAGCGTCATCGGCGGCAACCGCCTCGGCGGCCCCCAACAGGCGTGGTTCACGTGCTGCCGAAGCCGCCTCCGACTTGGAGATTGAGCTCGCGCCTCCCGCCCCACGTGCGCCGCGGGTCGAGCTCGCGCCTCGGGTGGCGACTTCGGTGGCGCCGAGCATACCGATCCCGGTCAAAAAAGTGCCGAAGAAGCCAACCCTCGAAGAGCGGGCAGCATCGGTGGAAAAGCGGATCAAGCAGCAGACGGAAGGGTTTCGCGCGCGCTACGCCGAAAGCTTCGACATGTCGTGGGTGTATCACGACACCGCCTTGGAGGGCGTGGTCTACACCTTTGATGAGCTGACCACAGCGTTCCGCTCTGACGAAGTGACCGTGGTCGACTCGAGTGTGATGCCCATTTACGACGCGATCCGTCGACACAAGGAGGCGATCGACTTCATTCGCGAGGGCGCCGAGAAGAAAAAGCTCGCCATCAATCTCGACCTTCTCAAGCGGATCTACGTCATCCTGCATCCGGATGAGGGAGATGTGAAAACGGTCAAGTACCGGCGCGACATCCCCCAACACCGCACCTACTTTCACGAGTACGCCGCCCCCGACAAGATCGCTTACCGAGTTCGACAAACGTTCGATTGGGTCACCGACCCCGAGACGCGCAAAACGGTGAGCGTGCTTCGCATCGCCGCCAAGGCCCACTACGACCTCGTGCGGACCTATCCATTTTCCGTGGATAGCGGGAAGGTCGCGCGGCTCTTCATGAATTTGCTGCTGATGCGAGGCGGCCTTCCGCCGGCCATCATTCACTCGGCGGAGCGGCAGCGCTACTACGAGGCGCTCAAGGCATCGTCACCGGCAGAACTCGTGGTGATGCTTCGTGACTCCCTCAGAAACTCGCTCTCCAGCATCGAGAAAAAGCTCGACCAACACGAGAGCAAGAAGCGCGGCTTCGTCTCGTAGCCGCCACCGCCCTGCGGCTCGGACCGGCGGCTCCGCACGGGGGGGGACCCGGTCCCTCCCTGGCTAAAACCCGCGCTCCACGACCCGCTCGATGGTCCGCGTGCTCATGTTGGCGGCCACCACCTCGGGGTCGTTGAGCAGCGCCTGGTGGAGGGGAATGTTGGTCCGAATGCCACCGATGATGAACTCCGCGAGCGCGACCCGCATACGCGCGACCGCCTCGTCCCGATTCTTCCCGTAAGCGATGACTTTGGCGATCAACGAGTCGTAGTTGGACGGCACGCGCCACCCACCGTAAACGCCCGAATCGACGCGGATCCCTCCGCCTCCCGGAGGATGATATTCGTCGATGAGGCCGGGCCAGGGGGCGAACGAGCGTGGGTCTTCCGCGTTGATGCGACACTCGATCGCGTGGCCCCGAGGCTTCCAGGGTCGCGTATCTGGAAGCTGCACGGGCTCCCCCGCGGCGGCGACCAACTGCTGCTCGACGAGGTCGATCCCGGTGACCATCTCGGTGACCGGGTGCTCCACCTGAATCCGCGTATTCATTTCCATGAAGTAGAGCGACCCGTCTTCATCCATCAGGAACTCGAGCGTCCCCACGGTGTGGTAGCCCGTCGCGAGGACGGCCGCGCGAATCTTGGCGCCTATTTCAGCCCGCTGCGCCTCCGTCATGACCGGACTCGGTGCCTCTTCGATGATCTTCTGGTGCCGGCGCTGCAGGGAACACTCGCGTTCGCCTAGGGTCCAAACGCCCCCGTGCAGGTCACTGAGCAGCTGAAATTCGATGTGGCGGGGACGCTCGATGAAACGCTCGAGGTAGACGTCCGGGTTCTTGAAGCCCGATTCCGCCTCCGCACGTGCCGAGTGAAAGCTCGCCTCCAGTTCGTCGGGCGCGCGCACGATGCGCATGCCGCGACCGCCGCCACCACCGCTCGCCTTGCAGATCACCGGATAGCCAATTCGCTCCGCTTCCCGGCGCGCTTGGTCGACATCCTCCAACACGCCGGTTCCGGGGAGGAGAGGCAGCCCGTGGCGGGTGGCGTTGTGACGCGCCGATACCTTGTCTCCCCACTGCCCCATCGCCTCGGGCGTGGGACCGATGAACGTGAGCTTGCACTTGCGGCAAAGGTCCGCAAACCCGGCATTCTCGGACAAGAAGCCGTATCCGGGATGCACCGCATCTGCGCCCGTCACCTCGGCCGCGGCGATGATCGACGGCATCGACAAGTAGCTTCGGGTCGCGTCGGCTGGTCCCACGCACACGGCTTCATCGGCAAAGCGTACGTGCAGCGCCCCCTCATCCGCCGTCGAATGAATGGCCACCGTACGGATTCCCATCGCGCGGCAGGTGCGGATGATGCGGATCGCGATTTCGCCCCGATTGGCGATCAGGACCTTTTTGAACATGGCGGTTCAGCTTTTCCGGATGCGGAACAGCGGCTGGTCGAATTCGACGGGCTTCCCATTTTCGATGAGAACTTCCGTGACGGTGCCAGAGTGGTCGGCCTCGATCTCGTTCATCAACTTCATCGCTTCGACGATGCAGAGGGTCTGCCCCTCGGTCACGGTGGCATTCACCTCGACGAAAGGTGGCGCATCGGGCGACGGTGATCGGTAAAACGTCCCCACGAAGGGCGAGGTCACGGTGACGACGTTCGGGTCGTCGATCTTCGACTCCGGCGCCTTCGACTCCGGGCCCGAAGCGTTGCTTACGCCGCTGGCCCCCGGGGACGGCATCGCGCTCGTCGCCATCACGACGTGGGGGGACCCAACGGGACCGCCGCGTGTCAGCCGTAAGCGTGCCCCTTCGTCCTCATACTCGAACTCGTGGACGTCGCCATCGGACAGCACCCGGAGGAGGGCGCGAAGCTTCTTGAGGTCGATGTTCATCGGCAATCACGTCTCGACGCGGGGACCGGCCGGCCCGGTCACGCTCCGGTCACCGTCGAAGCGGCCGAACGGTACTCGAAGGTTTCGACCAGTACAACGTGCCCGTCGCGCCCCGAGATGCGCGTTCTATGCTGTCGGTCAAATCGGTAGATTTGACCCGCGCAAACAATGAGGCACCCCCAAGACAATCGAACCGGCTCTGAGGAACGATGCTCGCCCTCGCCGGCTCTCGTCGGCGCTCTTGGGCGATCGTTGACGTTGTCGGCGAGCATCGCGACACCATCAACAGGTGTGGTCGAGGGTGTAGGCGCGCGTCAGCCGAGTTCCGCCGCCATTTGAGGCACTCGAGTGCGCAGCAAGTAGCGCGCCTTACCCAGGTTGGAACCGGGCCGCAGCGACAACGCGACGAAGTACTGGTCGGTCACCATCCGCACCAGGGTCGTGAGTTGGTCGGAAACGATCGAGACCTCGTGGGTGCTGCCCGCTTCGAGCATGCTCGCCGCCTGTTGCACGCCCTTGATCACGACGCTGAGCTCGATCCCGACCATCTGAATGTCAAACGGGGCGTCCTCGCGCGCGTAGTGGTCGAGGGCGATTCCGTCGAGGTCCATCACGAGGGAGGCCACGCCGCCATCGCTGCGGTCGACCACGTCTTTCAGCACCTCTTGGAACATTCGGCGACCTTAGCACCGTCCTTCGCGGGGACCCACAACGCGGCGCGCCCACCTCAGGTCCTCTGGAATGCTTGCGTTCGCGTCTCTACCGGGCAACAGATCGACGGGGGACGCGCATCTGGCCTGTCACCAGTGCCGCTTGACCAGCATTTGCCCGTGGGACTAAGTTTCGGCCTCCAAGCCGGGGTCCCGGCACGTTCGGGCCGGCCTCCGGTCCCGAACGAACGCACGTCGTCTCGCGGCATCCCGGGGGACGCGGGCAGGCCGCCTCGAGCGTTCTGACGCCACGGGCGCCATCGTCTGGGCCTCTCCCTGGGACCCGCGTCGGCGGACTCCCGCCGGGAATCAGGAAGAAAGGGACGAAGAAACGATGCGCGCACGAGCCGGGGATCCTCCCCGCACGATGCCCCAGAAGGTTCTCGCGGGCCGAGCGAACGACCCCCAGCTCAAGGGGGACCTCGTACGGGTCAAGGTGGACCAGGTCATTCTTTCCCGAACCCCCGCCCGGGCCGTGTCGGAAGCGCTCGAGCGCGGCATGAAAAAGGCCAGTCCCGAGGTCACGATCGCTTACGACAGCACGTGCATCACCGACCCTAGGAGTGAAGCGGACCGAGAGGCCGGTCGGCCGTCCACGGTGGCGCAACGCTTTCCCGAGCACGGGATCCTCATCGCCCGGGCCGGGATTGGGTTCCCCGCCCCCGTTCACATCGAGCGCTTCGCGGCCCCGGCCCGACTCGCTCTGACGGACGACCACCGACTCGCTCCCGTCGGGGGGCTCGGCATGTTGTGCCTCGTCGTGTCGCCGTCGCAGCTCGCAGAGGCCATGGCCACCGGGCATGTATGGCTCCGTCCCCCCCGTTCGATCCAGGTCCACCTCTCCGGGCGTACCCGACCCTTCGTCTGCGCTCGGGACGTCGCCCTCGAACTCCTTCGCCGGGGGCTGGACGAGATGGTGCAGCGGATCGAGGAGGAGCACCAAGCCCCGGTGGTCCTGGAGTACGCGGGACCCAGTGCGCGGCTGCTCAGCGTCAACAAGCGCGCCGTTCTCTGCGGGGTCGCGCATCAAGTCGGGGCGGCGGCGGCGCTCTTCGTCAGCGACGACAAGACGGAAGTGTTTTTGCGCGATCAACGGCGGAGCAAGGCGCATCGCGCCCTCATCCCCGACCCTGGTGCTCCCTGCGAGGAGGTGATCACCATCGACCTCGCCACCGTGGACCCGTTGATTCGCGACGTCGACGGTGAGGTGCGCACGGCACGAGAACTCGCGGGCAAACCCGTGGGGCAGGTCCTCCTCGGGGGCGACTCGGGCGTCACCCTGCGCGACATGCTCGCCGCCGCGAGTTTGCTCAAGAGCAAGCGCATCCCGCCACGACTCGACCTGTTGCTCGCTCCCCCGTCCCGTCAGGTCCTGGAGGTGATGGGCGGCACTGGCGCGCTGGTGGACCTCGTCGCGACGGGGGCGCGCATCATCGAGCCCGACCGGCGCATCATGACGGGAGCGCTCTACCCGCCCCCTCCGGGAAGCGCCTCCCTCCGCAACTGCGACCCGGAGCCAAACGCGGCCCCCGGACAGCGCTTCATGGTCGCTTCGGCCGAGTCGCTCTCGTATGCCGTAGCTCAGGGCGTGATCGGCGACCCACGCCATTTCAAGCGCCCCGCGCGGGTCACGGTGCCCCGGGTTCTGCCCACCGAAGACGTGCTCGTCGTACGCAAGAAGGGGCAGAAGAAAGGTCCTCCCCCCCTCCCGTTCGACCCTCCGGATCTGCCTCCGCTCAAGCCCTGGACCGGCGCAACCACCCTCGCCGTCGTCACCCAGGTCCCCGACGGGCCGGCGGAGTCATCAGCGCCGTCGGCGCGGGCCAAGGCGAAACCTCCCGCCGGCGTCGTGGTCGTCGTCGAGGCGCTCGACGAGGTGCGCACCGTGGCCGACCTGATGCATGACGGGGCTGCCCCCTCTCCGTCACCGGTCCGCGCGGTCGTGGCCCCCTACATTCCCAGTCAAGTCGTGAGCGCGCTCGCCAGTGTCGGCATTGCGAGTTTTCAGGCCAGCGCTGGCGCCGTCGCCACGCTGGTCAAACAGAAAAAGCTGAGCCTGCCCAAAGCTTCGGCGTGGGGCCTCGAAACCGCGGCCACCGCCGGAAAGTCCAAGGTGCAGCTTCGATGGCTCGCCATCGATCGGGAGCAGGCCTGGACGACGGCCGGTCGTCTCGGCGCAGCTTCCTAAGGCGCCGACCGGTCGCGGAGGGCCCACCCACTTTGGATGTGGGTCGGGCCTACCTCGTGGCGTCCGGCCGGCGACGGCGACACCAATCCGCGACCCGGGCGAACGTAGCGACGTCGACGGTCTCAGCCCGGGCGTCGAGGTCGACGTCGGTCTCCGCCGCCATCGCGGCGAGCGTCGCGCCGTCGAACGCGAAGAGCGAGCGCCAGTTGTTTCGGAGCTTCTTGCGGCGCTGGGCAAACGCTCCCTTCACCACGACGCGAAAAACGTCGTCTTCTTCGACCCCGCCCGACGCCCGCGGCGTGAGCACCACCACCGCGCTGGCCACGCGGGGCGGCGGGATGAAGGCTCCGGGGGGTGCCCGCAGCAATACTTCCACCGAAAAGGCCGCTTGGGTGAACACGCTGAGGACCCCGTAGGCACGCGCCCCCCGTCCCGGCTGGGCTGCGAGACGCTCGACGACCTCTCGCTGCAACATGAAGACGGCGCGGTCGATCGCACGCGCCCGCTGGACACAGCGCTCCAAGATTCTCCCGCTCAGCTGGTAAGGCAGATTGCCCGCCACGACATGAGGGCGGGGCGCATCGTCGACAAACGCGCGCCCCCAGTCCCATCGCACCGCATCTGCCTCGACGATGCTCACGTGACGCGCCTCGTCGAACGTCTCGCGCAGCAACGGAACCAGGTCGCGGTCGCGTTCTACGGCGACCACGCGGGCCGCCCGCTGAAGCAAGGGACGGGTGAGCGCCCCGAGGCCAGCCCCGATCTCCAACACGGTCCCCCCGGGCGGAGACGTACACCGCTCGGCGATCCGCCGCGCCAGTCCTCGGTCGTGCAGAAAGTTCTGCCCGAACGACTTCTTGGGCCGAAGTCCCGCGGCTCGAAATCGCTGCAGGGTGTCCCGGTGATCGTCCATGATGACTCAGGCCACGTCGCGGCCCGGGTCCGCCACCGTCGCGGTGGTGGCATGATCGGGGTCGGGCGCGGGTTCTGGGGGCCTACGGCGGACGGGACGACGGACCAGCTTGACCCCCGCGCGTCGAAGCACCGCCGCTCCTCGTGCGGCGGCCACCTCCGCGCGAATCGCGACTGCCCGCTCGACCACGCCGAAGAGCGGGGGCTGCGTGGCCCGCTCGGCCTCGGGCAGCGGGACGGCGACGGGCGGCGAGGTCCAACGCACGACCACACCCTTCGAACGCAGCTTTCGCACCGCGCGGACGAGGTCATCGGCCGGAGGGTCTGGCGGCGGCGCGATGACGTGGACCACGCTCGCGCGGCCGCGGCGATCCTTCTTGGCCGCGACCTCGCCGAGCGTACGCGCCAACGCGACGGCCGTTCGTGGTCGATCCGGCTCCAGCCGAGGCGGGACGTGGAGGCCAAAACAGGCCGCGTAGCGGCGAAGCCGTTCGTCCTCCTCGCTGTTTCCTCGCGGCCGAGGCCGATCGAAAGGTGCGTGCGAGAGCACCTGCTCCGCCCGTTCGACCAGCTTGTCGATGCGGTTGGCGCGAAGGTCGGCCACCGCCCGGGCATCGAGCGGACGCAAGTGCTCGGTGACTTGAACGGCAAGGTCGCTCGCGTCCCATCCGCAACGGTCGGCAGCCATGACCGAAGTCTCCGTCAGCAACGCCTCGGCGAGGCGGGCGAGGTGAGCGCGACCGCCGTCTGGCGCCACGGCCGCCAAGGCCCGGGCGGCGACGATGCGCAATCCTACGCGGTCGCCGCGGCCCACGTGGTGAACGGCGAGCGTCGACGCGATGTCGATGGCTCGGTCGAGCGGCGCCTCGCCGACCGCGCCCGACCACAACTCCACCGAAGCATCCAGCACCAGAACGACGATGTCCCGTTCCTCCTGCTCGAACTCCTTCACCACCAGCTTGCCGCGTCGCGCACTCGCCTTCCAGGCGATCCGACGAAAAGCATCGCCGGGCAACCGTTCCCGCAGCTCCCGCAGGTCCGTCCCGTCCCCCCGGCGACGACCCGTGCGCCCCGCCATCGCGCGGGTACGGCTCCGGCCGCCCTGGGGTAACGCGAGAGGCCGCGCGAGCGCGCGCGGACGAACCTCGATCCCAAAGGGATTGGCGAACGTCAGAGGCACCTCGAAAAGCCCGGGCGCGCCCCGGACTTCCAACGCGAGGCCGTAAATTCCGTGGTGGCCCACCCGTTTGGCGCGAACGTTGACCGCGAGCTTTACGGAACCCGTGGCCGGCACCTCCCCCGCCATCGGCTCGACCCAGGTCTCCAGCGCCGGCGACGCCACCACGCGAAGCTTGTCGTACCTTGCCGCGAGGGTGTCGCGATTGCGCACTTCCGCCGCCAGGGTCACGACCTCCCCCGGGCGCACGCGCTTCACCCGCTCGACCCCGGTCCACAACATCTCGAAACCCGCCGAGCGGATCCGCATGACACTCACCAAGGTCACCGTCCGGGCGAGCGCGACCGCGACGAGGATCGCCCCGCCCCAAGCCACCACCACCGATTGGCGGAGCGCGATCCCCGCCGCGAAGACCAACACGCCCGCGATCGCGAGATGGGCCGCGGTCCGCGTGGGGTAAATGCTCATGTCAGACCGGTCGGATGGCCTTGCGGTAGCTGACGCGTCGGAGCGCCGTTTCGACGACCTCGACGCGAACCCGATGGTCTGCATCCACCTCGTCGCTGAGCACGAGACGGTGGGCGAGAACGGGGACGGCATACGCCTTGATGTCGTCCGGGGTCGTGAACCCGCGACCACTCAAGACGGCCGCCGCCTTGGCGACTTGGATGAGTCCGAGCGTGGCGCGCGGTGACGCCCCCAAGACGACCCGTGCGTCCTGGCGGGTGAATGCGGTGAGCCCTACCGCGTACTCGTACAAGTCGCGCTCGACATGGATCGCGCGGGTCAGCTCCTGAAGCCCCATCACCGAGGCATCGTCGACCACCGGCTCGGCCGTCGCCGGCGTCACGTGATGGGCGGTCAACATCCGCACCTCGTCGTCTCGGCTCGGATAGCCGATCTGAAGGTGAATGAGGAACCGATCGATTTGCGCCTCGGGCAAGGGATACGTGCCCTCGAGGTCGATGGGATTTTGCGTCGCGACCACGATGAAGGGTCGCGGCAGCGAAAATCCTTCCCCTTCAACGGTGACTTGTTGCTCCTGCATCGCTTCGAGCAGAGCCGCCTGCGCCTTGGGCGGGGCGCGGTTGATTTCGTCGGCGAGCACGACGTTGGCGAAGATGGGGCCACGACGGAACGAGAAGGTCCCATCGCGAGGAGACAAGACGTAGGTGCCGGTGATGTCAGCCGGGAGCAGGTCGGGCGTGAACTGCACCCGACGTACGGTGACGCCGAGCGCGTCGGCGAAGGCCTTGGCGAGCGTGGTCTTGGCCACGCCGGGCACCCCTTCCAAAAGAACATGGCCCCCCGCGAAGAGCGCGACGAGCATGTGGTCCACCGTTTCCCGTTCGCCGATGTAGACCCGGGACACCTGGTGCCGCACGGCGTCGATACGCTCTTTCGCCGCCGCGATCCGGTCCACCAGCTCCGCCTGTACGGTCACGGCCGGCATCCTAGAAGCGTCTCGACGGTTCCGCTATCCCAGAGGCCAAAACGAAAGGGACCGAGCCACCCCACGCCTGGACGACCTCCTCGACGACCACCCCGCGACGCCCCGGCATCCGCGCCGGCTGACCCCGACCCGGCCGCATGCTCCGTCTCGAGTGAGGTCGCGACACACCTCGTCACGGCGGCGGGTCCGATATGTCACCACCACGAGGGGACACGCCAGACGCCGCGTCGAGGATCGAGGCCACCGTCGTCGCCGCCCGCTCGACTTCATCGACGCTGACCCGGGCCGTGGTTCCCTTGACCACCGCCTCCTCCGCGGCGCGCATCGTGCGCATCATTTCCTTCGCCTCCTTCCGCAACGACGCGGGGAGCGCCACCGCTGCGTCGGTTCGATCGACCAATTCCTGCAACGACGGCCGACCCGGGACGCGAAGCCGGTCGGCGAGCGATTCGCCCAAGGCGCTCCGTAGCTCGAGCAGGACCAGCGCGGGGGGGGAGGCGTCTGACGCCAACACCGCCGCGCGTCCGGCCGTCCCGCTTTGAGCCACGAGGGGAAGCGGACGGGCAAACCGCGGGACGCGCGACACGTAGAGTCGCACGAGCGCCTTGGCCACCCACCAGCCTACGACGACCGCACAAAGGGCGGCGGCGACGACGTGCAGCCACCACGGAAAGCCATCCTCTCGCAGCGTCTCGAAGGCTTCCCCCATCTCTCGCAACTTGCGATCCACCGCCTTGCGGATGGGGGTCACGCCGCCAAAGGTTCCTTTTTCCCCAAACTCGTTGGTCACGACAAAGAGTTTCCCCTTCCGTCGATCGGTTGCGTCTCCGTCCGCGAGATAGGTGACCAACCCAGTCGCGAACGCGCGATTGCCGGGATAGCGCAGCATTTGGTTGATGAACGCTGAAGGGTCGCCCATGGCGAACAGGCGTCCCTTGGCGGTGGGACCGTCGATCTGTCCGGCGACCGCCACCGCCATCGCCTTACCTTGCGCGAGGCGAACTTCCAGCACCGGGGTGAGGTCGGGATGGTCGAGCGCACTGCTGTGATTCAGCACGACTTGCTCGACGTCCGCCACGGTGGGGTGGAGGCCGAGGAGTTCGTCGTCGACGCTGTCGAAGGCAGGGGTCGCAACGGCAAACGCGGGATTCCCGCGAAGGAACACCAAGGGCCTTCCGGGGAGGGTTCGCCGCTCGATCTTGAAGTGCTCCAGCAACGTGTGTCCTTTTCCGAAGTCGTCGACGACCGCCAGGCGTCCCCCCGCCTTCATGAACGATGCTGCTTCTTCCGCGTCGAGGGGTCGGACGGGATGGAGGACGAGGACCCCGTCGCGTGCATCCAAGCGCTCCCAGTCGAGCGTCGCTGACAGGACCACCCGGTCGGGGCTTAGGACCTCCCGCGCCAGACTCAGGAGTTCGGTACACCCCTCCCAGCTGGCATCGTTCAGGTCGAAGGCACCCGCGTGGGCGACACGCGCACTCCCGAGGAGCGCCGTCACGACGACGAGGGTTACGAGCCCCAACCAAAACGGCCGGACCACCCCATCGTCTCGAACCCGCGGTGCGTCCACTCCGCGGCAGCGTGTCGTGGCGACGCGACGACTGCAACTACACCCCCAACGACACCCCCGATGCCCAACCGCATGGACCTCGACCACGCCGTGGCCGCGGCGCGACATGTGGCGGCTGAACAGCTGTACAGCTTGGCCTTGCAGAAGCGGAGTCGATGGCTAAGATTGACGTTGTCCGGCGCTATCGAGTCGAACGCCCAACGAGGAGTTGCTGATGTTACCCCCCTTCATCATCGACCAGATACGGCAACGCGAAGAGCGCGAGCGGCAACGACGACGCGACGAGGATCGACCCCGTCTCCAGCTCCCACTCCAACAACCTCTAGGACCAGGTTGGACGGAGCACGATGGGGGCGCCCCCGACGGCGTTGGTTCCGACCAAGCGCGAGATAGCCACCGCGGTCGTTACCCAGGGCAAGACTACCCAGGAACGAACCCGGGCGACGTCGATGAAGACGGCGACCGGGGCGTCGTGATCGTCGACCTCATGGGCTGAGCCTGCTCCTCCGAGGGCATTGGTCCGGTCACTCTGTTGGTCCGACCACGCTGTTGGTCCGGTCACGCTGTTGGTCCGGTCACGCTGTCGGTCCGACCACGCTGTTGGTCCGACCACGCTGTCGATTGGTCCGACCGCTTTGTAGGCTGGTCCGACCACTCTGGTCCGGACATGGCTGGGCCGACCACCCTGGGCCGCGAGCATTCCGATGGGCATTCCGGGCTAAAGGGAGCGGTTGGGAGGACCCGACTGTGCATGGATCGGGGTCGAGACCGTTGATCCGTTTGGTGGGCACGCGGAAACGAGATGACCGACGGGAGAACCCAACATGCGACGTCAGACGGTTGACGCACCGCCAAAGGAAACTACGGTGCGCGGCGTCCATGCTCGACGACCCCCGACGCCACGTTGACCCGCCGGGCCGGGGCCGAATCATCCGTCGGCCCACCGTGGCGTCGCCACCGGGCGCCATGGAACCGCGTCCGGGCGCAAAGCAGCGTAACGCGGCGGGCATGGTGGTCATGGCGGTGGCCACGACGGGCTGCTTCACCGGTGACGACATTCAACAGCCGAGCCCCGACGCTTTCTATTTTCCTACGGCGCTGGTCGCGTCGTCGGGGGGCACGACCCTCTACGTCGCGAACTCCGACTTCGACTTGAGGTTTTCGGGCGGGAGCATCTTCGCCATGGACCTCCGCGCCCTCCGTGGCGCCGTCGGGCCCATCGCCGAACGCATCGCGGAAGGAGATGACGTGGTCGCGGCCTGCGCGGCGGCGGGGCTGAGCGTCAACCCCGACCCGTGGCTCAATCCGGGCCCCTGCGATGCGTTCCCAGGGCCACCGTTCGTCGCCAACTCGGTCTTCGTCGGCGCGTTCGCCTCCGCCCTCAGCCTGACCCACAACCCCGACGGTGCGGGGGCCCGGCTCTTCGCGCCCGTGCGAGGCGACCCATCCGTCACCTACCTCGACGTCGAAGACGATCGAGGGGCCGCCGCGGCCGACCCGGCTTCATTTCGCCTGGATTGCCAGGTCGACGAGGCGGGTTTCTGCGACGTCCGCCACCGCCTGGGCCAAGATCGCGACCGCACGCTCCGAGGGGTACAGCTTCCGTCGGATCCCATCGGTATCGCCGCCACCGCCGACGGCGGCGCGCTGGTCGTCGCCCACCAAACCGAGCAGGCGGCGAGCCTCGTGGTCAACGACTGGTCGTCCGTGCCCGAGCTGACGTTCTTCGTCGGCGGCCTCCCCAACGGACCCACCGAGCTGGCGGCGATTCCCGAGCCAGGGTTCGTGGCGGGCTCTGAAGCGTTGACCTATCAATCCGGCTTCACCCTGACCTTCCGGGGGGCGAGTACCCTCGACCTTCTACGTTTCGTTCCCGATAGCGGGGCCGTGCCTCCGCGCCCCTTCGTGACCCGGGCCCAGACCTTCCCTCTCGCGACCAACGCCTCAGCGTTCGACTCGCGAGGTATCGCCATCGTGGACGGTCCCCGGCGTCGATGCGAGGCGACATGCTCGTCGGCCGCCGACCCGCAACCCTGTTTGGAGCAGTGCGCGGAAAACGTTCCCTTGCGCCTCTACATGGCCAACCGGAGTCCCGCTCAACTCCTCGTTGGACGCATGAACACCGTCATCAATCGAGACGGGGCCGCGGCCTCGAGTGTCCGGGACGAGGTCTTCTTCTTCGACACCATTCCTCTGAACTTCGGACCGAATCGCGTGCGCGTCGGTCAGGTGCTCGACGAACAGGGGACCCCGGTGGACCGCGTGTTCGCGATGTGTTTCGACTCGCGGTCGATCTTCGTCATCGACCCCGAAACCGAACGGGTAGAGACGATCGTGCGGACGGGACGCGGACCCCAGGACCTCGCCTTCGACCAAGGCCAGGGACCCGACGGCGAGCCCTTCGCCTTCGCCTACGTGGCGCACTTCACCGACTCGTACCTCGGCGTCATCGACCTCGACCAAAGGCGACCGAACACCTACGGGGCGATTTTCGCCAACGTGGGCGCGCCCCAGCCTCCGGTGGAGTCCCGATGAGAACGAGATGGCCGCGATGGTCCGCGGTGGGCGGCGCGCTGCTCCTGGGGAGCCTGACCGTGGGTCTCGCGGGCAGCTGCGCCGGAAATCAGACCGCAGCTCCCCTGCGAGCCCTACAGAGCGCGGGCCCCACGGCGTTTCTTTGCCTCGGCGCCCCGGATGATCCGGATCGACTGCGACCCCTCACCGACTGCGACGCCTCGCGCACCGCGACGCTCGACGACTTCTCGATCCCGCACCTCTACGGCTTCGTGACCCAGCCGATCACGGGCGAGGTCGCCGTGGTCGACCTCACGACGGAGCAGGACGCAGTCCTCGATGTCGACGCATCCGTGCCCGGGGCGAGCTTCCTCCCGGTGGGCGCCCAGCCCACGGACATCGTATCCACCCCGGGGGGGGCGGCCGTGTTCGTAGGTGTGGCCGAACCCCGCTTCGAGGGGATCTACGGGCTGCCCGCCGACGATACCCGCGACGGAGCGCCCCGACTCACGAGTTGGCCGGTGTGCGCGTTGCCCGCGGCCCCCGGCGAGATGCTCCTGCTGGTCGATCCGGCCGACCCCGCGACGGGTGCCGTTCGTCCCCGTTGCGATCGAGCGTTTGGCGACGACGAGCAAGACCCCGGTTGCGAAGGCGTCGATCATTGCCACGGCGACCTCGAGGAAGACGCGGCGCGGGCGGGTCATCCGGGACGCTACAAGCTGGCGGTCACCCTCCCCGATGCCGGCGGGGTCGCCATCATCGATGCGCAGGACATTCTCGACCAAGAAGCCGGAGCGTACGAGGACTGCCCCATCGATCGCTGGGTCCCCTTCGACGTGATGAGCCTTCCCGCCCCGCCCGCGCCCCCCACCGCGGACGACGCGGCCTGTGTCCCGGAGGAACTGGCCACCGCGTCCGACGCCGCCGGGTTCGTTCCGCTCCCGGGAGGCATGAGCTTCGACGGAGAGCGGGTGCTCTACGTCGCCGATCGGAGTGCTCCGGTGATTCACCGCCTCGATCTGCCTACCCCCTGCGAACCCGCGGAGGTGACCCCGCTGGCCACCCGCTCCGACGACGACCCCTCGCGCGTCGTGACGACCCGGCGGGTCGCCGTCAGCCCCCTCACCCGCGAACTCCGCCGTTTTCTCTACGCGGTCGACGAGCGTGATGGGAGCGTCCTCGTCTACGACGTCAGCGATGGCAGCAACGACACCGAGCCGGTCCGTCGGGCCGACCCGGTGCTCAACCCGTTTCAGCCGGCCGACCGCATTCGCTTCGGCGCTCCGCCCCGCGACATCGTGATCCTCGAACTCGAGGCCAACGCGGTGAACGATGCGACGGGGGCGACCCTCCCCCTTCGGTGCGATCCGCGTCGATCCGCCGACGGCACGCCGGCGGCGACCTATCGTACGAGCGACGACCTGACCACCGGTGCCCGACCCCGGAGCCTCCGCGGGGTCTTCGCCTTCGTGGTGCTCGCCAGCGGCGACGTCGTGGTGATCGACGTCGACGATTACGACGACGCTTGTCGCGGTCCCACCGACCAAAGCGTGGACGAGGGATGCGAACGTGACGCGAGCGGCCTCGCGACGAGTGGCGAGTATTCCTGCCGCGCCGTCTCCCCTCATGAACCGCGTTCGGCCGTTTTTCTCCTCACCGAAGAGGGCCTCGTCGACAACGAGCCCGGCCTCAACAACTTCCCGCTCCTGTTCGACCCCGACGGCGCCGTCCTGCAGCTCGACGATGTCCCCGAGGGAACCATCCCCCGCATGCGCGCCACGCTCGACCGCTTCGACCCCGAGGTCGCGACGAGCGTGGTGGTGGGCAGCGCACGCGAAACGATCAGTCGGGCCCCCGACACCGGGGGCTTGCTCATCGACGGCGTCGAGGGCCTCGACCGCGCCCAACACACCCTCGTGATGAACCGGGAGGACCCGCGGGCCCACATCCTCACCCAGGGCTTCACCGTCACCTACGAGGGGCCGCTCCCCGGCTTCGGCGGCCGCTTCGCGGCGTTGACCGATGGTGAAGACGACACCTACGAGCTCCTCGAACCATCCAGTCAGTTTTGCCGCCGCGGCGTGCGCCCCGAGGCGGTATGGCTCGCCATCGCGAACGCCGAGGGCCTCAGCGCCGACGAGGCCGCAGCCACCGCCGCCGCGCGGGCCGACTATGTGCAGATTGTCTCGAGCCCTCCCGTGGAGGCCGATCCGTATTGGACCGGTCAGTCGGCTTGTACCTTCAACCAGTGCCAGCAGACCTTCGGTACCAACGACAGCCCTCTCACCTCCCGCGACTTTCGCATCACCGAGGCCACGGAGGAGCGATTGTCTCTCGAACCGCGCGATGACGCGGCGCCCGCGACCGACGTCACGTGTTGCTTTCCGGGCGTGATCGAATTCGCCGTCCGCAGCGGCAACCAGTGGACGGTGATCGGAGACCAAGTCGGATTTCTCCACCGCATGACCACGGACGAGGAGGGGCGGTGTCGACCCTCCTGCGACCCCGACCTGGCGCGGCGTACGGGCCGGGTGCTCGAAAGCCCGGTGGACACGGCCGTGCGCGACGGCGACGGCTTTCGTAACCCGTTCTTTCGCTTCACCATCAACGCGATCACCGCCGACGGGACAACGGTGAGCCAACGGGACATGCGCTTCACGTTCGCGACCCGCAACGCCTTCGCGCCCCTCAGCCTCAACGTGGCCGAGATCGCCAACGACGGCGACGTGCAACCGACGGCGGTGCGTTTTCTCCCCGCCACCGGAGACCTCGTCGTCAGTGACGGCTCCCTTCAAGGGATCATCCTCCTGAACGCGGCGTCGCTGACCTTCACGCGTCAGTACAACTGATCCGGAGGGGCACCAGGCCGCCGTCGACGATGTTCCCGCCCGGGCACAAGAAGCTGACGCCGGTGATGCGTCAGTACAAGGCCGCCAAAGAGGCGTATCCCGACGCGATCCTGTTCTTTCGTCTCGGCGACTTCTACGAGATGTTTAACGATGACGCGGTGATCGCGGCCAGGGAGCTCTCGATCACGCTCACGAGCCGATCGAAGAGTGCGCCGGAGCCCGTGCCCATGGCCGGCGTCCCTTACCATTCTGCCCATCAACATCTCGCTCGGCTCATCGCCGCGGGGCACAAGGTCGCCATCTGCGAACAAATGGGCGACCCGAGCCAAATCAAAGGCATCGTGCCGCGCAAGGTGGTTCGGGTGTTGACCCCTGGTCTGTTGACGGACACCGGACAACTCGACGCCAAGACGAACAACTTTCTGTGTGCGGTGGAAGCCGCAGAGGAGGGTGGGCGTTGGGGTTTGAGCTGGCTCGACGTTTCGACGGGTGAGTTGCGGGCGTGTGTGTTGCCGAGCGCCGCGATGATGATCGCCGAGCTCGCCCGTGCCGACCCGCGCGAGACGCTCGTGCCGGAGGAAGCGCTCACAGACCTCCAGACGTCGCTCCCGTCGGCAGTTCCGCACACGACCGTGCGGGCCGACGGAGCCCTCGAGCCCGACGTACGTCCCTGGCTCGACGAGGGGGTCGCGGCGCCTCTCTACGACGATGCGATGGCGGCCCATCCCCCCCTCGCGGTGCGGGCGGTCGCGCGGGCCCTTCGTTTTGCCCGGCGCTATCTGCCCGATGCCGAGCTCCCGGTGCGTCGTGTCGGTCACTACGACCCGCGGGGGCGGCTCCACCTCGACGAGACGGCCCAACGCCATCTCGAGCTCATCCGGGGGGCTGATGACCGCACGAAAAAGGGATCGCTCCTCGAGACCATCGACCGTACGGTCACCGCCGCGGGGGGCCGACGATTGAGGCGGTGGTTGCTCGCACCCCTTCTCGACGTCGCCGCGATCCGACGACGCCACGACGCGGTCGAGCTGTTCGTGCGTCATCCCCGCACCCGAGATGAAACCCGCGCTTGCCTGCGACGCATCGGCGATGTGGAGCGCTTGGCCACCCGGGCGAGCCTCCGGGAAGCGACCCCGAGGGAGCTTGGCGCGCTCGCGCAAAGTCTCGACGCCATCCCGGCCGCGCGCGCCGCGATCGCGGAAGTCGCCGCCGGCGGCGTTCGGGGAAACGAAGGCATCGACGACGCGCTCGAGCTCGACGTCGATGGACTCCCCGACCTCGCCGCGCTCCTCGCCCGCGCCCTCGTCGACGATCCCCCCGCCCTTCTCCGCGACGGAGGGAGCATTCGTGAGGGGTACGACGACCAGCTCGACGCGGCGCGCTCCTTGCGGCGCTCGGGCGCGGCGGTGATTCGCGATCTCGAAGCCCGACTGCGCGAACAGACCCAGATCGGTTCGCTGAAGGTCAAGCATACCCGCGCCTTCGGCTGGTACATCGAGGTCACCAAGGCGCACCTCGACAAGGTGCCGAGCGCGTGGCGGCGACGGCAGACGCTGACGGGGTCGGAGCGCTACCTCGACGACGAGCTCGAGGCGATCGCAGACCAACTCTCGAGCGCCGAAGAACGTTTCGCCGAGCGGGAGGCCGAGCTGTTCACGGATCTCGTGAACCGCGTGGCCAAGGCCGGCGAGGGCCTACGCCATCTCGCCGCGGTGGTGGCCATGTGGGATGTCTACGCGGCCCTCGCCGAACTCGCCCACGAGCGCGACTACTGCCGCCCGGTCGTCGACGACGGAGACGCGTTGATCCTGCGCGATGCCCGCCATCCCGTGGTGGAGCGCTTCGTCCCCGCCGGCCGCTTCGTCCCCAACGACACCGAGCTTTCGCTGCCCGACCAATGCCAGTGGATCATCACCGGGCCCAACATGGCCGGAAAGTCGACCTTGATGCGACAGGTCGCGCTGGTCGTTATCTTGGCGCAGATGGGGAGCTTCGTGCCCGCGGCCTCGGCTCGGGTGGGGGTGGTCGATCGCGTGCTGTCGCGCGTGGGTGCGAGCGACAACCTCGCGCGAGGCGAAAGCACCTTCATGGTGGAGATGCGGGAAACCGCGCGCATCCTCCGCGACGTCACGTCGCGAAGTCTGGTCATCCTCGATGAGATCGGACGGGGTACGAGCACCTTCGACGGCCTCAGCATCGCCTGGGCCGTCGCCGAGCACTTGTACCTCAGCGTCGGCTGCCGCGCGCTGTTCGCGACGCACTACCATCAGCTCACAGAGCTCGCGAACCTCCACGAAGGGATCGCCAACTACTCGGTGTCCGCTCGCGAGCACGAGGGCGAGATCGTTCTGCTCCACCGTCTGACCGCAGGCGCGGTGTCCCGGAGCTACGGGATCGCCGTCGCCCGCCTCGCCGGGTTACCGGTGTCCGTGCTCACGCGAGCGGAGCAGCTGCTTAAGAGCCTGACCGAAGCGTCGACCCGCGGAGGCGCGGCCGGCATCGAGGCTCAACTCGACCTGTTCGGCTCGGTCGCGGTCGCCCCACCCCCGCCGGCGCCACCGCCGCTGACGCCAGATCAAGCGCAGGTGCTCGCCGAGGTGGTCGAGGCCGATGTGTCGCGAACGACACCGATGGCGGCTCTGGCCCTGCTCGACGACTGGCAGCGCCGACTCGAGGGTATGGGCTGAAGGGCGGCGCGTTTCCTTCGGCGGGTTACGTGCGGTTCCCCCACATGGTTGCGGCGTGCCCCCCTTGGGGACACGCCGCGATACCATGGCGCTTGGCGAGGAACGCTCAGCCGTAGCCACCGCCCGGCGGTGGCCCGCCATAGCCGCCACCGGGAGGCGGTGCGCCACCGGGGGGCGGGCCCCCGAAGCCTCCGCCACCGGGGGGCGGGCCCCCGAAGCCTCCACCGGGAGGCGGCGCGCCACCGGGGGGCGGGCCCCCGAAGCCACCGCCAGGCGGGGGCCCTCCCATGGGAGGCGCCGCGCCTGGCGCAGCCCCCATCATGGGCGCCGGGGCGCCGCCCGCCATGGCGGGCATACCGCCACCACCGCCGCCAAGCCCCGCGGCAATCTCGTTGAGGTCGGAGGCGAGGGCGTACACGAACAGAAAGACGTAGAGAACGATCCCTTTGGATTCAGGAGGATTGACGCCCGCTCTCTGCTTGGCCAGGCGAACCTCTTCGGGCACCTTGAGCCACAAGATGAGGTATTGATAAATGGGGATGAACATGTGCCAGGCGGCGAAGTTCCCCGAGCCGGTGAAGTCCAGGAGCTCCTTCACCATCTTGTAGAGCTGCACGACGACCAGAAGGGCGACGCCGAGGAAGAGCAGGTTTCCGATGAGTATGAGGTAGGGCGAGATGAACCCGAGGATGGCGGTCAGCACCGCCACCGCAAAGATCAAGCCGAAGGGAAAGAGCAGCGCAACCACCGGCTTTCGCGTCTTCACCGGCCCGGGCCCCCCTCCGAAGATGGCGGCCTTGAGGCCTTCGGCGTCCGCGGGCATCGCCATGGCGCCTCCCGCGGGCGCAGCGTAGGGACCAGTGGCGCCCGGGGGTGGCGCTCCCATAGGCCCAGCGACGGGGGCAGCAACGCCGGGGGGCCCACCAAAACCTCCAGCGGGCGCTTGTCCGGGGGGGGCGCCAAAGCCACCGGGGGCAGGCGCTCCGGGCGGAGGCCCGCCCATCGGCGGGGCGCCGGGCGGAGGCCCGCCCATCGGCGCTCCGGGAGGCCCGCCCATCGGCGCTCCGGGCGGAGGCCCGCCCATCGGCGCTCCGGGCGGAGGCCCGCCCATCGGCGGGGCGCCGGCCGGAGGCGCTCCTGGGTAACCGCCGGGGGCGGGCGCCCCGGGATAACCTCCACCGGGGGGCATCCCAGGGGAAGGAGCCCCCGGGTAACCTCCGCCCGGGGGCGCCCCAGGGGCGGGCGCCCCGGGATAACCGCCGCCCGGCGGCACGGCGCCCGGGGCGCCGGGAAGGTTCAGGTCCGGGACCTGTTCGATCGCGACCGTCGCTCCCAAACCAGGGTTGATCTGCCCGGGTCCCGGCGCTGCTCCCTGGGGCGGGGCGCCCGGAAAGGGTGCGCCGGGTGTCGGTCCGCCTGGAGGCTTGGCACCCATCAGCATCGTCCCCTTGAACTTAGGCTGAGCGGGAGCGCCCAGACTAAAGCCACACTTGATGCAAGCACCGACCGTGTCGGAATTCTGGGTGCCGCAGTTCGGACAGAACACACTAGTCTACTCCTCCAATCCGCGAACGCGCCCCCCAACCACTGGGGCGTGACGTGCCGACGGAAGGCGAGCGTAGTGGAAGCGTCGCACGATCCTCAAGCCAAAGCCGGATGATTTCCCGCCTTTTCCGCCCCTTGACAGTACCTGAGTCCCCCCGTTACCCCTCGAGGAGGAAACCGGGTTTCTAGCGTCGCTTTCGCTTCCTCGCTCTCGCGGTGACCTCGTTGTTTCGGTCGGTTAAAGACCAGGGTGGGAAGTCATTACGTGTCTCTGAAAATGCCAGCGCCGCCGGCGCCGCCCACCTCAGCGAACGACGCCGACGAGCCTCCGTCCTCAGGACCGGCAAAGCGCCAACCGTTCGTGTTGTCGCCCGACCGGGAGCCTGTCCTCGCCGACATCCTGGCGCGCTATCCGAACAAGATGGCTGCGACCATACCGCTGTTGCACCTTTGTCAGGAGCAACACGGTTGGGTCAGTAACGAGGTCGTGACGTACGTTGCAGAAACCCTCGAGGTCCCGACGTCGCACGTGTTTGGCGTCACCACCTTCTACTCACTTTTTTTCACGCACCCGATGGGCGTTCACCACGTCTGGGTGTGTCGCACGCTGAGTTGCGCCCTCAACGGAGCGGACGCCGTCCTGGAGCGCTGTCGGGAAAGGCTCGGGATCGACGTGGGGGAGACGACCCCCGACGGCCGCATCTCTCTCCACACCGCGGAGTGTCTCGCGTCGTGCGGGAGTGGCCCCATGATGCAAATCGACAAGAGCTACCACGAGAACTTGACCCTGGAGCGCGTCGACGTGCTCCTCGACCGGCTGCGGCGGGGACGGCCACTCGCCTCGGCTTTGGGAGACGGACCGACGCGCTGACGAACCCCGAGCGGGCGCGGCCCGCCATGCGCCTCGACCTCAGCGGTCGCGGGCGCCCGAAGTTCAGCCCGGGCCGCGGAAGGACGACCGCATGCTCAAGCAGACCAAATATCTCACCAAGCGGTATGGGCTCGACACCAGCTGGACGCTCGAGACCTACGAGCGTACCGGCGGATACCAACAGGCGCGTCGCGCCCTGAGCATGGCGCCGGAGGAGATCGTCTCCGAGATGAAGGCGGCCAATCTCCGCGGGAGAGGTGGGGCCGGCTTCCCGATGGGGGTGAAGTGGAGCTTCATGCCTCCCAAGGCAGACCGTCCGCACTACCTCGCGATCAACGCCGACGAGGGTGAGCCGGGAACCTTCAAGGACCGCACCATCATGGAGAACGACCCGCACGCGGTCGTCGAAGGGTGCATGATCGGCTGCCGGGCGATCGGCGCCAACGCCGCGTACATCTACGTTCGCGACGAACTTCACCTGTCGAAGCAGCGACTCTGGGGCGCCATCCGCGATGCGAGGGCCAAGGGCTACCTCGGCGAGAAACCGTTCGGCATCGACTACCCCGTGGACGTCTTCGTCCACTCGGGCGCGGGGGCCTACATCTGCGGAGAAGAGACGTCGCTGCTGAATTCGCTCGAGGGGCGTCGGGGCGAGCCGCGACTCAAACCGCCCTTTCCTGCCCAGTACGGTGCCTTCGGGATGCCAACCACGGTGAACAATCTCGAGAGCATCGCCACCGCCGTCGTCGTGATGGAGATGGGAGGAGACAACTTCAGCCGCATCTCCGACCTGCACGAGATGCGGGACGGAGGCTCCCGACTGTTCGGGGTCAGTGGCCACGTCAACACCCCGGGTACGTGGGAGTGCGCGGTCGGGCTCACCCTGCGAGAACTCATCTACGACCTGGGTGGAGGTCCCAAGGGGGGCGACATCCTCGGCATCATCCCCGGGGGCTCTTCGACCCCCATCCTCCGACCGCATGAGGTCGTCGACGCCCCCGACGAAGGGCATCCACTCCACCGCTGGCACGGCGCGAGCGTGCTCGACGTACCCCTCGGGGTCGACACGATGCGCAACCTCGGGACGATGCTCGGAACGTGCTGCGCCATCGTGCTCAGCGAGCAGGCGTGTCCCGTGCTCGCCATGCACAACTTGATGCGTTTTTACCGCCACGAGTCTTGTGGCCAGTGCACCCCGTGTCGGGAGGGGAGCGGGTGGCTCGAGCGCATTCTCGACCGCATCGTCGCGGGCGAGGCCGACATCGACGAGCTCGACCGACTCCACGAGATCGCCAGCAACATCATGGGGAACACGATTTGCGCCTTCGGCGAAGGAACGGCGATGCCCGCCCTCGGGTTTCTTCGGAAGTTCCGCAAGGAGTTCGAAGCCTTCGTTCGTACCCGGGGTCAGTCGTCCACGGGGCGGCTGACCCTGGAAACGCCGGCCGACGACCGTGCCGCCTGAGGAGCGGACCGCGCCGCCGGCGGCTCCCGGTCGAAGACACGATTCCTCCCGTCCCTTCTTTCTTTCTCGCCAGCGCTTTTCTCCCGAGAGGGCGTGAGGTAGCAGGCCCTCTCCGGGTGGCGCGAGACGCAGCCGGAAACGGAGCTGTGAAGTACTTCGAGATCGCTTTTTTCGTGGTAAGCGCCGCGCTCACCCTCGGCGGGGGGCTCATCACCGTGGGGGCGAGACGACCCATCCGCAGCGCCATGGGCTTGTTGGCGACCATTTTCGGGATCGGCGGCTGTTACCTCTTGCTGTCCGCCGAATTTCTCGCCGCCATTCAGCTCATCGTTTACGCGGGTGCGGTCGTCATTCTCTTCATCTTCGTGGTGATGCTTTTGGGCTCGGCGGCGGTGACGCCATCCGACCCGGGGGCCGCGTGGTCGAGGTACGTGAGCGCCGGCGTGTTCCTCGTGGGGACCATCGTAGCCCTCAGCTTGGTCGTACGGGCCGCGACCGAGCGGGCGCGGGCCGCCGACATCGTCGCCGAAGACTTCGGAAGCGTGCGGGCCCTCGGGCGCGAAGTCTTCACGACCAAGGTGGTGCCGTTCGAATTGACCGGGGCCCTCCTCCTCGTCGCCGTCGTGGGGGCGATGGCCGTGGCCCGGGGCAAGCAACGCGACCCGACCCGTCGTCGGGGCGACGCCGGGCCCCCACCGACGGCGGGCCCGTCCGGGGCTGGGGGCGCGACCGCGTCATCACCGACCGGCCACCCATCAACGACGAGCCCATCAACGACTGAGAGGGTGGAGCCATCATGACGGTACCGGTCGGGTACTTTCTCGTCCTCGCGGCGGCCCTCTTCGCCACCGGCGCGGTCGGGTTTCTGGTGCGACGCAACTTGCTGGTGCTGCTGATGAGCATCGAGCTGATGCTCAACGCGGTGAACTTGACGCTCGTGACCTTCAACCGCATCCACGGCGTCGACCACAGCGGCCAAATCCTCGCCTTTTTCATCATCGCGATCGCGGCGGCCGAGGCGGCGGTTGGATTGTCGATCGTCCTCGCGTTTTTCCGGTTGCGTCAGACCGTGCGCTCCGACGAAGCCAACTCACTCAAGAACTGAAGGGGACATGGAGTCTCTCCGCACCCAGTTTCCCGCCGACGACTTTGCCCTGCTTGCGTTGGTGCTCCTCGCGCCTCTCGTCGGAGCGCTCGTCAATGGCGTCTTCGGCCGCCGGCTCGGCAAAGAGGCGGTTCGCACGATGGCGCTCGCCGTGATGGCCGTCGCCTTCGCCCTGAGCATCCTGACGTTCATCAACGTGGCCACGATGCCGGCGGGGGCCGATGCTCCGGCGCCGCGACTCTACTGGCGTGCTTGGGAGTGGTTCTCGCTGACGCCGAAGTACCAGTCGCTCGCCATCGATGCCGCGTTCAGCGTGGATGCGCTCAGCGCGACGATGATGGTGATCATCACGGGGATAGGGTTCTTCATCCACCTCTACTCGTCGTCCTACATGGCGGGCGACCCAGGCTTTTACCGGTTCTTCGCGTACCTCAACCTGTTCGTCTTCGCGATGCTCGTCCTCGTCCTGGGCGACAACATGGTCGTGATGTTCGTCGGCTGGGAGGGGGTGGGCTTGTGCTCGTACCTTCTGATCGGCTTTTGGTTCGATGACGCGGCGAAAGCCTCTGCGGGCAAAAAGGCCTTCATCACCAATCGGATCGGCGACTTCGGGTTGTTGGTCGCGATGGCGATTCTGCTCTTCCACACCGGCGGCGACCTCGGCTGGACGGGTCTCGAGGACCGGGCGGCGAGCCTGACCAAACAGGTCACGGTATGGCCGCCCAATGAATCCTTCCTTCGAGCTCTTCCCGGGGGAGGCTCGTTCCTCGCGCCCGAAGCGCCGATCCGCGCGAGCGTCGCGACGTTGGCCGGGGTGTTTCTCTTTCTCGGATGCGCCGGGAAGAGTGCGCAGATCCCGCTCTACGTGTGGTTGCCCGATGCGATGGCGGGGCCGACCCCGGTCTCGGCGCTCATCCATGCGGCGACCATGGTGACGGCGGGGGTGTACCTGGTCGCGCGCATGTCGTTTCTCTTCGTGCTCTCACCGGCGGCCATGGCGCTGATCGCGACCACGGGCGCCGTTACGGCGCTGTTGGCGGCGAGCATCGCGTTCGCCCAGACCGACCTCAAACGGGTACTCGCCTACTCCACCGTGAGCCAGCTCGGCTTCATGTTCGTCGGGGTCGGCGTCGGCGCCTTTGGCCCGGGCTTTTTTCACGTCGTCACGCACGCCTTTTTCAAGGGCTGCTTGTTTCTCGGCGCGGGTTCCGTGATTCACGCCATGCACGCCACGATTCACGACGAAGCGGGATCGCAGGACATGCGCGCCATGGGGGGGTTGCGCAAACACATGCCCGTCACGCACGCGACCTTTCTCGTGTCGTGTCTCGCCATCGCCGGGGCGCCAGGACTGTCTGGCTTCTGGTCGAAGGACGAGCTCATGTACAAGGCGTACACGCTGCGAGTCGTGCCCTCGACCGAAACGCTTTGGGTCCCACCGGTCTGGTTTGGCACCGCGATTTACGCCGCGTGTGCCGTGGCGGCGCTCGGTACGGCGTTCTACATGTTTCGCGCCTACTTTCTCACCTTCTGGGGCGAATTTCGGGGCTGGACCATCGTCTCCGTCCGCGCGGACGGCCACGGTGACGACGCGACGGGCCACGATCTCCCCCCGAGTGACGACGCGACCGTCCTTCGGGGCCCGGCCCCGCACGAATCGCCGTGGCCGATGACGGTGCCCCTGGTCGTCCTCGCCGTGTTCGCCGCCTTCGGAGGCTTTCTGTATGCCGAGCCGATCCACATCGCCCCGCTCGGCCACTTCCTAGCCCCGGTTTTCGCGTCGGCGGAACCCCATGTCCGAAACCTCGACCCAGACCATGCGTCCATGCTGCCGCTGCTCGCCGTCGGGGTGGCGATCTTCTTCGTGGGCGCGGGAGGCGCGTACTACGTGTACGTGGCGCGCGGCGGTGCCCCCGCGGCCGCATTCGTCCGTGCCGCGCCGCGGCTGCACGGAATCGTCGCCGCCAAGTGGAAGGTCGACGAGCTCTATGATGCCACCGTCGTCGGCCTCGTTGACGCCATGGGCGAGACCGCGGCCCAATTCGACCGCTGGGTCATCGACGGAATTCTCGCGCGACTGACCGCGGGGGTGGTCACCGTGTCCGGGATCGTTCTTCGCGCCCTGCAGACGGGACGGGTCCAGCTCTACGCAGCGGGGATGGTGCTCGGCGCCGCGGCGCTGGGCTGGTTTCTCTTCACCCCGCATGCCGAGACGAGCGCGGATACGGCGACGTTCCGCACCACCGGGGCGCTGACCCTGAATGCGGCTCCCGGCCACGGGTACGCGTACCACTGGGCGGTCGGCAAGGAGGCTCCGGGACCGGAGCGCGAAGAGGACTTCCGCGCCGAGGCGGCGGCCTTCGAGCTGACCTTTCGCGAATGCGAGACGAAAACGGTCCACTTGGCCGTGCGCAACGTTTTCGGGCGCACGTCCCGGTCTTCGTCGACCTATTGCCGTGAAATCCGACAGGGGTGTTGCCAGCCGGAGGGTTCGCTTCCGCCGCTTCCTCCGCGCGAAGCGATCCCCCAATTCCCCGGGCTCGATGGGCCCACCGGGGCCATTCCTGGCGCCGCCTCTGCTCCCGCGTCGGCGCCCGCGAGCCCGAGGCCTCGGCGCGCCCTTCCCCGGCCAGCGCCACGGAACGACGCGCGAGCCCCGGGTGGCCGCCCACGATGACCTCCAGCGCTCCGACTTGGGGGCCGAGCGTGATCCTGCTCGCGTTGGCGGCCGTGGCCGCCGGCGCCGCGCTCCCCCGGGGCACTGCGTGGCGATACCGGGTCGCCTTGGCCGCCCTCGCCGCCGGGATCGGACTGGCCGGATGGGGGGCTGTGGCGACCGACCCGAGTGATGGTGGTGTCCCCTCCCCGCCCGCCGAGGCGTGGGCGGGCCTTCCGGCGCTGCTCATGGGCCTTCCTTTCGCGGGCGCGGTGACCCTCGTGTTCTTGCCGCGACAACTTCCGGCCCTCCTCCGCGGTACGACGTATTTGGTGACGGGCGCGACGTTCGTCGCCGCCCTGCAGCTGTTCCAAACGGAGTGGAGCCCGGGGTGGCACCACCAGAGCGCGGCCCCCTGGATCGAGCCCGCTGGGATTCGGTGGCACGTCGGCCTCGATGGGGTCAGCGCGGTCCTGGTTCTGCTCGTCACGCTCCTGGTTCTCGTCGTCGCCTACGCCTCTTTCGGCTCGGTGCAGGCACGGCTCAAGGAGTGGAGCGTGGCCCTGCTGACCCTGGAGGGCGCCGCCATCGGGGCGTTCGTCGCGCTGGACCTGTTCCTTTTTTACGTCTGCTTCGAACTGACCACGATCGTCCTCGTGATGGTCGTGGGGATGTGGGGCGGCCGCCACCGTGTGCGCGCTTCGGTGCGGCTGTTCGTACCGGCACTGACCGGATCGGTGGCCATGCTCGCCGCGCTTCTGTACCTGGGCTGGGCCTATCACGAACTCTCGGGGCAGTGGTCGTTCGACTACCTCCACCTGTCTCAGGTGATGCTGCCCGGGCCCACGCAGGGATGGGGTGCGCAAACGATTTGCTTCTGGGCGTTCAGTGTCGCGTTCTTCGTGCGCATCCCCCTCTTTCCGTTTCACACGTGGATGCCGGCCGCGAAAGCCGAGGCTCCGGCCGCCGGGGCGGCGCTCCTCGGCGGCGTGCTCCTGTCGCTCGCCGTCTACGGCTACCTACGATTTTCCGTCGGTCTTTTCCCGGGTCCGGCGCGGGCCTACGCGCCCACCCTCGCGGGCGGCGCCGTCGTCGGCGGCGTCGTGTACGGCGTCGTGGCCGCGATGAAGCAGACAGACCTCGTGCGCGTCCTCGCCTACGCGTCGCTGGCCCATCTCGGCCTCGTCATGCTCGGACTCTGGGGCGGGACGCCGGCCGGCACCCAGGGGGCGGTCTTCCACGTCGTCAGCCACGCCGTCACGATGTCGGCCCTTTACCTTCTCGCGGGAGCGTTGGCCGCGCGTCGCGGCGCCACGGAGTTCTCCGAACTCGGGGGACTGGCGGGCACGATGCCCGTGGCCACCGCGCTGTTCGTCGTGGCCGCGATGGCCGCGATCGGCTTGCCCGGCACGAGCGGGTTCATCGGGAGCTTCTCGATCCTGGTCGGGACCTACCATTCGGAGTACGCGTCCGACTTCGCCGGACTCCTCGCGGGGGGCGCGGCCCTCGGTCTGGCCCTCAGTGCGGTCCCCTTGCTGGCCGCGATCCATCAGACCTTTTTCGCGCCGCGCCGTCGTCGCATGCCCGCGACCGGCGGGTCGGAGGCGGACCTCTCGGCGCGCGAGATGGTGGCCGTGGCCCCGCTCCTCGCGGTGGTCGTCGCGGGGGGCTTGTTTCCCCGAGCGGCCGCGGCCGTGATGGAGCCCACGGTGTCGGCTTCCTACGAACAATTCAATCGCATGCTGGACGTCACCATCGCCAAGGAGCGTTCGTCTCCCGAGCGCGCTCGATTCATGCCGTCGGGCGTCTTCACCCGAGGATTTCTCGCCGCCCCCCGGTCGGCGTCACGCGGCGGCGCGTTCGCGCCCACCGCCGGAGGAACCGCGACGCCATGAACGCCATGACCGACTCCGTCTTCTTCGCGCTGCTGCCGCTCCTGCTCGTCGCGGCGGGGGGCTTGGGCTTGATGATGACCGAAGTGCTCGGCAACCGGAGCGGCGATGGCCCGAGCAGCGACCTCGCCCTCGGCACCTTCGTCACCCTCACCGCGGGCGGGGTCGCCGCCTTCGCCCTCTGGTTGGTGGGCCCCGAGCAGCTCCCCGGCGCCCACGTCGCCGAGCCATACCTCGTGCTCGACCGATTCACGTTCTACTTCCACATCGTATTGTGCGTAGGGGCCGCGCTGACCGCGCTGGTGGCGGGCGGTTACCTTCCTGAGCACAAGCTCGACCGCGGCGAGTTCTACCCGCTGCTTCTGTTCTCTACGGTCGGGGCCATGATTCTCGTCGCCGCGGGCGACCTCCTGAGCCTCTTCATCGGCTTGGAGACGATGTCGCTCGGCGTCTATTCAATGGTCGCCTTTCGCCGCGGCTCGCTTCGCAGCACGGAGGGCGCGGTAAAGTACTTTTTGCTCGGCTCCTTCGCCGCCGCGTTGCTTCTGTACGGAGGCGCGCTGCTGTACGGGGTCACGGGTCGGACCGACCTCGTGGGGATCGGCGACGCCATCGCGACGGCGACGGGCGCGGGCAGCGGGGGGGATCCGTTCAATTGGGGCATGCTCGTCCTATCGATGGTCCTCATCCTGGCCGGCTTGGCGTTCAAGGTGAGCGCCGTCCCCTTTCACATGTGGACGCCAGACGCCTACGAAGGCGCGCCGACGCCGACCACCGGGTACATGGCCGTCGTCGTCAAAAGCGCCGCCTTCGCCATGATGTTGCGGGTGCTCCTCGTCGGCTTTGGCGATGCGGGGAGCATGTCATGGGGTACGGGTTGGCCCCCGGTCCTCGCGGCCCTCGCGGTGCTGACGATGACGATCGCCAACCTTGTGGCGGGCCAGCAAGAGTCGGTGAAGCGCATGCTCGCCTACTCGAGCATCGCGCATGCGGGCTACCTGTTGGTGGGGGTGGTCGCGACCATGAGCACCGACACCGGCGCACAGGCGAGCGTGCTGTTTTACTTGCTCTCGTATACCGCTTCGACCGCGGGCGCCTTCGGGGCCCTGGTTTGGTGCGGCAGCTACGGAAAGGAGGCCGTGAGCTTCGAGGACCTCGCCGGCATCGGCAAGCGTCACCCCGCGGCGGCCCTCGCCCTCTCTCTTTTTCTCCTCTCGCTCGCCGGCATTCCTCCCACCGCCGGATTCTTCGGAAAGCTCTACATTCTCCGCGCCAGCATCGGGGCCGGCCTCAATGGGCTGGCCGTTCTCGTCCTCCTCAACAGCGTGCTGGCCGCGTACTACTACCTTCGCGTGCTCGCCTACATGTACATGAGGGAGCCCGCGCCCGGCGCCCCGGTCGCGACCCCCATGCAGTCCGGATACGTCGCCACCGGGCTCGTCTTCGCCGCCCTCGCGGTGTCGTTTTTGGGGTTGCTCCCCGGCGCCAGTCTCGACCTCGCCTTCGCGTCGGTCTTGCCCCGCCCGTGAGGTCGGCCCCCGACGCCAAAAAGCCGCCGCACCCCTCCCCATCCGAGATAGAACCTCCGGCATGTCGTCATCGTCGTCTTCGTCGGTCGCGATGCCCCTTCCCGGTCGTCGTCGCGACGCGACTCGAGCCACGGGCCACGCCGCTCAGGGTCCCGCGCCGGCCGGGCGTTACCTCGCGGCCCTCGGAACCCTCGTCACCGCAATCTCCGCCGGAGGGGGGTGTGGGAACGAGGATCATGGTCGGTCGGGAACGGCGAGCACGACGACGGCCACGGCCGCGACGACGACCGAGGTCGCTACCGCGGCGCCGACGGCGACCGTGACCCCTTCGGCCTCCCCCTCGGCGCGCCGAACGCCCTACGCCGGCCCCACCGGCACCGTGGTGGGGCGGGTCACGATCAAGGGCGACCCCGCCCCCAAGACGAACTTTCGCTACCCTTCCGGCTGCGAAGGGGCGGTCGCCACGTACGGGCGCCTGTTCCGCACCGGAGCCGAGGGCGGTCTCGCCGACGCCCTGGTCGCGGTCACCGAGTACGGGAACCACTACGTGCCTCCCGCCCGGCCGGCGGTGCCCCTCACCATCACCAACTGCGCCTACTCGCAACGCACGGTCGTCATGACCGACGGGCAACATCTCACCGTCGAAAACGACATGACGATCGAGCAGTTCCTGCCTCATCTCGACGGCGCCCGTCAGCCGGCGACCATCGTCGCCATCCCCGGAGGTGCCCCGATCAAGGTCTTCTCTCGGGGCATCAGCCGCTACTGGCTGCGCGACCAAATGGGGCGCCGACATATGGTGGCCCACGTCTTTCATCTGCCGTACGCCACGGCCGATGTCACGAGTCTCGATGGGTCGTTCCGCATCGAAGGGATCCCCGCCGGACGGACCGTGAAGGTCAGCGCCATGCTCCCGCAGCTGAAGAACATGAACGCGGTGACGCGCTCCCTCGAGGTCGCGCCCGACCGAGAAAACACCATCGACCTCGAGCTCACGTTCGACGCCGAACGCGACACCCCCGCCGACGGCCATGGCGGGACCAAGCCACGAGGAGGTCCGACCGCGCCCACGGCACCGACGGCCACGGGAAGCGGCGACCCCGGACCGACCCCGCCCGCGCCCGCGAGCTCGAAGTAGGACGCGCGGGCCGGGGCCGAAGCGACGGGCCCGCCGGCGGGCTCGCCCACCCCGAGGTCCGAAGGATGGTGACTACGCGTCGCGTGTCTCTCGACGACGGCGACGCGCGCATCGGACCGCAGCCGCCGCCAACGCCAACGAAGCCCACGTCGTCCCACGCCCCGACGACCACGGCGACGGGTTTCCCCCGGGCGCCCTTCCAACACTGGCGCGACAGTCACACCCGCCCTCGAACTCGGGGGGGACCGGGTCGGCGAAAGCGCCTCCGTCACCACCCGAACCGCCCCCTTCGTTGCCTCCCCCGGACCCCGTCGGCACCGCACCTCCGCCCGCGTCTCCCCCTGAGCCCATGGCCGCCCCCCCGGCCCCCGCGGCTCCTCCAACCGCCGTCCCCGTCCCGCCTCCGCCTCCTGCGCCGCCGGTTCCGGCGCATGCATCCGTCGCATCGCAAGGACACGGGTCGTCGGTGCCAACCAAACCATCTCCGTCCTCGTCGTCGCAGGCGTCGCCCTGGCGCGGTTCGGGTTCCGTCGTGGCGTCGCAGTTGGCTTGGTCCGCGTTGGACACCTCCGGACAGTTGTCGTCGGGGTCGAGCACGCCGTCGAGGTCGAAGTCACCGTCCTCACACACGTCGCCAAAACCGTCGAGATCGAGGTCCGCCTGACCGCAGTTGGCGATGGTGAGGCAATTGTCGTACGCGAACGTCCCCGTGACGCCGCTCATCACCGGCTGCGTCGCGATGCAACAAACCGCCCCGCCGGCGTTGCCCCCTGCGCCGAACCCGCCGCCGCCACCATGGCCCCCAGCGCCCCCAGCGCCCCCGCCACACGCACACGCCAACCCGCCGCCTCCGCCGCCGCCGCTCCCCCCTCCGAAGGAACCGTCGTTGTTCCCGTCGCAAATCGTGTCGCCGTCGCTGTCGAGGTCGAGAAAGTTGGGCACGCCATCGGTATCGACGTCGCTTTGCCCTTCGAGGGCGTCCGGCCAGCCGTCGCCGTCGCTGTCGAGATCGAGAAAGTCTGGGGTCCCATCGTCGTCGCTATCCACGGGGGGAGACCAAAGGTCCGCCGCCTGGCCTTCGACGGCATCGTCGATGCCATCTTCGTCGCTATCGAGATCGAACCAATTGTTTTGACCGAGACCGTCGACGTTGTTGTCAGGGTCCGCTGGAGCCGAGGCATTGACGACCTCGAAGGCATCATTGATGCCGTCGTCGTCGGAGTCGGCGTCGTCCGTCGCTGAGCCGAGCAGTGCCTCCTCGGTATCCAAGAGGCCATCGGCATCGTCGTCGTCGTCGCAGGCGTCGCCGAGCGCGTCCCCCCCCGGAAAACCATTGACCGCCGGCGCCGCGGCGTCGGAGTTGAGTTGCAGGGCGTTGGACGTGACGGGGCAGTTGTCGACGTCGTCGTTTGAACCATCGAAGTCGGTATCAGCGAGCACGGGGGAGGTCGGTCCCCCCACTTCGACGTCGTCCGTCAGGGAATCCCCGTCGGTGTCCATCGCGTTCGGATTCGTTCCGAACGTGAGCACTTCGTCTCCATCCGTCAATCCGTCGCCATCGCTATCGTCGACGAGGGGGAGGGTTGCGTAGAGCGTGACCTCGTCTCCGTCCGTCAATCCATCGCCATCGGTGTCGGCATTGAGGGGCATCGTCCCTTCGACGAAGATCTCATCCCCGTCGGAGAGACCATCGCTATCGCTGTCCGAGAGCAAGGGAAACGTCCCGTACACGTTGACCTCGTCCCCATCGGACACGCCGTCGAGATCCGTGTCCATGAGCAACGGATTCGTGAGGTGAACGTTGACCTCTGCTCCGTCCAGCAACCCGTCCATATCGGTATCGGCCACCAAGGGGTCGGTGCCTAAGAAGGCTTCGTCGCCATCTTCGAGCCCGTCGCTATCGGTATCGGCGACCAACGGGTCGGTGTTGTCGAGGACCTCCTGACCGTCGGAGACCCCGTCCATGTCGGTATCGGCCACCAAGGGGTCGGTGCCCGCGGTTTGTTCTTCCCCGTCGGTGAGACCGTCCATGTCGGTGTCGGCCACCAGCGGATTCGTCCCGTTCGCTACCTCAGGCCCATCGTCGACCCCATCGGCATCGGTGTCCGCCACCAAGGGATTGGTCTGTCCGGCGAGCTCGACGTTATCGTTCAGCCCGTCACCGTCGGTGTCTACGAGGTTGGGGTCGGTCCCCGCCGCAATCTCCACGTCGTCGTTGACCATGTCGTTGTCGGTATCGGCGACGGCAGGGTTGGTCATGAAGAGGTTGACCTCGTCTCCGTCGAGCAGCGTGTCTCCGTCCGTGTCGGCGACGTTGGGATCCGCCATGAAGGCCGCTTCGGCGCCGTCGAGCAGACCGTCGCCGTCGGTGTCGGGGTTGGTGGGAAGCGTCATGCCCATCACCTCCACGAAGTCCGAAAGGCCGTCGTTGTCGGTGTCCGTCAGGAGTGGGCTCGTCATGTACACGAACACCTCGTCCCCGTCGTCGAGGCCGTCGGCGTCGGTGTCGGCAACGTTCGGGTCGGTCATGAGCATCGCCTCCTGTCCGTTGGTAAGCCCGTCCATGTCGGCGTCGCCGTTGGGGGGAAGCCCGCCTCCTCCTCCCGCCCCCATGCCGCCCGCCCCAGCGCCACCCGTGCCCGCGCTCGTGCCCATTCCGCCCGCGGCCGCCGAGCCCCCGCCGCCGCCCATGCCCGCGCCGCCGGCGCCTCCCGCGCCGCTGGAGACCTGGGCACGGGCGTCGCCCCATCCGCAGGCGAAGACCATCGCGCCGATGATGCTGACGACAAAACAACGAAGATAGGTTTGGTGCGCGCGACCCATGACCGAAGGAGAGCGTACCGCGCGGGGTTCACGGAGGGGGAACGCATCGAACACCCCCGCGGGGATTCTTCCCCGCGCCGACGCGCCCCGGGGGGCCATCTCGGGCGCCGGGGCCGTTCCTCGCGACGGCGCGACACGCCCGTCCGCGGTCCCGTGGTAACCGTAGGGCGGAGGAGCGGGGTGCTCCCGGTGACGACCCGCTGTTCTGGGCGAAGCCGGGCATCCTCCCCCCGAAACCCATGCTGCCCCCGCGTTCTTCTTCGCGCCTGCTTCGACCCCGGCTCTTTCTGATCGCGGCTGCGATCCTTCTGGGCGCGAACGCCCACGCTTGCCAGCCGGGGGAGCGTCGCGAACCTTCACCGGAGCCCACCCCGACGAAGGGAGCGCCCCCGGTCGCGGCCACCGCGCCGTCTCCGGCTACGCGAGCCCGGCTGCAGGGGTGGCTCTCGCGTTTCGACCTTCCATCGCCGACCCGTTCGTTCGAGGGCACGGCCTCGCCCGCGTTCGGGGCAGCCGGCGTCACCGTGAGGGCGACGCGAGAGATCACCCTCGGCGGCTGGACCCGGCTGTCGCTTCGCCCTCCCCCGACCCACGGCATCGACCGCGGCGGCATCGCCCTCGGCTTTCGGCTCGTCGAGGCCGGCGGCACGGCGGTCACCAAGGCTGCTTCGGTCACGGCCGAGGACCACGGCGGCGGGCGCCTCTTCTTTCCCGACGCGGTCGCGGGCGCGGATGCGCTCGTGCAGACGCGTCGCGACGGGGTGGAGGACGTGTACTTCTGGGCCACCCCTCCCTCCCGACCGCAGCTTCGATACGCGCTCGACGTACGTGACGCGCCGGCGTTGCGCCTCGTGGGACGAACTTTGGAGGTGCTCGACGCCGCGGGATACCCGCGACTCCGGGTCGCGCCGCCGGTGGTGCTGACCGGTGAGGGACAACGCGTCGCCGCATCGCTCGAGATCTCCGGCTGCGCCGTCGATCGCGACCCCCGGCCGGCGGCCGCGCGCTCGGTCCCCGCTCCCGGGGTCGCGTCGTGCTGGCTCGACGTGACCTGGCCCCCCTGGCTCCCGCATCCCATCGCGGTCGATCCCACCTGGGAGGGAACGACCGACCTCGCGGTGGCTCGCTTCGGGCATGAGGCGACCGCCGTCGACCCGACCACTCCCGGCAGCGCTGTGCTCATCACCGGGGGGTTCGACGCGACCGGCATCGCGTTGGACGCGGTCGAATTGTTTCAACCCACCGCCGGCACGTACACCGCGCTCGCCCCGATGGGGACCGCGCGGGGGGCACACGCGGCGGTCGCGTTGCAGGATCCGAACGAAGCGGGCCGGGTGATGGTGTTGGGCGGCGCCAGCCTCGCCACCCCGACCACCCCGGGAGCGCTCACCGCCGCCACCGAAATCTGGAGCCCGATGAGCGGCGTCTTTCAGGGCTCGGTCCCCATGCCGGAAGCCCGCTACGAGCACACCGCCACCCGCGTAGATGGCGGCGTCGTTCTTCTGGTCGTCGGAGGGCGCAGCGGCCCCGGGCTCCCTCCCTCGGCCGCGACCCGCCGCTTCGACGTGACCGCCGGCACCTACGATCCCGCGGTGACGATGACGGTCCCGCGCACGGCGCACACCGCCACCTGGCTCCCAAACTCGAACTCGGTGCTCGTCGCGGGAGGCCTCACCGCAACCTTTGCCACCGCGACCGCCGAACTGCTCGATGCCTCGGGAAGCCTGGTGGCGTGGACCGCGACCGCCAACGCGGCCCAGGACATGAACGCGGTGCGCGCGTTTCATACCGCGACCGGGCTCCCCGACGGTTCCGTCGTCATCACCGGGGGAAGCAGCTCGGCCAGCGATGCCACGATCACCGACGCGGTAAGTGTGTTCGTCGACGACGGGAGCACGCAGCGCGGTTTCATCAACGCCGGCAACATGACTGCCCAGAGCACGCGGCACATCGCCGTCTCGCTGCCGGGCGACCGCGTCGTCGTGGCGGGAGGGGTCACCACCGGGGGGAGCACGCTGGATGCGACGGAGCTCTTCGACCCCGACACGCTCGTCTTCACGCCCCTCGCGACCGCGACGCTGCCCGAACCGGTGAGCGATGCCGCCGCCGCGGCCATCACCTTGAAGACGGGGCCCGATCCGGCCCTGAGCGCCCTCGTCAATGGGGGCCGGGACGTCGGCGGGGGCGGGACCGTATCCGCCGCGAGCGCCATCTTCGACCGTGGCAACGGCGCGCCGTGCACCGTGGCGGCCGAGTGTCGCTCGGGGTTCTGCGCGACCCCGGGATGCAACGGAAGCCCCGACGTCGGGGTGTGCTGCGACGAAGCCTGCGACGGCGAATGCGCGTCTTGCTGTGCAGCTCAGCAAAACGCGGGAGGACAAGACGGCACGTGCGACGACGTCGCCGATGGGACCGTCATTCGCGTCGACTGTATCGATGAAGTCTCGACCGACATCGCGTGCAGCGCCGGCGCCGCCACGGTCGCTACCAGCCGCGTGTGTACCCCCGCCGTATGCGGCAACGAGGGGCTGTGCACGTGCGGCTGCGAGACCAATGACGACTGCACCGACGATGGCTTCTGCGACGTTACGGCCGACCCCGTGGCCGTGTGCGGCGGAGCGACGACGCCAGGCGCCGGAGGCGCCAGCAGCGGCGGGGGCGGGGCCGGCGCGGCCGGCGGTCACGGGGGCGCGAACGCCGGGGGCGGCGGCGACGGGGCCGGAGGCGGCGCGACGGGAGGTGGTGGCGGCGGCGGCG
>JBCCLB010000067.1:0-36763 GCA_039027095.1 Myxococcota bacterium
CGACATGAGGTCGGTGCTCTTCCTCCTCGCGACAGTCTGCCCGCACCCCGTCACGAAACCGAACTTCTCGGCGATGGGCACCGTGTCCGTGACCCCAGAAACACCCCCACGCAGCCTGCACGAAACCGAGACCCAACCCCCCATCAAGATGGAGCGCTAACACCCACGAGTCCACCCTGTGCAGCGGCAGCACCTTCGTAGATCGTGGTGCCTGCGGGCACGCGAATGGTCGCGACGTTCGTCGCGGTGTTTCCCCACTGGGGGTTCAGAGCACTGTCGATGATCGACTGGACGGGCTTCGAAGGTTGCGTTCGCGTCAAGTATCCGCCAATCCGTCCAGCCTTCCCGCCATAGGCGCGGTAGAGCGCGCGACGGCACGGCCGACAAGAGTCATCGACGCGAGTCCGTTTCCCTCCTCGATCGCCCACGTGAGCTGTGCACCTATGCCGCAGCGGCGGCCGCCTCACGACACCCTCCACCAAAGCGGAACAACGCCACCTACCCACCTTCCGACCGACTGTTCATCCCACCGTAACTTCTTTTCTCCCCGGACACGATTCAGCTCTCGTGGGAACATCATTCTACCACCCGTACGTACTTCGGTAAGTCGGAGTTTATTATTCGGAGTTCCTTTGGGCCCACACCCGATTCAAGTTCAAGATTCCAGCCGAAACCCGTGACGCTCACGGCTCTGTACTGGGCGCCTCTTGCCACGACGGCTGCCTCCTCGCCCGGCCATGGCGTTGTGCGAATCTCGGCAACGATTTCAACCAAATCAACCACCGAGATAAAATTGGTATTCTACCGCCGCGAGAGACATTTATGTGATTGCCGCTATTCGATGTCCACCCGAAGTGTGAACGTCCCGTCTTTGAAATGATCCATCAGCCGCACCTGCCAGAGCGGATTGGGTTGGCCGGTGTTTGACGTGGCTGGTGACGTCGGGATGGTTACGGGGTCGACGCCGGTATCGGTAAGGGTGAGATCCGCGTAGCTTTCGGGCACCTCGACCAGGTCAGTCGGCGCTGAGGGGCTGGCCGTGATGGTCATGTGGACCTTGTTCGACTCGGGGATCCCCTCGTTTTGAAATCCGAAGGGGTCGGTGTTGTTGAGGGGGTCCCAGCCGACGTAGGCGGTGCGGACGAGGCCGCGGCCGGCGGCTTCGAAGTCTGGGAGGGGGTCGAGAGACAGGAAATGGCGGGTCGTGGGGTCGAAGGACCGGCCCTTTATGTCGATGAGGCCGAGGAGGTCGTCGTGGATGTGGCCGGTGTAGCCCTCGTCGAGCACGCGCGGGCGGTCGCCGAAGGGGCAGGGGGTCCGGGTCGGGCTCATGCGTTGGCCGTACGGGGAGAACTGGAGCGCCTCTTCGACGTTGCCTTCTTCGTCGAGGGTGATGGCCGATGAGGCCTTCGGACCGCTTAGGTGGTACCGAACGGTGCGTTCCTGGGTTTCTTCTGTGAAGCTGACGGTCGCGACGAGGTCGCCGTCGGCAACGATCTTGTAGACGTGGGTCGGCAGTGTGGTGCCCGGATCGCGGCGTTCGTAAAGGCCGCCGATGCACAGGGTCGCTTCCGCGCTAGTGGTGCGCTTCACTCGGGTGCCGTGTGCGTCGCGCATGGTAGAGAACGTGGTACCGTCGACCTCGCCCGATTCGGGCTTGTCGAACGAAGCATAGACGAAGTCGGCGTAGAGGACACCGTCGTCGCGGGTTTCGATCCGGCGGCCGTCCTTGTCGTAGACGTAGGAGTGCGAACTTGTCCGTCCCCCATTCCTCGACCGTGTCGAGGTTGCCGGCGTCGGTAAAGCGGCAACGCGTACGGTTGGAGGTGCTGTTGGGGCCACGACGCCACTCTGAGATCCACCCGAGCCCGTCGTAGAAGAAGTTCTGTTGCGCAGAAAGCGCCGGGAGTTGATGCTCGTAGGTGCGGGTCGCCACGCCTCAGCAGGAGGGGACGAACAGTTCTTCGACAGGCCTTCGAATCTTTCGTCGATGCTTCGACATGTACCTTTTCGGTACGAATTGTACATTCCCGGTCCGCGTGGATGCGCGGTGGTCGCGCGGGCCGCGCGCGGTCGCACCTCATCGGCGGCGGGGTGCTCTCGGCTCGAAGGCCTGTGTGGGAAACACGCCGCTCAGCGGCTTTTGACGGTGGCTTCGAGGTGGTCGATGCAGGTGAGCAGGCGTTGCATCGTGGCCGCGTCGGTGGCGTCTTCTCCGAGGCCTACGTGGTGGTAGAGCATCAGGGCTTGGTGCGCGATCCGGAGGATTGATTCTGGGGGCGTGTCATCGAGCTTCATTAACGCGAGGGCCTCCGTCGCGCGGAGCCGGGCTAGGGCGCGAACCCGGGGTTCGTCTTCGAGGGCGCGGTGAAGCGCTTCGGCCGACAGGTACATGAGGAGGCTTCGGTCGACGCCGGGCAACAGCGTGTAGCCCCGATTCACTTCATCCATGGCCCCGGCGGCGTCGTCCTCGTCGACGCGCTCGGCGGCGCGTCGTAGCGCCGCGAAGAGGGCCGCCAACTGACGGGCTAAGTAGTCCTGGCGGAGCACAGGAGGACAAACGCCAGACCGCGCCGCAGGTGTGACGGTTCGGACCATGTCAGGTCCGGGTCGTCGGCGGCGCGGGGCGCCCTCGTGCGAGGGCGGCCGCGGTACGGCGAACGCAAGCGAGCGGTGGGGAGCTTTTTGGAGCCAATCAGTCGATTTCGACGCAAACGAAGCGCCACGAGTCGTCGAGGCGTTGGGTCGTGACCAACGAACCGGCGATGGGTACCTCGGCGGTCGGCCATCGCTTCTGCACCATCATCGTGGCCCCGTCATCGGGCGTGAGCATGCCCCGATGGCGGTAGGGCATCTCGAATTCATAGCCTCCCTCGTAGTCGTCGAAGGCCTCTTCGTAGGCGTTCGCGGCGCCCTCGAGGAGGGGGGGGAGCGATGACGCGACGGATGCTTCGCCTCGCGCGTAGGCCCCGCCGTCTTCCCGCAGCTCGCTCACCTCGCGCGTCGCTTCCGCAACACACTGAGCACTCGGTGGCGCCTCCATCGCTGCGCCGCCGTCGCTGCAGTAGAACGTGCCCGCGACGCCAAAGTAGCCGTAGTCTCCGTCCAGCTGGCCCTCGGCATCGACTGAAAGGCTGGTGAACAGCAGGTCGGCCTCGGGGCCGAAGGTGAACACTGAGTTTCCGCCCTGCCCGACGCGGCTCACGGTCGTTTGGTAGGCGACGACCTCTTCGTCGAGGACCACGGCCGCCAACGTCATCGTGTAGAGGTCGAAGGTGGCCCCGACGTCGTCGGCAAGCTGCATCAGGTAGTCGGTCGTACGCTCGGCCACCAGCAACGCGCGGGGCCATTCCTCTTTGGTTTTTTCCGGCACCACGACGGGAAGCTGGCCGATGGGAACGTCGTAGCCCCACAACAGCGTTATCTGATCGCCGGACGCGATCGCAGCGAGATCGTCGACACATGTGGTGGACGGTGCGGTGCCCTCGGGCAGCCGATGCTGGATGCCCGGTCGGGACACCCCCGTGAAGTCTTCGGTTTCGGCGCCTACCGATGGGTTGTCGCAGCCCGCGGCGGCGAATGTGAGGGCGAGCAGGCCCAGCGTGGTGTTCCGTGTCCTCATGTCTTCTCTCCTTGCTCACGAGGGCGCACGTAGACCTACATTGTCGCAGGTTTTTTGCTCGCCCCGTGCGCCCAGGGGAGAGAGGCATGGGTCTCCGCGCCATCCGTGGCCCGAAGTCGCCGTTGCAGGGCCATCCCGCGAACGGCCGAGTGCTAGGCTTCGCGGCGATGGTCGCAACTTCGCCCTATGTTCTCGACCCCGATGACCCGCGGGCGCCGACCGAGCCGCAGTGGGCGGCGATGAGCGAAGGCGAGCGGGCACGGGTGGTCGCGGGGCTGCCGGCCGAGATGCCGTGGGAGCTGCACCCCCCGGAAGGCGACGACCACCGCGACGCGAAAGACAAGGCCCGCGATGCGCTCGACGAGCACTTTCGGCGCAAGGGGCGCCGGGTGTACGTGTCGTCGGAGCTGACGACCTACTACCCCGGCGAACGACGCATCTGTCCCGACGTACTCGCCGTGACCGACGTCGCGCTTCATCCCCGACAGAGCTGGGTGGTGAGCCGCGAGGGAAAGGGGTTCGACTTCGTGTTGGAGGTGCATGTCAGCGGCGACGCGAGGAAAGACTTCGAGCAAAATGTGGTTCGCTACGCGTCCCTGGGGATCCCGGAGTACTTCGCCTTCGACCGACCTCGGGGTCGCCTGTGGGGATGGCATCTCCCGGAGTCCGCGACCGCCTACCAACGTCACGTGCCGCAGCGAGGTCGCCTCTCTTCGGCCGTGCTCGGTCTGGAGCTGACGGTCGAAGACGGGCGGGTCCGCTTCTACGAGGGCAACGCCCCGCTTCTCTTCGCGGACGAACTCGTGGGACGGCTGGAGAAAACCATCGACCGGCTCATCGAGGCGCGCGACTTCGAGGCCCAACGCGCGGAGCAGGAGGCCCAACGCGCGGAGCAGGAAGCCCAGCGCGCGGACCGCGAGGCCGCGCGGGCGAAGGAGCTGGAGCAGGAACTCGAGCGCCTCCGGCGAGAGGCCGACGAGCGGGGCGCGGGCCGCCGTTGACGGCGTGAACATGCCCTCGGCTCGGTCGGCTCATCGAGGTCTGAGGGCGGTCGATGTGGCGCCTCCGATCGGGAAGCCGTGCGAGGCGGTCACCCGAAGCCCAGCGTTCCCAAGCCCAGCGTTCCGGCGGCCGAGGACGTGTGTCATCGTTCAGCGGCGGTGAGGCGGGCGAGTACGGGTCGGTCGACGACGGCCATCATGGTAGTGAGTCTTGGCGCCGGGTTCACGATGGCTCCGACGGCGGGGGCGAGCGCGCCCGACGAGTACGGGTTCGGGTCCCGTGGCGCGGCGATGGCGGGGGCGATGGCCGCCGACGCGAGTGACTTTTCCGCCGGCTACTACAACCCGGCGGGCTTGGCGCAGGCGGACGGGATCGAAGTGGCGCTGGGGTACATGTACAACCACCAGCGGCTGCGGATCGACGGCGTCGATACCCAGGTGGACGACGTGCACGGCCTCGTGGGCGGCGTGGTGGCGCCGGGTCGGCTCTTCGGGATCCCGTTCGGATTCTCGGTGGGGTTGCACCTTCCCGACGATGGGGTCTCGTACTTGCGGGCGCGGCGGCAGGGGGTGCCGCGGTGGGAACTTTACGATACGCGGGCGCAGCTCTTGTCGCTGTTCGCTGGCGCCGCGATCCGGCCCTGGCCGTTTCTCGCGGTGGGCGGCGGGATTGGCTACCTCTCGTCAACGCGGGGGGACTTTGGCATTCGTGGGCGCGCCGACGCGCTGCGCCCGTTCGATTCGGAGCTCGAACACGAGGTCGACGCCGACCTCACCGCGGTTCGTTTTCCCCATGCCGGCGTTCGGTTGCTCTGGGATGGGTGGGGCGCGCTCGGCGTGACCTATCGGGGGCAGAGCAACCTCGATCTCCAACTCGACGCCCTGCTCGACGGGGTCGTTTCGTTTGCCGGCATCGACATTCCGCTCCTCTACGACCTGGAGGCGAAAACCATCGCGGCCTTCACGCCCCAACAGCTCGCGATGGGGGTGTCGTTCACCCACTTCGAGGGCGTGACCCTCAACGTCGACGTCACCTGGATGGACTGGTCGGCCTACCTCAGCCCGACCGCGGAGATCGCAGCTTCGCTCGATCTCGACCCTCCGATCGATCTGCCGATCGAGCTTCCCGAGGAGCCGGCGCCGACGGTTCCCATTCCGCCTCGATTTCGCGACACATGGGTCCCGCGGGTCGGACTCGAGGTGCGCCAGATCGGCGCGGGGACGCGGCGCGTCGTGCACGGCCGCGACCGCCCGCTGTTCGAGCTCCCGCTGCGGGCCGGCTACGCCTTCGAGGCGAGCCCGGTGCCGCCGCAGACGGGGGTCACCAATCTCGTCGACACCGACCGCCACGTGTTTTCGGTGGGGTTCGGCGCCATCCTCAACCGCCCGGTCGAGGAGCTGCCCGGAGCCGTCCACCTCGACGCCCACGCGTCGCTCTCGTGGTTGCCGCTGCGTGTCACCCTCAAGGACAACCCCGCCGACTTCGTCGGCGACTACACCGCCGACGGGCTCATGGTGGCCGGCGGAGGCACCCTGCGCGTCGTGTTCTGAGGGCGCGCGGTCGGCGGAGACCGCCCCCGACGCCTTCTGTCGACGCCAGACCGCATGGCTGTCGGCTCATGACGACAGGCGTGGCCCTTCAGAGACGTCGTACCGCCCGAAATGCGCGAAAGGCCGGAGCGGCACGGCGACTGCAAAAGGCGTGCGGCAGGTCCACGATGTACGCGCCCTGGCCTTCTTCGCCGTCTCCGTGGCTTCGGCCGCAGGCAGACGTTGGCGCGCCGAACGCGCTCGATCGAGGGGCCCACGGTTGGGAGGTCGACGCCGCGCCCGCAGTTGCCTTGTGGCGCGAACCCATCGTGAATTTGTCGTCCCGCTGGGAGGTGGGCGCGGCTTGGTCGCTCCGACGGGGCGAGAAGGGCGATTCACGGCGGGGAAGCGACGCAGAGGCCGCGCGCCGCTGTTTGGCGGCCGCGCGTACCGCGGGGGGCCTGCGTCATCACGTCGGGCTTGCCTCTTCGGCCCTCGTTCCTTCTCTGCTCGACGCGGTCGAGCGACTCCCCCGCGACGTGCGTCGCACGCTGTGTCTCGACCTCTGTCCGTCCGCGATCGACGGTGCCCACCGAGCATCCCATCGGGCCATCGCGCGACTCCGCGCGGCTGCGGTTCGCATCGGCCTCGCGCATGTGACGCTCGACTCAGGGTCGCTGGAGGCGATGGCGTCGTTGACCCCCGACGTCGTGCACGTGGACCTCGGGCGCCTGGGGCGGGGTGCACCTAGGCGCTGGTCGTTGCGCACCGTCGCCTCCCTGCAGCGAATCGCCTTGGCGTTGGGGTCTGAGGTCATTGCGGTGGGCGTCGCGGACGACGACGAGGCCACGCGGCTCCTCTCGCTGGGCATCCGTCACGCCAGAGGACCAGGCCTTGAACCCGCGCGGCGGGTATCGATCCCGCGGCCTACGATCCCCCCGTCGTGCTCTTCGATGCCCCCATGACGAGGCTCACTCGACGATGTCGAGCAGCTCGACGTCGAACACGAGCGTGCCGGCGGGCCTTCCCGGCTGCCCGCGGTAGGCGAGCGCTTCGGGGATCCAGAAGCGCGCCTGGTCGTTGACCACCATGAGCTGAAGGCCTTCGGTCCAACCGGCGATGACGCCCTGGAGCGGAAACTCGATCGGCTCGCCCCTTGCGACCGAGCTGTCGAACATGGCCCCGTCGGTGGTCCAGCCCGTGTAGTGCACGCGCACGGTGGAGGTGGGTCCCGGGTGAACGGCACCGTCGCCCTTCTTCAGGATCTTGTAGGCCAGCTTCGAGGCGGTGACGGTCGCATCGGCCGGAGGGGCGGCGACATCCGCCGGAGGCGGGATCGATTCCTTGCAGCCCATGGTGCCCATGGAAAGGGTGGCGGCGCAGAGGGCGAAGCTGGCCCCGAGGGCCGCGCGTGCGAAAGACATGGGAGCGACCTACGGCGGCACGCCGCCGTGTGCAACGTAGGGTGGGCCGAGGTCGCCCGTCTGGGTCGGGGTCACAGCGCCGCAAAGCACGCGTCGAGCTCCTCGCAGCTCGACTTACGCAGGCACACCCGCGCGCGCTCGCGTTGAAAAGCCATCTTCTCGTCGTGTTCGGGGTCTCGAGCACATTGGGCCCGGCAGGCGCGACGTTGCGCGGGCAGGCTCGCCTCGAGGTCGGCCATCACCCCCGCGTCGGCCGCGTTGGTATCGACGCGCGCGAGTTCGAGACCACACGACGTCGTCCGCGCGCAAAGGTCATCGCAGAACGATGTCACCGGCGGCGGTGGGGCCGACGCCGCCGGCTCCGGAGGCGGCGCGGGGTCGTCGTGACACCCGCACCCGAGCAGACACAGCACGGCCAAAAAGATGGGACGCATGCATCACGGACGCGTCGCGAAGGAGAAAGTTCGGAACTTTTTCTACGACCGCGGGTCTCCCTTGCATGAGTTGCCCACCATCGAGGAGCGCTCGCGCGCGTCCGTTGGCTTGCATGATCGCCATCGGCGTCGCGATGGCGATGCCCGCCCCGCCGGCGAAGGCGTGTTTGAATGGCGTCGACCGCCGTTTGAACGAGGCCGTCGCTCGCGTGTCGGCCGCCGAGGACGACGTCTCCGAGGGCCGTCCTCGTCTGGCGGCGCAGCGTGTCCTCAACGTGTACCCGCACCTCCGCCGTCAGCGTCCCGAGGTGAATCGGGTGGCCGACCGTGCGCTGCGCGTGATGGCGTTGGCGGTCGTGCGGACCCGAGGCACGGTCGACGGGGGGAGGCGGTTTCCCGGGGATACGCCCGAGTTGCGCGACCACAACATCGTGTGGGCGCAACGCATCTTGCGGGGCTTTGCCCGTCGGGCGCCCAAAGACGCCGCGGCCCAGACGGGCTACGCGGAAGCGCTGGCGCTGCGGCCGGAGCGCCAGGCCGAGGCGCTGCGCCTCCTGACGCGGCTCTCCACCCGCGACCTCGTGTCGTCGGCCCATGGGTACGCGGCGCTCGCCGAACTGCTTCGCCCGCCTAAGCCCAAGGCCAACACCCCGTTCTTTCTCGTCGCCGCCCGGGCCAGCCTGGCGCTCCCGCGTCGGACCCTGGCGGGGGCGCGATGTCGACGAATGGCCGGCGAGAACGACGACGACGTCTGCGGGGCCCCGCCGCGACCTCCTGAGGGCTGATGCCATCCGCCCGTTGGCCTGCGGGCGCCTCGCTTGCCATTGCGATCATCATCATCGTCGCCGCCGTCATCGCCTCGGGGCGGTCCTCGTCGGCTTCGCGATGGGCCCGCGTCGATGTGCCGATACCTCCCTTCTCGCCCTCGCCCCTGCTTCCGGAAGGAGATGCCGCGCGCGGGGCGGCGCTGGCGGTCCGATTCGAATGCCACCGGTGTCACGCGGTGCCCGCCGTGGCGCCGCCACCGCGCGAAAAGCAATGCGTGGGGTGTCACGCGGCCATCGCCGACGGGCGCTTCGACGCGCCCGCCCCCGTCCTCTCTGCGTGGCGGGCCAACCTGCACAGCCTCCCCGCGGCGCCTTCGCTCGCGACCGCGGGCACCTTGCTCGACCCCGATTGGATCGCGCGATTTCTCCTTCATCCCCACGACGTTCGTCCCCATCTCGAAGCGACGATGCCGCGCCTCGCGCTGAGCCCGCAGGAAGCCACCGATCTCGCCGCATTTCTCGTCGCCGCGGGGCCGCCGCCGCCTCGCCCGCGACCACTGCCCGCCCCGACGCCCGCCGCGCTCGCCACGGGGCAGGCGGTCTTTTCGGCGCGGGGTTGCGGCACGTGTCACGCCTTCGTCGCGCCGGCCTCCGGGATGAATTCGCCGCTCGCGCCCGATCTTCGCGGGACCCGCGATCGCATCGCTCCCGACCGACTGGCGGGCTGGATCCAGCGCCCGCAACGCGTCGCCCCCGGCACCGGCATGCCGGACCTCGGCCTCGACGACGACGAGGCGCTTGCCGTGGCGGGGTACGTCTACTTTGCGCCGCTGAAGCCTCAGGCGGCCGTGTCGGCACCGCCGCGGCGGCCGGTTTTGGATCGTCGCGTCACCTACGCCGAAGTGCGTGATCGCGTGTTTCGAAAAGTCTGCTGGCATTGCCACGCCGAGCCGGACCTCGCGCGGGGCGACGGAGGACCCGGCATGACGGGCGGGTTCGGCTTTCCCGGTCGGCAGCTCGACCTCAGCACCTACGAAGCCGTTCAGAGTGGCTACCTCGACGATCAAGGTGAACCCACCAGCGTGTTCGCCGCGTCTGCGGTCGCGGGGATGGGACGGGTGTCACGGCTCGTCGAGGTGCTTCGCAACCGCCAGCTCGAGGAGGCGGGCGCGACGCCCGAAGTGCGGGGCATGCCGTTGGGGTTGCCCGCGCTCTCTCCGGAGGACCTTCAACTCGTCGAAACCTGGGTCGCCCAGGGCCGGCCGCGTTGAGGCCGCGCGATGCGGGCGGGGTCGCGCGCGCCGTCGTCGAGGGGCGGTCGGGCTCGCGTCGCGCCTACACCTCGGTGACGTTGACTTCGCGTGCGTACCAGTCGCGGTCGAGGCGGTAGGTAGGCACGGCGGGGTCGTCGATGGCCATGCGGACGACGTAGCGACCGGGGGCGGTGGGCCGCCACACGTGCTCCCATAAGGTCCAGGTGCGGTTGGTCGTCTGGGCGGGACACACCGTCACGGGTTCGAAGACGTCGTCGCCGAAGCTTACCGCGAGGCGGTCTCCCGCGAGCGCATAGCCGCCCCACATGATGCCCACCACGCGATGGACCACCTCGCCGTCGACGAGCCAGCGCTCGACGCGAACCGGCATCGCGGCCTGGTCCATGCTCGCGGGGCGGTAGTCGCGGGCGAGGCTCGGCACGCCGTTCTGGTGGGTGCGCGACGCAAACTCCTGCATCTGCGAGGTCGCCGGAGCGTCGTCGTCGACGAATTCGATCTCATTGACCCACTTGATGCACGTGCAGCCGTACCAGTTGGGAACGTACAGTCGCACCGGGCGGCCGTGGTCCTCGTTCAACGGGGCGCCGTTCATTTCCAACGCAAAGAAGGCGCGGGCTTCGACGAGTTCTTGAAAGGTGAAGATCCAAGCGGCGCCGGGGGTAGAGTGGCCTCCGATCGACGGCGTGCTGTGTTCATCGAAGCCACCGATCCGAACGCGCGTTGCGGCGGCGTCGACGTCGAGCAGGTCCATCACGGCCTCGAAAGGGGCGCCGGCCCACGAGGCGGCGCTCATCAGCCCGAACCCACCCCCGCCACCGTTGCCGGAGCACTCCATCACGTGTACCCCTTGATCGACCGAAAGTGGCGCCAGGTCGGCCACGGTCAGCGAACGAGGGGTCGCGAGACCCGAGACGTCAATCGACCACGTGTCGGCCCAGGTCGGGTCCTGCGCCGTATCGATCCCGTCCGGAAACTCGGTGCGGATATAGTAGAACTCGGTCGGGGTGACCGCTTGCCCCTGATCGATCTGCGCCAGGTCGGTGTAGAGGCGCGCGTCCCACCCCTGACGAAGCTTCGTGTTGAAGGGCACCTGAATGGGCTGCCCGCCGTCGTAGGTGAAGACCAGCTCTTCGAGCAGCTGTCCCCCGGCGAAGGGGTCGTCGCACGTCTCGACCGGCGCGCCGCCGCCCTCTCCGCCCGAGCCGCCAGCGCCGCCGCTTCCGGGCGGGCGTTCGTCGTCGATGTCGGCTTCGTCGACACACCCAGAGAGCACCGCGGCGCTCCCCATGAACATCCTGCGGTTCAGACGAGACAGTGCCATCGGCGCGGCTTATGCCGGAAGCGGCGGTCGGTTTCCATCTTTCTCCGCTTTAGGGCCGTTGGAGGGGGACGCCGACACGCGCTCGAAGGTCAACCCGTGACGGTGAAGGTACTTGCGGAGCCGGTCGGCGTCGTTGACGCTTCGACGGCGTCGTCGGGAGGCGGCGAACAGCACCCGACCTGCTGCCGACAGGCTGTCGCTCCGTCGGCACACGCGCACGACCTCCGCGAGTTGCACCCGGTCGAACCGGTCGAGGGCGCGGGCGGCGTCGGTCCCGAGCAGCGCGTCGAGACCGTCGGCCAGGCCGTCCGCCGAGATCTGGCCCCATGCGCGCTGGAGCCTCGTGATCTCCTCTTCAACCGTCGGGACGTCGATGCGGCCTCCGGGGGCGAGCGTGGCCATGCGTGACACGGCCGCGCTGAAGTCGCGGAAGTTCGCGTTCCACGTCGCTTCCGCCGAGGTCGCAAAAGAGAGAAACCGACGCCGCGCGTCTCCGTTCATCGTGATGTGCACGCCGAGACGACCGGGCGCGCGGGCGAGTTCGTGATCCAGGTTCGGGGCGATGTCTTCCGGACGGTCGGCGAGGCCGGGCAGTTCGAAGGTCCAAAGATCGATGCGAGCGAGCAGGTCTTCACGGAAGCGCCCCTCGGTGACGGCGCGCCGGAGGTCACGGTTCGTACCGGCGACGAGACGAAAATCACTCGAGGCCTCGCGGTCGGTGCCGACGGGGAGGAAGCGCTTTTCTTCGACGGCGCGCAGCAGCATCGCCTGCTCGTCGACCCCGAGCTCGCCGATCTCGTCGAGGAAGAGCAGGCCGCCGTCGGCTCGCGCGAGCAGTCCCTCGCGATCCGCTACGGCCCCGGTGTAGGCGCCTCGTACGTGGCCGAAGAGCGCGCTCATGGCGCCGTCGCCCCGGAGGGTCGCGCAATTGACTTCGACGAGCGGCCCCTCGAGTTGCCGGCGCGAGCGCAGCAGCGTGTCGATCTGGCGCGCCAGGTGGGTTTTCCCCGCCCCGGTGGGGCCGGTGAGCAAGATGGGTTCGCGCGATCGAAGCGCCACTTGTTCGAGCGATGCCACGAGCCGGTTGAAGGCGGCGTTTCGGGTGTCGATGCCTTGTTTTAGGGTGGCGAGGCCTTCGGCTCGCTCGTCGGCAAAACGGCGCGCGAGCCGATCGTAGCGAGAGCGATCGAGGTCGATCACCTGGTGACCGCCCGGGTCCTGGCCACCGCGGTCGCGGGGCTGGGGCGGGCGTACCTGGACCAACGCGGCGGGGAAGTGACGCGACTCCGTGAGGAGAAACCAACAGATTTGCATCACGTGGGTCCCCGTCGTGATGTGCACGAGGTACCGCTCCGTCTCGGGCGCGAAGGGGTAACGCCGCGCGAGGTCGTGGAAGGCGGCAAAGACCTCTTCGAAGTCCCACGGGTCGGCAAGCCGGACCTCGTGGAGCACGACCTCGGTCTCGGGCGCGACCATCCCGATGTCTTCGGCGACGCGTTCGGCCCCGGCTCGATGAGCCCGCTGGTGCAGCAGCTCGAAGCGGTCGACGAGCAGATCCTCCTGCTGACAGAGCGAGACCGTCGGACGCCAACGGTCCCACCGTCGGTCGTTTTTGCCCGCATCGAGGGTGGGCCCGTAGAAACCAAAGACGATCGTGCCCACGATAAATCTGGATAGTACTTATCCGGCTGGCGCAACACCACCTTGCGAAAGTATCTGAAACTACGTGTTCGGACGCATGGTACGAGCGATGCTCCGCTGCTGGGACCATGACGACGCAGCGAAGCTACGACGTGTTCGAGACCGACCACCGCCCCATCAAGGCGTGGGTCCGCGGCGTACCGATCGACGATGGGGCCAAGCGCCAGCTCGCCAACATCGCGGCGCTGCCCTTCATTCACCGGCACGTGGCGGTGATGCCGGACGTGCACGTGGGGAAGGGGGCAACCGTCGGGAGCGTCATCGCGACCAACGGCGCGATCGTCCCGGCCGCCGTCGGCGTCGACATCGGATGCGGGATGGGCGCCATTCGTACGACGCTCACCGCTTCGGATCTGCCCGACAACCTCCGGAACATCCGATTCGGCATCGAGGCGGCGGTGCCCCACGGACGCTCGAAGCACGGAGGGCGTGGCGACCGCGGCGCGTGGGGTGGCGACGTTCCGTCGACGACGGCGTCGGCATGGGGCGGACTCGAGGCGCGGTTCCGGGCCATCGTCGACAAGCACCCGAAGATCGAAAAGAGCAACCACATCAACCATCTCGGAACCCTCGGCACCGGCAATCACTTCATCGAGGTGTGCCTCGATGAGGTCGACCGGGTGTGGGTGATGCTTCACTCGGGCTCTCGTGGGGTCGGCAACCGCATTGGCTCCTACTTCATCGCGTTGGCGAAAGAGGAGATGCGTCGGTGGTACATCAACCTGCCCGACCAGAACTTGGCGTACCTCGCCGAGGGCTCGGTCCACTACGACGACTACATCGAGGCGGTGGGCTGGGCGCAGGACTTCGCCGCCGAAAACCGGCGGCTGATGCTTCGGGCGACGTTGCAGGCTCTGGCCGCGTCCGAGTCGCTGCCGGCGTTTACCTGCACGGAGGAGGCGGTGAACTGTCACCACAACTACGTGGCCCGCGAGCACCATTTCGGCGCCAACGTGCTCGTCACCCGCAAGGGGGCAGTGCGAGCGCGGGAGGGCGACCTCGGGATCATTCCGGGGAGCATGGGCGCACGCTCGTACATCGTGCGGGGTAAGGGAAACGCCGACAGCTTTTGCAGCTGCAGCCATGGTGCCGGTCGGGCCATGACCCGCACCCGGGCCAAAAAGATCTTCACCGTCGACGACCACGTACGGGCGACGGAGGGAATCGAGTGCCGCAAGGATGCCGACGTGATCGACGAGACGCCCATGGCCTACAAGTCGATCGAGGCCGTCATGGAGGCGCAGCGCGATCTCGTCGACGTGGTGCACACCCTGCGGCAAGTGGTTTGCGTGAAGGGTTGATGATGCTCAGCGTCGATGGAGCAGCCGGGGAGGGAGGCGGCCAAGTGCTGCGCTCGTCCCTCAGCCTCGCCGCGCACCTCGGTGCATCGGTGCGCGTGGAGAACATCCGTGCGGGCCGAGGCAAGCCGGGGTTGTTGCGCCAACATCTCACCGCGGTGCGGGCCGCGGCCGAGGTGTGCGGCGCCGAGGTCGCGGGCGCTTCCCTCGGCAGTCGCCGGGTCGTCTTTCGTCCTCGGCGGCCTCGACCGGGCGCGTATCGATTCGCCGTCGGAACCGCCGGCAGCGCCACCCTCGTCGCGCAAACGGTGTTGCCGATGCTGCTCGAGGCCCCGGGGCCATCGGTGGCAACGTTCGAAGGAGGGACGCACAACCCGATGGCCCCGCCGTTCGAGTTCTTTGCCCACGTCTATCTCCCCCGTCTTCGCGACGTGGGGTTCGGGGTGAAGGTGTCGCTCGAGCGCGTCGGCTTCTATCCGGCGGGCGGCGGCTACTTTACGGTGACCGTCGACCCCTCGAATACGTCGCTTCGGTCTGTCGATCTCACGTCGCCGCCGAGGGCGCCGCGGCTGCGGGCGCTCGTGCTTCAGTCACGTCTGCCGGCGCACGTGGCGACGCGCGAGCGGGCGGCGCTGTGCGCAGGTCTCGGTCTCGCCGAGGATGCGGTCGTCATCCGCACCGTTTCATCTCCGGGCCCAGGCAATGCCGTCTGCGTCTTCATCGAGGACGGAGATGAATGCCTCGAGGTGTGCGCGGCGTTTGGCCAGCGGGGCCGTCGCGCGGAAGCCGTCGTCGCTGACGTGGTGGCGCAAGTGCAGCGCTTTCAGCGAACGGGGGTGCGGGTCGGCGAGCACCTCGCCGACCAGCTCTTGTTGCCCCTGATGCGGGCCGGGGGGCGGTTCTGCACCGGACCGCTCTCGTCGCATGCCCGCACCAACATCGAGCTCGTGCGTAGCTTCCTCGGCTCCGATGCGGTCGCCGTCGCAGAAAAAGACGGCGTGTCGACGGTCTCCCTCCCTGCGTCCTGAACGCTCCGCGGAGAGAGACCGTGGCTCGGCGCGAGCGCGCTCAGAATTGGGCCGCTTCGGTGGACTCGGCCAGGGCGCCCGTCGACGACTCGCCGCCGGTGATGACGTTGCGCACCTCGTCGAAGTAGCCCGTGCCGACCTCGCGTTGGTGGCGGGTCGCGGAGTAGCCCTGGTCCTCAGCCGCGAACTCTGCCTGCTGCAGTTGGGAGTAGGCGCTCATGCCGCGCGCCTTGTAGTCGCGGGCGAGCTGGAACATTCCGTGGTTGAGCGCGTGAAAGCCGGCCAAGGTGACGAACTGGAACTTGTAGCCCATGGCTCCGAGCTCCCGTTGGAACTTGGCAATGGTCTCCTTGTCGAGGTTCTTCTCCCAATTGAAGCTGGGCGAGCAGTTGTAGGCGAGCATCTTGCCGGGATGGTCTTTCTGGATCGCCTCGGCGAACGTCCGCGCCTGCGCCAGGTCCGGATGCGACGTCTCCATCCAGATCAGGTCGGCGTACGGGGCGTAGGCGAGCCCCCGGGCAATGCAGCGCTCCATGCCGGTGCCCTGCAGGCGGAAGAAACCCTCGGGCGTTCGGTCGCCGCTGATGAAGGGTCGGTCGCGCTCGTCGATGTCGCTGGTGATGAGCTTGGCGCTGTCGGCGTCCGTTCGCGCGATGAGCACGGTGGGGACGTCGGCGATGTCGGCGGCCAGCCGCGCGGCGACCAACGTCTTGATGAAGTGACCGGTCGGGACGAGGACTTTCCCTCCGAGGTGACCGCACTTCTTCTCACTCGCGAGTTGGTCTTCGAAGTGCACGCCCGCGGCGCCCGCTTCGATCATGCTCTTCATCAGCTCGTGGGCGTTGAGCGCGCCGCCGAAGCCCGCCTCGGCGTCGGCGACGATGGGGGCGAACCAATGCGTGCCCGTATTCGTACCTTCGCTGTGCTCGATCTGGTCGGCGCGCTGGAGCGCCTGATTGATGCGCTTCACCACCATCGGCACACTGTTGGCCGGGTAGAGCGATTGGTCGGGATACATCTGTCCGGCGAGGTTGGCGTCGGCCGCGACCTGCCATCCAGAGAGGTAGATGGCCTTGAGGCCGGCCCGGACCATCTGCATGGCCTGGTTGCCGGTGAGCGCGCCGAGCGCGTTGACGTAATCGTCGTTCGTCATCAGCTCCCACAGCCGCTCGGCCCCAAGACGCGCCAAAGTGTGCTCGATCCGGACCGAGCCCCGCAGTCGACGAACGTCGGCATCGGTGTACGGGCGCGTGATGCCCTCCCAGCGTTCGCGTCGGGTCGGCGCCGGCTTCGCTCTGAGGGCGACGGCGGGCGGCTGGGGGGTCATCGGGTGGCTGGGGAAGGTGACGGACATGGGCTGCTCTCTCCTGGGTATGGGCTCGCGACGGGGCGGGCGGGGTCGAAGAAGGGGGGAACTCGAGATGCGGGGGCTCAGCGCGCGGAGACGATTTGCGCGTAGGCCGGGGTAGTGAGGAAGTCGGCGAAGTCATCGGTCTGGGTCGCCACCTCGAGAAAGAGATCGCGCGCGGCGGAGAACTTCCCGCCGGCAAACCGCTCGGGGCCCACCTCGGACGCGATGACGTCCATTTCCTCTTTGGTGACGGCGGCCACGCGCTCCGCGGTGACGGCGATGCCGTCTTCGGTGGTCACCCCGTGTTTGATCCACTGCCAGAGCTGCGTCCGGCTGATCTCCGCCGTCGCCGCGTCTTCCATCAGATGGTAGAGCGGCACGCATCCTTGGCCGCGAAGCCACGCCTCGAGGTATTGAATGCCGACGCGGATGTTGAGGCGAAGGCCCTGGTCGGTGCGGGTCCCCTCGGGGACGGCGATGAGGTCGGCTTCGGAGACCTGAACGTCATCGCGCTGCTTGGCGATTTGATTCGGGGCGTCGCCGAGCGCCCGGTCGAAGACCTCGCGCGCGAGACCGACCAGACCGGGGTGGGCGACCCACGTGCCGTCGTGGCCGTCTCCGGCCTCTCGCTCCTTGTCGGCGCGAACCTTGGCCAGGGCCGCTCGGTGGGCCTCCGGGTCCGACTTGATCGGAATCTGCGCCGCCATGCCGCCCATCGCGAATACCCCGCGGCGATGGCACGTCTTGATCACGAGTTGGCTGTAGGCGCGCATGAACGGCTGGGTCATGCCCACTTGGCTGCGGTCGGGGATGACGAAACCCGGCCGATTCCGAAACGTCTTGATGTAGCTGAAGATGTAGTCCCAGCGACCGCAGTTGAGGCCGGCGGAGTGCTCGCGCAGTTCGTACAGGATCTCGTCCATCTCGAACGCGGCCGGCAACGTCTCGATGAGCACCGTGGCCTTGATGGTGCCGCGGGGGACGTCGAGCGCTTTTTGGGCCGCGACGAACACGTCGTTCCAGAGACGGGCCTCGAGGTGGCTCTCGAGTTTGGGGAGATAAAAGTACGGGCCCGTTCCCTTGGCCTTCAGGGGGCGCGCGTTGTGGAAGAAGTAGAGGCCGAAGTCGACCAGGCTGGCGGACACGGGGGCGCCATCGAGACGGACGTGGTGCTCGACGAGGTGCCAACCCCGAGGGCGGACCATCAGCGTCGCGACGTCTTCCTTCAGTGCGTAGCGCTTGCCGCGGGCCGCATCTTCGAACGCGATGGTGCCGGCGACGGCGTCGCGGAGGTTGACCTGTCCGCCGACCACGTTGTCCCAGGTCGGGGCGTTCGAGTCTTCGATGTCGGCCATGAAGACGTCCGCGCCGCTGTTGAGGGCGTTGATGATCATCTTCCGGTCGACGGGCCCGGTGATCTCGACCGCGCGTCGCTGGAGGTCGCCCGGCAGGGGGGCGACCTTCCAGTCCCCCTCGCGCACCGAGATGGTCTCGGGGAGAAACCGGGGATTTTCGCCCGTGTCGAAGCGCGCCTGACGCGCCCGCCGCGCCTCGAGGAGCGTCGCCACCTCGGGCCCGAACCGCACGACGAGCGCCTCGACGAAGGCCAGCGCTTCCGGCGTGAGGATCGTGTCGCCGCCTTCGACCGGCGGCCCCGTCACTTCGAGTCCCATATCGTCGTTTTGCTCCTCGTGGCGTCGCGTGACGCAGCGTCTTGACGCGCTGCGCCACAGACGGTGAGCCAGGACGCATGCTGTGTCGCGTCGTTGCCTTGGTAACCCTGGGGACTTAGGTGGGGGTTGTCAAATACAACAATGAAAACGACATGTTGTGTTTGTGTAGATTGGTCGTAAGCGGCGAGTGAGGTTGTAAACCTTGTAAAGAAATGACACGCTAAGACGCTGAAACATGGCACACGAACCGATGTTGGGCGCGAAGGTTCGGCAGCTGCGGCGGCGGGAAAAACTAACCCAGGCGGCGATGGCCAAGCGGCTCGGCGTCAGCGCGAGCTACCTCAACCTCATCGAGAACAACCGTCGACCGCTCACCGCCAACCTGCTGCTGAAGCTGGCCCAGACGTTCCGCTTGGACCTCGCTCAGTTCGCTCCTGCCGACGACGCGCGGCTCGTCGCCGAGCTGAGGGAGGCGTTCAGCGACCCGCTCTTCGACGGCGACCGCGTGACGCCGGGCGACCTCGCGGAGCTCGCGACCAGTCAGCCGGGGGTCGCCCGGAGCGTCCTCCGCATGTACCGGGGGTACCGAAACGCGATGACCTCGGCGGAGAGCTTGGCCGAGACGCTATCCGCGCAAGGCGGGGGGAGCAGTCACATCACGTCGAGTCCGATCGACGACATCAACGACCTCCTCGGGCGCCACGGAAACCACTTCCCCACGCTGGAGGATGCCGCCGAGCGGCTGTGGGACGAAGGAGCGCTCGAGTTGCACGACGTCTACGGGGGGCTCGTGGCGTACCTTCAGCGCACGCACGGGATCGACGTGCGGGTCGAGGAGGCGGCGCCCGGACAACCGATGCGGCGGTTCGACGTGCGGCGCGGGCTCATCACCCTCAGCGAGGTGTTGCCGCCTCGCAGTCGACGCTTTCAGCTTGCCCACCAGGTGGGGCTCATCACGCAGTCGGCCGTCTTCGATGCGATCGGGCTGGGCGACGAGCTGGGCGGTGACGAGCCCTACGCGCTCGCCCGCGTGGTGCTCGCGAACTACTTCGCGGCGGCTGTCCTCATGCCCTACTCGGGCTTCCGCGACGCGGCGGAGGACGTGCGCTACGACGTCGAGCTGCTCGCCCATCGCTATCGCTGCAGCTTCGAGCAGGTTTGCCACCGCCTCACGACGCTGCGCCGTAAAGGACGAGAGGGCATCCCGCTTCACTTCATGCGGATCGACGTGGCGGGCAACATCAGCAAGCGCTTCAGCGGGAGCGGCATTCGCATGCCCCGCTTCTCCGGAGCCTGCCCGCGGTGGAACATCCACACCGCCTTTCTCACCCCCGGCCTCCTCCGCATTCAACTCTCGCAGATGCCCGACGGGACCGTCTACTTCTGCATCGCGCGCACCGTGCAGCGGGCCCACGGGGGCTGGAACGCGCCCCACACCGTCTACTCGATCGGGCTTGGATGCGAGATCCGCTTTGCGCGCCGCATGGTTTACTCCGACGGCATCGACCTCGAGCAGCTCGACGCCGTGACCCCGGTCGGCACGACCTGTCGTACGTGCGAGCGCGTCAGCTGTGAACAACGGGTCTTTCCCCCGGTGCAGCACCCGCTTCAGATCGACGAGAACGAGCGCGGCATCTCCTTCTTCGCCCCGTCATCGACGCTGAGGAGACCGCAGCCCCCCTCGCCGGCGACCGGGGTTGTCGATTAAGATTCGCGCATGTCACGCCGGTCGGGGCGCTGCGGCGCGCGCGAGATGAACGAAGCGGGGATCGTGGCCGGGGCGGTGCGCTTGGGGCTGGTGGGGCTGGGGCAGCTTGGTCTGGCGTTGGCGCTGCTGGCTCTGGTCGGATGTCGAGGCTCGTCGACGGTGTTGCCTCCGCCCGACCCGAGATCAGAAGGTCCATCGCCCCTGGCGTCGTCGCCCCCCGCTTCGGCTCCTTCGGCAACTGCGACTGCGATGGGCGGCGATGACGACGGGCCTGCGGCCGACGCTCCGGGGCCAGGGAACGAATGGCGCGTCACCGTGACGTCCAACGACCCAAGCCTCAACCCGGCGATGTTTGAGGGCACACGGTCGAAGGTATTTTTCGACCACACGGCGGCGGTGCGGGGAGCGCGGGTCGTCGTGACCCACCCCGAGCTGCCGTCTCGAGAGGCGAACGCTGCCCTGGCAAAGACCATGGTCGCGCTCATCCGCGAGACGTCCTGGTCGAAACTCGCCGAGGCAGCCGAGGCCGAACCGTCGTCGGAGGGGGGCACGACCTTCGTGATCACGGTGGTCGCTCCCGACGGGACGGAGGTCCGGATCGAGACCGACAACCCCGCGGACCATCCCCCGCTCCCGGGCCTTCTCGACGGCCTTCAGAAGATTCTGGGGGCGCCCGGCGGCGGTTAGGTCAGGGGGAACCCAACGGAAGTCGGCGGCGGGCGGCGGCGAGCTCGGCGGGGGTGTTGACGTTGCTGAGGCACAGGAGCTCGGGGTCATCGCGGCGAAGGGCGGGGTCGGCGAGGAGCTGACGGCGGGTCACGTGGCGCACGGGGCGGGCGCCTGCCGCCAGCGCCAGGGCGCGTCGTTCGCCCTCGGCGAAGCGTCGACCGGCCTGGACGTGGAGGGTGCAGCGATAGACCGCGGTGAGGGGATGAAGCCGTTCGCCGTCCTCGTCGCACACGAGGGTCGCGGCGGTGCCGGTGGCGAGGACGGCCAGCCGGCGCACGAAGGACGCGTGAATGAACGGAGCGTCGGTGGTGGTGACGAACGCTTGGTCCGCCGTGGCGGCGGCCGCCCGGAGCCCGGTGGCGAGACCGAGCAACGGGCCGCCGTCTCGCTCGGGGTCACGACGGACCTCCACGCCGGGCGGAAGCGGAGGGAGGTCTTGGTTGGCCGCGGCGACGACGAACACCGCCGCGACGGAAGGCATCGCCGCGAGCCGTCCGCTCACCCGCTGCAACAGCGAAGCGCCGCCAAAGGGTATCCACGCCTTGTCGCGCCCCATGCGCCGGCTCGCACCACCGCACAACACCACCGCCGCCAGTCGGGGCGCGATCACCGCCCTCGGCGCCCCGGCGCGGGGGACCCGGCGGTCGCTGCGGTCAGATCTCGATGCAGAAGCCGACGTCGTTGCCGTTGTTGCTGGACTGACACGTGAAGCCGGGGGCGCAGGATTCGGCGCGCCCCAACAAGCATAGTTCGACACACGTGCCGGTGCTCGGTTGGCAAGCGTGTCCCTCCGCGCACGGGCAGGCATCACCGGTTTCGCCGGGCCCCGGGACCACACAGGCCGTGGTGCCGTCTTCACGGACGATCGTGCACGTGAGACCGTCGGGACAAAGGTCGTTTTCCGCGCGGGGCATGCAGTCGTCGGAGGGAACGCACACCGGGATCAGGGGCACGGGGACGGCGTCGCCAGCGTCGGCTTCCGCCATGGGCTGGGGCGCGCAATAGGTCTGCTCGGGGCACGCTTCCACATCCCCGCAGCAGTAGGGCCGACAGAGACCCGATGCGTCGCACCCCAAGCCAGGTCCGCAGTCGGCGGATCGAAGGCAGGGTTCGTCGGCCTCTTGGGTCCCGTCTCCGGTCGTGCACACCCCGGCGACGGCGCCGTCGTCGTACGTCAGCTTGCAGTCTCCTTCGGAAGCTCCGGCGTCGTCGTCGTCGCCGCCCGGAGCCGCGCCCCCCCCGCCCGCGCCTCCCTGCGCGTCGTCCCCTGGGGCCGACGGCGCGCTGCACTGGCCTTCGGGGCCCGGTTGACACGTCGCCTGGCCGCCCCCGCAGAGGTCGGCGAACGTGAGCGGTGCGTCGCCGCCGCCGCTGCCGGTGAACTCCGTTTCGATGCCGCCGCCCGTGCCGGCGACCGTCCCGCTCCCCGCGCCGCCGAAGCCTCCGTTCAAGCTCCGGCCGCCGTCGGCCGTGGCCAAGTCGAGACTACACGCGCTGGCCGCGATGCCACCCCCCGCCAACAGGGTGAAAATGAAGCAAGGTCGAAACATCTGAAAGGAGCGAAGAGCTTAGCACCGCCACCGGCGCTTCCACGCCACCACAACCTATCCACGAAACGTGCCGTGTCGCGGCGGGGCAAGGTTCAAACGGCCGGAGGCCACACCCAGGCCCGCCGTGCGCACCTTTGGGGCGGAACGACCCGCAGCAACGACGCGCAACCGATTGCGTTGCAGGACATTCAAGTCATGCCTGTGGCGCACGTTCCCCACGGGGAAGACCCGGTTCGAGCCGGGAAACGCGTCAGTTGCGGCCGACGGTGGCTTCCGCCTTGTTGCCCGACTGGTCGTAGGCTCGAACCACGACCAGATGTGGGCCCTTGGGGATTTGGCTGCTGACGTCGACGTCGAAGGTTTCGCTCGCTTCGTCGAACACGCCGTCCGCCGGATGGATGGGAAACCAGGTCTTCTTTCCCACGAGGGAGAACTCGAGGTGGGCGATCGGGCCCACTTGGTCGGCGGCCGCGCCCGTGAGGCGGGTGCCGGCCAGCTTGAGGTTCGTGATCGCGGGGGCGGTGTTGTCGACGGCAAAGGTGCGCGACGTAAGGCTGTGCTTGGTGACTTTGTCAGGTGGGTTGACGAGTTCGTCGGTGGCGTCGACACGGACGCGATATCGACCCTCGGGGACCCCGGCCGTATCCCAGGTGTAGCTCGTGCTCGTATGCAGCACTGCGCTCTCGAGCAGCGCGAACCAAGTCTTGGTCCCCTCGCGCTGGTAGAAGATTCGGTACCGGAGCTTGTCGTTGTCGGGGTTGTCGACCTTCCAGCTCAGATTGACCTTCGTCTCGGGGCTCCCCTTCATTTCGCCTGAGGCCGGGACGCTGCTCCCTCCGGTGTTCGCGCTCTCTTCCCCCGCCTTGATCTCGGTGAGGAGGGCGCGCGCGTTGTCGGTGAGAAAAGCCGCTTTGACCTCGAGCAGCTTCGCGTTCGGGTCCTTCGCCCAGCGGGCGCGAACTTGGAGGTAGCGCGCGGGCGGGGCGTCGATCGGCCCGGGAGCGGCCATGGCTTTGCCCCATGCGCTCCACGTCTTGTCGGGTTTGCCGGTGTTGCCCGACCGGGTTTGAAGTTCGAGAGCGCCCTCGCCACGCCACTCGAGCTTGCCGAAACTGGCGCGGAGGCCGGCGTCGAGAACCTTGCTCGTCCAGATGGCGTCGGGCCCGCCTTTGCCCTTGATGGTGTGAAAGACCACCGGGTCGCCGGTGGCGATGTACTTGGTGGGACCGCGTAGGGACATCGCCGCCACCACCTTCTCTTCGGTATCGACGATCACCCGCTCCACGTGGTTGTCCGTGACCGTGTACACGCGGCCTTCGCCGGCGCCGCCCACGACGGGCCGCTCTTCCTCGTCGAGCACGAGGGTGGGAAAGTGGGTGCTGTCGCTCTCCATCATCTGCTCGGCGACGCCACTCGCGTCGAAGCGCATCAATTCTCCGCGCCCCGGTCGCGTGGATCCGCTGCTGGCGCTGCCCGAACTCCCGCCCATGCCCGGCCGGACCATGCCCATCGGGAACGAGCTGCTCCCTCCTCCGCTGCCATTGTAGCTGTTGGCGACGGCGTACACGACGCCCTTACTCGTCACCGCGATCGCCTTGACGTCGGTTCGCTCGAAGTCGTGAAGCACCGTGGCCCGGCCTGGTCCCCGGATCTCGTACAGCAAGCCCTCGCCACTCGACCCCGAGTACACCGTACCGTCGGGTCCGATGGCGACGCTCACCAGGTGCTTTTCCGCGCTTTCGTAAAACACGGAATCCTTACCGGCATCGCTGACCCGGAACAGCTTTCCTTCGGGGCCCGTGGCCGCGTAGGTCACCTTCTTTTTGGCGTCGTAGGCGAGAGACCAAACATGCTCGGTGTCCTTCAGCGTCACCCAGGGCTTCACCTCTTTCCCATCGAGGTCGCTGGTCTTCAGCTTGAAGATCTGCCCCTTCGGAAAGCTACCGGCGACGACCTCGCCCGCCCCGTTGAGCACCATGCTGGTTACGGCCAGCGCCCCGGTCTCGGCCGCGACCGAGACCTTGCCCGCCTTGACGCGGTAGATGATCCCCTTCGGACCGGTGCCCAACAAGACCGATCCGTCGTTCAGCGCCACGCTGCTCCAAATGCTGGAGGCATCGGGCACCGGGGCATCCGTGAGGGTGAGACCCGCTTCCACGGTTCCGTCGGACGCGACGGAGACCCCTTCGAGGTCCCCGTCGGTAAAGTTCGACATCTGGTTGAGCACGAAGCGTCGGGTGCCCACGGCTTGGGCCTCAGGGCCCGCCCACGTGAGGGCGGCGGTGGCGATGGCGAGCGTCGATAGGAGGGTTTTCTTCATGGGCGCTTGAGCGAGAGGTCTAATCGCGAGGTACCGTGGCCGCCAGGCTCACTTGACGGCTTTGCGCACGTTGACCGTCACCGACGATCCGCCGATGACGAATCGCTTCATCGGCATCTGATGGTGACGCATGCTGCTGCGCATGGACGGGCCCTGGGTGTCGGTGCTCGGGGTCAGCAAAGCCTGGGCGTAGGGAGGGAGCTCTCGCGCGACCTGGCCCTTGTAGGCCACGTCGTTTCCTTCGACGGAGTAGCTCGCGATGAGGGTCTGACCCGGGTAGGTGAGCTTGGGCAAGACCTCGACCAAGTCGCCGAGGCTTTCGGGAGGGGCGGCGATCCGCTGCATCGCGTAGCCCGGGGCGAGACGAATGCTGACGCTCTTGCCGGCCATCGAGCGCTCGATGGGGACCTCGATGGTCTGGTACTCGTCTTCGCCGAGCCACGGCTGAAAGGTGAGGCGGATTCGCGCCGGCTCGCCTGGGTCGAGCTCGGTGTCGAGCACCTGAACCCCCTTGAGGTACATGACGTCGCGCTTCGGCGTGATGTCGATCTCCATTTCGACACCCGTGATGCGACCGACCTCCCAGGGGTTGTTGAGCACGGCGCCGATGGCGCCCACCATGCGCGACCGGGCCATGTCGCCCGCGCCGACCGGGGAGCGGTTGCCCGCGCCAAAGTCCTCGAACTCCATCGTCCCGTAGCCGGCCACGGTGACCTTGCTCTTCGCGCGCCACGTCTTGTCGTTCCGCTCGGCGGCCGTGGTTTCCAGCGCGCTTCCCATGCCCACGGCGACGAAGCTGGGCGCGAAGAACGGGTCATGGGACACCTCCATCTTCCAGTTCGTCTTGGGCGCGCCGGGAACGCCGTTGACCTTCACGCGCACGGGGAAGACCGGCGCGGTGATGGTCGTGTCGATCACGATCGACGCTTGACGGTCGTTCACGAGCGTCCCGAGAGGCCGGGTCGGCTCGCCGATTTTGAAGGATCGGTTGGCGGTCGCCATGATCCAATGGACGTGTCCCAGGGCGACCGGCAGCGCTTCGATGCCCCCGTTGATCATCGGATGGCCGAAGGCTACGAGCTTGTCGCCTACGACGTGGGTGACGGTGCCGAGACCGCTCATCGAGACGTCGCCCCGCACCAGCTGCACCGTGACCGCCCCTCCGTCCGCGTACGTCTTGGGCGCTTGCGCCATCAGCTCGGGCTTGGTCTGACCCCCACCCCCCGCCTGGAGCACGTTCATTCCCGAGGGCTCCAACAGCTCGGTCGCGAGCGCGAGGGCACGTGGACTCAGCCCTCCGGCCATCACGTCGGTCGAGGCGGCACGTAGCCCCATGCCGCCCGGGGCCTGAAGGGCGGGGGACGCGTGGCTCGCGACCTGAGCCGCGTGGTCGCGAAGGTCGTAGCCCGTCGCGCTCTCCTCGTTTTGAAACCGGTGGCTCGTCGTCCGCGGGAGCCGCTCGTTGAACCGTTGGCGAAGCGCGCCCAACTTCGCCGCCTGGGCGCCTCCCGGCGTCTTGGGGTTGGGGAGGATGCTCTTCTTCAACCCCGGAATGAGTTCCTTCGGCACCGGGCGCCGGAGATCCTCGAGCATGTTCGAAATCGGGGTCACCCCGGCTACCGGTTCGACCCCGAAGAGCCATCCGTACGCGTAGGCCCCGATCATTTTCCCGTCGATGTAGATCGGGCTTCCGCTCATTCCGGCCACCGTGTGCGCGACCTCGAGGCGGGGGTGTTCGGTGTGGATGATGAAAAGGTCTTGGTTCGGTTGAAAGTTGTTGAGCGTCGAGATGATTTCGACGCCGAACTTCGTCGGCTCGTGGCCCGAGAACACCGTGAGCCCGTAGCCCTTCATGCCCGGCTTGACCTCGTCGACGCTCATGTAGGCCGACTGCGCCGGAGTCTCGACCGCGACGCCGATGCCCGCGGCGACGATGGCGCCTCCAAGTAGGGCGAGGGGGACCGTCGCGGAGCGGGAACGCATCTTTGTCGTCACGGTTCGGACCTTAGCAACAGAACCGGCTTGAGGTCAGGGAGAACCATGCCCGTGCGTCGATCCCTCCGCCTGGCCAGCGGGGGGGGGGCGCCGGCATCGTCGGTCGGGGCCCGGCGACCATGCGGCGCGTGTCTGGCTTTTTGCGGCGGACCACGTAGGCTCGCGCCCGTGCGGGACCAGCTGCTGCTCGGGGCGCTCCTGTCCTCATTCGCGACGTGGATGACGGTCCACGCGGCGATTGCGGTCCGGTTGGGCCTCGCGGGGCCCCGGCGTCGCGACGGACTGTGGGCCCTGCTCGTGCCCCCGCTAGCTCCCTGGTGGGCTTGGCGGCGGAAGTGGCGGTTTTCGGCGGGGCTGTGGGTGACGGCGGTGGCCGTCTACGCTCTGGCGCGATGGCTGGCCGCCGTGCTCTGACGACGTGCATCGGCGATGCCCATCATCGGGTGTCGAACGAGGGCTGCTCCCGCAGGTCCCACCGCCAGTGGCTGCGACCCGCCGCCTCCTGGAGCCAGCGCTCCAGCGCGCGCTCGGCGAGGTCGCGGTCGGTGCCGATTTTGACGGCGAGGCCCTGGACCAGACAGGACCCCGGCCAGCTCGGGTGCGCCACCAGCGCCGCGAGGTATTGGTCGTCGTTGGTTAGGGTGCGGAAGCCACCCGAGGTGAGGAGGACGGGCATCATCGCCTCGTTCAACGCTTGGACTTTTCGCTTCGTGTGCGCCCGATGGGCGGGGTGCTTCTCCTCGTGGTCGTCGCCGCCGGGGTTCTGTTTCTTCTGGAGCATGCGTTCGAGGAGTCCCGCGAACCCCCCTCGACGTCTCTGAGGCCGCGAAGGGCGTCGGGAAGAGGGGGCGCTCGCCGGCGCCGAGGGGGCGGTTCGAGGGGGGGTGGTGCGTGGCGATGCCGGGGCCGCGTCGACGTCCGAGACGGAATCTGCGCTATCGTTCTCGTTGGCGCCTGCCCTCTTGTTGGTACCGCCGTCGCCGGCGGGCCTCGTCGCGCGACCCTCCGACCGCTTCGGGAGGCGTCCTGCCTCCGCTCGGGCGCGCCGCGCGGCCTCGCGGCGGCGTCGTTCCATGCGGCGCGCGCGTTTTTTGCGGTCGATCTCAACCTCCTCCGCGATGAGCGCCGTGAGGTCGAGCGCCTCGACGCCGCGCTCGTGGGTGCGCTCGAGCCGCTCGACCGGCCCGGTCTTCACGTCGAAAAGCCGCGCGGTGTGGAGCGCTTTTTTGGCGAAAGCCGTCAAACAGGCGTTGGGATCGTCGTCGTCGGACGGCTCGTAGAGCATCACCGAGACCGCGTAGTTGTCCTTGCCGTAGCGAAAACCCGCCCGCGACGGATAACCCCAGAACCGCACGCGCTTCCAATGCGACGCATCGGCGAACATCGCCTCGTAGGTGCGAAACTTGTCGGTCTTGTGGCCGATCGGCTCTTCGAGGAGCCGGGTCAGCGCCGCGTCCACGGGACTGTCGGCATCTCCCGCGGGATTGTTGCGCGTGACCGTCCCCGGGGTCGGCATGCGCGCCTCGGGGGCCGACGGGGTCGGGGTGTGGGTGGTGCATCCGGAGACGGCGGCAACGGCGGCGGCGACGACCACGCTTCGTCCCGTGGCTGCGGGCCACTTGTGTCGCGGCAGCCGCGAGGGAGAAAAAACGAGACCGGAGAAGCACGCGCCCACCCCACGAGCGTAGCGCGCTGGGTCTCGTCGTCGTCCGATCGGCAGAATTTCTACGCGTCGACGCGTGCAGATGCTGCGGCGTCGGTGCAAAGCGCGCGGCGGCCGGGGCGCTCATAGGGCCTCCAGGGGCGCTCCGAGCGGTCTTCCTGGGGGTTTGCCGGCGTCGGCGGTGCTCGCCGGGCAGAGGTCTGTGCTTCTGGGGCACCAACCCCGGGGTGGCCCCGGAGTTGCGGAGCTCACGGGTCATGAGCTCGTCGGAATCGATGTCTAGGGGGCGACCGGAGCCTGCGCTCGCGACCATCGCGGTCGCGCCGGGCGACGGGGTGGGCCCCGACATCATGGCGGCGACCCTCCGCGTCCTCCGCGCCGCTGGTGTTCCTCTCGCCTACGAGACCGTCACCCTCGGCGCGGAAGCGGCCCGGACGGGCGTGCCGACGGCCATTCGTGCCGACGCCCGGCGAACCGTCGAGCGGAGCGGGGTGCTCCTGCGGGCGCCTACGGCGTCGACGTGCGGAGGCCACCGTCGCGTGCCCATCGCGGCCCAGCGCCTCTGGGGGACCTACGCCAACAAGCGCGTCTTTCGCTTGTTGCCTGGGGTCTCCTCTCCGCTGTCGCTGTCGCACCTCGAACTCACGATGTTTCGGGAGAGCGTCGAGGACACCCACGTCGCCATCGAACACATGCCCACGCCCGACGTCGGGATCGGACGGCGCATGGTGACGCGGGCCGGATCGCTCAAGCTCCACCGGTACGCTTTTGCCGCGGCCGCCCGCAAGGGCGCCCGGCGGATCACCTGTGCCCACGAAGTGGATCTCATGCCGCGCACCGACGGCATGTTCCTCGAGTGCTTCTACGAAACCGCGGCCGACTACCCGCTCCTTCAAGCCGACGATGTCGCGGTCGGCACGCTCGCGACCGAACTCCTCCTCGACCCCGCGGCCTTCGACGTGGTCGTGCTCGGCAGTCGGCACGGCGATGTCATCATGGACCTCGCCGCCGGTCTCATCGGCGGCCAGGACTACGCGCCCTCGGCGAGCGTCGGCGACGGGATCGCAATCTTCGAAGCGATGCACGGCGCCGCGCCCGACCTCGTGGGCCGTGACCTCGCCAATCCCAGCGCCCTCATCTTGAGCGCGACGATGATGCTGCGGCACCTCGGGCTCATCGAGCATGCCACCCTCGTCGAACTCGCCCTCGAGGAAGCACTGTTCGACCTCCACCGGGGGCGCCGCCGTGACGGCTCCCGCCTCGCCTTCAGTGCCACCCGGCTCATCGATGACGTGGTCGCCCGGCTCGAACGCTCGTCCGACCCGGCGTACGCGCGGGCCCGTCGCTTCCCCGTGCCGCGGCGACCCGTGGCCACGACCCCCCACATGCTGTCCTCGGGGTCGCATGCGCGACGGCCCCTTCGCGGCGTCGACGTATTTCTATCGAGCCCGCGGCCCCCGGAGGAGCTCGCCGCCGTGCTCGCAGACCGAGCGGGCCCGCTTCCCCTGCAACGGCTCCTGAATCGGGGAACCGAGGTTTGGCCCCAGAGGTCGAATTACACCGATTGTGTGCCCTTTTATCAGGCGCGCTTCGTCGGGACGGGGCCGGTGAAGCCGGCCGACGTGCTGGCCACCCTCGCCGGCGTCTCCGCGAGCTTCGAAATCGGCGGCGCCGAATGGCTGTATCGGACCGGGCGCCGCACCCAGAGCGGCACCGAACGAATGGAGGATTGAACGACATGCCCGTTGGAATGATGAAACACGTGAGTCTCTCGGGGTCGGCCCGCGACGTGCTCGCCCATGCGCCTTCCGTCACCTTCGTGGGGTCGGTGGACGAACTCGTCGCGCTCGCGGTGCCCGAGGACCAGACCGACCCCCGTGGCTACTTCACCCTGGGCTACGAGGTGCCGGGGCGAGGGTTCGTGACTGAGATGGAGGTCTGTCGGGTTCGCAATGGGATCAGTGCAAACTACGTCGAGGCCTACATGCGGCGTCGCGACCCGGACTGCATGGTGATCGCCGACCACCAACCGACGGGCAAGGACACGTGGGGGGAGCGGTTTCCGGGTCTCGAATGGGACGAGGTGCGGAGGGAGACCTTCGAATGGTTGAAAACGCAGGATCTCGCTTGTTTCTTCTTTCACGCGGGCGTCGAAGGAAAGGGGACCCCGGCCGTCGCCATCTGTCCTGCCAATGCGGCGGCCTTTGCCCTCGGGCTCGCCATGCTCCAGGGCATCATCCCGCTCGACGAGATCGACGAGAGTTTCTTCCACGAGGCCATCGTCTACGTGGCGCCCCCCTTTCGGCACACGCACTTCGAAGGCAAGCAGATCGTCGTCCACAATCGACGCGCGCGGCTGCACGAGCTCTTTAGCTACAACCTATATCCCGGGCCCTCGGCCAAGAAAGGGATCTACGGGGTTTTGCTGACTCGGGGGGAGCGGGAGGGATGGGTCACGGCCCATTGCTCCACCGTAAAAGTGGTGACCCCGTACGACAACACGTGCGTGATCATGCACGAGGGGGCCTCTGGCGGGGGGAAGAGCGAGATGCTCGAGCAAATGCACCGGGAGGCGGACGGCCGCGCCCGTCTCGGCACGAACGTGGAGACGGGAGATCACATGTTCTTGGCGCTGCCTCGCGGCTGTCAGCTCCATCCGGTGACGGATGACATGGCGCTGTGCCACCCGGACTACCAACGGCCCGACACGCGCCGCCTGACCTTGTTCGACGCGGAGGACGCTTGGTTTCTCCGGGTGAACCACATCACGCGCTACGGGACCGATCCGCACCTGGAGGCGTTGACGGCCGACCCCCGGTCGCCGCTTCTGTTTCTCAACATCGACGCCGTGCCCGGAAGCACGGCCCTCATCTGGCAACACATCGAGGATGCGCCCGGCCAACCCTGTCCGAATCCGCGGCTCGTGATCCCGCGCCGCGACTACCCGCGCGTGGTCGACGAGCCGGTCTCCGTAAATGTGCGGAGCTTCGGGGTCCGGACGCCGCCCTGCACGCGGTCGCACCCCACCTACGGCATCGTCGGGTTGATGCATGTTCTGCCGGCGTCGCTGGCCTGGCTCTGGCGTTTGGTGGCGCCCCGCGGTCACGCCAACCCATCGATCGTCGACACCATCGGCATGACGAGCGAGGGCGTCGGGAGCTATTGGCCCTTCGCCACCGGTCGCGCGGTCGACCAAGCGAACCTGCTCCTCGAGCAGATCGTCGAAACGCCCGACACGCTGTTCGTCTTGATCCCCAATCAACACGTGGGGTGTTGGGAGACGGGCTTCATGCCGCAGTGGATTGGGCGAGAGTACCTCGCCCGCCGTGGCGCCCAGCCCTTCGAGCCCCGTCGGCTCGAGCCCGCCCGCTCGCCCTTGCTCGGGTTTTCGCTCCGGTCGATGCAGGTCGAAGGCACGGAGATTAGTCCCCATCTGCTTCGGGTCGAGACTCAGCCGGAGGTCGGCGTCGAGGCGTACGACCGAGGCGCCGAACAGCTCAGCGTGTTCTTTCGTCAGCAGCTCGAGCCTTACCTCGCCGAGCGAGACCTCGATGAACGGGGTCGCGCCATCATCGAAGCCTGTCTCCAGGGTGCGACCGTCGACGCGTACGCGGCGCTTCTCTAACCTAGTGCGTTCGACAGCTGACGGCCGTTTGTTGGCGTGGTCGGTCGGCCTCTCGTATCCCGCCGCGGTCATTGGAGCGCCGTTTCCCAGAAGTCGCAGTAAACGGTTCTCAGGCCGGTGTCGGCCGTGGGCGCGGCGACGAAGCGCAGGTAGGGGTCGGTCGCGGAGACGTACGTCGGCCACGTCGGCCACGTCGGGCCGTTAGGGGATCCCGTGTCGGCGAAGTGGCGCCACACTCCGGCCATGACGTCGCGTACCGCCTCGTCGTCGGGCGTGGATACGTAGTTGGCGATGCTCCTTGGCCGCCCATGCCTCCAGCGTCACCGCCACCGCCTCCACGGCCGGCGGTAGCGGTGCTTGAAGCCCCGGAGTCCGTGTCGTTGGACGATGCGGTCGTTGGCTCCGAGCCACACGCGACCCACGCGAGGCAGACGAAGAGGACGGTCGGACATCGAACCATACGGTCCAAGTCTGCAAACGAGGAACCGTTGCCTGGGCTCAGGGATTTGGGGGCATGGCCCCGGGTGGGACGTTCCACCCCGAGTCCCGGGACAGGGACGCCCCATGGCGCTCGCGGCGTCGCCCTTGACGGAGGAAGGCCGCGCGACAACACCGACCGTCGTGTCCGGCGCGCTTGCCTCCGCGCGGCTGTTGGTTCTCGACGACCATGCCGAAATTTTGCGGAGCATGGACCGATACTTCGGTCTTTTTGTGGCCGAGGTGCACACCGCGATCACGCCCGAAGAGGCAGAGCGCATCTTGATCGCGCGGGAGCCTGGTCTGCTCCTCTGCGATTATTGGCTCGGTGAGGAAGTGCCCCCCGGCACCCAGCTCGTCTCCGACTGGCGACAGCGCTTCGATTTCATTCGGGCCGCCGCGATGATGACCGGCACCAAGGCCACTGGTCTGCTCGACGCCCATGGCGTCGACGCGGTCTTTCAGAAGCCTCTGCGGCTCCCCGAAGTCAAAAACTGGTTTGCGGAGCGCCTGGAGGCCCACGCCCTTTGAGGCTGGGCCCCTCAGGCCGAGCGTCGAACGCCGCCCGGGCCGGTTTCGCGCGATGGCGGCGCCGCCGTCCCGGCCACGAGGTGCGCCTCGTGCTCCCAGCGCGGCCTTTCGTCGATCAGCCGCCGCACCATCTCGAGGGTGACCACCGCCGTTTGCAGCATGCTCATGCCGTAGCCCTGGGTCGCCTCCGAGGGCGGGCGGGAGGATGCGGTCAAGACCGCTTCCGCCTCATCGTCGAGAAGCGCATCGAAGCGGGTCACCACGTCGACACAAAGCGCGCGCGTTCGTACGAGCATCGAAGGCTCCCTGGCCGCGCAGTGGGCCACGGCGAGGCGGTTGGCCACCCACTCCTCGTGCCAGTGGTGGCTCGTCAATCTGCCCGACGCATCCCGCCAGAAGTGGAACATCTCGTGGGCGATCACCAGGGGTAGCTGCGCTTCGAGCGCTTCGCGGGCCGCATCGAGGTCGTCGGTACCGAGCAGGAGGGCCTGGAACGCCAAGACCTCGTCGCCGAGCTCTCCCACGTCCGGGTAGAAGATCGTGCTCATGTCCGGGACGTACATCCAATGCGGGTGCGCCCAGGGACGCAGCGCGGGCGGCTCGGGCAGGCCGCATGGCTTCATGTGCCGGCTGAACCGCGCCAGCGACCGACGCACCTTGCGGTGCCAGGGGGTCGCCGGACGCCAGAGGTTGGCCGTGGCGGAGAGCGTCGGCGGGGCGTAGATACCTTTGGCGAGGCCGTCGATCGTATCGAGGATCACGCGCAGCGGCGCCGCCGCCACGGGCCCCGAATGCCCCACGATCTCGCTCACGATCGTGTGCATCGCCCGCCGTTCCACCTCCAGGCGACGCGCGCTCTGCGCCACCGCGCCCGAGCGATAGAGCAACGACCGCACCTCGGGCATCGTCTCGGGAAGCCCCGCGACGAGCGACATCAGCGCGTCGTGGTCGGCCTCCTCGGATTCGAGAAAGCAGGCGATCGGGTAGCTGATCTTTCCCGTGGCCAGATCCGGGCTCGCCGCTTTGCCGTAGATGTCGCGGAGGTCATCTCGCACCTGAATGAATACCGCGAGGTGGCGGCCGAACTCGCGGTAACGCGCGTGTTCGGTTTCGTCCGTGCGGGCGAGGAGCGCCGCGCACTCCGCCAGCAGCTGCACGCTCGAGGTCTTTGCCTCGTGCATCGCCAACACCTGCTCGGGGCTGAGCGCTCCGTCCGCGCCCCGAAGGTCTCGGTACTGGCCCGCGGCGGCGGTGAGGCTCAGCCGGCAAGCCACCTCGTGCAACGTTCCTCGCCGGCCTGCATCCGGCTCCAGGGCCATGCCTTGGCGCAGCTCGTCTTGGGCCACAAAGGTCAAGGTGATCGCGTCGTTGATGGCGAGCGGCACGTCCGAGTGGGGTCCCCCATCGAGGTCGTCGTCCTGCACGTCGTCGAAGAGGTCGGCGCTCAACAGGTGGAGCAGCCCGAAGGCCGCGATGTGCTCCACCTGCACGTCCGGGTCGCGGCCGTGTGCTTTGACGATCAGGTAAATCACGCTCAACGGGTCGCCTAACGGCGCGGTCGCCGCCCGGCGGGCGGGCTTTTGGAGCACCGCGCGCAGCGTCTTCCGCTGACCTTCATGAAAGCGGGGGTGGTCGAGCGAGGTGTGCACACGCGCATAAACCCGCTCGAGAAATCCTCGGAGGCCGTCCATGATCAGGCCGCCCCCCGGGCGGGCTCGCCCTGCAAGAAGCTCAGAATGCGGGCCGGGCTCATGGGCTTGTGCACGATGAGGTCGGCCTCTGCGCAGCGCGCGATCGGAGCCGCGGTGGCGAGTACCACGCGAGACACGGCGGGGTGGGCGCGGAAGCGCTTGACCCATTGCAGGCCCGAGCGTCCATCGTCGTCGTCGAACGCCGCGCCGCACACCACGTCGACGGGCATCTTCGGCGCATCGTCGAGCCAGGCTTGCACCGCCTCGGGCCGCGCGGTGGAAGCCACGTTCGCGAAGAATTGTTCGAAGTAGCGCGCCCACGAGCGACCGAGCGCCTCATGGTTTTGCACGATGTAGAGGGTTCGAGGAAGCCGGGGAGGGGCGTCGAGCGTCATGGGGAGGGCGCTACCGAAGCGCCATGTCACGGGCCAAGAAACCTGCGTCCCGTCGCTGGTGAGGTACAGTCGTCCATTCCTTGGCGTGGTTCCGACGACAGTGGTTGGCCTTCGTCCGCTCCTACGACGACGACGAAGTCGCCGCCGGATCGGCTCCGGGGGGCATCGCCGTGGCCGCCGGAAGTCTCATCGTCGTGTACGCAGTGCTCGGCTACGTTCCCGCGGTCGCGGTGCACTCGGTTTTCTCGCGCCCCTGGCTGCCCATGATCCTCGCCGGCGCGGGCGGGCTGCTCACCCTCAACGTCTGGCGATGCCGTGCCCGCGGCTGGATCGCCCAGCTGTCGACGCTGTTCGACAATGCGTTCTACTCTGGCTCGCTCGCCCTTGCCGCGTGCGCCACCTCCCCCGGCTTCGGCATCGGATTCGCCGTCGTCTATGCGGTGCACCTCATCGCCTTTCCCGGGAGTTTCTACGGGTTCAGCCTGCCTTTTGCAGCGGCGATGGCGCTGCCTCTGGCGGTCACTCTCCCTCTCGCCTTTCCGGGGGCCACAATCGCGCTCGTTTTGGTGGGGGGCTACGTCATGATGCTCGTGACCAGCCAGTTCACGGGTCGGCGCCGTCAGCTCCTCGAGGAAAAGCGCAACCTCACCCGGGCCGTCGGCGCCGCCAGCCAGGTCGCAGACGAAAGCGTGCAGGCCGCGCTCTCGAGCACGCTGCTCACCCTGGGCCACTTTCTTCACGAGCTGCGCAACCACCAGACCGTGGTGCGGGCCAACTTGAGCTTTCTCGAGCTCACGGCTGGGCTTGATGCCACGACGGTGAGCGCCCTCGAGGACGCCATCGAAGCGCAGGAGGCAGAGGAGCGGCTCGTGGCCGAAACGCTCGACATGCTCAAGGGTCGCGCCCGGCAGGACGACGCTTCCTTCGACCTCGGGGCGGTGATTCAGAGCGCGGTCGGGTCTTCGGGGCTCGACATCACCCTCACGCCGCCCGAGCAGCCCTTCGTCGTTCACGGCGTCTCCGAGCACCTGGAAGGGGTGCTCGGCAACCTCCTCCGCAATGCCGCCCAAGCGGGGGCCAAGAAGGTCGACGTGCTCGCACGCCTCGAGCCGAGCGGACACGCCATCATGGTGCGCGTGGGCGACGACGGCCCCGGCATCCCCGCGGAGCACTGGAAAAAGCTGTTCGATCCGTTTGCATACACTACCAAGGCGTCCGGCACGGGTCTCGGGCTGTATCTCTGTCGTCGCTACGTAGAGCTCATGGGCGGCAGCATCGAGGTGGGCCAGTCCACGCTCGGAGGGGCGGCCTTCACCATTCGGCTCCCCGGCAGCGTCGTGGGGAACGACGATGACGAGCCCCGCTTGACCCCGGTCGAGACCGAGGTGGAACAAATTTGGCCTAGTCGACACGTAATTGAGAGTGTCGGTGTTCCTCGAAAGGAGAACCTCAATGAAGGACATCGACATTCAACTGAATCCCCAAAATGAACTGGAGCGTGCGCTGACACCCCGCGAAAGCGAGGAAGAGCTCGCGGAAGGTTTCGCCGTTGCGTCACCGAGCGGTTTCGCCGTGGCGTCACCGAGCGGTTTCGCTGTTGCGTCACCGAGCGGTTTCGCCGTGGCGTCACCGAGCGGTTTCGCCGTGGCGTCACC
>JBCCLB010000068.1:0-36548 GCA_039027095.1 Myxococcota bacterium
GAGGCAGCCCCTCCCTAATTATTGCCAAGGGCTGTCTCAAACGCGTTGACACGTTCCGCTGCGCCGGACCCACCAGCTGGCTCGAGGTGGCCACCGAGCCGGACGCGATAGCCCGCGCCATGGCCGACCACGGGCTCGCACCCGCTGGCCGGCTCCCATCCCCCTCAGCTGGCCCCCACCCGACGAGCAGCTCTCACCTTTGAGCTGCGAGCACCAACCTCGACGAGCCACCGCCTCGCCGAAGCGCACCGCTGCGTCCGCAACTCGGGCGCAACTCCTTGGACGGCCCTCGCATGACGTCCACCCGCTTCGCGAGGGGTCAGAGGGGCGTCGCGTCTCCGACATCACGACCTGCCAATGCTCTCATTGCCTACTCTTGAACACTTTTCCCGACTTGACTTTCCTAGCCGCGCGATCGAACCAAGCCTTGGGTCCTTCGGGCAGCCGCGTGATGCCTGGGGGCAGGGCCGCGAGCATCTCCTTGCTACGCCGGCTTGAGCTCGGATGCGCGTCAGGGCCCGACGCCGGTCGTTCGCCCTGTTTGGCGAGGAAGTCGTCGGCTCGGTCGAAAGCCTCTACCGTCAAGACACGCCCCTCGTAACGGTGCATGAGCGCAGCGCGAAAGTAGCTCGCCCGCAGGAAGCTCAGGAGGAGCTGCGGCGGGTGTTCGATGGCGCAGTCGGCGTAGCCCCCGCGCACGATGAGGTATTCGTCGGGGTTGTCCGGTGAGGGACCCAAGGTGGACCACTCCGCGCCGTAGGCATCGTTCTCTTCGAAGGCGAAGGCGCCGCGGAGCGGGCGAAGCAGGTTTATGGACGCTCGGCACGGCGCGAGCCTGAGAACGCGATGGCAGACGGTCGCCAGTCCGAGGCAGCCCCTCCCTAATGATTGCCAAGGGATGTCTCAAACGCGTTGACACGTTCCGAAGACCACCGATGCCTTGCTCGACGTGATCCCGGCCGTCCTGAAGCACGGCTGTATCCTCGTGCGCGACGAGAAGGAGCTTATCACCGGCATCATCACCAAGACCGACCTCGGCAAGGTACTCGCCGTCTTCTCGCGCCCATTTGTCCTTCTCGAGCGTATCGAGTTCCGCATTCGCAGCCTCGTCGAGCGGGCGGGATTCACTTCGGAGGAGCTCCGGATTCTTGCCCGCGACGACGGGGACGACCGCCCTGTCACGACTGTCGATGACTTGACGATCGGTGAGTACAAGCGCTTGCTCGACCGCGACGATGTTTGGGCACGCATCGATATCGGCATCGAACGCAAGCCCTTCATCGCCCAACTGGGTAAAGTCCGCTCGGTTCGAAACCGCGTCATGCACTTCAACCCCGACAGTCCCACGGACGACGACATAGATGTGCTGACCAGGTTCGTAGACCTTCTTGAGGAGTTGGCATGGGTAGCCTCAAAGAGAAGCTGAGCGTGATCTGGCCGGGGCACGCAAGCAAGAACGCGGACCGGATCCACGGACCGGGTGGTAGCGTCACGGTCGCCCATGACTTCCAAGGCCGACCAAGAGCTGGACGCGCTCATCACCGAAATCACGGTGGGGACATCCGACGACGGTGCTTCGACGAGGGCGATGTTCGAACGGATCAAGGCGAGACTGAAGCCCCCCACGGTCGGCAACTGCCTGGGCCACCGGGTGTACCTCGAAGCCGTCGAGTTCGAGAATCCACGAAGGGGCATCGTCGCCGTCGTGAAGCTCAACGGCCGGCTCCATCGCGTGAGCCTCCTCGACGTCCTCGTGGCTGGACGCAGCAAGCTGGCGAAGACCATCAGGGCATACCAAAGGTGGGCTGGAGCCCCCACGGAGCCCGAAGTGGTGACCATCTCGCACTCGGAGGCGACGGGTGATGCTCTTGAAGCTGCCGTCCTCAAGGTGGGCGACAACGCGGCGCGGATCCGACCCCTTGGGTCGGAACGGGAGCTGACCTTTCGGGGCGACATCGACAAACTCGTGCCCGGCCACATCGTCACCTTGAAGGTCCGCAAGCGTTGGTCCCACCGCGCGTACGGGTACGTCTCCGGTGACATCGAGGGCGTGAGGATCGACATCCCGGCCTTAGGCCTGCCGCCCCTCGGCTTGGAGCTTCGTGGCCCGATGTCCCCCCTGGACGGAGAGCCCTTCGAGGAAGAGCTGGTCGAGCTGACGGAGTTGATCGGGACGGATTCGAAGCCGGCCTTCGAGCTCGAGCGCGTGATGCCAGGTGTCGAGCCGCACGATTGGGAAACCAACCCGATCGCCGATGCGGTCGCGCTGCGGGATCGGGGCCAGCATTCCGACGCCCGTAAGGCGATCATGGGGCTTCTGCACCTGGATCTCCGAGCCCTCTCCGCCCACTCGTGCCTCGGCTACTGGGCTCTCGACATGCAGCATGAGTTCTTCGTCGAGCAGGCACGCGACCATTTCGAGGTGGCGGTTGGGATTGTCGAGCATCGCTTGGGGAGCGACTTCGACGGCTTCGTGCCCTGGATGATCCCCAAAAACCGGCCGTTCCTCCGGTGCCTACAAGGCAGGGGGTTGGCACTCTGGCGGCTCGGTCACACCGATGAAGCGCTCAGGGTGTTCGAGCGGATCTGCTGCTTGAACCCGATGGACAACACGGGGTCCAGGCACTGCTGGTGGAGCATCAAGCAGGGGAAACCCTGGACCCCGGGGATCTAGGATCGGTCGCGTCTCTGAATCGAAGAGCTGTCGCCCGTCCCCGCCCTGTCGCCTCTCGTCTTGGCGCCATCGCCATTGCCGGTGGTCGTCGCGCCGGTGCCACATCCGTCGTCGCCGCCGGCGCCCCCGCAGCCACCCGCGCCGCGTGACGATGAGTCGACCTTCGTCGGGGGCGCCCGTCACCGCGCGTGGGACGCCGCCAGGCGCGCGCGCCAGGACCGCCGGCCAACGTGCGGAGGGGTACGGCCGGTCGTCCGCGGAGAGACCGACGCACCTCGGGCGTCGTGGTATTCGACGTGTGGTCATGAACGACACATCACGTCGCCCCCAGTTGCTCCCCCTTGCCTCATCCGTGTCTCCCGCGCCGGCCTCGCGACATCACCGATCCGGGGCATGCAAAGCCCTGCTGCTCTTGGGCCTCGGCGCGTGGGCGGGATGCGATGGTCAACCTGCACCGGCCACGCCCGACGTGGTGACGGCCCCGCCGAGCGGACCGGCTCCGTCGTCCCCGCCACCGGTCGCGTCCTCCGAGCCGGTGCCCGCGGCCTCCCACACCCCCGCGCCCGTCCCCCCGATGGCGCCCACCTCCCCCAGAGGACCGAGCGCCTCTGCCATCGAGGCGAGCAATGCTTTTGCCTTCGACCTGTATCGCCGGGTGGGGCTCCGAGCCGGCAATCTCGCCTATTCGCCGGTGAGCATCTCGCTCGCACTGGCGATGACGTCCGCCGGCGCCCGGGGCGAGACCGGAGCTGAGATGGCGGAGGTGATGCGGTTTCCGGCGCCCGAAAAGCTCCACGACGACTGGGCCCGGGCATTGAAGCGCTGGCGGACGAAACGCGAGTCCTACGAATTGGCGGTCGCGAACCGACTCTTTGGGGAGAAAAGTTACACCTTCGAGCCGGCGTTTCTCCGCGCCACCGTCGCCCACTATGGCGCTCCGCTCGACCCGCGGGATTTCCGGACGGCGCCCGCCGCGCAGCGTGCGTTCATCAACGACTGGGTGGCGAAGAATACCCGCCAACGCATCGTCGACCTTCTTCCGCCTCCCGCCGTTCAGTCAGACACAAGGCTGGTTCTCGTCAATGCGCTGTATCTGAAGGCCGATTGGGCATCGCCCTTCGAGGATTCGGCGACGCGTCCGGACGACTTCTTCGTCGCCGCTTCGACAGCGGTCTCCACCCCGATGATGCGCCAAACCGGTTCGTTCCGGTATGTGGACGCCGATGGCGTGAAGCTTCTGGAGATGCCCTACAAGGGGGGCGACCTGGCGATGGTCGTGCTCTTGCCCGACGCCCGCGACGGACTCCCTGCGCTCGAACGAAAGCTCGACGCGGCCCAGCTCTCCTCGTGGATGAAGGGCATGAAGTACGAACGGTTGGCATTGGCGCTGCCCAAGTTCGAGATCGACCCCGCCCGAGCCATCGACCTGACGGAAACACTGACCTCCATGGGTATGGAGCGCGCCTTCGAGCGCCAGCGAGCCGACTTCACGGGGATCGCAAATCCCCCGAGCGCCGCCGACCGACTCTACATCTCGAGTGTGTTTCACAAGGCTTTCGTCGCCGTCGACGAGGCCGGCACCGAGGCCGCCGCCGCCACCGCCGTGGTCATGTCCACGCGCGGTGGTATCGCTCCCGCGCCACCGGTGCGTTTCACGGCCGACCATCCGTTCATCTTCGTCATCCGAGACACCGGTAGCGACGCGATCCTCTTCGTCGGCCGAGTGAGCGATCCCACGTCGTAGCGCAGGCCGGTGAGCCTCCCCGCGTCTTACGGACACCCGACCATGCGCGCGGAAGGCCGGCGTACGGGCGCTCGCAAACGACCCGGTCGACCCGAGCCCGGAGGGGCCTGACACGAGGGCCGATCAGGCGCTATCCTCGCTCCGTGGGTCTTCGCGTTGCGACATCGGTCACCGGAATTCTCGCTTTGGTCCTCGTCAGCGGGTGCACGAGCCTGAGCGGACTCGGGGACTTGAGCTTCACCGACGGGACGGGCTCGGCCGGCGGGGCTGCGACCGGAGGCAGCGACGATGTGGGCGCGGGCACGGGCGGCGACGGAAGCGGCACCACCGGCGACGGAGGGGGAGCGCCAGGGGTCGGGGGCGGCGTCGAGGTCGACACCACCTATCGCGAGGCGGTGGTCGCGAGTGGCCCGGTTTCGTTTTGGCAGCTCGACGAGACGGTTGGCTCGGTGGCCCGCGACACGATGGGCAACCACGATGGGGTTTACGAAGGCGGTCCTGCGCTCGGAGAGCCGGGGGCGACCGACGGAGGGGGCGCCGTCGCGCTCGACGGGCAAAACGACCAAATCGTGGTCGACGGGAGCCCATTTGGCTTTGAGGGTAGGTCGCCATTCACTTTGGAGTGCTGGGTGCGGCTCGGCGACACGGGCGGCGGCGACGCGCTCGGCGTGCTCTTGAGCCAGAACGATTTCTCTGGCGGCCATCGCGGCTGGGCACTCCTGGTTCACCCCGACCAATTTTTGCAGCTTCGCCGGTGGGCGTCCGACGCGGCCGAGGACAAGGTCTCGTTCAACTTCAACTCAGATCCGGCCGTCGTGCCCCTCGACCAATGGACCCACGTCGTAACCACCTTCGATGGCACGACGATGCGGCTGTTCATCAACGCTAGCGCCTACGACAGCCACACCGCGACGGTCGACGTTTCCGCCCCGCCGAACCGTCCCCTGCTGATGGGCAACGCCATCTCCTGGGCGAACCTCACCGGGATGCTCGATGACGTGGCCATCTACACGCGCGCCCTCGACGGCGCCGAAATCACCGCCCACTACCTCGCGGGCTCCCGTTGATCGGCGACGGAGTTAATGTTTCTTCGGCATGCACTTCGGATCCCCGACTCGGCCTCTCGTGTCGTCCTTGAGCGTGGGGATATACGAAGGTCGGGCGGGAGGTTCTTCGAGATGGCGGTGACCGTGGAGGACGCGAGCGAGGAGCTCGCGCGGCACATGACGGCGTCTCACGACGAGGCGGGCGTGGACCTCAGCCAGATCGACGCCATGCTCGCGCTTTCACCCCGAGAGCGACTCCGCTGTCTGTTTGAGACAGCGCGTTCGCTTGCACGCTTGGTCCCGACGGATGACGCCGACCCGCTCGTTTGAGGTCATTCAGCTGCTGCACCGCCACGACGTGCGGTTCATCGTGGTGGGCATGACCGCCGGCGTGTTGCAGGGCGCGCCCGCCGTCACCTTCGATCTCGACGTGTTGTACGATCGCGAGGAGGGCAATGTGCTCCGGCTGGCGTCGGCCCTGGTCGAGCTCGACGCCGTCTTCCGTATCGACCCTCGCAAGCTTCGTCCCGACCTCTCCCACCTTCGTTCCGCCGGGCACAAGCTTCTCCACACCAACCTGGGCACGGTCGACTTCCTGGGAAGTCTGGACGACCGCTCGTTCGACGAGGTGGCCTCGAAGACGGTGACCCTCGACGTCGAAGGCCTCTCCGTGTCTGTCCTCGCGCTCGCGGAGCTCATCGAGGTCAAACGGGCGGCGGGGCGTCCGAAAGACCTCGCCGTCATCCCCCTCCTCGAAGCGACGCTGACGCGTCGTCGTCGTTCGTAGGGCGGTCACGTAAACTACATCTTCTCGTCGAGGGAGCGGCCGGTGACGCGGCGGCGGAGCTCGGGCACGACGCGGGCGAGCGCGGCCTCGAGATCGGGCGGGACGCCGGCGTGGCCGTCACCGACGGCGACTTGAATGGCATCCAGCAAAGCGGCGAGCGCGGTCTCGTCGCCGGGCTGTGCGTCGATGCCACGGAGCGCGGCGAATCCGATGTCGCGCACGTCTTCGCCCGCGCAGGCGAACTCCTCCCTCGGTTTCTCACCGTCGGTGTCGGACCGCGTCATCACCACCGGGTACCGCCCGCGCGCGAGCTCCCACGCCACGCGCCCCCGCGCCTCGTGTTCGTCGGCGTAGCGCTCCGGCTCGAGGCCGAGGTCGCGCAGCGTCATCTCCGCCACCGTATCGAATCCGACCTCGTCGCGGTCGGGCTCCAATGCCGGCACGGTCACGGTGGCGGAGGGGGCCGCGACCGCGGTGAGGAGGCAGAGCTGACCCGCTTCGCGCGGCGACATGAGGTAGCGTCGGACGTCGGCCGGGAGCGCAAGTGGTTGCCGCTTCTCGATGCGCTGGAGAAACGACCAGGGCAAACTACCGTCGGAGAAGGCCACGTTGGCGAACCGGGCCGCCGTGACCCGCGGGCCCGACACGCCCTTGTTCCCTCTCGCTTCGTCGGCCGACCACAGCAGCATCTCCATCGCCCGCTTGCTCGCACCCATCCACGACGCCGGTCGCGCCGCCTTGTCGGTCGACACCATGAAGATCCCCCGCGCACCGTGTCCGTGGGCGCGGCAGGCGGCGAGAAACCGGTCGGCGTCGAGCAGATTCACCTCCAGCATGCGGGCCAAGGAGAACCGGTCGCGCCCGCTCCGCACGTGCTTGAGCGCAGCGAAGGACAGCACGAAGTCGTGGGGCGGCAGCTCGGCGAGGTACCGTGCCGCGAGCGGCGTGCCGTAGCCGAGAGGCTGGACCGCGAGGCCTCCCGCAAAGGGCACCGGTTGGCTCCGGAGCGTCCGCACCAGCTCGGCGAGGTTGTTTTCGCTCGGATCGAGCACGGTCACCGCAGCCGGACGGCGGGCCACGATCTCGGCGATGGTGGCCGAGCCGATCGTGCCCGCCCCGCCGGCGACCAGCACCCGCGCCCCCCGGAGGGCGGCGTCGAGGGCGCCCGAATGGCGTTCGAGGTCCTCTCGAAAGAGGCTGTCACGTCGACCGGTCACCGCGCCCGCGATGCGCTCGATGCGTGGGGTGAGGGTGAGGCTCATACCGCGATGGCGACGGGTTGAGGGGGACGGGCGACGCGAATAGGCTCGGGTTCGTGCGTGTCACCGCCGCCATGGAAGAGTTGGTCGTGCGACCCGACGCCACCATCCGCCAGGGGATGGAGGCGTTGAATCGTTCGGGGCTCGAGGTCGCGCTCGTGTGCGACCCGGCGGGCAAGTTGACCGGGGTCGTGACCGACGGCGACATTCGCCGCGCGCTGTTGGGCGGGGCCGACCTCGATGCGTCGATCCAGGTGGCGGCCAACCCGACGTTTACCGCCGTGGGCCCCGACGTAAAGCGCAGCGAGGCGGTTCAGATCATGTTTCGCAGCGGATTCAAATGCCTTCCCGTAGTCGACGGCGAGGGGCATTTGCTCGACCTGCACACGCTGTGGGTCGCGATGCTGTCGCAGGAGTCGCCGAGCTGGGCGGTGGTGATGGCGGGGGGCAAGGGCACGCGCCTCGGTGAGCTCACGCAGGCGATCCCGAAGCCCATGGTCCCGGTGGGAGACAGGCCGATCCTGGAGCGGATCATTCAGCTCCTGGTGAGCCACGGGATCCGGCGCATTTTCCTCTCGGTGAACTACCTGTCCGACATGATCGAAGACCACTTCGGCGACGGGGAGCGTTTCTACTGCCGGATCGCGTACCTCCGCGAGTCGGAGCCGTGGGGGACCGCCGGGGCGCTGCGCCTGCTCCCCGGTCGCCCTACCCACCCCGTGGTGGTCATGAACGGCGATCTGCTCACCAACATTCACCTCGGGCGCCTCCTCGCCTTTCACGCGTCGGGCGGCTTTGCGGCCACGATGGCGCTGCGCCGGCACGTCATGCACATCCCTTTCGGCGTGGCCCGGGTCGAGAATTCGCGCGTGCACGACATCGCAGAAAAGCCCGAGCTGACCTACGACATCAATGCCGGGATCTACGCGCTGTCGCCCGCCGCCCTCGACCTGATCCCGCCCGAGGGCCCCGTGCCGATGACGGCGCTCTTGCAGCGCTGCCTCGACGAAGGACGCGAGGTCGGCGCGTATCCGATGCACGAGTCCTGGCACGACATCGGGCTCCCCGAGCAGCTCGACCGGGCGCAGCGCGCGCCGGAATGATCCGGTAGGCGACGAAGAGGCGGCCATCGGTCTACTCTGCCGCTGGGGTGAGGGCTGCCGCGGGGTTGAGGGCCCCGGAGGTGAGGGCTGCCGCGGGGGAAAGGGCTGCCGGGGCTCGGGTGGGGGTGGCGGTCTCGAGGCGCTCACGGAGCACGTGGAGGTCGGGGTAATTCGGCGCCCGCGCCGCCAACGCCTCGGTGTGGGTGCGCGCCCGGAGGAACTCGCCCGCCCCTACGTAGAGGCTCGCGAGGCTGAAGCGTGCGTGGGCATCGTCGGGGCGGTGCGTGAGGTAACGCTCGAATCGCTCGGCGACCGGTGCGGTCTCCCCCGTGGCGAGGCCGGTGGCGAACGCGAAGTGAAGCGCCTCAGGTTCCAGCGGATACCGGTCGAGCGCGGCGAGGGACAGCGGTGCCGCCTCCTGGTGCCGCCCCTCGGCGACGAGCAGCATCAGCTCACCCATGGTGGTGGCAAACCGCTCCGCCCCAGCCGCCCGGGCCGCCCGTAGGTCCCGAAAGGCCTCGTCGCGCCGACCCTGGTGGGCCCCGACCAGAGCCCGGACCAGAAGCGCTTCCCCGTCGGTCGGCGTCGTGGTGAGTCGCCGGTCGAGAATCGCACGCGCTTCGTCCATGCGGGTCTCTCGCGCGAGCTGCCGCGCCGTCGCGACCTCGTCATCGGACTGCGCCCCGGCGGGGGCGCGGTAGCGGGCGAGCAGCGCCTCGGGGTCGAAGGCCGGCCGCACCGCCCAACTGCATTGGCTTGCAGGGGCGAACGCGACGGGACCCGCCATCGCAAAGCACAGCGTCGCGAGCGCATCGGTGAGCCTGCCGGCGAGCGGGCCGGTCCCGCTGAGCCCCCCCGCCTGCGACCACGCCGCGCGGTTGAAGAGCGTCACCCCGCCCGCGACGGCGGCGAGGCCGGTCGCGTCGTCGGCGGTGGTCTGATGGGGCCCGCCCCCCGCAAACGGCGCCCGCAGCCGGGTGCCCCCCTGCCCCACCTCCAACCCGACGTGCAGGAGGGTGCCGGAGGCGGGGTCGATGCTTTGGCCCCCGACCGCGACCGCCCCGGCCTCGGCGGCGGAGAGCAGGGGTGCAAGCCACCCGAGCCGCACCCGGGCCCGCGCGTCGACCACCGCCGCGAAGGGAGCGGCCGCGATCTCCACCAGGGCGTCGACCGCCACCGCCGGGGTCTCGGCCCGCTCGGTGTGGTGCCAGTTCAGCTGCGGCGCCTCGTAATCACGTGGCGGCGCGAAAGGAGCCGCGACGAGCAGCTCGAACGTGGCGCCCCGCGTCCGCTCGAGGATCGCGGTGACGCACGCGTCGACGTCGGCCGGGTCTTGCCCTGGATGCGCGGCGACGATGACGGACGCCGCGGGCGGCCGCTCCAGGTGGCGGCGGTGCCCGGCCACGAGCTGGGCCTGGGCCTGCGCGATCTCGGGCCGCGGCCCCGGGTAGCGTGCGAAGATCCGCTGGGCGGAGGTGAAGAAGTCGCGCCGTCGGGTGTGGGTGATGCCATCGGCGCGGACGTGCACCGTGCTCGTCACCACGGGAACGTGGACCATGGGAAATTGCCGGCTCATGCGGATCCACAACTCCCAGTCCTCGAGCACGGGGAGGGTCTCGTCGAAGCCCCCGATGGTCTCGTAAACCCGTCGGGAGAAGAGCGGCGCCAAGATCGGCAACGGGTTGTGGACCAGCAGCTCGTCCGGTGCGTGCGCCCGCGCCCAGTCGGGGACCGGGTCTTCGACCCCGAGGGTCACCCACGTATCGCCACGCCGCTCCTGCACGATGCGGCGGGTGCTTGCGTACGCCACCTCGTGGGCGCCTCGCCCGAGCTCGGCCACCAGCGTCGCCACGTGGTGCGGGTCGAGGGTGTCGTCGTCGTCGAGAAATCCGAGGTAGTCGCCGCGCGCGAGGGCCAAGCCCACGTTGCGTGCCCCCGACGGACCTCGGCGCTGGGGGCACCGGATCGACGTGACCCGGCCCGCGCGGTCGACGCGCGCGATCACGTCGCTGACGTCGGCCCCGCCGTCGTTGACCACGATGACCTCCAGCCGCTCGTGGGTCTGGGCGAGCGCGCTCCCCAGTGATCGCGCGAGCCACTCGGGGCGGTCGAAGGTCGGCATGATGAGAGAGACCAGGGGCGGCTCGGGTCGCGTCGTCGGCATACGCGCCTCGTTTGCACCCGCAATGCCAACCCTCGCCGCGTCACCACGCCCCCGCAGAGGCCGATTTCAATGGCCAGAGCCGGTTTTGCGTCAGCGTTGCCGACGCTTCCGTCAAGGCACTGGCGGCCTCGGGGAAGGAGGCGTCGGCTTCGACGGAGCCGGCGCCCCGTCGTCGGCCGGGGAAAGGCCGGGGCTCGGCTCCGGGCCGAAGGCCAAGCCGCCCTTCCGGGTGTCGGCGAAGCCATAGGCGAGGCCCGTCTCGGGGTCGAAGGTGATCCCGTTGACGTCACCGAGCCCGAGGGGGCTCGGTTGCACGGTGTGGCCCCACTTCCGCAGGGTGGCGAGCACCGAGGCCGGCAGGGCGCGTTTCGCCTCGGCCCGAATACGGTCCGGTTGGTACTGGTGGTGGATTCGCGGCGCTTCGATCGCCGCGTCGATGGTCATGCCCCCGTCGATGAGCTGGCGGAGAACCTGAGCCACCGAGTTGGGGATGGTGTCGCCGCCGGGGGAACCGATGGCGGCGACAGCGCGGCCCCCGCGGGTGATGACGGTGGGCGACATCGAGCTCGCGGGCCGCTTGCCCGGGGCGAGCGCGTTGACCCCCTGCGGGGAAAAGGCCCCCATCACGTTGCTGAGGATGACGCCGGTGCCCGGCACCATGACCCAAGCCCCAAACGCCGCCGACGTGGTCGTGGTGCAGCTCACCGCCATGCCCGCGCCATCGATCACGGAGAAGTGGGTCGTGTCCTCCGACTCCCGCGGCGCCGGGTCGCGCTTCGCCAGCGGGACGAGGGCCGACGACGGTGTCGCCGCCCCCACCTCGATCGGCGGCTCGTAAACAGAGAAGTAGGCCGGATTGAAGAGCTGAGCCCGCCGCGAAGCCAGCGTCGCCGCCGACGCGGGATCGTCGGGATCGGCCCCGATGGACCGGCGATCGGCGTAGGCCCGGCGCGCCGCTTCGATGAAGAGGTGGTGCCCCGCCGCGCTCGCCGCCGGCGGCGTCGTCGGGTGCGCGGCCAGGTGCTGAGTGATGGCGTAAAGCGCCACCCCGCCCATCGACGGCGGCGGCATGGTCATCACCTCGAAGCCTCGGTAGTCGAAGGTTAAGGGCGGGCGGACCTTCGCTTCGTAGCCGCGCAGGTCGTCGGCGGTCACGAGTCCGCCGCCGCGGCGCATCGCCGCTTCGATGGCGGTGGCGACCTCCCCCTCGTAGAAGCCGGCCCGCCCGCGCGCCGCGATCGCCGCGAGGGTCTGCGCGAGCTCGGGCTGCCGCAGCCGCGCCCCGCGGGTCAACGGCCGACCCCGACGGCCGAGGGTCTGCCGCAGGGTACGGTCCTTCAGCTTGTCCCAAAACCACGCGAGCACCTGGGCGGGGCGGGCGCCGTAGGCATGGCCGTCGCGGGCGAGGCGCAGGGCGGGCGCCACCAGCGTTTCTCGCGGGAGCGTGCCGTACCGCTCGCGAGCGAGCTCGAGCCCCGCCACCACCCCCGGGACCGCCGCCGACAGATATCCGTGCGCGCCCGCCGCGAGCTGCTCGGCATTGCGCTCGGGGGTGGCCGCCGCCGGCGCCGCCTCGCGGTAATCGATGGCCACCCGCGTCCCGTCGTCGGGGCCGTGCACGATCATGAATCCGCCGCCTCCGAGGCTGCCCGCGGCATGGTGGGTGACGCTCAACGCGTACGCGACGGCGATGGCCGCATCGACCGCGTTGCCGCCAGCCGCGAGCACCTCGACCCCCGCCCGCGTCGCCTCGTCGCTCTCACTCGCGACCATGCCCCGGGGCCCGATGGCCGCGCCGGCGCCCCCGTAGGCCAGCGGCGGCGGCAGCGGAGCACCGGTGGTCGCCCGCGGAGTGGCGCCCGAAGGGGCGGTAGCTACCTCTGAAGAAGAGGCCGACCCGCGCGCGGTGCCCGACGCTGACGCGGTGCCCGACGCTGACGCCGTGCCGGCGGGCGGCGGGGTCGCCGTGGTTCGGGCGGGCGGCGACGGCTCACATGCGGCGAGCGCCGCGACGGCCAGCACGGCGAACCGGGTGACCGCCATCTCGCGACCCCACGCGGCGGCGCGCGTCACTCAGCCGCGTTCTTCGATCGGGACGTACTGCGTTTCGACGTTGCCCGTGTAGATCTGGCGCGGGCGCCCGATCCGTCCCTTGGGATCTTCGTTCATCTCTTTCCACTGGGCGATCCACCCGGGAAGCCGACCGAGGGCGAACAGCACCGTGAACACGTTGGTGGGGAAGCCGAGGGCGCGGTAGATGATGCCGCTGTAGAAGTCGACGTTGGGGTAGAGGTTGCGCTCCTTGAAGTAGGAATCCTCTAGGGCCTCTTCCTCGAGGGCCTTGGCGATGTCGAGCAGCGGGTCCTTGATGTTGAGCTTCTTCAGCACCAGGTCCGCCTGCTTCTTGATGAGCCGCGCGCGGGGGTCGTAGTTCTTGTAAACCCGGTGGCCGAAGCCCATGAGCCGAAAACCCGAAGTGCGATCCTTGGCGAGCTGGACGAACTTCTTCGTGTCTCCGCCGCCGGCGTGAATCTTCTCCAGCATGTGGATGACTTCTTGGTTCGCGCCGCCGTGACGGGGGCCCCACAGCGCACAGATCCCGGCCGCCACCGACGCGAACAGATTGGCCTGGCCGCTACCGACGATCCGGACCGTCGCCGTCGAGCAGTTTTGCTCGTGGTCGGCGTGCAGGATGAGCAGAAGATTGAGAATCTTCACCACGTCTTCGTCGGGCTCGTACCGCTCGGCCGGGACCGCGAACATCATGTGGAGGAGGTTGGCGCAGTAGCTGAGGCTGTTGCGCGGATACATCGCCGGCTGGCCGATCGACTTCTTGTACGAGAAGGCGGCGATGGTGCGGACCTTCGAGAGCAACCGGGCCGCGGTGAGGTCGAACAGCTCGGTGTTCGAGACATCGAGGGTCTCGGGGTAGTAGCTCGAGAGCGAGCACACCATGGCCGACAGGATCGCCATCGGGTGCGCGCTCGGCGGGTACCCATCGAAGAAATGCTTCATGTCTTCGTGGATGAGCGAGTGCATCGTGAGCTTGTGCGAGTACGCCTCCAGCTCCGACTTGTTGGGCAGCCGACCGTTGATGAGCAGGTAGGAGGTCTCGACGAAGCTCGAGTTCTCGCCGAGCTGTTCGATGGGAATGCCGCGGTAGCGGAGGATCCCGTTTTCGCCGTCGATGTACGTGATCGCGCTCTTGCAGGATCCCGTGTTGCCGAACCCGGGATCGAGCGCCACCGCGCCCGTCTCTTTGCGCAGCGACGTGATGTCGACGCCGACTTCGCCTTCCGAACCGACCACCACGGGCAGGTCGAGCGATTTTTCGTTGCCATCGATGTTGAGCGTGATTTTGGCCGAGTTCACGGTTGCTCCTTGGTTGCGTCGCCGGAGGTGGGAGCGGGGCGGTCGAGGCCGGAACCCGTTCCGCCCGCGCGCAGTGGATGTGGGGACCCGCGAGCCCGACGGCGCCGCCCTCCCGCTGGGGTCGCGACGCGCCGAATGCCGCACGGCGTCAACTCGGCGAACCTAGCACAACCCCTCGTGTTGCTTGCCGTCAATTCAGGGGCGGATGGCGGATCGATCCCGCGGGGGTCGTGGGCCCCCTCATTTCGTGCCCCTACGAAGGGCGTGAAGGGCGATCCCACTCGCGGTGGCGACGTTGAGGCTGTCGAACCCCGGCGCGATGTCGATGCGAACGATGGCGTCGGCGCGCGTCATCGTCTCGGGCCGCAACCCCGCCCCCTCCGTGCCCAGCAGCAAGGCCATGCGCTCGGGCACGTCCTCGTCGCCGAGGGCGCGGAGGTCCATCGCGTCGGCGCGCGGGCTCAAGGCAAAGCAGTGAAAGCCCGCCCGCTGGAGCACGTCGAGGTGATGGGCCGAGCTCGGTCCCCGCGCGAACGGCACCACGAGGGTGCCCCCGACGCTGACCCGGATCGCCTTGCGGTACAGCGGGTCGCAGGTGGCGGGGTCGAACAACACCGCATCGGCCCCGAAGGCGGCTGCGTTGCGAAACACCCCCCCGACGTTGTCGTGGTTGGTCAGCCCTTCGAGCACCACGACCCGCCGGGGCGCCCCTGGTCCGAAGCCGTCCAAGACCACTTCCGGCGTCGGCACCGGCGGACGCGTGACCGACGCCAGCACGCCGCGGTGAAGGTGAAAGCCCACCACGCAGTGGAGCGCCTCCGTCGGGGCGACGAAAACGGGCACGTCGGGCGGGAGGTCGACGAGGACGTCCCTGAGCTTGTCGAGGCGCCGCTCGGCGAGCAGCACCGCCCGCACGTCCCAGTGGCGACGTTGCGCCACCAACACCCTGAGGACGACCTCGCTCTCGGCGATGAAGGCGCCCCGCGCGCGGGCGACTTCGCGATCGCGGAGGTTGCGAAAGTCCGCCAGCGGCGCCGCGTCGACCGAGGTGACGCGGGTGATCCGTCCCGCGAGATCGTCGTCGCTCATCGATTCGGAGGGCACGGAGCGAGGTGTACACCCACCCGCACCGCGCCGCTCCGAACGCACTACACTGGGGTGATGGAGCGCATCTTGGAAGTCGACCCCGGCGGCGCCGGCGGCGGGGCCCGCTACCCGGTCCTCTGCGGGCGAGACATCACCGCGGGGCTCAGCGAGGTGTGGCAGCCGGGGTGGCGGCGCGCGGCGTTGATCGGTGACGACCACACGCTGGGCATGTTCGGAGACGCGGTCGCCGACGACCTCCAGGCGCGCGGGGTGGAGGTGCTGAAGCTCAGCTTCGCGCCCGGCGAGGGGCACAAGACCCGGGCCACGAAAGAATCGCTGGAGGATGCGATGTTCCGGGCGCACCTCGACCGGCACGCCGTGGTGGTCGGCCTCGGCGGCGGCGTGGTCCTCGACGTGGCGGGATATGTCGCGGCGACCTTCATGCGGGGGATCGATCACGTCTTCATCGCCACCACCCTGCTCGCCCAGATCGACGCGGCGGTGGGAGGCAAGACCGGCGTCAACACCCCCGACGGCAAGAACCTCGTCGGTGCGTTTCACCACCCCCGCGCCGTCCTCCTCGACACCAGCGCCCTCGGCCAGCTGCCCCCCGAAGAGCTTCGCAACGGGCTCGCCGAGGCCATCAAACACGCGGTCATTCGCGACGCGGCGCTGTTCGCCTCCCTCGAGGCGTGGGCCGCCAACGGAGGAGCGACGACCCTGAGACCCCCCGCCGACGTCATCGCGAATTGCGTCGCGATCAAGGCGGCGGTGGTGGCCGACGACCCTCGGGAGCAGGGCCTACGCAAGATCCTCAACTTTGGCCACACCGTGGCCCACGCGCTCGAGCACGCGAGCGACCACGCCGTCGCCCACGGCCACGCGGTCGCGGTGGGGATGGTGGTCGAGGGCCGAGTGGCGCTGGCGCGCGGCCGACTCCCCGAGGGCGACCTGGTGCGGTTGGTCGCGCTCTTGACCCGACTCGGCCTCCCCATCCGGCCACCGTGTGGGTTTGAGCACGCGGCGCCCTTTTTCGCCCGCGACAAGAAGAACCGAGACGGCGTGATCCACTGCGCCCTGCCCTCGCGCCTCGGCTCCATCGCCCCCGACGAGGGGGGGGCCTTCACCCAGGCCGTCGCTCCAGACGAGCTGCGCGAGGCCTGGGGGCGTTAGCCATGCTGTGCACGACTGGCGCCGAGACCACCGTCGAGGCGCTCGCGGCCCGGCTCGAGAGCGTGGACGGCGTTCACGAGGTGCGCCTCGACCACCTCGACGCGAACGGCTTCGACGCGGTTTGGGCGCTCCTCGCCCGCCACGCTCCGCGGGTGCTCCTGTGTTGTCGGCCCGTGCGCGAGGGGGGTCGCTACGCCGGCGACGAGGCCACCCGCCTCGCGCTGCTGCTCCGGGGGGCCGCCGCCGGCGTGCGCTACGTCGACGTGGAGGGCGACGTGCCCGACGACGCGGTCGGCACCCTCGACCCGGCGCGGCTCGTGCGCTCCCACCATCGCTTCACGCCGACCGACGACCCCGCGTCACTCGTCGCCGTCGCCCGCGCCCTCGCCGCCCGCCGGGGCGCGGTGACCAAGCTCGCGGTGGCGGTCTCCGATGCCGCCCATCTCGATGCCTTGCGCCGGGTCCGAGAGGCCATCGGAGGCGACGCGGTGCTCATCGGCATGGGCCCAGCGGGGCTCTTGTCGCGGGCGCGCTACCGAAGCTTCGGCTCCGTGTGGACGTACGTCGCGGCCGACGCGGGCCGGGCTACCGCGCCCGGGCAATACGACGTCGCCGCCGCCCACCACCAGGGCCTCCCCCACGCCGCCGACGCCCCGTTCGCGGCGCTCGTCGGCGGTCCCCAGGTGCTCGCGTCGCCCGGTCCACGCGTGTATCCGCCGCTGTTTGCTCGTCTCGGCCTGTCGGCCCGGAGTTACCTTCCCGTCATCACCACCGATCTCGACCGCGCGCTGCCATTGCTCCGGGAGGTCGGCGCGGTCGGGCTCAGCGTCACCATGCCCCTCAAAGCCGAAGCGGCGGCGCGGGCGGCGCGACAGGACCCCGCGGTGGTGGCGCTCGGGGTCGCGAACTCCCTACGCTGGCGCGACGGCACCGGCTGGGAGGCCACCAATACCGACGTGGTGGGGGTGACGGAGCCGCTGACGGATCGGGTGGCGCCGGGGGCGCGGGCATTGGTGATGGGTGCGGGCGGAGCGGCGGCGGCCGCCGTCGAAGCGGCGCGTCAGCTCGGGCTCACGGTGGCGGTGAGCGCCCGTCGCTTCGATGCCGCGGCTCGGCTGGCAGCGCGCTGGGCGCCCGCGGGCGCGGTGACGGCGGTACCGTGGGCCGAGCGCACGGCGACCGAGCTTGCGCTGCTGATCAATGCGACCCCGCTGCGCGGCGCCGCCACCTCACCCTGGCCCGATGACGGTACGCGCTTACCGGCGCGCCTGGTGTTCGACCTCGCCCTCGGCGGCGACGCGGCGACGTCGGCCGACACGTTGCTCTACCGCCAGGCCAAAGCCGCGGGCGCGTCTTACCTCGAACCCGAGGCCATGTGGCGGGCGCAAGGCGCCGCGCAAATCGGCTGGTTCTTCGATTGCGACGTGCCCGCCTCGGCGTTGGCGCTCGCCTCCGAAACGGGGCGCGGCTCTTGACGACGGCGGACACCGTCGGCCATGCAGAGGCCATGGCTCTGGCTTCAGCTCCCGCTCCAAGCGCCCCGGGGACGCGCCGCGCGGGTCCGATGCCGCTGAGCATCGCCCCAATGATGGACCGGAGCGACCGGCACTTCCGGTTCTTCCTGAGGCTTTTGACCCGGCGCACGCTGCTCTACTCGGAGATGATCACCACCGGCGCGCTACGCCACGGCGACCGCGCCCACCACCTCGACTTCTCCGAAGCCGAGCACCCCATCGCCCTCCAGCTCGGCGGCGACGACCCCGACGCCATGGCCGAGTGTGCGCAGATGGGCGAGGACTGGGGCTACAACGAGATCAACATCAACGTCGGCTGCCCGAGCGCCCGCGTGCAGCGCGGGCAATTCGGGGTGTGCCTCATGGGCCGACCCGAGCGGGTGGCCGAATGCGTCGCCGCGATGCGGTCGCGGGTGCGGATCCCGGTCACGGTGAAGCACCGGATCGGCTTCGACGACCTCGACCGCTACGAGGACATGCTGCGGTTCGTCGACATCGTGGCCGCAGCCGGCGCCGACCGCTTCACGGTGCACGCGCGGAAGGCGTGGCTCGACGGGTTGAGCCCCAAGCAGAACCGCAACGTGCCTCCGCTTCGTTACGGCGACGTGCACCGCCTAAAGCAAGCGCGCCCCGACCTGTTCGTCGAGATCAATGGCGGCATCAAAACCCTCGACGCCGCCACGAGCCAGCTCGCCGCCGTCGACGCGGTGATGATCGGCCGCGCCGCCTACGAGACCCCGTACCTCTTCGCCGAGGCCGACGAGCAGATCTTCGGCGACACCACCTGGACGCCCCCCACGCGGCACGAAGTGCTCGCCCGCATGGCCGACTACGCGGCGTGGTGGGTCGGCGAGCGCGGCGGGCGACTGCATGCCGTCTCACGACACTTGTTGACGCTGTTCACGGGCCAGCGCGGCACCCGCGCCTTCAAGCGCTACCTGAGCGAGAATGCGCCCGTCCCTGGCGCCGGCGCCGAGGTGATCCGCGCCGCCGTGCGCCGTCTCCCCGCCGACCCCGACGAACCGGTCAACATCGCAGCCGGGCTCTGAGGGCAAAGGCGCCATGAAGCCAACTTTAGAGCTATCCGCTCCGGCCTCGAAGAGCATGACCCAACGGGCGCTGGTGCTGGCGGCGCTCGCCGGAGGCCCGGGCCGGATTCGAGGGCCTCTCGATTGCGACGACGCACGCTACCTCAGCGAGCTCATCCGAGCCCTCGGGGGGGCGGTCCATCAGGGCGACGCGACGTGGCAGGTCATCCCGCCGCCGCGACCCCTGGTACCACCGGCCGCGGCGGTCTTCCTCGGCAATGCCGGCACCGCGGTCCGCTTCGGAGCGTGCTGGTCGCTCCTGCTCGGCTCCGGCAGCCTCCGCCTCGACGGCGACGCCCACATGCGCCGACGCCCCCTCGGACCTCTCGTCGACGCGCTCGCCCACCTCGGGGTCGACGCCGCCTACGACGCCACCCCGGGCTGTCCTCCGGTGGCCCTGACCGCACCGGATCGAAAGGGTTCGCCCGAGGCCACGCTGGCGCTCGACGGGAGCCTCTCGAGCCAATACGCGAGCGGCCTCATGATGGTGGCACCACTGCTGCCACGGGGCCTGGAGCTTCGACTCACCGGCGCCGTGGTCAGCCGCCCCTACCTCGACATGACCCGGGCCATGATGCGCCGCGCGGGGGGGCCCGAGCCGACCTGGAGCGACCCCGGCCATGGGCCCACGCTCACCGTGCCGCCGTCCGGGCCCTACCCCGCGACCGAGCACACGGTCGAGCCCGACTGGAGCGGCGCGGCGTTTCTCCTCGCCGGTGGCCTCATCGCCGGGCGCGACGTCACCGTGCCCGGGCTGCTCCCCCCCGCTGACTCGCTCCAGGGCGACGCCGCGTTCGGAGCGATGATGACCCGGCTCCGAGCCGCCCAGACGGGCGACCCGCCATTGTCTTTCGACCTCACCGACGCGCCCGACCTCATCGCCCCCCTCACCGCGGCGGCCGTCTTCGCCCCCTGCCCCGTGGTGATCGAAGGTGCCGCCCACACGCGCATCAAAGAAAGCGACCGGGTGGCCGTCCTCGCCACGCAACTGTCCCGGCTCGGGTTTGTCATCGCGACTCGAGACGACGGCCTGCGCATCGAGCCCACGTCGCCGAAAGCGCGCCTCCGGTCGACCTCGGACGTTCCGGTGACGCTCGACCCCGACCACGACCACCGCATGGCGATGGCGTTCGGACTCGTGGGCCTCCGCGTGCCGCTGCGCGTGGCCCACCCCGAATGCGTCAGCAAGTCGTTTCCCACCTTTTGGTCGCAGCTCGAAACCCTCCGCGCCGCCATGCCACCCGACGCGGTGTCGTCGGGGTGACCGACACCGGGGCGCTCAGGTCCGTGCTACCTTCGGGCCATTAGAGATGGGTGAAGAAACGGACGCGATACCTAGAGAGGCCACGGCGCGGGCCGAGCGGGCCCGGCTCCGCGGTGCGCGCATGAGGGTTCAGCTCGTGCGGGGCTGGGGTCATGGCCACGACGGGGCATGCTCCGGAGCCGCCGCAATGACCGAGGTCACCCGCCTGACGCGTGCCGCCTGGGCCATGACGGGAAAGCCGGTCCCGGTGTACCCGCGCCGTGCGACCCCGGTGACCTTCGTGCGCTGGGACGAACGGGATGGACCTCCCCCACGACTTCCGTGACCTGCTGGTTGAGCTCGACCTCGCCGGCGCCGACTTCGTGGTGGTCGGCGGCTACGCGGTCGCCTTCCATGGGTACCCGCGCGCGACCAAGGACCTCGACGTCTTCGTGCGCCCTACCCGCGAAAACGCCGCGCGGGTCTACCGCGGGCTCGCCGCGTTTGGAGCTCTCCGGTGGAGGATGTCGATACGGAACGGCGGTACCCCGAGTTGCAGAACGCCGTCGTAATCGCAGAAGTCGTCGGGACCGACGTCGAAGGCGCTCAGCGGATCAGTGGCGTGGCGTACGACGAAGCGGTCCGCGACGCACCGACCGTCACGATCGAGGGGCGCACGGTGCTCATCATCAGCCGCGACGCCCTCCTCGCGAACAAGCGTGCTTCAGGGCGGCCCCAGGATCTCGCCGACGTGGCCGCGCTGACGTCCGGGTGAACCGCGCGGATCTTCGTGCGCCGAGGGTGAACGACGCCGGGCTCACTTGTGCATGCGACGAAACGTACCGCTCGCCTCGTAGACGACGAATCCCGAGGTTCGCTCGTCGCGGAAGTAGACATTGAACGTGAAGCCTCGTCCCTGGCACGCGAAGTCGTGAAAGATGACGTGGCTCAGGTTCTCGGCGGGCATGTCGACCCGTCGGGCCCCGTCCGCAATGAGCTTCGTGACCTGCGCGAAGTCGGCGTCCGCCAGGCGCGTCGTGCATCGGTTCAACTCGTTGCCCTTGTGCCTCAGGCGGACGGGATCACCCTTGCCCACCGCCCCGTTACGGAACGTAAACCGATCCACATGATCTGAGTTCGTCGCGTCGCGAACCTCAGCGACGCCGTACGAGCGATACAGATTGACCGACATCACGACGACGTCATCCCCAAAGCGATCGAGCAGCATGGCCCGGGCCCGTTCCGGCTCGGCGAAGAAATCGTCGCCGATGCCCTCGATCTCTTTACCGCCCTTTCGTCCCCCGACGAGCTTGCCCTTCAGGTCGAACATCAGCGTGGTCGACCCCTCGTAGTGAACCGTCCATCGGGGCGGCCCCCCCAGCACGAGCGGCCGCGCGCACGTCACCATCGTGATGTCGTCGTCGTCGACCTGGTCGCGTGCCTCGTCCACGATGTCGGGCAACACCTCGAGGTCGAGGTCGGCGACCGCGAACAGGTCTTCCTTCGGATCGTCTCCGCGCGCCGGCATGCCGTCGCCCAACGGCGAGACCCGCCCCCCGCGAATTTGAAACTTCTTCGTTTCGTCGCCGTCGAGCGTCTCGACCATGGCGTACCCCGGGTACACCATGACTTTGAGGATCTTCTTGTCGCCGACGTCGTCGAGAAGCGTTTCGAGCGCCGCGACGGCGTCCTTCGACCCGATCGCGCCGTCCTCATCGTTGTCCCGGGCCGTCGCGCCATCGTCGTCCCGGCTCAAGGACAGCCCGCCGCCGCCGCCGCGCTGCACAACGAAGTAGCCGACCGACGCCACGATGCCGACCACCGCAACCAGCAGTCCCAGCGCGAGCCACACGCCCCGGTTGCCCCCGCCGCGTTTCGGCGGCGGCCCAAAACCACCACCCCCCGGCCCGAACCCACCCCCCGGAGGCCCAAAGCCCCCTGGCATCGGCCCCGGAGGTCCGTGTCTCCCCGGAGGCGGTGGCGTCCCCCACCCCGGCGGCCCCGGAGGCGACGGCGCTCCCCACCCCGGCGGCCCGGCCGCCATCATCGCGAGCGGCGAGAAGGCCCGCTTAAGCCCGCGTTCCATCGGTTCTTCCTCACCCAGGCCCCGTTTATCGAGGTCACCGTTCCCCATGCGGCGAGCCTACCCAAGGCATCGATGACGCATCAACGGCCGCGATCGAGGTTTCGCAAGCGAGTCTTCTCGCGGTGAGCGCTCCCAGCCGCGATCGGGCCAGGGTCACCCCCCCGCGCGATCTCCAAGGCGCCGCTCCAATTGGGCCCGCTCGCGCGCCACGAAGTCCTTCCACGTCGCCGGAACGCGGCCCACGGCGCTTGCGAAGCGCTCGGGGTCGAAGGTCTCGTCCGTCCCGGGGATGGCAAAGCGCGCGTTCATCAGGAATTGGTCCCGGACGCAGGCCATGTATACGGGATCCGCACCGCTCGCGACGGCAGCCTGATAGAAGTCATGGGGAGACTGTGGCCGGAGCGATACCGCGCGGCCGATCTGCCCCCCGACGTGTTTGGCGACGCCAGCCATGGTCGCGGCGTCGTAGCCGAGGCGCACGACTTCGCCCCCCCAACGCCGAGGGTCGAGCAACGCGGCGCCGGCGAACGCCCCTACATCTTCGGCGTCGACCCAGCACCAACGAGCCTCGCCGATGAGGTTGGTCAGCGCGCCATCGTGAAGCCAGCCGAACCCCGTGACGTTTTGCATGAAGGCCTCAGGTTGCAGGTGGGTCCACGTGAAGCCCGCCGTTTCGATGTAGGCCTCGATCATGCGGTGCCAACCCCAGTGCGCGACCTCGGACGTGGGGTTGCCCGAGGCACCGATGTGAACGACATGGTCGATCCCGGCACGTGTCGCGGCGTCGAGGACACGCTTCGACTGGCGCAACATCTCGACCGTGTAGCCGGTCAACAGCAGCAGGCGGTCCATGCCCTGGACCGCAGCTTCGACCGAAGCCGTGTCGTCGAGGTCGAGCGCCACCGGCGTCACGCCGAGGTCCTTCAGCGCCGAGGCGGATTCGGGGCGGCGCGTACCGCCGAAGAGAGCGAGGTTCTCCGCCCCACCGGCCTCGACGAGAAAGCGCAAAGCTGCCCCGCCGACGCGACCGGTCGCGCCCACCACGAGAATGTTCGTACGTTTCATGACGCTCCTCTCTTCACACGCGAGCCGCCTCGTTGGCGTCTGCTTCTGAGGATCGCGCGAGGCCGCGATCGCCGTCCTTGGGAAACGCGGTCGACGCGGAGACGGTCTCCCAGGCGTTGAGGTCGTTTTCGAGCTCGCCGAGCTTCTTGCGCATCACGCCGAGCGCGTCGGGGCCGAGGGCGAGGTGCATGGGCGGTTCGTCCGCCTCGAGGAGGGTTGCGATGGCGGCGGCAGCGCGCTCGGGGTCGTTGGGTTGCTTGCCCGAGAGGTTGCCGATGAACCCTCTGAACTTGCCCGCGGGGGTCTCCGCATAGGCCTCGAGCTCCCGCGCGGTATGGGCCAGAGAGCGGCCCGCAAAGTCGGTCCGAAAGATGCCCAGGGTGAGGACGGTGACGTCGATGCCGAGGGGCGCCACCTCCCCGCGCAGCGCCTCGGCGAGGATGTCCGTGGCCCCCTTCGCGGCGCTGTAGACCCCCAGGCCGGGAAACCCGGTGAAGCCGCCGACGGCCGAGGCGAAGAGCACGTGCCCGCTTCCCTGGGCGCGCATCGTGGGCAGGACGGCGCGGGTCATGCGGTGGTTGCCGAAGAAGTTGGTCTCGAAGATGCGACGCGCTTCCTCGTCGCTGGTCTCCTCGACGGCGCCGACCATGCCGAAGCCGGCGTTGTTGACGAGCACATCGATGCGGCCGAAGCGTTCGACCACCGCGGAGACGCCACGCTCGACCGCCGCGGGGTCGGTGACGTCGAGCACCACGCCGAGGGCGCGGCCCGGGGCGAGGGCTTCGAAAGCGGCCACTTGGTCGGCGCGGCGGACGGTTCCGGCAACGTGTGCCCCACGGTCGAGGAGGTGCGCGGCGAGGGACCGGCCGAGGCCAGAGGAGACGCCGGTGATGAAAATGACGCGGTCGGTAAGGGTGCGAGCGGTCTGAGTCATGGGTTCGTTCCTTTCCATGTCCTCACCATGGAGCGTTGCATTCTTCGGAAGTAGAACGATTTTCGGAAGCACTGAGTTGCTGTATTGGCAACACCATGGCGATCACTGAAGCCAAAGACGTCCGCTCCGACCTTCACCTCTTCGTCCGCGTGGTTGAGGCCGGGAGCCTGCGCGCGGTGGCCCAAGAGCTGAACGTGCAGCCGTCCGCGGTCAGCCGACGCCTGGCGCAATTCGAGACACGCTTGGGGGTCAAGTTGCTCGACCGCGGCCGGAGCCGATCGACGCCGACCGACGCGGGCCAGCGGTACTACGACGAGGTCCGCCCGTTGCTCGAGCAGCTCGACATCGTGGAGGGGCGGGTTCGGGGGTTGGCCGACGCCCCCGCCGGCACCCTCCGGGTCGCCGCCCCCGTCGACTTTGGCGCCCGCTTCGTGGCTCCGATCCTCGCGGCGCTGTCGCGCCGCCACCATGCGCTCGACATCGAGCTCGTGCTCGGGAGTCGGTTCAGCGACCTGATAGCGGAGCGGATCGATGTCGCCGTTCGCGTCGGCTCCCTCCGTGACTCCGCCCTGGTCGCGACCAAGCTCGGAGAAGTGCCTCGGGTTCTGGTGGCTTCACGGGCCTACTGTGAAGCGCGAGGGCGGCCGGAGACCGTCGAGGACCTGCGGGACCACGAATTCGTGTTCTACGGAAGCGTTCAGCGCAGGGCACGGCTGACCTTCGCAGACGGAACCTCGGTCGAGATGCGGGGCCGCTTCGCCGTCAATAGCGTGCGCGCCCTCGTCGCCTTGGTCGAAAACGGGCACGGCCTGCATCTCGGGCCGCGGTGGGCCTTCGAGGAAGGATTGGCATCGGGAGACATCGTTCCGTTGATGCCGGACCGGCCGCTCGCAAGCTTTCCCCTCTACGCACTGCGTCCGGAGTCTCGATTCGTGCCGGCGAAAACCCGCGCGTTCGTGTCGGCCCTACGAGAAGTCACCCGGGAGAGTCCCTGCCTCCGCGGGATGTACGAGGCCATCCTGGCCTAAGTGTCGGTCAAGTCGGTAGAGTTGACCGGCCCAAAAAGTAAGGCACCCCCAAGACAATAGAACCGGCCCTGAGGAGCGATGCTCGCCCTCGCCGGCTTGTCGTCGGCGATCGTTGACGTTGTCGGCGAGCATCGCGACACCATCAACGGTTGTGGTCGAGGGTGTAGATGGCCGCTCATCGGTCCGGACGTCATTCGTTGCGCAAACGAGCCTTCATCGCCGCGAGCTCGTCCTCGATCGCCTGGGCTTCCATTGCCGCCGCTTCCACCCGGGCGGTCGCGTCTGCGGCCGCGGTCGACGCCGACGGCCCCGGGTCGCCATCACCGCGAACGGTTGCCTTCGACTTCGCCTCGGGTCGCGTAGACTTCGGCCGCGGCGGCGTCACGTCGATGCGTCGCGCCGCCCCCTCATCTTCCGTCACGGCGGCGGTGGTTTTTTCCGTCTCATCCGACGAGGCGAGGGCGCGCGCTTCCTTTCGCTGCCGCCAGCGATGGCGCCCGTAGAGTCCCGCGACGCCGAGCCCTCCCGCCAGCAAGAAATAGGGCCAATAGCTGACGAGAAAGCCCAAGACCCCCACCACCAAGAGAATTCCAATGACGCCGTAGAGCAGGAGCTTTTGGCGCCGCCGCTTCCGGGTTGCGAGCTCCGCCTGCGCGCGGGCGGCCTTTTCATCGTCGCTGAGCAGCAGGTCTTCGACCGCCCGTCGCGCCGCGTCGCGCCCGGCTGTCCCCATCGCCCGGGAGGTCAGCTCATCCTTCAGTTCTCGTCTCAAGTCCGACATCGCTTCCGTCGCCGCGGTCTAACGTACACCGGCTCAAATTCCGTTGACGCAGAGCAGAAAGGGCCACGCACCCGATGGGGCGGGCCAGGGATGCACCGCGTCGTCCGTGTCGCACCGACGAACCTGCGTGGCGCCCGAGAGGCCCGGATTGAGGTCCGCGGACGCCGTCCCTCCCAGCCACACCTGACCTGGTTCGTCGAATCGAAACACGCTCACAGCGTCGACGACCTCAGGAGGAAGCAGGATGTCGAACGGATCCCGTACCGTCCACCCCTGGTCGCTTCGGGTCACGTCGGGACCCCGGGCCTGAAACGGGCTCGGGGTCGAGGTGGAGATGATCCCGTCGCAGTCGTCCTCGAACTCGACGGCCGCGCCACCGAACACTTCGGCGGCGTTGGCTGCAAATGAAACGACCCCACATTTCCCCGTCGTCAGCAGGGGCTCTGCATTGCCTTCTTCCGGAAGAAGCGTGACCGGACCGTCGCTCGCCACCATGCCGAGCAAGAGTCGGAGCTCCGACGACGGCCGTTGGAACCACTGGACCCAAAGGTTGGAGACTTCGCCCGAGATTTCATTCACCGACGCGGCGACCTGGCTTCCTTCCGCCTCGATGAACCGCCACGCCAACAACTTCGGTGCGGCGTCGCCGTTCGGCGCGATGCTCGCCACCACCACCGCCTCGTTGTCTCCGACGGCGGATGTGGCCATGCGCCGCACCTCGCCCGTCTCGCCGGCGAGTTCTCGAATTGATGCCCCCTGCGGCTCGACCGCGCCACCGTCTCCCAACGGGATCGAAGCGGCCCACACGGGGGGCAGGCTCCCATCTGCGCCAAAGGTCCCCGGCGCGCCAACAAAGGGTACCGCATCGCTCGACCCGACGACCACAATATGGGGCTTCGACCCCGTCTGCTGCGGCCCGAGGAGCGAAGTCAACGACAGGTCTTCAATCCGTATCGAGCCACCTGTCGTGTTGGCGGGGTCGACGTCCTCGGACCATCCAAACAGATGGACGACCTCGGTCCTCGACTCGCCGCGACCGATGGCGAAGGCGTTCGTATTGGTGCCCGCAAGCGGGGACAGGGCGATCTGCCCGCCGCACACGAGAGGCGCCGTGCCGGTCCAATGACCGACGAGATACACGCCATCCGGACTTGAAGTCACCGCCTGCACAAGCACGTCGCCGTCCTCGGAGCGACAACGCCACTCGTTTTCAGGGGGAAGAGGCGCCCTCCGGTCGCGCCAGGCCGCGACGAAGCTCTCTTGCTTCGCACTTCCCACGCCGCTTCTGACGGTGCCCACCAGATACGGCACCATCAGGTCGCTTACGGGGAAGGCGCCGACGAGTTGGCGCTCCCGCTCTCCTCCGCCGCCAACACCGCCGCCGCCGCCGCAGTTGCCTTCGCCGCAGCCATCGTCGGACACGCATAGACCGCCCTCGCACGTCTGCCCCTCTTTGCAGCAAACGTTGCGACAGCGGATGTCGGCTTCGATGCGCGCCAAAAGCTGCTGCTGGGGCACGAACCCGAGGCGCCGGCTCGCCCGGATGCAGTCCTCGCCGCATTCCTCGGCACACGCCTCCGCCGACTTCCCGTTGAGTCCCAGAAACACCTCCACCGAAAAACGCGCATCATCCGCGCCCGACGGCACGTACGCCATGTCTCCGATCCGCGCCCCCTCGGGCGGCTGCGGCTCGCACGCCAGCGTCGGCACCAGGCTCGACCAGCGCTCGCCTTCAACCGCGAGCTCGTCCGCCGTCGATCCCGCCCGAAACACCGTCGAGTTCACTTCGGCCGGCCCATCGCCGCACCCGATGTCCTTCGTCGACACCTGCACCGTCACCTGCGTCGGGTCCTGGCACCCGAGAAAGACCACCCCGGCCGCCAGCGCCAAGAGCCCACGGTCCGACGGCTGAGCGCGCCTACGACGGATCGTCATGGCGAAAGCCTAACCGACTTCGGACCGGGGCACCCCATCGCGAGCGGCATCCCAGTTTTGCGGCATCTCGGCTTTACCGTCGCCCTCCGCCGGCAAGGGACAACGGCCCCGACCCACCACGTCAATTCGACGGAGCGGCAATGCATGAGAGCAGCGGTTGATTCGATTCGGCTTTGGCCCAGGGATGTACCCGGTCGCCGTCACACGGGGCGAAGGGCGACGGCAGCAGGTCACCGGCCGTGACGTAGTTCATCGTGTTCCCACCCACGAACAATTGATTCACGGGGGTTCGCTGAAAGAGCGACACCGGCGATAGACTCCCGGGAAGCGTGAGCGACGGGCCATCCTTGTCCACACTTGGCCAAGACAGCGCCCATGACCCTCCGGACCGGACCGCTACCATTTGCTGAAACTCGGACCCGTGCGCGGAACGCCCCACGAAGACCTCATCGCAAGCGTTGAGCGGGAACGCGTTAATATCGAAGTTTCCGAGGGAAGGCGCCGTGAGCCCCTGCACGGCGAGGACACCGCAACTCGTCCCCAAACCGCCGCTGAGGAATTGCGTGCCCGAGCCCTGCGTGATCTCCCCCTGGTACTTGAAGCCAACGAGCACTTTTCCGAGCGCGTCGACCCGACCGAGCCGGAGGGCGCTGATGTCGCCAAAGAAAGGGATTTCGGACACCTCGACCTGCTGCAAGAAGAAGTCTTCGCTGGCCCGCAGGGTGACGCGATCCGGCGTCAGAGGATTCGGAGAATGGCTCCGCGCGAGAACGGCCACATGGGCGCGCCCATCGACCGTCACCACCGCGGTGTCCTCGATCTGAGGTTGGTCCCCCCCGGAAAGGAGGCGGGTCTCCACCGCGGGGACGCCGCCGCCCGTGGCCCCGACCCGCTGACCGAGGAGGAACGCGCCCGCCAGGCCACTCGGCGGCGTAGCCCCGATTGGTAGGGTCAGAAAGTTGGGGCCCTTGCGCCCGACCACGATGACCTGCTTGGTCCCGGTGACGGCGACATCGTCGATCTCCAACGTCGCGGTCATCCCGCTTCCCTGTCGCCACCCGGCGAGCGCCCAAAGCTTCGTCTCCGCCCGCTGGGGGGCGATCTCGACGATGAAGGCGTTGATGTCGGTATTCGCCAGGGGCGACAGCGCGTCCGCACCGTCACACGTAAGGTCGCCGGGGCCCGTCCAGGTGCCGACGGTGTACAGGACGCCGCTGGCGCTGGTCGCGGCGATGAAGCGAACCTCGCCGCCGGACGTGGCACACCGGATGACCTTGGCGTCGTCCACACTGGCGCCCGCATCGGACCACGGCGCGACGAATCCCTCTTGCGTCGACGTCGGGTCCCCGGTGTCGACCACGTTGCCCACCAGCCACGGTACCGCGTCGGTGTTGCCCACCGGCAAGACGTCGACGAGGTCCCGCTGGAGGGTCGACACCACGCCGCTTCCCCCCCCGCCCCCGCCGTCGCCTCCTTCACCGCCCGCGCCCGCACCCCCCTCGCCGCAGTTGCCCTCCCCACAGGCGGCGTCGGAGACACATTCGCCGTCTTCACACGTCTCGCCCTCTTGGCAGCAGATGCCGCTGCACCGGCTGTCCATCTCGATGCGCACCAGGAGCTGCTGCTGGGGCACGAACCCCAGGCGCCGGCTCGCCCGGATGCAGTCCGGCCCGCACCTCTCGGCACACTCCTCCGCCGACTTCCCGTTGAGCCCCAGAAACACCTCCACCGAAAAACGGGCGTCATCCGCCCCCGAGGGCACGTACGCCATGTCTCCGATCCGCGCCCCCTCGGGCGTCTGCGGCTGGCACGCCAGCGTCGGCACCAGGCTCGACCAGCGCTCGCCTTCAGCCGCGAGCTCGTCCGCCGTCGACCCCGCCCGAAACACCGTCGAGTTCACTTCGGCCGGCCCATCGCCGCACCCAATGTCCTTCGTCGACACCTGCACCGTCACTTGCGTCGGGTCCTGACACCCCAGGAACATCATCGACGCCGCCAGCGCCACCCAACGCGCGCGCTTCGCTTCGCGCCTGGCCCCGCATCGCCATACTCCGCGCGCCCCGCTCATCGGAGGATGATAGCCGACTTTCGCCCCGCCCACGCGTTTCCCCGCCCCGCAAACGATGCCACGGTCTCCTGTTCCCTGATGCTCCTCGGTCCCCGCCTCCGGAAGATCCTCGATCTCGCGCTGCCCATCATGGGGGGCATGGTGTCCCAGAACGCCATGAACCTCATCGACACCGCGATGGTTGGCTCCCAGGGGAAACACGCCCTCGCCGCGGTGGGGATGAGCAGCTTCGCCTCGTTCCTGTCGTCGGCCTTCTTGATGGGGCTCTCGACCGGCGTGCAGGCCATGGCCGCGCGTCGGCTTGGAGAAGGCCGCGACGCGGAGATGGCGGTGCCGCTCAACGGCGGGCTGCTGATGGCCATCGGCCTCGGGGTCCCGCTGTCGGTCCTCCTCTTCGCACTCGCCCCCGCATTTTACCCGTACCTCAACGACGACCCCCAGGTCGTGGCCGAGGGTGTCCCGTACCTCCGGGCGCGCCTTTGCGCCGTGACCGCAGTCGGGCTCAACTTTTCGTTTCGGGGCTACTTCAATGGCGTCAACTTATCGCGCCTCTACCTGCGCTCGCTGCTGACGATGCACGTGTGCAACCTGGCACTGAACTACGCCCTCATCTTCGGCAAGTTCGGTTTTCCCGCCCTCGGCGCGACGGGAGCGGGGATCGGCAGTGCCATCGCCACCTGGGTGGGCAGCATCGCCTACGTCATCATGGCGGTGCGGTACGCGCGGGGCGCCGGTTTTCTCGCCCGCCTTCCCGACCGTCGCACCGTCCGCACGATGCTGGCGCTCTCGGTCCCCAGCGGCATTCGGACCGTATTTTTTGCCGGCGGCATGACGATGCTCTTTTGGATCGTCGGCCGGGTCGGCACCACCCCCCTCGCGGCGGCCAACATCCTCATCAACCTCACCCTGGTGGCCATTTTGCCGGCCATCGGTCTCGGCATGGCCGCCGCCTCCCTCGTCGGTCAGGCGCTCGGGCGCGACGAGCGCGACGACGCGATGCAGTGGGGCTGGGACGTCGCCAAAATCGCGGTGGGGATCCTCGTGCTCCTCGGCGCGCCCATGGTGCTGGCTCCGAGCGCGCTGCTCGGCGTCTTCACCGACGACCCCGCCACCATCGCGCTGGGGCGGCTGCCCCTCCAGATCGTGGGAGCCACCATCTTCTTCGACGGGATCGCGTTGGTGCTGCAAAACGCGATGCTGGGGGCGGGCGACAGCCGCCGGATCATGGTGGTGGGGATCGCCATTCAATGGGTCGTGTTTCTTCCCTGCGCCTACCTCGTCGGCCCCATCCTGGGTTGGGGTCTGGTGGGGATCTGGGCGGTCCAGGTCGGCTACCGACTGCTGCAGGCGGGCGTCTTCGCGGTGATGTGGCGTCAGGGGGCGTGGGCGCGCGTCGCGGTGTGACGAGGGTCCGAAGGGCCGCCCCCGATGACGGGCCGCGGGGCGCGCGCGGACGCGTGTCGCACCGGGGCTTCCTCGGCCCTCGGGACCGGCGCGCGGGGAGGGAGGTCGATCGCCACCGCGAGACCGTCCACATCGGTCCGCAGGGCGGTGAGGCGCTTGACGGCGGGGGCGGCGAGATTGCCGAGGGGGCGTCCGAGGATGGCTTCGACGGCGCGCCGCTTTCCCGCCGGAGCGAGCCCCACGAAGGCGTCGTCGAAGAAGTGTTCGGTGACGAAGATGTCGGCGACGTGCACGACCCGCACGAGCCACCCCGCGACCGAATTCCATCGGGGTGAGGCGAGGTCGGGGGCGTGATGGTGGCGCACCGCGTCGACGAGCATCCCGGGGAACCCCCACTGCCGGCACGCCTCACCGCCGAGCTGCGCGTGATCGTAGCCGAAGTGCTCACGCTCCGCGGCGACGCCGCCGCCGAACCCCTCCCCCGCTCCTTGGGGAAGCATGATGAAACGGCCGAGGTCCCGTAACAAACCCGCCAGGTACGCCGTCGCAGGCGCCAACTCCGGTCTCCCCAGCTGCTCGGCGATGCTCCGTGCGACCGCGGCGCCGGCCAGCGCATGCCACCAGAGTCGGCCGGTGCCCCGGCCGTCGAACATCTCGGTCAAGGTCGCCGCCGTGACGATCCCCGAGACCTGCGTCACCCCCAACCGAGCGACCGCGGGCCGCAGCGCCACGATGGGGACCGCGGGGGCCGATGCACACGTGTTGGCGGCGGCGATGATCCGCGCGCACAGCGGTGGGTCCTCGCCCGCGACGGCAACCACATCGTCGAAGTACGTCGGCTCACGGGCATCCAACTCGAGCAACCGAGCCACCACCCCCGGCAACGCCGGCAGGTCCTCGAGGGCGAAGCGACCGTCGACGCCGCGGTGAACGCCGGGCCGGCGAGACGGCGCCCCCCCCCGCCGCGACCGGGGCGCGCGCGACGATGTCGTCGGCCTCCGGGAAGAACGGGTCGACGACAACGACGACGATGATGAGGTCCGAGAGTGCGCCCGCGCGGCCACGCTCCGGCGAACGGTCGGCGCCCTCCTGTCCTTGAGGACCGCCCGGCTCAGAACTGAAAGTAGATGAAGGGGCTGCTTCCGCCCTGGTCGAGGGTGGCGACGAGACGCAGCGCCACCACCAGCACGGCCGCTTGCGCGAGGGCCGGCGCGCGGACGAAGCCCTGGGCCACCCTCCGACCCCATTCGCGAGGCCACGCCTGCTCGAGGGCGCCCAGCGCCAACACCACCGCCATCGTCGCGTTGAGGTTGGGCGCCGCGTCCCAGCCCCCCGTCCACAGTTGACGGACGACGTCGGCCCCGAGGTCGAACGACGGCGCGCGGAACCAGATCCAAGCGAAACACACGAGGTGAAACGTCACGAGTACCCGAATCGCGCGCCGCCACCCCGCGCGGGCCGGTCGCCCGAAGCGTCGCTCGACGACGAGGCCGAAGCCGTGGAGGGTGCCCCACGCGACGAACGTCCACGCCGCGCCGTGCCAGAGGCCCCCGAGCACCATCGTGATGAGCAGGTTGCGATCGCGGGCCCAACGGCCGCCGCGATTGCCCCCCAGGGGAATATAGAGGTAATCGCGGAGCCATTGGCTCAGGGTGATGTGCCAACGCCGCCAAAACTCCTGCAGCGAGGCGGCGCGATAGGGCCGGTCGAAATTACGGGGGATGGAGATGCCGAACATCACGGCCATCCCCACCGCCATGTCGCTGTAGCCCGAGAAGTCGCCGTAGATCTGCAGCGCGTATCCGTAGACGGCGACCAACACTTCGGGTCCGGTGTACATTTGCGGGAGGTCGAACACGCGGTCGACGATCTCGCGGGCGAGCACGTCGGCGAGCACCGTCTTCTTGAGGAGCCCGACGATCAGCAGCGACAGGCCGCGGGAAAAGTCCTCGTCGGGCAGGCGCAAGCGAGGGGCGGGATGGCCCTGGCCGCCGAGCTGCGGGAGGAGGCGGTCGGCGCGTACGATCGGGCCCGCGATGAGCTGAGGAAAAAAGGCGAGAAACAACATCACCCGCCAGAGGGCCGTCTCCGCCCGGACCTGACCCCGACCGACGTCGACGACGTAGCCGATCCCCTGAAACGTGAAGAAGGAGATCCCGACGGGCAGAAGGATGCCCGACGGGCCTACGGCGGCGCCCCCCTCGGCGAGCCAAGGCTCGAGCGCCTGGAGGATGAAGTCGGTGTACTTCCAAAAGCCGAGGAGGCCAAGGTGCACCCCCGCCACGACGGCGACCGCGACGCCACGACGGCGGGCCGTCGGCTGCCGCGCGACCACGAGCGCGCCGGCCCAGTCGAGGACGGCGCAGCCCGCCATCAGCACCACGAACCGCGGCTCCCAGGCCGCGTAAAAGACGTAACTCGCCACGAGCAAGAACCCGAGGCGCGCGCGCGGACGATTCGCGAGCGCCCACGCCACCGCCACGCACGCGAAGAGAAAGAAGCCGAAGACGGGAGTGTGGAACAGCATCAGCGGTCCGCGGCACCGGGGGCGAGCGACAGCGGCGTCCCCGCCACCGGGCGGCCGTCGAAGGTGGCGAGAAGCACATCGGCCATCGCTTGGCCCATGCGGGTGGCCCCGGCCCGGGTCAGATGGGTGTAGTCACCGGAGAGCATGGGCAGGCGGTGGCTCCGCCACGTGAGGATCTGTGAGGCCCCCCCCGCGAGCTGGAAGCGGTCCATGAAGGCGCAGCCCGCCTCGGACGCCGCGCGGCGCTGGGCCGCGCCGACCCCGGCGCTGACCCGGCCGAGCCCGCGCTTCGGATCGCCGCAGGGATAGGGTCCGACGACGAGGCAGGCCGCCAGGGGCACGGCGGCCCGAAGACGTTCCAGCACCCCGCGGGCGCGCTCGGGGTAGGTGGCGGGCGGGCGCCAGGGCCCGGCGGCGCGGTTGAGGCCGAAATTCACGACGAGGAGGTCGGGTCGCATCGCGGCCAAGGCCGGCTCGAGGCGCCCCACCCCGTAGTGCTCGAATTGATCGAGGCGGGCGCCGAGCACCCCCATCGTCGACCACACGAGCCCGTCATCGCCGTCGTGCTCGAGCTCGAAGCCGTAGAGCCGCGCTGGGCCATCGGAAACGGTGGTCGAAAGCCGTTGGGGACAAGGAAGCACGTCGACGGAAGCGGTGCGGTGGCGCCAAACCGGACCGTCGGTCGTACGCGCCAAGACCTCCCGGTCGTCGGCGCGCACCACGACCCGGCCCCCGCCGGGTGCCTCGGCGTAGTGGAGCCGGAGGTGGCAGCGACCCGACGGCCCATCCCGGACGTCGATCGACGCCTCTGCCCCCGGGGTCGCGACGAAGGCGACGCCGGTGGGGCCGTAGTCCCCATCGTCGAGCTTTCCGTGGACGAAGCGGTAGGCGGTGAGCCCCCGCCCGGAGCGCGGCGCGAAGTGCTGGTGGTCGTAGTAGCGAACCGGCGACGCGATCGGGACGAAGCCGGGCCCCCCGTCCCCGTAGACCGCCTGGAGCCGCGCCCGCACCTCCCGGCTCGGCCCGTCGGCGATGAGCTCCGAGTCGCCGAGTTGCAGCACCCGGACCCGGCCCGGCGCGCCCGCCCGGCGTGCCCGAAGCTTGGCGCGCCATGCGTCCCAGCTTCCCGGGGGCGGCACCGCCGCGGCCGCGGACGCTGAGGTGGTGGTGGTGGTGGAGGAGGCGGCGCGAGGAAGGACGACCGCAGGGTCGGCGGCCCGCGTCGGCAGAGAGGCGGCGGTGCGATCGCGAAGGGCGGACGATGGAGTCGCAGGCGCGGGCGCGAACCGGGCCCGGAGCGCGTCGAAGCCCGAGGCGTCCTCCGCCACCCAGCCGAGCCGCGCGGCCGTCCACGCGCCCACCACATAGACGAGCACGAGCAGGAGCACCTGCGTTCCTTTCCTCACCGGCGGCGCATGGTGGCACGAACCGGCAGGGGTGGTTCAAGCTCCCGGCGGTTCCGACGTTCCGGGTGTCGATGTCGGAGTCCATCGCCACGTCGCTCTCGAGCAGCGTCAAATCACGACTCAAGCGCGGCAAGACGCAACTCCCCCCCGTGCCCGGGGCGGCGGTGCACCTCATGGAGCTGTCCCAGCGGGCCAACGTCGACGCGGCGCAGCTCACCGCCGTCATTCAACGCGACCGGGCGCTGGCGGGGCGGGTGCTTCGCGTCGCCAACGCCGGCTCCTTTCGCGGCGTGAATCAGATCGTCTCCCTTCACCAGGCGGTGGCGCGGCTCGGCAGCGAGCTGATCACCGAGCTCGCGTGCGCGGCCAGCCTGCAGTCAGCATTTCCCTCTCCCGCGTACGCGGCGCAGACCGCCCTGTGCACTCGGGTCAGCCTGGGGGCGGCGCTGTTCGCCAAGCGGGTCGCCCGGTCGAGCCGCCGCAACGTCGAGGCCGCCTTTCTCATCGGCCTCATGCACAACCTCGGCGAGGCGACGGTATTGTACCTGCTGGGCAAAAGGCGGGGGCTGACCCCCGACCTCCTCCAGGCGTGCATCGACCAGACCGAGGTCGACGCGGGGCTGGCGGTAGCCAAGACGTGGAAGCTACCGCTCGCCGTACGCTCCGCGGTGGAGTTTTATCGAAACCCAGAGATCGCGCCCCCCGAGCACGGCGAGCCCGCGGCCGTCGCCGCCCTCGCCCGCTACCTCGCCCGGCGCGTCTTTTTGCCCGAGGGATGTGCGCCCACGACCGAGGCGCCCGGCCTGGAGATCCTTGGGCTCTATCCCGACGAGGTGGAGGAGATCCTCGACGACGCCGAAGAAGTCCGCGACACCGTGAGGGCAATGGAGGGGGGATGATGTCGAAACGGTACGACTTATTGGTCATCGGGAGCGGGCACACCGGCCTGGAAGCGGCGCTCGAGGCAGCCCGTACCGGCGCGCGCGTCGCGGTGGTCGAACCCGAGCGCCGCGTCGGGGGGCTTTGTATGCGCCGGGGTGCTCCCCCCACGAAGAAGCTGC